>CAVCBR010000038.1:0-22040 GCA_963600695.1 bacterium
TATCTGCTATTCAAGATGTTGGACTCACTCATTTATGATTTAGCGGACAGTAATATAAAAAAAACTACTGTTTTACGGGCATCTTGTCGAGGCGACGTTGATGACGTCCGCCCTCGAAGTCGGTTGAAAGATAAGTATTGACGCACTCCAAAGCAACCTCCGGAGCGATAAACCGTGCCGGCAACACCAAAACATTGGCATTGTTGTGAGCACGTCCCAAGCGTGCCAATTCAGGTTCCCAGCATAGGGCGGCGCGTATGCCCTGATGCTTGTTGAGCGTCATGGCTATGCCGTTGCCGGTGCCACACATAGCTATCGCCGGATATACCAAGCCTTGCTCGACGGCAGTGGCACACGGGTGGGCAAAATCGGGATAATCGCACGATTCGGCAGAGAATGTGCCAAAATCGCGATATTCGATACCGTTAGCTTCGAGATAACCGATGATCATCGATTTGAGTTCGTAGCCGGCGTGGTCGCTGCAAAGCCCCACGGGCAGACCGGGTTTCAATATAGACATATCAATATTTAGTTGTAGTATTGTGACATAAAAATGTTGCAAGACAGAGCAGTAAAAGCTTAACACCTGATACATACCGGTGGTTGCCTCAACACCTCGTTGATCCTCGACTCACGTCTTGCATGCGACAAAATTAATAAAAAAACGACAAACCGGTGTCACAAAACACGATTTGCCGCGTCTTACAGGTGTATGACCGACATTATCAATCGAATTATCACATTTTGAGATGAGAAAAACAGCTATATCGCTTTTGGCGGTTGTCACCACTTCGGTTGCCATAGCCATGGTGACGGGCGTGGCGAATGACCAAGTTCCGGAACTGCGCACAAAAATAAAATCAGTAAAATTAATACAAGACAACGATGATGAAGAGCAGACAACGTGGCGAGTTATGCCCGAAATCAATCCCGATGTGCTTGAAACGACTGCCGGCGCAGTGTCGTTTGTCTCAGATATCGACTCTGTGACTCTAACCATCGATTTGTGGCAGTCGGCACCGCTCAATATCCTGACTGCCGAGGGCGATACAGCCCACGTGGTGGTTAAACGCATTGCCGCCGATGTGTATGAAACACCCGACCCGGCGTTACTGAAAATGTCGCCGACAGATATGTTGTCACGCGAGCAAGTGCAGTTTGATATTGATGCGTTGATGTACACCATAATGCAGGTGCACCCCGACATATTTTCGGTGTGCAAACAGATAGACCTGTTGCGAGCAATAAAAACAGCCAAAGAGACCTTGCCCGACTCGCTGACTCTCGCCCAAGAATACAAGGTGATAGCACCATTGGTGGCTATGATTGGCGATGGACATACAAATCTCTTCTTCCCCGAGCGTAGGGTATTCTTGAAAAACAAAGAACGGCTTATGCCTGTTTTTGTGCGTGTGACCTCAGAAGGCGAAATATTATGCAAAACGAGTCTTGACTCGATAATTCCACCGGAGTCCAAAATATTAAGCATCAATGGAGTGAATGCCGACAAGATAATAGAGTCGATGTTGCCGTATGTTAGTGGCGAGCGTCGCTCGTTCAGACTATCACGCATTGACAATTCGTTCAGAGCTTTGTTTCACGCACTATATGCTGCCGAAAAATATGATGTGGAATACTTGCCGCGAGGAGCAAAACAGTCATTGCATCATACTTTTGATCAAGTGGCATATGATGAGGCAAGAAAACGTTGCCCGGTATACAAAAAACAACAGACCGCCCCATACAGTTTTACTATTGACGAGGCTCGCAATGTTGCCATTATGGATTTTAGAAGTTGTGAAGATGAAGATCGTATGGAGGTTTTTGCCGACTCGCTGTTCCGCACACTTCGCGAGCGAAATATATCAAATTTCATCATTGATGTGCGCAATAACGGAGGTGGTGGCAATGGAGTCGGCGATATAATACTCAAATATGTAAGTTCCAAACCATTCACACAGGTCGACAGGGGGTTAATGAAAATTACACCGACAACAATCAATCTTGCCGGAATGACAGCGATGAAAACCGGTATATATTATGATGAGGCAGACTCTTCATGGTACACAAAACCGCTGACTGCCGAGCAGGGACATTATGACGGGCATGTATATGTGTTGTCGTCAAACAAGACATTTTCGGCGGCGGCATCTTTTGTCTGGACGTTTAAGGAGAGTGGTGCCGGCATAGTTGTCGGAGAGGAAACCGGGGGTATGAATGTCTCTTATGGTGAATTTGTGCCATACCATATGCCGGTGTCGAAAACACCCTGTTCCATCTCATATAAAAGGTTTTGGCAGATGAACGCCGATGAGAATGATATTCACGGAGCATTACCCGATGTCGCCGTCAAAGCTGATGACGCCCTTGATGCGGCTCTGCACATAATGGGAGAGTGTAATTAATTGATATACAATCAATAATGCCATATAAAATAACGGTTGGCAGTAAAAAACTCGGCGAGAGCCATAAAAATTCAAAAAAAAACACTAATTTTGTGCCCGGAAAGAGAGAGATTTTTCCGTGACAAACAAATATTGTTGCCCGGGTGGCGGAATGGTAGACGCGCTCGTTTCAGGTGCGAGTGCTGAGAGGCGTGCAGGTTCGAGTCCTGTTCCGGGCACTGTAAATCTCCTTTAACTCATTGAGTTTTAGGGGATTTTTTTTGTGTAAATGTGATGTCGATAAAATGTGGTGACTATATCATTAACTGTGGCAGCTAATTATTATCTTTGCAGAAATATTTATGTGGCGCGTAAAAATGAAAAATTTTGCGGCAATAGATGTTGGGACGGCAAACGATTGCCGTTAAGTGTCATTGTCAAGTATTCCTATTGATAAATAATGATTAATACGTTAATGATATGAAAATGAAAGTTATAGCTGCCGTTGCAGCATTGTTCTTAAACACCAACGTTATGAACGCTCAAGAAAAACAATTCGCCGCGCCTCAGACAACCGGCGGAATGCCCATAAACGAAGTTGTGTCAGGACGCCACAGCACCGTGAATTTTGACAAAAACCGCCCTGTTGCCCAAGCAGACCTCGGACAACTGCTATGGATGACTCTCGGCGTGAACCGTCCCGACGCACCCGAAGGACGTTTTGGCAAAGCAAACCGAACCAATCCGACAGCGATAAACGCACAAGAAGTCACGGCATACGTTTTTGACACCGAGGGCGTGTGGGAATACCTGCCACTTGAAAACAAGTTGGTAAAAAGAGCCACCGGCGACCACCGCGCATTGTTGGCAGGCACACCGCCATTCGTGCAAGAGTTCGTGCTCGACGCACCCCTGTCAATACTGCTCGTCACCGACACGGCAAAGTTTGCCGGCAGGGGCTCCGGCTCGCGAGCAGTCGAGACCGCAATGCTTGATGCCGGCATCGCCAATCAAAATCTCAATCTCGCCGTCGTATCATTGGGACTCGCCACACGTCCGCGCATGACTATGGACATCGACGGCATACGCAAATTGCTGAACCTCACAGACACCCAAATTCCTGCCCTCAACAACCCCATCGGCTACGAAAAATAATGCCGGGCAAGGAAGAATCTGCCTCCCCGCACCGCATCAAAAGGCAAAAAAAGGACATATAAGTATTTTTTTTGCCAGTTGTCCTCTTTTTTAGGACAGAAATTACTATATTTGTCCCCAAATTTAGGACAGTATGGATAAGCTATACATAAAAAGCCAAATAGCAATGCGTCAGGCGGAGTTCCCGACTGACCTCATACCCAGAGATAAGGTACTTCCGATAGACTCCGGGAAGATAGTGACCATACCGGGCGTGCGCCGCTGTGGTAAATCGTCACTTATGGAGATAGTTGTAAACACGCTGCTTAATCAAGGAGTGGCACGAGAGCGAATGCTTTGGGTCGGTTTTGATGATGAGCGACTTGTGCGCATGAAGTCAGATGAACTTGAACAAATAATCGAAGCCTATCGCGAGATGTATCCCAATCAGGATATGAAAGATGTATATATATTTTTCGATGAAATTCAACTCATCGAAGATTGGGAATACTTTGTGATGCGACTTTTCAAGCATTATACAAAGAACATATACATAAGCGGAAGCAATGCCACGATGCTCAGCACAGAACTAAAAACCGCGCTACGCGGTTGGCCGCGTGAAGAAGAAACCCTACCACTTTCGTTCGCAGAGTATTGTCGTTTCAAAGGTATCAAAACCGACAGTTTCATTGATGTCGACTTGGTCAAAGTGCGCAATGCCTTTTATGATTATAACAATGAGGGCGGTTTTCCCGAAGTGACGCTTACACCCAATCCCTTGGAGAAAGCTCGTATTCTTCAGACATATTTTGATGCGATGCTATTAAAAGATCTTGGCGAGCACTATGGAATATCAAATATAAACGTACTGCGATATTTTCTGAAGAGAATAATGTCAAATCTGACCAAACCCACTTCTGTCAGGACTATACATAGCGACATCAAGAGTCGGGGCTTGAAAGTCAGCAAAGATGACCTCTATGATTGGGCAAACTATGCATGCAATACGTTTATGTTTATGCGTGTTTCCAATTTTAGCCGTTCTCTCCAAAAGACAGAGAACTCCCGACCTAAATACTATTGTATAGATAATGGTCTGCGTGATGCCGTTCTTCTACCGCAAAGCAACGATGACGGTAAGAAATTGGAGAACACCGTATTTCTCCAACTCTATCGTCAGCGTACGCCTGTTCAACAGATATTTTATTATCAAGGAAAATGTGAGTGTGATTTTGTTATCAGCGAAGACATTGAAATAAAAAGGCTTATTCAGGTGACTTGGCGTATGGATGATGATGAAACGCGCCAAAGAGAAATAAACGGGTTGTTGGAGGCTTCCGAATATACCGGTTGTGACAATCTTTGGATAATAACAGCTGATTCAGCAGAGGAAATCATAACGTTATCAGGCAAAA
The DNA here is from genome assembly GCA_963600695.1 of bacterium. Lineage (GTDB taxonomy): Bacteria > Bacteroidota > Bacteroidia > Bacteroidales > Muribaculaceae > CAG-873. The sequence goes on from CAVCBR010000038.1 coordinate 4,934, forward strand.
ATATCCATATCGTTCCGGCTTGGCGTTGGTTGCTTGGAATTTGAAATTGCTGATAGTGACGCGATAAATGAGTCGGATGTGCTTGTCGTTTGAGATTTGTTCACTACCTTTGTGACGTCAAACACAAAATACCAAACATACCACCCATCAAAAACAAACAACACTCAAAATGAAACATCTGTTACGCATGACATTGGCTCTCGGCGCGGTGTTCGCGCTGACGCTCACCACCGCCGTGCCGGCACAGGCAGAGTCGGCTCCGGCACCAATTCAAAGGCCTGATCCAAAGCCAAATCCGAAACCAAAGCCCAAAACCAAGAAGTTCACAGTCAGTGGGGTGTCGTTCACCATGGTCGAAGTGCGTGGCGGCACATTCACGATGGGCGCGACCGCCGAGCAGGGCAGCGATGCGTTGGATGATGAAAAACCGGCACATAAAGTGACACTGCCGAGCTACTATATTGGACAAACCGAAGTCACACAAGCATTATGGCAAGCCGTTATGGGTAATAATCCGAGTTATCATAAAGAAAATAATAATTATCCTGTGGAGAATGTCAGCTGGATTGATGTGCAAACATTCATTTCAAAACTCAACAATATAACCGGACTAAACTTCCGCTTACCGACTGAAGCCGAGTGGGAATTTGCTGCCCGTGGCGGTACAAAGTCAAAAGGCTATAAATATTCAGGTTCAAATAATATCAGCTATGTTGCATGGTGTGGCGATAATTCAGGCGATGCAACTCACCCTGTCGGCACAAAAGCGCCCAACGAACTCGGCATATATGATATGTCTGGCAACGTTTGGGAATGGTGTCAGGATTGGTATGGCAAGTATTCCTCACAAAGCGACTATAATCCTGCCGGATCGGGAACCGGGTCTTGCCGCGTGGGGCGCGGTGGCAGTGCGTGGGGCAATGCGAGTTTCTGTCGCGTCTCGATTCGTGAAAGCGGTACTCCCGACGCCAGCGACATTGTCCTCGGCTTCCGCCTCGCTTTGTAATAACGGATAGACTAATAAATCGGGCAGACAAAATATATCAGCTATACCTGTGACATATCGGTGCACAAAGCGGAATGCTTTGCGATGGAACACTCGCTTAATAAGAATTTATGATTTGTAATTAGACGGAGAATATGCACTACAACTATGGTTCCGTATCTGACAAACAAGATTTTGTGAGAAAGTGCGTGGATTTGTTTACCGAAACAAGTAGTAAATAGAAAAACAGAAGTGAATATTGATAAGTTTTACGAGAGATGAATTTTTTTAAAGAGTTGGCGGCATTTCTATATATGATTCTGTATATAGGTATTTTGTATGCAGAGACTTTTTTTATTGGTGATCGGGTGACTCTATCATCTCCAATTTGGAAGATGATAGTAGCCGGTGTTATTATAGAGTGTACAATTACTTTCCTTGTATATGTTGGTTCAATTCCGTTAGCGTGGCTTGTTAAAGGGAATGAGGACGCGAAGTTTTTTGCTAAGAGGTTTCTTTTTGTGTACTCCGTGCCATGGATAATCCTAATTATTCGTTTATTCGCAAGCGGAACGGTGCTTACTATCATAGCAGGTGTCCTTTTGCTATTAATGTTGGTGCACTTTGTTTATGGCACATATTTGGTGTTGGATGAGGCTTAATTAACGAAAAAAATAACTTAAGATTATGGCTACATACATTCTTTTCTGGAATCCGGCAATTTCGAGCTATACTCTCGAACGCTTTGCCGAAGACTTCAAGAACGAGGACTCTGTTGGCAACTGGAGCTTCTTCGAACATAAAGACGTGAAGGACGGCGACCGTTTCTACATGGTGCGTTGCGGTGAGAGTGGCAACCGTGGTATCGTTATGTCAGGTGTGATCGACAGCGAGTGCTATGAGTCGGAAGACTGGTCGCCCAAGAATCGCAAGCATATCTTCTACGCGGACATCGAGCCGACTTTCTGCATCGACTCCGAAGCGACGACCGACATTCTTACACCAGAGATCCTCACCGAGGTCATTCCTGGCTTTGATTGGTTCGGTGGTCATTCCGGTCGCAAACTCGATGATGAGTCAGCTCGCAAACTTGACCGTATCTTCATCGACTGGGTGCAAAATCATCCTCGTCTATATTCCGAAGGAAAATTTTGGATTAACACATACGCCTACAATGGCTATATGTCCGGAGAGATGCTCAAACGTCTCATAGAAACCACTCCCTCATACTGTCAGGTATGCGGATATGACTATGAGAAGATCTTTGGTTCTGAAATCAAGGAGGACGACAACTGTTACGTTCCCATCAAGCCGCTAAAGAGCGACACCCTCCCTCGGGTGTTCTACGCCATTTGCGAGAATTGCATCAACGCTCCCATTGAGTTGATAGAAAACAAACTGTCAGAGATAGTTTAATCAAACCGATTGGCATCTTTTTGATTACCCGATATACAACGTAAACGTCTACGCTTTTGCCTGATCAGCCGGCACTCTCCCGGTTTTCAAATTTTATCATGTCTGCCAGTTGAACGAAATAGTCGTTTGTCCAAATGTTAAGCTCCTGAGGATTCTTCACAAAGGGAAGAATGTCGTTTTTGACTTGGTTGATGTTCGCTGAAGAAAGTTTTTCTTTCAGACGGGCGATAAAAGTCTCTCTATCAAGTGCCTCGTTGTTGAACTGTAGTGCTCGTTCTGCCAGATGAGTGAAACCTAATGGAACTCCGTTTCTGACATACCATTCAAAATCATACCAGTCGCGTCCTTTCACACGGTTTTTCCACGTTCGGAATACCAGAGCATGCATTTTACCTGCGAACAGATCAGGCAATGTGAAACAACGTGTCATAAAGGAATGAGGAAGAAGGAGGAGTTTCTGCTCAGTCCGGAAATTTAAGGGTGGATTGGTATCAACCTTTATCTTTATTTTTATGGATTTGTCTGTATGGAATGAGACATCATACACATCTGTTGTATCTTTCAGAAATGCAGACTCGATCTTTCCGAAATTCTTTTTGTCTTTCTTCTTGATTTCAACATCTCTGCCGACCATAGCGAACTCGTCAATTATCGGCTGAAAGAATTTTGTAAAATCAAAGCTCTCGTCGGGCGTGAGGAGTGAAAAATCTATGTCTTCGCTAAAACGCTGCAAGCCATGAAATATTCGGAGGCAAGTGCCACCATAAAATGCGGCATTGTCGAAGAAACCGCCGTTGTTGAGTCCGGCGAGTATTATCTGTTGGTTTACCTCAAATATGGCATTTCGCTTTTGTTGTTCGGTTGATAGGTCATAAGCCGAAAGCATATTACCATAGATATCGTTCTTCATCGTTTCAATAATTTTAGCAGTGTCCTTACGGAGTCGGACTTCTTTCCGACCCCGGCATATTCTTTGAGTATCTCCGGATTCATAGCCCTGAAATCGCTTATTTCCATTCGGATGTCTTCTTCCAAATACGTAACGGCATCATTTATGGAACGAAGATTGACTTGAGCCGAATTAGCAATCAGGTCGCACAGAGCCTTTTCGGGAGTTGCCATCAAGAAGGCATAGTCTTCTTTTTTGATGATTGTCACTCCGATTGGGAAAGCCGCTTTGGACGTATGAGTGTATTCAAACCTCCCACTCGGAGTGTCGAAATCTCGCGAGCACTTCAATGTCATCGATTGGTTGATATAGACAGCCTCCGGTATCAGTCCATAATATCTTAAGGCTGTTGACATCGAGATGTAAGACGGCGCATAGAGATGGTTGGCAATCAATTCGGTTGAAAGAGGTTTCCCGGTTACTTCCGGACTGCATACATACAATCCTCTCTTGATGCGCACAATTTGCTTGTCGCGCTCAAGAAGCCTCAACTTCTGATTCTTGTCACTGAGCCCCGGAAAGAGGGATTCCAGGGTGGCTGTCGTGATAGGAATATTCCCAAATTGTACCAAAGGACTGTTCATGTTACAAAATTAGTAAAAATTTCAACAATAAAGCGTATTTAATACGTTTTATTGTTGAAATTTTAGCATTATTAGGGCGCGCCGAAAAATTTTGACCCGGGTGGCGATTGACCCGGGTGGCGATTGACCCGGGTGGCGATTGACCCGGGTGGCGGGGTCAGGGAAGGGCGGTGGGGATCAGCTCGGTGAGGGTTGGGTGGGGGTGAATGATGGTGTGGAGGTCATCGACGGTCACGCCTTGGGCGACGGCGAGGGTGGCTTCGCCAACGAGGGTGTCGGCATGCGGTCCCACGTAGTGTATGGCGAGTATGCGCCGCGTTTCGGCGTCGGCGGTGATTTTTATCAGCCCCTCGGTGTTACCGATGGCGCGGGCATAGCCGTTGGCGATGACCGGAATTTTTTTTGCCAGCGTTGGCGTTTGTATGGCGGTGGTAGCCGGTCCCACGGCAAAAGCCTCGGGACGTGTGAATACCACTGACGGCACGGTGTCGAGGTTTACCGGCAGCCCGGCGAGGAGTCTCGCGTGGGCTTCGGCGACATGGGCGAGCATCGGCGGACGGTTGGTGACGTCGCCGAGGGCAAAGATGCCGGGGCGTGATGTCGCGAGCTTGTCATCGACGATGATATGTCCGCGCTTGTCAAGAGCGATGCCGGCGGCTTCGGTGCCGTCGGGCACTATCGGACGCCGTCCCACAGCCATCAATACTATGTCGGCGGTGATGGCTGCCTCTTTGCCTCGCGATGTGTAAGTGAGCTGTAAGCCGTCGGCTGTAGATGTGATGGCTTGTGCCGCCGCCGAGGTAATGATTTTTATGCCGTGCCGTGTTAGTGACGAGCGCAGACGCCGGGCGATGTCGCTGTCAAATGCCGGTAATAATTCAGGCAGGTATTCGACAACGGTGACTTGTATGCCGAAGTCGGCGAAAGCCGAAGCCAGTTCGAGACCTATGACGCCACCGCCGATGACACATAATGATGTCGGCGGAGTGTCAATGGCAAATATTTGGTCTGAATTGACGGTTAACTCTGCGCCGGGAATCGGCAACGATGCGGGTGCCGAACCGGTGGCGATGACTATGCGTGCGGCTTTATATGTGATGCCGTCGGCAATGACGTCTCCATCGGGAGTGAAGGCGGCTGTGGCGTTTATTATTGTGCAGCGTGACAGGGTATTGGCGATGTCATCGTGAAGAGATGTCACGACCTTGTTCGTGCGCTCGCGCAATGCTGCGAAGTTGAACGACATTTCCACGCCCAAGTCGTCGGCATTAAACATATCAGCTATGCGCGATGCCGTGGCACACAGACATTTGGTGGGTATGCAGCCACGATTTAGGCACGTGCCGCCGAGCTTGTCGCGCTCAAAGATGGCAACATTCAGACCTTTGGCAGCTTCGAGGGCGGCGAGGGTATATCCGCCGGGACCGGCACCTATGATTATGAGGTCAAACGTTGTGTTCATGATTCGGCGGTGTTTAGTTCGCACCATTTACGGTATGTTAGCACGGGATTGAGTGCCGCCGCCGTGTCATCGGGGTGGCTTATGGGAGTGTCGTGCGGAGCATCTTTAACGACTTGTGGCGTTGTGGCAGCTTCGTCGGCAATTTGGCGCATCACGCTGATAAAGCGGTCGAGTGTTTCGCGACTTTCGGTCTCGGTAGGCTCTATCATCAGTGACTCGTGGAAGAGTAGCGGGAAGTATATCGTGGGCGCGTGGAAGCCGAAGTCGAGCAGGCGTTTGGCAATGTTTAGCGTGGTGACGCCGGTAGACTTGTCGGCGAGTCCGTCAAACACAAATTCGTGCTTGCATCTGCCGGGAATTGGCAGACGATAGAGGTCGCTCAACGAGTCTTTGATGTAGTTGGCGTTGAGTGTTGCGAGCGGTCCGACTTGTGCCACACCTTCGGCGCCGAGGCTTAGAATGTAAGCAAGAGCTTTGAGTTGCACTGTGAAGTTGCCGAACCATGCCGACACGGCACCGAGTGATGCCTGTGCACCAAAATCAACGGTATATTGCTTCGTTTTGTCGTCAAACACGACGTGAGGACACGGCAGGAACTCTTCGAGCCCGGCACGTACGCCTACGGGACCCGAACCGGGACCGCCGCCGCCGTGAGGCGTTGAGAACGTCTTGTGCAAGTTGATGTGCATAACGTCAAAGCCCATATCGCCGGGACGAGCCACGCCGAGCATCGGATTGAGATTGGCGCCATCGTAGTATAAGAGAGCGCCGGCATCGTGCACGGCACGCGCTATCGCCGGAATGTTTTTTTCGAACATACCTGTGGTGTTGGGGTTTGTCAACATCACGGCGGCAATGGTGTCATCGAGTTTTGCACAAAGGTCATCGACATCGACTGTGCCGTCGGCGAGGCTTTTAACCTCGACAATAGAATATCCGCATACTGCCGCCGACGCCGGGTTTGTGCCATGTGCGCTGTCGGGGACGATGACGCGTGTGCGCCGTGAGTCACCGCGGCTGTCATGATATGCATGTATTACCATAAGACCGGTGAGCTCGCCATGGGCACCGGCAAAGGGATTGAGCGTGAATTGCGCCATACCGCCGATGCTGCTTAGCATTTTTTGCAACGTGTCATAGGCACGCAGGGCGCCTTGGACTGTGCTTGCCGGTTGCAGGGGGTGCAAGCCGTTCCAACGGCGGTCGCCGGCGACTTCCTCATTGATTTTCGGGTTATACTTCATTGTGCATGAGCCCAAAGGATAGAAGCCGGTGTCGACGCCAAAGTTGTTTGTCGACAGATTTGTATAGTGGCGCACGATGGTGAGCTCGTCGACTTGCGGCAGTGCCGGTGTCGTCGAGCGACAAAGGTGTTGCGGTAAAGTCTCAACAGTCTCAAAACCGTAATCGGGGAGGGCATAAGACTTGCGCCCCGGGCGTGAGAGGTCAAAAATCAGTGGAGCATAAAACTGTTTGTTCATGATTTCAATGATTTAAAGAGTGAGACAAGATGGTTGAGATCATCGGGAGTGCGACGCTCGGTGACGGCGATGAGCAAGGTGTCATCAGCGAGTTTCACACCCGGCAACAATCCGGCAGCAATACCGGCGTCGATGGCACTGTCGGCGGTGAAGCCGTGGAGACGGACGGCAAATTCATCGATAAACGGAGCACCGCGCCACAGAGGTGTGGCAACATCGTTTTCTTCGAGCATACGTATGAGGGTTGTGGCGGCATTGTGGCTGAGTTCACACACGCGACGCAAGCCCTCGGCGCCCATCACCGACAGATAAATGGCGGCGCACAGGGTCATGATGCCTTGGTTTGAGCAGATGTTTGACGTGGCTTTCTCGCGGCGTATATGTTGCTCGCGAGCCTGTAGCGTGAGCACAAAGACGCGCTGGCCGTCTTTGTCGGTGGTGGTGCCAACGATGCGTCCCGGCATCTTGCGCATAAGTTTTTGAGTCGTTGCCATGTATCCCAAACCGGGACCGCCGAAATTCATCGGCAAGCCGAGAGATTGGGCTTCGCCGACGGCAATGTCGGCACCCCATTCGCCGGGAGAGCGCACGATGCCGAGAGCAATGGCGTTGGTGTTGACAACGAGCAAGGCACGCGAGGCGTGAACCATCTCGGCGACACCGGTTAGATCTTCGACTATGCCATATTTATTGACAGACGCTACAATGACGCCGGCGACATCGGGCGTCAGCAAGCCTTTAAGTTGAGAGAAATCGGTGACACCGTCGGCTTCGGGTATTGTCACAATGTCGACATGATGATAGCGAGCATAAGTGTCGACCACGGCACGATGGCGCGGATTGAGTGTCGCAGAGATGAGCACGCGGTTTTGGCGGCGTGAGGCGGCGACACACATCATCATAGCTTCGGCGGTGGCTGTTGCTCCGTCATATAGCGAGGCATTTGCAACATCAAGTCCGGTGAGTTCGGTGATCATCGATTGATACTCAAAGATGTATTGCAGCGTGCCTTGTGAAATTTCGGGCTGATAAGGAGTGTAGGCGGTGAGGAACTCGCTGCGGCGTGTCAGTTCGGCGACGACGGCAGGTGTATAATGATCATAACAGCCGGCGCCGGCAAAGCATGTGAGCTGCTTGTTTTCTTGACACAGAGCGTCAAAAAAAGATCGCACTTGATCTTCGCTCATCTCTGATGGCAGGTCGTAAGGAGCTTTAAGTCTCAGCTCCCGGGGGACGTCGTCAAAGAGGTCATCGAAAGATGTGGCGTCACAGCGTTTCAACATTGCCGCAATGTCTTCGGGCGTATGCGGAAAATAGCGATGTGGCATATATCGTTATGTTTTGTGTGAGAGACGTTAGATGGGGATTGCCGGATTAGTGTTGCTCGGCTGCGCAGTGGGCGTCATAAGCAGCTTGATCCATAAGTCCGTCGAGATCGGCGGGATTGAGGATTTCGACTTTGATGATCCAATTTTTGAGAGCATCGGCGCCAACGAGAGTGGGGTCGTCTTCGACGGCTTGGTTGGTCTCGACAACCTTGCAGGCAACGGGGGCAAAGAGGTCGCTGGCGGCTTTTACAGACTCAATGGCGCCAAAAGCATCGCCGGCTTCAAATGTGTCGTCTGCAAAAGGCATCTCGACATACACGATGTTGCCGAGTTGCTTTGCGGCATAAGGAGAAATACCGATATAGGCTGTATTGTTATCTTCAACGAGAATGTATTCGTGAGTGGGAGCGTATTTGATCATAATTGCTTATTTGTTTGGAGGTTAATGTTATAATTGATTCTTTAAGAAAATGTTTATTTTTTATATTGAGGGGTGTAGAAACGCTTTTTGACGACGACGGCAGGCACCACGCGGCGGCGTATATGCACGGCGAGAGGCGTGTCAAGTTTGGCATAACGGCTGTCAACGAGAGCCGTAGCGATTGATTTACCCAAGGTTATAGAACGATAGCCGGTGGTGACGGCACCGATGATCTCGCCTTCGGGTGTAGCCACTTCATAGCCATGTCGTGCTATTGCCGGACCTTGCAGTTCGAGTCCCACGAGCTTGCGTGTCGCCCCCTCGGCTTTTTGTCGACGCACGGCATCGACACCTATAAAGCCACCGGGTTTGTCGAGTTTCACGAACATTGACAGACAAGCCTCGACGGGCGAGATGTCATCAGCGAGCTCATCGCCATAGAGTGGCAGACCTGCCTCGAAACGTAAAGTGTCGCGACAACCGAGACCGCATGGAGTCACATCGGCGTCCATCAGCTGTTTCCACATACCGACAATGATCGCCGGTGCTGCATAGATTTCAAAACCGTCTTCGCCGGTATAGCCGGTGCGGCTGACAAGAATTTTGCCGTCTTTGCTTTCGATGACTTTAAATGTGTAAAACTTCAAGTCGCCGGCATCGAGACCAAGTACAGAGGTGACAATATGTTCGGCTTGGGGACCTTGCACGGCAAGCTGTGCGCAGTTATCGCTTACATTGTCGACAGTGACATCAAACTTTGTTGCCACAGCTTTAATGTGAGCAACATCTTTATCTATGTTTGCGGCATTGATGACCAACAGGAAAATGCTCTCGGCAATGCGATAAACGAGAAGGTCATCAACGGTGCCGCCGTTCTCGTGTAACATCATGCCATAAGCGATCTGACCGGTGGCAAGAGCCGAGGCATCGTTGGTGAAAATATGGTTGACAAATTTTGTCGCTTCGTTGCCGCTAACCAAAACTTCGCCCATATGTGACACATCAAATACGCCACAATTATTGCGCACGGCATTATGCTCATCGACAATTCCGCTATATTCGAGCGGCATGTCAAAGCCGCCAAATTCTACCATTTTGGCATTTAGCTCACGATGAGCGTCATTCAGACAGGTCTTTTTTATCATTTGGCTATCTATTAATTTATGATTGTTTGTAATTATTTTGCGTGTATAGTTTGTTCTGTATGTTTGCCGGCGCTGACAATAAGCTCGGCGAGTGTGCCCGGCGTTACTCCCGGCAGTATCGCTGAGAGCCGCTCACCATTGACAGCCACTGCCAATTCGTCAACATTTGCGCGCAAGCCGATCAAAGGAGTTGTGATCTCATCGATTGAAATATCGCTCATGAAATCGCCTGACAGTTTCAATTCGGCGATATACCCGGCGGCATCAATCGAAACGTCAGCCGACAGCGTGCCCACACCGTCAAGGCGATAAGCCGTTGGACGATGGTGTGAATGGTGTGGTTTGAATGATGTGATGCGCATCCATGCCGGGTCGCGATAGCAACGCTCAATGTTTTCAATTTCGGCAATATTTTCGGGTGTAACCATCGTGCGTGATGTTTCGAGACCGGCGACAAGATTACGTCTGAAAAAATCAAAATTCATATCCGGCTTCAATTCATGGGCGGTGACAATGTGACTTGACACCGAAGTGACGCCCTTGGAGGCGAGTTTGGCGCGTGCCGGTGTTATGGCTTGCATCATATTTTCAAAATCAGTGTCAAACAACATAGTGCTGTGAGCTATCGCCTTATCCCCGATGCGGTAGAATGCGCCACCCGAGATTTTGCGTCCGCCGATGACGACATCGTTGCGCCCCGAAGCATTGGCATCAAACCCCATGGCGCAGAGTCTGTCTGCCACCAATCGGGAATATGTCGAAAATACGTCAGCCACAGAGCGTTTGCCCATCGAACAAACATAGCTGATCATGATATTGTGCCTGTCGGCATAAACACAACCACCGCCACTGCGCCGGCGCACGATGTCAATGTCGTGAGTGCGACAGTAGTCTACATCGACTTCAAGAGCAATGTCCTGATGACGACCGCAAATGACTGTTGGTGACACGACCCACGTAAAAATATAGTCATCATCAGGCAACGCGCGCGCCACCCACTCCTCGGCAGCGAGGAAAAAGGTCAGGCGTCGGTCGTGATGTATGTCGTCAAACGGAAAAATCAGATGATTCATATCGCAGAAACGATGATTTAAGGCGTTTGTTGTCGGCTGGATTGCCGACTCGCGCCCCAAATGTACGAATAAAACTTTAAACCACAAAAATCCGTGTCATTTTGACTCGTTTTTTACGTTTTGTTGCAATAAGACACGGCTTGATTATATCCGGCAATGCGAAAAATGTGTAACTTTGTGGCGTTGAGTAAAATCGAAGGCGGCATGATTGAAAAGCTAATGCAATATATTTGGCAGACAGGTTTGTGGGGACGCGGTGTTCTCACCACTGTCGATGGTCATCGTGTCGAAATCATTGACCGCGGACAGCTCAATACTGCCTCAGGTCCCGACTTTTTTAATGCCAAAATCAAAATAGGCGACACAACGTGGGCAGGCAACATCGAATGCCATGTGCGCGCCTCCGATTGGCATCGTCACGGTCATGATGACGACCCGGCGTATGACAATGTCATTCTTCACGTCGTCGCCGCCGATGATTGTGCCATCACTCTGCCGGGTGGGCGCGAAGTGCCTCAGGTGGTAATGGAAAACATCACATATTATCATAATTTTTATGACCGACTGATACACCGCGACTCAGCCTCCGTGCCATGTGCCGAGCAGTTGTCATCGTTAAGTCAGATTGAAGTTGCCGAATGGCTCGGAGCTCTTGGCTTTGAACGCTTGCATCGCAAGGTTGGCGATATTGCCACATTGCTCACCGCGAGTCACGGAGATTGGGCAGAGACGGCATATATCATCTTGGCGCGTGCGCTCGGATTTGGCGCGAATGCCGATCCCATGGAACGTGTTGCGCGAAGTGTGCCCATGAAGGTGTTGTCGAAGCACTCAGACCAAATATATACACTCGAAGCCATTTTGCTCGGACAGGCTTCATTAATCGACACCGGAATAAATGCACTTGCCCCCGGCTCCTACGCCGATGACTATCACCGCCGTCTCAGTGAGGAGTATGCGTTTATGGCAAAAAAATTCTCATTGACACCTGTCAATATTCCCGGGTGGAAAGTCGGTGCCGTGCGTCCCGGTAACTCTCCGTGGCGTCGCCTGGCATTGTTGGCGGCACTTGTGCGCAGTAACGTTGTGAGCGGTTCGCGGTTGTTTGAGGTGAAAGATGTGGAGCACGCTCGTCGCCTGTTTGATGCGGCGACAAGCGATTATTGGCAGAGTCATTGGCGTTTTGGCGCCACTTCGACAGCGGTTATGGAAATCAGTCGCGCTTCACGTGACATTCTCATCATAAATGCTGTTGTGCCTTTGATGTATGCACGTGGTGAGGCAACGGCTGATTATCATCTTATGGCACGAGCTACGACGATGTTGCAAGATATGCTCCCTGAACGTAACGCGATAGTGCGCCAATTCGATAGCCTCGGCATTGTGGCGCGAGATGCTCTCGACTCACAGGCACTCATAGAGTTATATAAGGTCTATTGTCAACAACGGCGTTGCATAAGTTGTCGTTTTGCACATCGCCTGCTTGCCAAATCATTACCCGTATAACCTTAAATAAACTAAAAATCTTGTGTCTTACCACGAGGTTTTAGTATTTTTGTGGAACAATATTTCAAGAAAACACTGATATGGACACGAAAGCAGACAAAACCAATACTATTGACAACAACCAAGCGGCACTTGATGCAATCAAGGGAGCTCACTGTGACAATATCAACACATTCACACCTATCCGCGACACGGAGACAGGCGGAGAACGACCCTACTTTGCTTCACATCGCCTGCACTTGACAAATGTCACCGTGCATGCCGGCGAGTCGGCTCTCAAATGTTGCTCTGACATAGTTGCTGACCATTGTTGCTTTGAGGGCAAATATCCTTTTTGGCATGTGGATAATTTTTTGGTCGATAAATGTTTGTTCAAACCCGGAGCGCGAGCCGCATTGTGGTATTCGCGAAACCTAACGATGACTGACACTCTTGTCGAAGCGCCAAAAATGTTCCGCGAAATGGATAATCTTGTCCTCGAAAATGTCAACATACCCGATGCCGAAGAAACGTTGTGGCATTGTCGCGGCGTGAAGCTGCGCCATGTGGCTGTTGCCAAAGCCGACTATCTGTTTATGCACAGTGAGAATATTGATATACAAAACTATAAGCAACAAGGCAACTATTCGTTCCAATATTGCCGCAACGTTGTTATTCGCGATGCCGTCATAGACTCAAAAGATGCTTTTTGGAATACGCAAGACGTCACCGTGTATGACTCGGTGTTGACCGGAGAATATCTCGGGTGGCATTCTCACAATTTGCGCCTCGTGAATTGTCGCATATCAGGCACACAGCCATTGTGCTATTGCCATAATCTCATTCTCGAAAACTGCTCGTTTGACGCCGATGCCGACCTTGCCTTTGAAGACTCGGACTTGCATGCCACCGTTGTCGGCAATATCACCAGCGTCAAAAATCCGCGCACCGGCAGCATCGTTGCCGCCGGATATGGAACGATAATCATCGATAAAAACTTACTCGCCCCCGGTGACTGCGAGATATTAACACGTTGAGCGGTCTCCCCATTATTTCAATAAAATCAGATAAATTATGCGCAGATATAATTTTGACCTTATCGTAAATCGTCGCGGCACCGGCTCTTATAAATGGGACAGCGACTCGCGTCGCAATATGCTGCCCATGTGGGTCGCCGACATGGATTTTCGGGTGGCGCCGGCAATAAGGCAGGCGCTTACCGAGCGTGTCGAGCATGCAATTTTCGGCTACACACGAGTTCCCGATGAATATTACGAAGCGATAATCAACTGGTTCGGGAGGCGTCATTCGTGGCAGATAAAAAGAGACGCGATAATCTATACGTCGGGCGTTGTGCCGGCAATATCTGCCATTATCAAAGCGTTGACAGTCCCCGGTGACAAGGTTATTGTGCAAACTCCGGTCTACAACTGTTTTTTCTCATCGATACGGAATAATGGCTGTCAAATCGATGAAAATTCACTGATATATCACGATAACACATACACAATTGATTTTGACGACCTTGCACAACGTGCAGCCGATCCAAAAGCAAAAGTGATGATATTGTGCAATCCGGCAAACCCTGCCGGGCGCGTTTGGACACGTGAAGAACTTGAAAAAATCGGGCGCATCTGTTGTGACAACAATGTGACTGTCATCGCCGATGAGATACATTGCGAACTCGTATATAAACCTCACGCTTACACTCCGTTTGCCTCCATATCGCCGGAGTTTGCCCAAAACAGCGTGACGTGTGTCTCGCCATCAAAGGCGTTTAATATTGCCGGCTTGCAGATAGCAAATATCATTGCCGATGACCCCGAAAAACGTGCCGTCATCGACCGCGCAATAAATATCAATGAGGTTTGCGATGTCAATCCCTTTGGCGTCGCCGGTTTGATTGCCGCTTATGACGAGAGCGAGGATTGGTTGTGCGAGCTGTTGGATTATATTGCTGACAACTATCGCTTTATGCGCGAATTTTGCGACGAATTTCTCCCCGATTATCCGTTAACCACACTCGAAGGTACATATCTCGTTTGGATGAACACCCGGGTATCGGGTATGACTTCAGCCGAGCTTGACGAACGGCTTAAAAACGAAGCACTGTTGTGGCTTAACGCCGGCACAATGTATGGTGAGGACGGCGAAGGTTTTATGCGATGGAATATCGCTTGCCCGCGTGTGGTGCTGATTGAAGGTTTGACACGTTTTCGCGATTATCTGCGTCGTCACAAGCAATAACATCAACCACAACCACAGACAAACATACTTCCCGAGAAATGACCTTAATAATCAGGCATTACTCGGGAAGAATTATTTTGTAAATCAGACTAAACCGGAACTGTTATATCATTTGTCCGATGTGTCATTATCAGGTATGTCGCCGTCTTCATCGATATAATCATCGTCAAAGTCAAAATCGCCCCATTGGTCGGGTGAAATTTGTTGCAGATCTTCGGCTTCCTCGTCATTATCCTCTGCGGTCGGCTCATATTTGAAGATGAAATCGTCCTCCTCGGCAACTCGGTGGTGACCGTCGAGCGGACGATGAGTGATGTCGGCAGTTGCCAATCGATTTGCATCATCTGTTATTGCACGCCACAACGTGTCTTTCAACTCCGTTATGCCAAATCCGCTGACAGACGAGATGAATACACTCGGCACATCGGCGGGCAACGTTGCTCTGATTTCCTCGATAAGTTCATCATCAAGCATATCACTCTTGGTGATAGCCAAAATGCGGTGCTTGTCACCGAGCTGAGGATTGAATTTTATCAATTCACCGAGCAAAATATTATATTGTTCGACAATATCATCGGCGTCAGCCGGCACCATAAACAACAGCACGGCATTACGCTCTATGTGTCTCAAAAATCTAAGACCCAGACCCTTGCCCTCGCTGGCACCCTCAATGATACCCGGAATGTCAGCCATGACAAATGAGCGATTGTCGCGATAAGAGACGATGCCCAATTGCGGCTCCATTGTGGTGAACGGATAATCGGCGATTTTAGGTCGCGCCGCTGATACAGATGACAACAGTGTCGATTTGCCGGCATTTGGAAATCCTACGAGACCGACATCGGCGAGCAATTTCAATTCGAAAATTATGGACTTCTCGATAGCAGGCTCTCCCGGTTGTGCATAGCGCGGCGTGCGGTTTGTGGCAGTCTTAAAATGCCAATTGCCGAGACCTCCGCGACCGCCTTTCAGCAGATACACTTCCTCGCCGTCATCTTTGACCTCGACCAGATATTCGCCGCTGTCAGCGTCAAACACCACTGTGCCGCACGGCACATCGATGATGACATCTTCACCATCTTTGCCAAACGAGCGACCGCCGCTACCACTCTCGCCGTTGCCGGCAAAAATATGTCGCCGATACTTCAACGGCAGCAAAGTCCACATATTCTTATTGCCACGCAAAATGATATGTCCGCCGCGACCGCCGTCGCCACCATCAGGACCACCTTTGGGCACATATTTGGCGCGATAGAAATGACGCGAACCGGCACCACCCTTACCCGAGCGGCACAAAATCTTCACATAATCTATAAAATTCGATTCAGGCATAACCTATAACATGTTTTTATAAGGTCAAACAGACTCATCACTCGTAAAATCTGCAAGACAATCACAAAATTATCAGCATAACCATAGGTCTTTATCTTAATATGACCTCATAGCCATACATCTGTTTGATACCTGCAAATTTAGTGATTATTTCCCAAATCGGCACACCCAAACCCCAAGCCAATCCTATGCCTGTATTTGCTCGCTGCTCCTCGCTTTAGCGGAATTATCCACAAAGAATGCTTATCCTTCTCGATATGATTGAATAGTAGATAAAAGACGGAGTGAGTTTGTTGTCGATCCGTCTTTTGTGCACTCACCAAGGAAAATTGTCCGGATCATTCTTTTCATAAGTACGTTCATTTTTGTTCAATCCATTGATCCTATCCATATCGTCCGGAGACAAAGTGAAGTCAAATATTTTAAGGTTCTCATCTGTGTATGATTCGTTGTCACATCGAGGAATAGTGATAAGTCCACGTTGCATATGCCAACGCAAAATGATTTGGGCTGTGGATTTATGGTAACGTTGAGCAATTTCCTTAATAACAGGGTCGTCCATGACTCCATTGGTCCCTTGCCCGAGTGGTCCCCAAGCTTCCACCTGTATACCTTTGTCAAATGTAAAAGCCACATTTGCTTGTTGAGTCATGTAAGGGTGAATCTCAATCTGATTTATGACAGGACGTATTCTTGCGTAGGTAAGTAAGGAGTCTATGTGATGAGGATTGAAATTGCTCAGCCCAATACTACGTATTTTCCCTTTATCAACATATTCTTCAAGGATTTCCCATGTTTCTTTTATGTGCCCGGCAACAGGCCAATGAATAAGTACAAGGTCGATATAGTCGAGTCCCAAATTGGTAAGGCTATTGTCGAGCGACTGGCGTACAGTTCCATTGCGCATTTCGGTTGTGTTTACTTTTGTTGTGATGAAAAGTAACTTTCGGTCGATTCCACTTTTGCGGATGCCAGCACCTACTTCTTTCTCATTGCCATATCCCTGTGCTGTGTCTATCAAGCGAAATCCAATCTTGATGGCATGACATACTCTTTCGGCTGCATTTTCGTTTACTGCAAAAGTTCCTACTCCCAATTGTGGCATCTCAATGCCATTGTTTAGTTTGATACTTGGAATATTGTTCATACTCTGTGCTTTAATTGAACTTGTTGTCATCATAGAAAACAAAATGATAAGT
>CAVCBR010000039.1:0-21404 GCA_963600695.1 bacterium
GCCGCTCTCAAAGATTGTTTATATCAAGTAGAATGGTACACTCCAAGTCTTATTCTTGTTTATGTGCTATTTCCACTTATAAACCAATTAAGCAAGAGATTAGCAAAACTCAATGTTTTTGTATTATCACTGATAATAATCATTCTACATACATTCCTGTACTATGTCAATATAGGTGTTTGTAATATGTTAGCATATAGAATACCAATTATCATATTTGGATGTGTGTACTACTATTTAGAGCAGAAAGATAACAATTGCAATATTCAAGTTCTCGCCATATTAGCATTATTCGGTGTATTTATGTTCGCTGGTAATACATATCGAGTAACATTAGCTTTACCAGCAGTTCTTTATTTAGTAGGAATGGCAAACAAACTGCCTTTCTATTCTTGTATTTCATTAATAGGCAAATGGTCATTTGAAGTTTATTTGGCACAAGTGATAGCCACGAAATACTTTATTCCTCATTATCAAGGCAGTTTAATTTCCGAACTTATATATGTATTCTTGATTACAATTTGCCTTTCAGTGATTTTCTCATTGGTGACACATTATTTCAAAAAACATTGCAGGAAATAAAAACGGCAAACTTGTTGACTGAATAGTTACAGTTTGATTTTTTCGTTAAAATTTTTAGCAAAAATGAAGGTTTAGTGACAGGGTGTGAAGTGTGTTACAAAAAAAATGAGTAATTTTACGACATCTTTTTGACTTAAAAGCCTGCCGTGTGTTGGCAAATCGAGGTTTGTGTGTTGTATCAAGCACCTTCGCCACTGTCGGCTTATGGAGATTTGGCGTAATGCCGGTGATGCTTTTGAGTCATCACATTTATGTGTATATATTTGAAATATGAATACTTACAGATCCAAGTTGCGCAAATTGCTGCTGAGTCTCACAGTGTCGTTGTGTACATTGTCGGCAGTTGGTCAGGAGCAATTTAGTCGCGATCTCGAGCAAATAGCATTCGTGCCCAAAGGTCAGTGGCTCACCGGTATTAGTGTCAATTACTCGCAGTCTTCACAAGACAACTATCAGTTTCTTGTTGTTGAAAATCTCAATGGTGATACTTATTCGTTTAAGGTTTCGCCAATGGTGATGTATGCGTTTCATGACAATCTCGCTGCCGGCGGACGTTTTGCCTACCAGCGTCAACGCACGAAGCTTGATGCGGCATCAATAGTACTTGACTCCGAGACATCGTATGATGTGGACAATCTTTACAGCATAAGCCACAATTATTATGCCACGGCATGTTTCCGCAACTATATCAGTCTCGGTCACAGCACACGCTTCGGTTTGTTCAACGAGGTGCAGATGCAGTTTGGCGGTGGTGAGTCAAAATTGCAAAACGGCAGCGGCGATGATCTGACCGGAACTTTTGAACGGAACTTCTCTTTTGATGTGGGTTTGGCACCCGGTATGGTGATGTTCCTCAATAATTATTCGGCAATAGAGGTCAATGTCGGCGTCTTGGGATTCAGCTATAATCACACGAAGTCTACAACCGACCGCATATATGTCGCCAACCGCACTTTGAAGTCTGCAAACTTTAAGATCAACCTGTTCTCAATAACTTTTGGCGTAACATTCTATATCTGATGACCGATATGACGAACGACAGAAAATTCACTAAATCAGACACAATGAAGACGTTTACACTTAATATATTGCGAGCAGCATTCTTGATCGTAGCGATTGTGGCTTGTAGCGAAAGCGCCAAGGCTCAGATTGTTCGCAAAGACTCGGTCAGTGAACGCCGCCGTCTCGAAATGATGAACGAAAAGGTGCTCGTGGGCAACGATACGGTGAGCATCGTGCTCCCCGAACCAAACTTCGGTCGCTATGATCGCGGGCTGTACAACTATCTGTTTATTCCCAAAGGACACTGGTCGTTTGGCTTGACGGCGTCTTATGGCGAATTTAAAACCGAAGATGTGCAAGTGCTGCAAATACTCAAAGATTTTGACTTTAAGGGCAAGATTTATGCCATACACCCCACCATCGGTTACTTCATACGCAACAACCAATCTGTGGGATTGAAGTTTACATATTCGCGCGGAGTTGCTGACCTTGACAAGTTGGCGATAGATTTTGACGATGACCTGAATTTTTCGATTAAAGATGTAAGCTACCATAGCGAGTCGTTTGTATTTGGCACATTCTATCGCAATTATGTGGGATTGGGACGCGACAAACGATTTGGAGTGTTTAACGAGGTGGATTTGTCGTTCCAAAGCGGTTCGTCGCGTTTCAAAAGATTATATAACGATGAGCCTAAGAACACCAAGACCATAATCACGCAGGCTTCTCTCAATTTCAGTCCCGGCTTGGCTGTATTTATCCAAAATAATGTGGCGTTTAACGTCTCGTTTGGCGTTTTTGGCGTCAAGTGGCGTCGCGAACACCAATTGACCAACGGCACCGATGAGGGCACACGATACAGCTCGGGAGCCAATTTCAGGTTTAACATATTTAATATAAACTTCGGACTGATGGTCGTCATCTAAACATCGATTATGAAACATATTGTCACAGTATTAAAATATATCGTTGCGGTAGCCGTTATGGTCATCGCTCATAGTTGTCTCAAAGATGACATCCCCTACCCTCACATACAGCCCAATTTTTTGACTATCGAAGCTGAGGGACAAGAGAGAGCTGCCTCAATAGACACCATAAATCGTAAGGTTATGTTCTATCTGCCCGAGGAAGTTGACATAACCAAAGTCAAAATTGCATCATACACACTATCTGACGGAGCTACAGCAGTTGGCGACACCCTCGACCGTCCATTGGATTTGTCTCAATCACAAACGGCGACACTCCATCTCTATTATGACTATCAATGGACGCTTGAAGCCTCTCAGACCATCGAGCGTTACTTCACCGTCAATGGTCAGATAGGACAATCGGTGATAGATGTTCCCGGTCGTCGTGTGGTGGCATATGTAGGACAGAATGCTGATCTTAAAAACATCGTCGTCGAATCGATAAAACTCGGTCCCGCCGGTTCAACAATATCACCGGATATACAAGCCGGTCAAACTATAGATTTCTCAACACCGCTTGATGTCACTTTAACCGTATATGGCGAGCAACAGCTGTGGACAATTTATATAGACACCACAGACGCCGCTGTCACCACAGAACGTGTTGATGCATGGACATCGGCAGCATGGGTATATGGATCGGCTGAGGCAGGTGCAGACAACTCGGTTGAGTATCGTCTCAAAGGAGAAGAGCAGTGGACTCGCGTACCGGATAGTTGGATTACAACCAATGGTGGCAGTTTCACGGCACGCCTCCTTCATCTGAAACCGCAAACCGAATACGAAGCTCGTGCAATCAGTGGTGAGGACAAAGGCGCCACGATCGCATTTACCACCGATGGCGAACAGCAGCTTGAAAATGCAAGCTTTGACAATTGGTGGCTCGATGGCAAAGTGTGGAACCCTTGGTCAGAAGGTGGCACATCATTCTGGGATACCGGCAATAAAGGAGCCACAACACTCGGGCCATCAAACACCACGCCTACCGAGGATACGCCTACCGGCAAAGGCTATGCTGCCCAACTTGAAACTAAGTTTGTCGGCATCGGCATGTTAGGCAAACTCGCTGCCGGCAACATTTTCTATGGTAGTTATGTGCGCACAGACGGCACCAACGGTGTTCTTAGCTTTGGTCGTGACTTCAGCCTACGTCCCACAAAGCTCAAAGGATATATGAAGTACACCACGGCACCCATATCATCTGTGACCGCAGGTTTTGAAAACATTAAGGGGCAACCCGATACATGTATCATTTGGGTTGCACTCATTGACTCGCCATCACCATTTGAGATACGCACCAATCCAAACAATCGTCAACTGTTTGATCCTGAGGCATCATACGTTGTTGCCTATGGCAAAATGGAATATGCACAAACAATCACAAAATATGTTCCGTTTGAATTTGAGCTGAACTACAAGGCAACAAATCGCATACCTCGCTATATACTTGTCACCGCCTCAGCATCAAAATATGGCGACTACTTTACCGGTGGCAATGGCGCCGTCTTGTGGATAGATGATTTAGAGTTGGAATATGACTATTAGCAATCAGTGAGTCGTCGGATGTCATATCTCGCATCACAAATTAATTTACTGTCGCATGTCACGTAAACGCAAAGAACTACCAATAATAGAAAACTTTAAAATAACCGATGTCGCCTCTGAGGGCAATGCCATAGGTAGACTTGAAAATTCAGGCATGGTGGTATTTGTACCCTTTGGTGCTCCCAGCGATGTCGCTGATGTAAAACTTGACAAAAAGAAAAAAACATTTGCCATAGGTCACATCGAACGACTGATAACACCTTCTCCCATAAGAGTTGCACCTCGTTGCGAACACTTCACTGTGTGCGGCGGTTGTCGTTGGCAACACTTGCCTTACGAATTTCAATTGCAATGTAAACAACAACAAGTTGTTGATGCGTTAGAGCGCATAGCCAAAGTTGAGCTACCTGATGTATCACCAATAATAGGATCACCCGAGCAATGGGAATATCGCAATAAAATGGAGTATACCTTTTCAAATCGCTCGTGGCTGACATTTGAACAGTTAAAGTCGGGAGAAGTTTTTGACGACAGAGATGCCGTAGGGTTTCATATCCCCGGTGCTTTTGACAAAGTATTAGACATCAAAAAATGTCACCTGCAAGACGATTTTTCAAATCGTTTGCGCTTGTTTATAAAGAATTATGCCAAGGAGCACGCTCTGACATTCTATGATCTCAGAGCACAACAAGGACTATTGCGCACTCTGATGGTACGCATAACGTCAACCGGGGAGATAATGGCTGTTTTAGTTTTTGGTCAAAATGACAAGGAAAACATAAAATCATTGCTAGACGCTGTGCGTCACACATTTCCCGATATCACCTCACTGCTGTATGTCATCAACCTCAAAGTCAATGACACCATCGGCGACCAAGAAATACTCACCCATTCCGGACGCGATTATATCGAAGAAAAGATGGAAGATTTAGTATTTCGCATAGGTCCTAAATCGTTCTATCAGACAAATTCGGCAGGTGCGTATCGTCTATACTCAGTGGTACGCGATTTTGCGCACCTCACCGGTGACGAGCTCGTTTATGATCTATATACCGGCACCGGCACAATAGCAAACTTCGTTGCATCTAAGGCTCGCAAAGTCATCGGCATTGAGTATGTTGCCGATGCGATCACCGATGCACGCATCAATTCGACAGCAAATGGTATAAGCAACACCGAGTTTTTTGCCGGCGATATGAAAGATGTGCTAACTGATGACTTTGTCAAAACTCACGGAAGACCCGATGTTATGATTGTAGATCCGCCACGTGCCGGTATGCACGAAGACGTTGTCAACGTCATACTCAACTCAGAGCCTCGCACGATAGTGTATGTCAGTTGTAATCCGGCGACACAAGCTCGCGACTTGGCTTTGCTCGACACCAAATATAAAGTCGAGCAAATACAACCGGTCGATATGTTTCCACACACGCAGCACGTTGAGAATGTGGTGCGTCTGACAATCAAAGTTTGATACCCGCCAAGTTTGAATTGTAATATTGTGAATCACCGGTAACTTCTGCACCGATAAATGGTGGCAAAGTCACAGACTGAAACTCTGACGTCAATTCGACTTCGGCGAGGATAAGTGGAGCAAGAGAACCACCAAAAACATCTATTTCCCAAGTCAACCCGGCATAGTCTACATAATGACGCACTTTTTCTATCACATTGTCACCACACAACTTGATAAGTTGACGAGCATCTTCAACCGGTATGGCATATTCCCATTCGCCACGTGTTGCTCCATGATTGAGACTTTTTATCGTCAGCCACGCGCTATCGTCATTTATGCGCACTCTGACTGTGCGCTCGGGATCAGTAGACAAATACCCTTGTATAAGGTTCTTGCGACCACGCGCCATAGAAATAAAACTTTCATTAACGACTAAAAATTTTCGTTCGATTTCGACTGCCATTTATATCAAAATTACCAATTGAACGTTATAGATATTAAGGCAACAAAAGTTTGCCTGAGTCAAAGTTAGCAAATATGTCAATACGATTGTATATTTTGTCATTTTTTGTGCTGTTGCTCGGTAATGTCAGCAACTGCTTGGCGTTATCAGGCGACAACTCAACATATCTCATTAGAGGTGTCGTGAGAGACTCGGTGTCTAATCAAACTATTCCGTACGCATCAGTATCGGTTGTCGACTATAATATCGGCACGCTCACAGACTCAAAAGGACTTTTTGACCTGACCATACCCGACACATTGGTCACAATAAAAATCTCGTCACAAGGATATGAAACCCAATATACAAACATCAAGAAAAATCGTGTCAACCTTTATGCCGTCTACTTGCGACCAAGTGTAGAAACGCTCAATGAAGTCGTTGTCACACGTCAAAAATATTCAAAAAAGAATAATCCTGCAGTAGATTTGATGCAACGCATACGCCATACATCGTCAGTTAATGATCCGCATCGCAACGATTACTATACTTATGACAAATATCAACGCCTGACATTTGCTCTTAACGATGTCAAACGTGATGATCCGAGTGCATTGATGAAACGATTTCCATTTCTTTGGGAGCATGTCGATACCTCTGACATTTCGGGAAAACCAATCCTACCGCTATCTGTCAAAGAGACATCATCAAATGTTTATTATCGCCGCAAAGACAATCTGATACGCGAGGTTGTCACCGGGCAAACGTCAAACGGCATAGATGAGATTACAGATCAAGAATCTATGCAGCGATTTCTTGATGACGTCTTGCGCGAGATAGATCTTTATGATAGAGATATCAACATCTTGCAAAATCGTTTTGTGAGTCCGTTATCTCCCATATCTGCCGACTTTTATAAATTTTTTATTACTGACTCTACGACAGACGACAATGGTAAAAAATCATATGTACTCAGTTTTTATCCACACAACAAAGCGGTCTTTGGCTTTATCGGTCAGATGACCGTTTTACCGACAGACAGTGACGTCTTTATATCATCGGTAAATATGCGTGTCGCCTCAGACATCAACCTGAACTTCATTGACAACCTCACATTGCATCAAGAGTATATACGTGCGTCTGACGGTTCTCGACTCAAAATACGCGATGATCTCACTCTCGAAATTAAGGTATTGCCGGGAGTACAAGGATTATATATGAGACGAAATGTCGCATACGCAAACCATTCATTTACTTGCCCGAATAACAGTGATGAAATTTTCAACTCTATGGCAAAACGCAGGGTAGAGCAAGGTGCCGAGCATCGCGATGAAAACTTCTGGTCTGACACTCGTCTTATCGAAATGTCATCAGGCGAATCAAAAATTGCTCAAATGATGGAACGATTACGAGCCGTGCCATTATACCGCTATGCCGAAAAAGGGTTAAAGATAATGTTTTCGGGATATGTAGCGACGTCAAATCCCTCGCGATTTGACATTGGTCCCGTAAACACGTCTTTATCATACGATAAGCTCGAAGGCGTACGTATGCGACTAGGCGGTATGACGACAGCCACACTATCACCACATTGGTTTACACGCTTTTATGCTGCCTATGGTTTTGGAGATCATAAGTGGAAATATTCTATTGAAGGAGAATACTCATTTAACGAAAAAAAAGTTCATCCACGAGAATTTCCGGTACATTCCATTCTTCTTCGTTCACAATATGATCTGTTCCGTCCCGGAGAGAGCTATATGTTTACAAATCCTGATAACTTTGTTTTGTCATTAAAACGCGGTGATAATCGTTTGATGGCTTACAATCTGCGCAACTCTTTAACTTATCAACTGGAGCTCGAGAACAACTTTTCGATCAAAGCCGCTGTTGTAAACGACCGTGTTGAGGCTTCTGATATGCTACAATTTAATCTGGGTACCGGCGAAGGATTAGACCATTTTGAAAATACTTGGCTCGATATTGAGTTACGTTATGCTCCGGGAGAGAAGTTCTATCAGACGCGCTCACATCGACTGCCCATTAATCTTGATGCACCTATATTTGTTTTATCACACAGATACAGTCCAAAAACATTTGGAGCACGTTGGAGTGTTCATCGCACAGAACTGAGCTTTCAGAAACGTTTTTGGCTGTCGGCATGGGGCTATATAGACTTCATTGCCAAAGGTGGTCACGTGTGGTCAAAGCACACGCCATACACTCATCTTTTTGCACCAAACGCGAATATGTCATATATCATTCTGCCTGAAAGCTTTGCGCTCATAAATCCTCTCGAATTTGTCACAGACAATTATTGTTCACTTGATTTTACATATTGGGCAAATGGTGCCATACTTAACTACGTGCCTTTGATAAAGAAGCTGAAATTGCGCGAAGTCTTTGGCATCAAAACTTTTTGGGGCAAACTCTCTGATGCAAACAATCCACGGCTCAACAGCACTATGCTTGCATTCCCGGAGAATCCTTGGGGAGATAATGTCAATGGCGTAGCGACCACAGATATCAGTCGAACGCCCTATGTTGAGATTTCGGCAGGAATTGATAATATCTTGAAATGTCTGCGTATTGATTATGTGTGGCGCATAACACATCGCTACCCTACATACGATATATCACGCTCCGGGCTACGTATAGCTGTACACGTCACGTTCTGATTGTATCTCGATTATTCAGTGATAGGTGCTGCAGCAGCCGTTGTTGCCACCGTATTTGTCGTGTCGGCAGGAGTGTTTTTTTCTTGTTGCGGTCTGTCAACTTTTGTGCTGTCGTTGAGTGATTGTGTGTTTTCACTCGTTTTTTTGCGTGGTCTCAAAAAACCAAACATTCTGTCAAAATCGCGGCGGTACATAATACCGACTCCTTGTGTGGTTTGGGCTGTGCGCAAATAGTAGTTCTGGTCATTATAACGATTATATGCTTTCAGACGCCAAGACCCTGAACGATTAAGCAAGTATTCGATATCAAAATCGCCAATAAATTGATTGGTATTAAGTGACTTATCTCTGTATCCAAAATTCCCGTTAATGCGCAGGCGATTGTTGAGCAATGATGATGAAAGCGCAACATCAAATTCAACATCCGAAAAATCGCCTTTATCAGAACGTACATTTGGCGCAATGGTCCAATTCTCAGATAGTTTGCCCAACATAGACGATAATTGAGATGATATTGTGGACGATGCCACAGAGAACAATTCATTACCCTTGGTTGTCGACATATATTCAGGGGTATAGAAGCGTCCGAGTGCCAAGAGGTAAATTATCTGTCTGTTCATCATTTCATCAGTCGAGACTATGGAACGCACCTTGCGATACACATCCGAGGTAAGTGTCGGAAATTCCAAATCAAACGAAATATCAGGCTGACGCATATCACCGTTAACCTTGAGTAAAGCGTGAACCGGGACATTAGTGCGATTTAAATCCTTGTCTTGGAGGAATGATTCGTCCAGATCCGAAAGATTGGCATTAACCGCATATATGGCATTAATATCAAGACGCGCCGAGTAAGGGTCTCCGGTAAATGCGATAGAACTACCTTCCTTGATTTTGAAGTCTTTAACGATGATATCTTGAAGTGTAAAATTATAACTACCACGTTCTATGGCATAAGTGCCATACATACGCAAATCGTTGCCGGCAGACTTATATGTCATACGCAAGTTACCGGCACCCGTTGCCTTAATCTCATCTCCACCAACCGGATCCATCACTATTATAAGTTTGGCTTGTGGCGTGATATCCACTTGTATGTTCATATTATAATCCGATGGATTGTCAACATTGCGCTGTGCCATACGACGCTGTATGTCACGTATTGCAGCCGGCACATGATCTACCTGTATTATAGAGTCTGTAACTTTGCCGGCATTGCGATCTCGGAATTGAATGAAGGTGTAATCATCGGCTTGTTCATCGTCAGATAAGACAAATGTAAATGTTGAACCATCTGCGGTAGACATATTGACATCAATGTTTACAACTCCGGGGTAGCCTGTGATAAATGCCGAGCCATTGCCAAAAACACGTCCATACCAATCAGGTGACAATTTTGGGGTAACATCATACGACAACAAGTTGACGGCATTCGTAACCTTAAAATCAAACTCAGGCTCTTTGAAAAACTTGTGTTTCACATATCCATTGAGTTGAGCTGTATTACCATATGCATCATGTACGGTGACATTCTTGATATCAATAAGCCCGGGCGTAAGTTTCACCGAATCCGTACAATAATACCACGTATTCGTAAAAGCTATTTTAACACCAAGATCACGAGCAAAAATATCGCCCTCCATATCGATATATTTAAAGGTGCCAAAAAGACGGGCATGCCCCGAGGCATATCCGGTTATATCTTGGGCAAATGCCGACATAAACGGTTTCATAAACCCTACCCTCACATTGTCGGCATCAAACGAAATGTCAAGCCCCTCGGTAAAGGGAAAAATGTCTCCATAGATATGAGAGTGCTTACCTGAGGGTTCTATGACGTCGGCATCAAGAGAAACTGCTCGTCGTTCGTTATCCCAATGAGCCGTAACTTCACCCGTGCCCAAAACACAATAGTTATAAGAGATGGAGTCAACATGTAGACCATCACAAACAATAGACGGTTCGGCTGAAAACAATCCACGAGCGTCAAAGACTCCGGTGGCATACCCTCCTATCAAGGCTTTGTTAATATCGAGGGTTTCAAAAATAGTACCTAACTCAATATTAGCAAGATCAACAAGCATACGACTATCAGAACGTGATGAGGCATCGCCATCTATAACGATGCGTTGTGTTCCTGCTGCCATTTCAAAGCGTCCGACGGATATATCTCGGTTACGATACAGTATGTGAGAAGGTGATATATGCCATGTATCTTTGCCAAAATTTATGTCTGAGGGATTAAAGTCTATATCGGCCGTAAGATCACCATTTTCATCTTTGCCCAACAACGTGGAGAATGCCAATATTCCATTAATTGGTTTTTCTCTTTCGAGCATCCAATTAACTTGCGTGTCTATACGATTTTTCGCAGCAGTAAGCCCTGTCACGAGAACCATTGTGCCTTTTTTTGTCGGCATCTGTGTTGTGACATAGACATCGGCAGAGCCATCATTGTTTACATCGGCTTGAAGCGCCGTGTTCTCGATTAATTTGTCACCTTTTAAAAGATAGGGCGCGTCAACGCTCATTGTCAGACGATTGTCTGCCATATCAACCTCGCCTTCGATTGTCACCGGATATATTACTTCTATCGGCAGATGTAAAAAATGGGACAACGGCTCAACATTTGAAAGTTCAAAATCATAATTGAAATGATTTGTCAGACCTACGCATCGAGGATTAATATGAAGGTTTTTGTCAGGCACAATAGCGGGGAATATACCTGATACCATTTTAGCTATGTCAGGGACAAGCGAGCCGAGACACAATTCACCCTCTATCTTGCCATTCAAAAAGTCACTCGTCATAGTCACTGATGCCGGTCTGTTTGCATTATCCGCCACCACTTTCACGCTATTAACATTCAACGATGGTTGTGTCTTGTCAAGCGACTTGAGCGACAGGTCATTTAAAGTAATCGAGCCATTTATCCATTGTGACACAGAACCTGAAATATCTGCGGCAATATTACCGCTAAATTTATATCCGGCATAACGCCCCTTGACTCCGAATGCGCTGAAATCAATATTGCGCAACGCTGTTTCCATTGTTAGTTGTCCGTCATTCTTATCAAGAATACCGTCAGCTGCCATATCCACATAACCGGCATCGTTATCCATCGTAAGGTTTAAGTCAAACGATTTATTATCGCCGAGACTGCCAACCATTTTCACATCATGATAATCGACCCCATTATATACCAAGTTGTTGATTATGGCATCACACTCTCCGGCAATTTTCTCACCTCTTACAGTGCCGTTAAATCCAAGCGATCCATCAGCCAAGCCAAAACGATTGTCGGCTAACAATGTTCCCAGTTCCAAATGCTGAATATCTGTTATGGCATCAATCTTAACACCTGAGTTGTTTGATAGTATCTCTGCCGTTCCGTCAAATGTTATCGCTCCGACAGACGTTCGCAGGTCAGCATCGGCTGTGAATGCATCGAGATTACCTGTAACTTTACCTTCAAGTGCTATATTACCGGCTCTGGCTATCATCGCTGTCACTGCCGGCGACATTTGGGGAGCCATTTCGCTGATGAGCTTTTTTATTTTGCCACCGCGGGTTTTGACATCAAAGTTTAATTCGTCAACATAAAGACTGTCCTTTTGCATAATATTTGACACATGTCCCGAGGTTGTAATGGTTGTCAAATCGCCATCAGCCTCACCGACACTCAGCCGATTTAAGGTAATGTCATCGAGTGTGCCGTGAGCATCAATGGCAATATCAAACTTATGGTCTACGTTTTTGAATATCGGAACAACACACGACAAGTCTTCAAGCGTTATAAAGCTGCCATTATCGATCTTAACGTCTATCGGTATGGTTCGCCCAAGTTGTGATACATCTGCAACAGATGACGGGGTATATTCAAAAGATCCAATTTGAATTTTTGACTTAGGCAATGTTATCGTGGGGGACTTGACGGCAATCTTGTCAGGCATAAATGTTACCTCGGTGTTAAAGTCTGCCAACGTAAAACCCGATTGTTCGATGAAAGCAAGGTGTGCAATCTTGACCACTGCACCCTCATTTGTTACTTTTGATAAATTTGCCGTAAGAGATAAATCACTAACAGATATATGGTTTACATCAAAACCCTGCTCCTTCCGAGGACGGTCATTGACATCATACGTGGCAGATAAACCATTAATTTCAACCATAGATATTGCAAATTCAAACCGAGTTGGCGGTTTGTTTTTATCCTTTAGTTTTAATCTATCGATAATGCCGGCGATGTTAAGTTTGTCTGTTTTAGATGGTTTATATAATTTTACAGACATGCCGTCTATCGCAGCATAATCAAACACTAATTTATGTTTTGACAAAAAGTAATCAAGCTCAAATCTTACTGACAAGTTACTAATGTAAAGGGCATTGACCCCATTATCATCTGCGACGGAGACTTCTTTGAGAACTATATGATCAAATGGAGAAAAACCGACATACCCAATCTGCACTTTCGTGCCGAGCAGAGTCGTCAATTCTTCTTCACCGACAGTTCTGAGCTTTTCTTGAGCCCAAGGCGTCGACAAAACAACATACAAACCAACCGGCACACCCACACCGATTACCAGCAAAGTGATGAAGACAATTCGTATGATTTTGTATATCTTGGCAGCCATTGTAAAACTATACGTGCCGCAGGATTATGCGTTACGAGTTACAAAGTTACAAATTTTTGTTCAATCACTAAGTGCCAATATGTAAACCTCTCAATTATTTATTGGCACCGTTTATTTTTTAAGGCTTATTCAGCATCACAAAAACGAGTATATCGAGACACCGCTTTTGTCATATCTATCTCATATTCGGGCTTAAAAAAGTCTGCGAGGAGTTTATTGCATTTCCAGTTGCCTATGGCATGACCGTCTTTTATTATCAGTGGATAAAAGATGCCAAACGAGTTGTGTGCCCTATGTTTGTGTGCAACTGAAATCGTATGGTGCCGACTTTTATATCCTATCAACAGCTCATCATATGATGGCAATAGAATAACACCGCCCGAATGAATAGCTCGTGCATCACGCCACATATTATGATAATAGTATGTTTCGCCATCTATTTCTCGAATACTCATAACGTCACTTAGACTTGCAATTACTTTGCGGCATTCGCCAACGGGGAGATTACTCCACCACACAAAATCATCAAGCGTTGCCGGAGCATGGCTTCTAAAATATTTATCCACCAATATTTTAATAGCATTGTCTCTTTCAAGTGTTTTCAGCTCGCCGAATCGCTCTTTGATTAGGGCATAAGTATTTTGATTTTCATCATATTTCCCACTACATATCAATCCGTCAATTTCAGCTAAGGACAAGAGTGACGATAAGGTGTGTCGGTCATCTTTCCAACCTCTGTTAACAAGGGCGTCAATAATATCATTTTTACACACCGATGCCCTACCTGTCAATATTTCGACAATGTCATATTCAAAAGCATCAATCCGATCCTCTGTGATACGCACCCCATTGTATGCCATAAATCCGACAACTGCACGGCGGTTGCGTTCACGGCGTAATGTCAACAGCCAACCGAGGTCTTGTGGTGTGGTGAGTTGCCACGTGCAACGGCATAAATGCGTTCGCACAATTTCACCTTTATCAAAGGCTTGTATAAAATCTCTAAGTGATGGGTGTTTTGTGCGCATAGCAGCAGCCCATCGCACCATCTTGAAATCTTGTGCCTGTATAATACCAAAGTGGCTGACAAGTTCAGATATATTATCAAAGCGTGGTCTGATGAGTTGTTGCGACTGCAATCTTTGCAATGCTATATCACGCCAACTGCATATATCATTAACACTTTTCATTATCGACAAAATGGTTTTGCTCCTATCCTTATGTTTGCACCCGCAAAAATACGTGGTTTGATGTAAACCACCAAACATTGTGTGATAACACAACACTATTGATAACTCGTCGATTGTGACAAAGCGTAATTCAGTTTAATGATTTTTAACTAAAACAACGATATAATATCATCAATTTCACTTGAAATGAAGGTTTATTTGTGTAAATTTGCCGTGTGAAGATGTTGCGAATTATCCACTCGCAATGCTTCATGAACATAAAAAAAACAATATCTCTTGACAAATATTACAAATACTCCCATAAATTAAATTTTTTACTATGGACATTAATAAAATAATGACAGACCTGGAAGTTAAGCATCCGGGCGAAAAAGAGTACCTTCAGGCCGTAAGAGAGGTTCTGATGTCAGTTGCTGATGTTTATAATCAACACCCCGAGTTCGAGCGTAATAAAATCATCGAACGTATGGTGGAGCCTGACCGCATCTTCACATTCCGCGTAACATGGATTGATGACAAAGGCGAAGTTCAAAATAACATCGGTTACCGTGTACAATTTAACAACGCCATTGGTCCGTACAAGGGCGGTATACGTTTCCACGCTTCTGTCAACTTGTCAATTCTCAAATTCCTTGGTTTTGAACAAACATTTAAAAATGCCCTCACAACCCTGCCTATGGGTGGTGCCAAAGGCGGTAGCGACTTCTCACCGCGAGGCAAATCAGACCGCGAGGTAATGCGATTCTGCCAAGCGTTTATCGTTGAGTTGTGGAAGAATCTCGGTCCCGACCGCGACGTTCCCGCCGGAGACATCGGTGTCGGTGGACGTGAAGTGGGCTATATGTATGGTATGTATAAAAAACTCGCCAACGAATGCACCGGAACTTTCACCGGTAAAGGTTTATCGTTTGGCGGTTCGTTAATACGCCCCGAGGCTACCGGATTTGGAGCTCTCTACTTTGTACAAAACATTCTCAAAGTTAAAGGTCAAGACGTTAAAGGCAAGACCGTTGCAATCTCAGGCTTCGGTAATGTTGCTTGGGGCGCAGCCCTTAAAGCTACCGAACTTGGTGCAAAAGTTGTCACCATCTCAGGTCCTGACGGATATATCTATGACCCGGCAGGTCTTAATGCAGAGAAGATCAACTATATGCTTGAACTTCGTGCTTCCGGCAATGATATTGTCGCTCCTTATGCTGACAAATTCCCCGGCTCAACATTCTACGCCGGCAAGAAACCTTGGGAACAAAAAGTTGACATCTGCCTGCCTTGTGCAACTCAAAATGAAGTCAATGGTGAAGATGCTAAACAAATCGTTGCAAACGGCGTGAAACTCGTTGCTGAAGTGTCTAATATGGGTTGTACACCCGAGGCTATCGACACATTCCTTGCCGCTCGCATAACATACGCTCCGGGTAAAGCCGTGAACGCCGGTGGTGTTGCCACTTCGGGTCTTGAAATGTGCCAAAATGCCGGTCACATCAATTGGACTGCCGAAGAGGTTGACGCTCGTCTACACCAAATTATGTCTAACATTCATAAACAATGTGTAAATCATGGCACAGAGGCTGATGGCTATATCAACTATATGAAAGGTGCCAATATTGCCGGCTTCATGAAAGTTGCCGATGCAATGATGGGACAAGGCGTTTATTGATAATCGTCAACTCATACATACAGCAAGAGCCGGTCATAAGCCGGCTCTTACTATTTTAATCTACTAATTATTATTTGTTTATACGCTATTCCAAGCCTATCAGCAATGGTAATAACGCTCGACAAGTTTAAGCATCAACTCTTGGTTATGCATCGCTGCGTCTGCCTCGGCTTGATCATAGCTGTTGAGTTTTGCAATGATACCATCAATTAGTGCCGGTGAAAATACGCCTTTGGCTTGGAATATATCGCGTGCTCGTGACAATGCTTTTGCCGACTCTCCACAATTCACCGGCAGAGATGCCAACCCCTCCAAAACAGCAGCATTCTCGGCACGATGTATGTTGACGTCTACATAAGTGCGTTTCGCTATATCAAGAGCATTGTCTATTTCAAAACCATGACGCATAGCGACAGCAAGTGATGCTATCAACAGATAAACGTCTGCCGAGCCATCTGCCGAACGTATTTCAACCGTCTGTTTTTGTGTAGTGTCAATATCGAGAGGCTTTGTGCCGTTGTTCAACTCGGCACACATATCACGCTCGGCTGTCCAACCCAACGGCACGCGCACGAGCACCGAGCGGTTGCGGTCTCCCCAACATACATTTGTCGGTGCCTCTTGATGTGGCACGAGACGAAAATAGGACGTAGGATTTGTATTTCCAAAAGCGGTGATAGCCGGTGCCAACTCCATCAACCCGGCAATTCCTCGTTTAGCGATCTGCGATAGTTGGCGATGCTCATCAAGCATCATATTGTGACCGTCTTTAACCATACGCATATGTATGTGCAAACCCGACCCTGCCTTGCCGGCAGTGATTTTGGGAGCAAATGTAACGTCATAGCCATAACGATAAGCAAGGTTGCGTATTATCCACTTGGCAACCATAAGTTGGTCTGCCGCTTGACGCGCATCAACAGGTAAAAATTCTATTTCGTTTTGCTCATAGTTCAGTCCGTCAAGTACAAAGTTGCCCACCTCTGAATGTCCGTATTTTATGCGTCCACCGGCTTGCGCAATGTAACGCATACATTGTGTGCGGAACTCATTGGTTTTTACAAATGGCGCCGACTCATGATAACCTCGTTGATCGGTGGCGGGAAACAATGCGTCTTCGGGGCTTATGACATAATACTCCAACTCACCCATAGCCTGAAACTCCATACCGGTTTGTGTCGTAAACTCTTCACACGCACGCCTTAATATATATTCGGGTGAAGTTTCGAGAGGTTTGCCGTCTTTGTCGAAATATGAGCAAAGCATAGTCACCGTTGGCAACTCGGCAAAGGGGTCAACAAATGCCGTGGCAAACCTCGGTAACACATAAAGATCACTCGCTCCGGCAGAAATAAACGGAAACAGTGACGAACCGTCGACGCGCTCTCCGAGTGTGAGTATGGTTTCAAGATAAGCAAGATCATTAATGACAAAATTTAATGCCTTCAATCGTCCATCGGCGGCAGGATACATAAAGTTGACCATCTCTATGTCATTTGCCGAGATATAGTTTATTATGTCTTCACGAGTAAACTCCCGCTGAGGTTTGTTCAAAAAGATAGCAATTTTGTTTTTGCTGAGTAATAATTCTTTGTTCTGAGCCATGGTAAAAACAAAAAGTTGATTTTGATTAATTTTATCTGACGCGGAGCTAAATCGCACTGTGATTTTGCCAACACATCTGTGCCAAATTTAGCGATAATCTGCCAACCGATGATTAGACATACGGTGATTTAACATTATTTAGTTTACCCGTGATAGCTGTATTAAGATGTAGAAATTGACTCTTGTTATCAAAAATCTATTGACAAGCGCACATTAAGTTGGCGTCGCGTCAGATAATTGGGCACGGCATATTGTATATTATTTACGTCTGTCACCCAATAATATGAGCTTACGTTTGATATATCAAAGAGGTTAAAGCAATCCAAACCGACCCAAATGCTCTTGAAGTGCTTGAAAAAACCTGAGCGTGTTTCGCCGGCAGCAAGTGGGGACAATAGAGCATAGCTCAATCCAACGTCAACACGCTTATATGCCGGCGCACGGAAGTAACCCTTATCGCGAGTGGAACGTGGTGCCGTCGTTGGCAGTCCATCATTGAATATGGCGCGTAAAGAGAATTTCAATTTCGGAAATTTCGGAAAATAGTCTGTAAAGTACAGAGCAAAAGCATAGCGACGATCTGTTGGTCGTGGCACAGTAACTCCATTGAGTTTCTCACGAGTGTTCATCAGCGAAAAACTTATCCACGAGTCCGAGCCGGGAACAAACTGCCCGAATAGTTTAAAATCAACACCGGCAGCCGAACCTGACGAGGTGTTCTCACCGGTATATACGACTTTAAGATTATCTATCTCGTATGGGATTAGATTGGAAAGTATTTTATAATATGCTTCACCTGAGAGTTTAAATGGTCGTTCAAAAGCGCGAAATGTCCAATCTGCGCCCAATATGAACTGATATGACCGCTGTGATTTTATATCATTGTTAAAATGTATGGTCATATTACCCTCTGAGTCTGTAATCGGTTGTCGGTATTCTTTAAAGAAGGGTGATTGATAATACAGACCGGTGGCAAAACGAAAAGCCCATCGTGGTGACGCCGTTGGTACAAAGCCGACATTCACTCGCGGGCTGACAAGAAATTCACGATTATAGTCCCAATATGACATTCTCACGCCGCCACAAATATTTAGATAGCCGGCACGAGTCTGCAATCTATATGTATCTTGAACATATGCCGACAATCTGTTTGACGACATATCATTTTTAGAATCAAGATTATAGATAACACGCAAAGCATCGGGGTCATATGGCAGAGAATAACCTGCCGAATCACGCAACTCCCACTCGCGTGAGCGATCATGAATATTTTCGCGGTTAAATGTCACCCCATAGCCTATCGAGTGACCGGCAATGCCGTTTGCGCCGCGCAGTCCAAGTGAGAACACAGAGGCTTTAAGACGGTCGCGAGCATGTTCGAGATAACGTCCCAACCCGAGTTCGCCACCTATGCTTTCTCCGCCCGACGAGCCTGATGTTCCGGCTTGATCGAGCCAATATTCACCGGAGACATCATATGCGACAAGTTCGTTTGTGAGATAACCCGAGGCAAGCAATGTGTATTCGGCTGCCTTACTATGTCTATAAGTAAGGTTGAGCGACCCGAAGAATGTCTCAAATTTATCCTTCTCCTGACCGTCAAAATATACTTTAAACTGCTTGGCGTCTGTCGAGGTGCCAAAATTAGTGGTACGGTTATGAGGTATAAACCTATAATCATTCATAGACACATAGCCCAAAACCGAGGCTTTGAGTTTGTTTGTTATTTTATATCCCAAATACCCTTGATAGTCAAAAAAGCGTGGATCATATTCGCCTTTCTCGTCCATCGAGCCAAGTAGAGATCTATTAGACTTGTATCTGACGCCGTGGAGCATATGGAAACGTTTGGAACTTGTTCCGAGCGTGAGTCCCCCACCCTGCAATGACAGGTTGGCTGAGCCTTCAAAGGCTTCAGGTTCGCGATATGTGATGTCAAGTACCGAAGACATACGATCAGCATACTGCGGAGCAAAGCCTCCGGTCGAAAAGCCGATGGCACCCACCATATCGGGATTGATGATGGACAATCCTTCTTGTTGTCCCGAACTGATAAGTTGTGGACGATAGACTTCCACTCCATTTATATACACCGAATTTTCGTCAAATGACCCACCGCGCACCGAGTATTGCGAAGACATTTCGTTGCCCGAGGTCACACCAGCCATAGTCGTTATCAGGCTTTCGACAGAGCCACCGCTGACATCGGGTGCTATTTTGTAATTTGTGGGGTCTATTTGCTGCATGGCACCGGTTTGTTTGCGATATTCGGTAATGTCAATGCCATCAAGCATATATGTTTGTGGATCGAGTTTGACATTGAGTGTGACTTCGCCTGAAGGATTTATAAGGTGACGCTTGGCATCACGATAACCTATGCAGCTGAACTCTACACGTATGGTGTCGGCAACCGGAGCCGTGAGCGTATATGTGCCGTCAATACCAGACGTTGTGCCAATCATAGAGCCGGCAACCTTTATTGTCACAAACTCCAATGGCTCGTTTTTCTCGTCTGTGGTTTTACCGCTGATTTTGACAGATTTTGTTTTTGATTGTTGCACATCAGGCTTTTGTGCCATCAATGTTGTATATGTTGTCAGTGTCAGCACCAATGCAACAGCGGCACGAACAAACCGTTGAAGTCTCAGTTTTGACAATATATATTTACCTATAACCATAATTTGCTTTAATTGTACACTTTTTAAGAACGTAAAAACACTCAAAAAATTGCATCATTCGTCCTTTATTCCTATGACTTTGTCAATTATACCGATTTGTTCTTGGCTGAGCAAAAAATAGCGCATATCTTCGCCATCGTAATCCTATCATTTGAACAAACTAAGACAATAAGACAAACTCTCCGCCTAACAATTACTAATTAAATCCCTCCATTATGAAAAAGTTCTTATCAATTTTGTGTATAGCTATAATTGCAGGTTTGGCAGGTTTGGTAAAATATTACTTACGTCATAATGATAGTGCACCGGCTAATAACTCATACACGAGTAACCGGGTCGCGTCACAAATTATGCGAGATTACGCCAAAAACCTTGAACTTGAACGAAAGAGGGTAGCAGCTAATGCAAAACAATATGCATATAATGACAGTATCGAACTACAACAAGTTTTGGCTGAAGGAAACAAAGAAATGCCAATAGAAATTGTCGAAGGTGTCATATTGATCAAAGTCATCGATGATGGTAGATGTATCATTTTCCTACATAATATTGATGATTCTCTCTATTCCATAGATGCTATCCGAGAGCAAGAACACACTTTCAAAAAAGATTTATTTGACAACGCCGATTTCAAAGAGGACATTAAATTGGCCAGCGAGTTCAATCGCGGACTCATATACAGGTATAAAGGTACAACCGCCGGAGGTAAAGTGGATATTAAATTCTCGCCACAAGAAGTACGTGCGCTAGCTCGACATATCAAACGTTCATCAACATTTCAAAAAAAGCCGATAAACACTTGACTCTGTAAGATATTATTACTACCTTTGGCAACGTAATCCGGGCGAAAAACATCTGCAAATATTCTATCATGGAAAAAAGAGTACAAGCCGAAAAAAGTTTTCTCTACCCATTTTTGACAGTTAATTGGAGTTTACGTGAAATGACTGAACGATCAATATATATC
>CAVCBR010000040.1:0-489 GCA_963600695.1 bacterium
ATTGATAGCTGTAAGTATTTTGGAAAAAATGCCTTAATTGCTATTCCGACAAATAATGATGCTAAAAACACCACAATATTGGATATGGGCAGAATATCCACGGAGAGCGAATGAGCAATTTTAAAGATGAAAAAGGCTAAAAAACTGTGCCAGATATAAATATCAGCCGTATACTTGCGACCGGTAGCGACAACGATGTTTATTATACGTTGTAATAACTTATTATGTAATTTATTTATATCAAGACGGTAAAATAAAACGAAGGCAGCCACTGCCGTCGGGATAATCATTATCATTACATCTCCATCTATATTATAAAATGATGTTGTAGTATGAAGTAGGCACTCTAAATACAAAAGCAACGAAAAGACAATCAGCAAAATCAGCGATGTTATCAAGTTCGGTAGCCTTTTAATCTGTCGTCTCAGAACTATCCCTATCAGTATGCATGGCAAAGCCAAGGTGAAGAAATTACGAGATAT
Organism: bacterium; assembly: GCA_963600695.1. Classification (GTDB taxonomy): domain Bacteria; phylum Bacteroidota; class Bacteroidia; order Bacteroidales; family Muribaculaceae; genus CAG-873. Next base: position 483 of record CAVCBR010000040.1, read on the forward strand.
GTTAATG
>CAVCBR010000040.1:527-5138 GCA_963600695.1 bacterium
CTGCACATGCGATGCCCATAGGGATAAGTATTGTTGTTGCTCGTGATAAAGTTTTTAAATCTATGAATATCCACACCACAACAAGAGCTTGTATAAGAGCATTAAAATACCAAAATGCCGGGCAAGCAACATCTCCGATTAAAATAAGATTAACCCAAAATGATGGTTGTAACATCTCTGACGGGATAGAGGCATAGGCATAGAGGTTGTATGCCAATGAATATCCGAGAATAATACCATTGGCAACTATTGCCATTTTTAAGATCTTGATTATTGAGTGTCGAAGTCGAGAGGTGCTAATCGATATGCCATCTAGTGATAAATAAAAACCGGTTATCATAAAAAATATTGGCACAGCGATATGAGATATCGGCATTAGAGCATTGAACGCATTGCCCGGCATATGTATGGTGACTACAAAAAAAGCACACAGCACCTTGACAAGGTATAGTCCTTTGTTTGAACTATTATTGCTGACACAGTGATTATCGGGCATATGGAGAAGAGAGAATTAAGAGGATTCAGAGAATGTTGTACTGTTCAAGCAGTAGAGACATTCGTTGAGCCATCTTAGCGGCTTTTGCCCCTGCTGCATCGGCAAAAGTTTCATCATTAGCAGCATAAATGATAGCACGAGATGAGTTCACGATAATACCACATTCATCGTTAAAGCTGTGTTTTGCGACATCTTCGAGATCTCCGCCTTGTGCGCCGACACCGGGTATAAGCAAGAATGAACGAGGTGCAATTGCTCTTACGGCATCAATATGTTCGGCTTGTGTTGCGCCGACAACAAACATCAGGTTTACAGGTGAGCCCCAATGTTGTACGCGTTTCAAGACACGTTCAAAAATATAGTGATCATTTTTGTCCTTAATAAGCTGAAAGTCTTGAGTGCCTTTGTTTGATGTTAAAGCCAACACTATTGTCCATTTGTTTTTGTATTCAAGAAATGGCATAACTGAATCTTCGCCCATATATGGCGCAACAGTCAGGGCATCAACGTCAAGGTGCTCAAAAAAAGTGCGAGCATAAAGTTGCGAGGTGTTGCCGATGTCACCACGTTTTGCGTCTGCAATAATGAATTGGTCGGGATAATTGGCGCGTATGTATTTAACAGTCTTTTCGAGCGAGAGCCAACCTTGTGCACCCAATGATTCATAAAAAGCAGTGTTGGGTTTGTATGCAATGCAATATGATGCCGTAGCATCAATTATTGCCTTGTTGAACTCAAAAACCGGATCCTCGCAAGATAACAAATGTTTAGGTATTAAGTTTATATCTGTGTCAAGTCCCACACACAGGAAAGATTTTTTTGACTTAATGTTGTTGATGAGTTCTATACGCTTCATATTATGATTGTATTGTGGAGTGTAAAACTATAATTCGGCGGCTTTAAGCTTTTCGGCATTTTCGGCGATGATAAGATGATCAATAACATCTTGTATGTCGCCATTGACGAAAGATTGCAAATTGTATATGGTATAATTTATACGATGATCTGTAATGCGACCTTGCGGATAATTGTATGTACGTATTTTAGCCGAGCGATCCCCGGTTGAGACCATTGTTTTGCGGCGAGATGAAATATCGTCCATATATTTCTGATGTTCGCGATCATATATGAAGGTGCGCAAGCGACTTAAAGCACGTTCTTTGTTGTGTGGCTGGTCTCTGGTTTCGGTACATTCGATTAAAATTTCTTCGACTTGACCGGTATTGGGATTGCGCCAATTATACCTTAATCGTACGCCGGACTCCACTTTGTTAACATTTTGACCGCCGGCACCTCCCGAGCGGAATGTATCCCATTTGATTTCTCCTTCATTAATCTCCACTTCAAAAGGCTCGGCTTCGGGGAGCACCGCGACTGTTGCCGCTGAGGTATGAACTCGCCCTTGTGTCTCAGTCGCCGGAACACGTTGCACACGATGCACACCGCTTTCATATTTAAGGGTTCCATATACGCCTTCGCCTGTGACAGAGACGATAATTTCTTTAAAACCTCCTGCAGCACCTTCTGTAAATGAAGTGACATTAAAAGACCACCCCCTTGTTTCACAGTAGTGTTGATACATTTTAAATAAATCGCCGGCAAAAATTGCCGCTTCATCACCACCGGTGCCTGCTCGTATTTCAAGAATTGCATTTTTGGCATCTTCAGGGTCTTCAGGTATCAATAGTAATTTGATACTTTCCTCTAGCTGTGGAAGTAGTTGTAATGATGAGTCGAGTTGTTCGCGAGCCAACTCTTTCATTTCGGGGTCTTCATCATTGCTTATTATTCTACGAGCTTCGGTGATTGCGGCAAGAGTTTGTCGATAGTCAGTTGTCGCTTTAATGAGTTTGGATAAATCTTTGTATTCTTTGGTGAGGTGAACATAACGGCGTTGGTCAGCAATGACTGCCGGATCTGTTATCAATGTAGATACTTCGGCAAAACGGCTGTCAATGCCATCAAGACGACTTAGTAATGAAGATGAATCCTCAGCCATTATTGTTCAATTATTTATTTGGATTATAGGGTGGGGGAGTTGCAGATTTGTTGCTTGTATTTTCAGCTTCTGTACCGGTTTCTGTATTTGAGTCGGTAGAGTCTTTGTCGGGTGTCATATCTGTCTCAGCCGGTGACGTATTATCATCTTGTTGAGATTGATTATTGGCGGCGAGAATTTCATCTGAGCGCGACGCCCATTTGCGGGGTCCGAATATGGCTTCGACATCGGCGGTAAAAATAACTTCTCGCTTATACAATTCGTCGGTTAATTGTTTATGTCCTGCGGCATATTCTTTGAGAATGTCTATGGCACGTTGATATTGCTCCTGAATGATGCGCGAAACTTCTTCGTCTATGACGCGAGCACGCTCTTCGCTGAATGGCTTGGCGAACGTGTATCCATCGCTTGCCGAGTCATAATAACAAATATTTGGCAGGCGCTCACTCATACCATAATATGCAACCATAGAATATGCAAGTTTATTTGCGCGTTCCAAATCGTTTAATGCGCCGATGCCAATTTGTCCGGAGAATAGTTCTTCGGCAGCACGACCAGCTAACAGCGAACAAATCTTGTCAAGGAACCCCTGGGTGGGAATGTTTTGTCGTTCTTCAGGAGTATACCAAGCTGCGCCAAGTGCTTTACCGCGTGGAACGATTGTAACTTTAACCAAAGGATCCCCATAGCGCAGATGCCATGATACGGTGGCGTGACCGGCTTCATGAATTGCTATGGAATGCTTTTCTTCGCTGGTGGTTATTTTGTTCTTTTTTTCAAGTCCGCCAATAATACGATCTATGGCGGCATTGAAATCAGTAGCCGTAACTTGACGTTTATTATTACGTGCCGCAATAAGAGCGGCTTCGTTGCAAACATTTGCGATATCGGCGCCTGAGAAACCCGGTGTTTGTCGAGCCAACATTTCGATGTCAAGACCTTCGGCTACTTTGACATTGCGCAAATGGACTTTAAAAATTGCAATACGATCGTTGATGTCAGGTAGCTCGACAAATATTTGACGATCAAAACGACCGGCACGAAGTAATGCTTTATCAAGAACATCTACGCGGTTTGTAGCCCCAATGCAAATAATGCCGGAGTTGGTCGTAAAGCCATCCATTTCGGTGAGCAATTGATTTAGCGTGTTTTCGCGTTCATCGTTAGAGCCAAAATTGGGATTTTTGCCACGAGCACGACCCACAGCGTCTATCTCATCGATAAATATGATGCATGGAGCTTTTTCTTTTGCTTGTTTAAATAAGTCTCGTACCCTAGAAGGACCAACGCCGACAAACATTTCTACAAAGTCAGAGCCTGACATAGAGAAGAATGGCACGTTGGCCTCGCCTGCCATCGCTTTTGCTAACAGAGTTTTGCCGGTTCCGGGAGGACCTATAAGCAATGCACCCTTGGGAATTTTACCACCAAGTTCGGTGTAGCGTTGAGGATTTTTGAGAAAGTCGACAATCTCTTCAACTTCGGTTTTTGCATCAGACAATCCTGCAACATCGTCAAATGTGACTTTGCCGGACTTTGTTTTATCAAAAAGTTGAGCTTTTGATTTGCCGACATTGAAAATGGAACCGGCACCGCCAACTCCGCGAGACATACGTCTCATGATAAATATCCAAATGGCGATGAGGAGTATCACCGGACCAAATGACCACAAGAAAGTAACAAAGCCTGAACTATGTTCATACACAATGTCGCCATTAAAGTGCCCATCTTTAAGCTCTTTTGAGAAATCGCTTACAGATGGTATAATTGTTGAAACGTGGGTCTTTTTCCCGGGCGTATATTTGTTTTTAAAGTCATCGGTTTTAGCCAAAGAGTCTTTGAGTATGGCTGTGGCTGTACTATTATCTTTGTCTATGGTGATTTGGGTGGCACCATTGCACGCTATTATTTTTTCAAATTTGTTATAGTTTACAAATTTGTTAGTGTCATTTCTGTCAAGAAAAAATATGCTGAATAGTATAATACCCAAAATGGCATACATCCATAGAATATTAAAATGAAAGCGATTTTTTCCTTCGCCTTGTTGCTGAGGAGACTGTGAATTGTTATTGGTCTGAGGTGTTGGCATATTATGTCGTAATAATAAATTCTGTAT
>CAVCBR010000040.1:5148-13577 GCA_963600695.1 bacterium
TTCTGTATCGGGGATTTTTTATATAGTTGTCGGGTCAGTCCAGATCTGCAATATTTGTGATGCGTGCATCAGACCAAAGTTCTTCCAAATTATATCGGATGCGTGCTTCAGTAATAAATATATGAACCAATAAGGCACCATAATCTATTACTATCCATTCGGCTGATCTGTATCCATCATAGTTATATGGTTTAATGCCACAATTATCAAGAAGCTTTTCGCGGACATTGTCAGCGATGGAAGACACGTTCATTGTTGAAGAACCTTCGGCGATGATAAATATGGGTACAGGCGCCGCTTCGATATGGGTCATATCAACAATTGTGATATGCTTTCCTTTTTTATCTTGGATTGCCTCAATTATTTGTTGTGATAAATCATCAGATTTGGTCATGTATGTATAGTGTTTGTTTAGTACAAAGTTATAAAAAATAACAATATAAGTGTGTGAAATGTGCATGTGTATTTCTTAAAAAGACTGAAAACATTACACATAAGTGCAATATGTATATGACTATTCGAACCGCATAGTTTGGGAGGGTGAAATAGACGACGCCACACGTGCCGGTAGTATAAGAACAAGCCATGTCATAATAATGATACCGGCATTTATAGCGAGTGTTGCACAAATGTCATATTCAAATGGAACTGTATCGAGATAGTACATTTCAGGGTCAAGTGAAATTATGCCAAACGATGTTTGTAACCACCAAAAGACAATGACCACAAAATTTCCTATAAGCACACCCCACAAAACTTTGCGAATAGCGATCAAAACAAAAATATTACGTATGTGCAATCGTGATATTCCAAAGGCGCGTAACAATCCTATCGTGGATACTCTGTCAAGAATATTGATAAAAAGTGATGAAATTATTGTCAGTATTGCCAAACAACACATAATGGCAAAAATGACAATGACATTTGTTTCTATCAAATCGAGCCAGCTAAGATATAAGCCGCCGGTATTGGTTATATTGTCAACAACTTCGACTTTGCCACGCTCTAGTTTTTGCGCTCGTTGAATAAGAGTATTTTGAAGATTTGCGGCAATGACAGGTATAGAGTCAATGCTGACCGCATCGGGATATATTGCGATGTTTGTGACGGTTAAACTATCGACCTTGTTAAGTCGTTGTAACATATGTAGACTGCCATATGCGATTTTATTATCATAATCGCCAAATCCCGAATCGTAAATACCGGCAATTTTAAATTTGCGAGATTTTATGGCATCATTGATAAAAAAGCATGTTGTGACCTGATCTCCGACATTAAGCCCTAATTTTGAGGAGGTGTATTTTGAAAGTACTATGGATTTATCATCTTTGTTGAAATCAGGGAATATGCCATCGATGATGTTTGATTTTTCGAAGTCGGTATTGTGATAACGATCAAATCCACATATTATGACTGCTTCGAAATTGTCATCGGTTTTTAATATGGTTGGCTGGCGAAATATCTTTGACGCGGTATGGCTGTCAATACAGGTGTTAAATACTTGTTGCAAACTACTGTCAACCACCAAATATTGGTCTGTTGTCCCGGAAACATAGCTATAAGGAGATGAAATTGTTATTGGTGCTTCAAAACCGATTAGTTTGGATTTTATTTGATGATTGAAGCCTTGTGCCACTCCCCAAGTGAGCAACATAACTACTATGGCACATGAAACGCCGGCGATAGCAATAACAGATCCCGAGCGAGAACCGGTAGAACTGAGGCGCTGTGCCATCAATAAATCAAAAGACCATCTTCCTTTCATATTGCGAAGTTACTAATTTTTTTTGGGTCTGCGTTTGTGTATTTCTATTGTGAATATTTATAAATTAGATGTATTGTGAATGCGTTTAAAACCAGTGTGATATGATTTATTATTTAGAATTATTGTAAATAATGGTGTGCATTTCGTGAAAAATTCGGATATTTGCAGGTGTGAAAATAATGTTTTAGGTATAGACTTATCAGCTTTGGAATAATCAATATGGGTATTGATAACAATATTGACATAAAAAAGTTAAGCGAGCTAAAAACCGGTCAAACCGGTGTGGTAGTGAAGATATTGGGACATGGAGCATTTCGCAAACGAGTAATGGAAATGGGCTTTGTCAAAGGTCGCCGTGTAGATGTGTTGTTGGATGCCCCGCTTAAAGATCCGATAAAATACTCTATTATGGGGTATGAAGTATCCCTAAGACGTTCGGAGGCAACGCAGATAGAAGTTGTGCCATTGCTTGATAATCAAAACGATGTTCCTCAGATGGCTTTGGCATCAGGAACATCACCGACAGATACCAATGAAATACCCGAACAAAATCAGCCATGGCCCTCAAATGTCATAAATGTTGCATTATTGGGAAATCCAAACTGTGGTAAAACATCGCTGTTTAATCTGCTATGTGGTGCCAGTGAGCATGTTGGTAATTATAGCGGTGTTACAGTAGATGCCAAATTTGGTCGTTTGAAATATCATGGCTATCGAATTAATATTGTAGACCTGCCCGGGACGTATTCACTTGCTGCGTATTCTCCCGAAGAAAAGTACGTCAGGCAATATTTGAGTGAAAAAACGCCTGACGTCATCGTAAACGTCGTCGATTCGTCAAACCTTGAACGCAATCTTTATTTAACTACCGAACTGATTGATATGGGGCGGGCTATGGTGATTGCTTTGAATATGTTTGATGAACTGCAAAATTCAGGGACTAAGCTTGACCACAAAATGTTGGGAGATATGATTGGTGTGCCAATTGTGCCCACCATCTCCAAAAATGGACAAGGAAAACTGGATTTGCTTGATACAATTATTGATGTCTATGAAGATCGTAATCAGTCAACACGACATATACATGTAAATTTAAATCCGGAAATAGAAGCGGCTGTTACAGAATTAAAAGATAGCATAAAAGAGTATAGAGAAACAGGCCATCAGTTTTCACCTCGATATATGGCAATAAAAATGCTTGAAGGCGATAAGGAGACCGAGCGTACCATTTCTGCGACATCACACGGACCGGCATTGTTGAAACGCAGAGATGTATTGGTGTCAGAGATAGAACGTGCTATGGGTGAAGATATAAGCTCTATTATTGCTGATGAAAAATATGGTTTTATTGCCGGTGCTCTTGCCGAAACTATGCAAGGTCCTGTGAAACCCACAAATAATATAACCGGAAAAATAGATTCGTTTGTCACTAACAAGCTATTAGGGTTTCCATTATTTTTTGCTTTGATGTTCTTCATCTTTTGGCTGACATTCTCGTTGGGTAATTATCCGATGGAATGGATCCAGCAAGGTGTAGATTGGTTATCTGCGACATGTCACCAAGTTTTGCCCGAGGGACCGATAAAAGATTTGATAGCTGATGGTATTATTGGGGGTGTGGGTGGAGTTATTGTATTCTTGCCAAATATTTTGATATTGTACTTCTGTATTTCATTTATGGAAGACTCGGGCTATATGGCGCGAGCGGCATTTATCATGGATAAAGTGATGCACCGCATAGGTCTTCATGGTAAGTCTTTCATTCCTTTGGTAATGGGATTTGGTTGTAATGTGCCGGCAATAATAGCATCTCGCACAATAGAATCGCGGTCGTCACGTATAATTACGATATTGATAAATCCATTTATGTCTTGCTCGGCACGACTGCCATTGTATGTGTTGTTGATAGCAACATTTTTTCCACAACATGGTCCCTTAGTGTTTATGGGCTTGTATGTTTTGGGTATAGTGATTGCATTGATCACAGCCAAGGCATTGCGTTGTTTTTATTTTAAGAAAGATGAGACTCCGTTTGTTATGGAGTTACCACCGTATCGTATGCCATCGATGTCAACATCATTGCGACACACGTGGTCAAAAGGAATGCAATATCTTAAAAAAATGGGAGGTGTCATTCTCTTGGCTTCCATTGTTGTGTGGGCGTTAAATTATTTCCCTCTCCACGATGAAGAATCAGAGGCAACAGCTGAATCTCTCGCGTATACAGAAACAGAGCATATCGATGTTGAGCACGATTCATTCTTAGAAATGGCAGGTAAAACTGTAAATCCCGTGATGAAGCCGTTGGGATTTTCGTGGCGTGCTACAGTTGCCGCTCTTGCCGGCGTGCCGGCAAAGGAGATTGTCGTGTCAACGTTGGGCGTCCTATATACCGGTGACGATGAGGTGTCTGAACAAAGTTTGTCAAAACGTATTTCTACGTCAGTCAATCCAACTACAAATGAACCGGAATGGTCTGTGGCATCGGCTTTGTCTTTGATGGTATTTATATTGCTGTATTGTCCGTGTATGGCAACAATTGTGGCAATCATACGCGAAACCGGCAGTTGGCATTATGGTTTATTCTCGGTGGTGTATAATACTGCTGTTGCCTGGATAGCTGCACTTATCACATATCACGTGGCAATGTTATTCTGATCTATGATGTGTGCAAGAGTCGTGCAATGGGCAGTCTATACATGTATAGCCGGTTGATGTGTGTTTGCACGACTTCTTGTTGGAACAGCAGTTTCCTTTTTTACGTTGGTATAATTGACGCCAAAGCCCATATGCGGCGATGATAGCCACAATTAAGACTATGACGATTTGTATTGTGTGGCTCATTTGCTTTTAGATAATTTATTGATGAGTTTGGCAAGATTATCCGGCGTTAAGTCGGGAGAAGCCAAACTAAAATCCAAACGCCAATCGCAACCATCGTTATATCGCGAACACCCAAAAGCCGCACGTCCTTTCAGTATATGTCCTTTGTTGCATTTAGGACAAGTTATTTGATCTATTGATGTGAGAGTCTTGGCTGTGCGAGCTTTTTTCTCTTTTGTTTTAGTCGTATTTTTTGTCTGAGTTTTTGTCTTTTTCTCCTTAACTATTGGCTCGGCTTTTGTGTCGATGCGACGCTGAGAATTATCGCTCAGGACTGATATAACAATTTGATTAATCATCAATTTTAATTCGTTAATAAACTCGGTGGGCGAATATGTGCCGTGTTCTATGCGACGCAGTTTATTCTCCCATATACCTGTGAGTTTCGCACTTTTGATAAGGTCTTCACGAATTAAAGAGATAAGATCGATGCCTGCCCGGGTGGCTATAATATTTTTTCGTTCACGTCTTATGTAATGACGTTTGAATAATGTTTCAATAATAGCCGAACGTGTTGAAGGTCGTCCGATGCCGTTTTCTTTCAACGCTTCACGCAATTCTTCGTCTTCGACGGTTTTGCCGGCACCTTCCATAGCTCGCAACAGAGTGCCTTCGGTGTATAGCTTTGGCGGTTGAGTTGTTTTTTTTTCAAAAAATGGATGATGGGGACCGGATTCGCCAATGTCAAAATGTGGTAAGATAGTGTCTTCTGACGGTTCTTTTTTATCACCATCTGTCAATACTCCGTTATTTGCAGGTTTTCCGGCAGGTGATAGTACTCGCCACCCCGGGTCAATTATAACTTTGCCCGAAGTTTTGAATGGGTGTTTGCCGATTTCAGCCACAATGGTTGTTTGCTCAAAAATACAATCAGGATAAAAGGCACTTATAAACCTCATCGCAATAAGGTGATAAAGTTTTCGCTCTCTATCAACAAGTATGGTAGGACTTTCGCCTGTGGGTATAATGGCATGGTGGTCCGTGACTTTTGAGTTGTCAAAAACTTTTTTTGATTTTGGTATTCGTTTGGCAAGTATTGACGCGGTTTTGTCTGAATAATGAGTCATACGCCGCAGAATGTCGGGTATCTTTGGATAAATATCTTCGGAGAGGTATGTAGTGTCAACACGAGGATACGTTGTTACCTTTTTTTCATACAAAGATTGTATGAGTTGTAATGTCTCATCAGCCGTCCACCCCCAAAGTTTGTTTGTTTCGACTTGTAGTGATGTCAAGTCAAACAAACGTCGTGGACCCTCTCGTCCGGTTTTCTTTGAGACATCAACAATCTTTAATGGCAAAGATTTGATGTGTTCCAGTAATTCGGCAGCTTTGGCAGGGTCTTTAATTCTTCCTTCTGTTGAGTTGAATATGACATCTCGGTATTTGGTTGATAGTTCGAGATATTCTTCAGGTTTGAAGTTTGCAATTTGTTGTTGTCGCTCGACAATTAGAGCAAGAGTTGGTGTTTGCACTCTACCGATGGATAGCACAGCACCTTGGCTCACGCTGTACTTAAGCGTGTAAAGGCGAGTGGCATTCATACCTAAAATCCAATCGCCGATAGCGCGTGACAAGCCGGCTAAATATAGGTTGTCAAAAGCGGTCTGTGGCTTGAGATTGGCAAACCCGGTTTTTATGGCTTCGTCAGTCAGAGACGATATCCATAAACGGCTGACCGGGCACTTAACATCAGCTTTTTGCATTACCCATCGCTGTATCAGTTCGCCTTCTTGTCCGGCATCACCACAATTGATAATGCTGTCGGCATTGCTCATTAAGGTTTTGATAACATTAAACTGATGTTCTATACCACGATCTGCAATAAGCTTAATACCAAACTTTTGTGGTATCATAGGTAGTGCTCCCAAAGACCAACGCTTCCACGCATCCGTATAATCGTTGGGCTCTTTGAGGCAACATAGATGACCAAAAGTCCATGTGACTTGGTATCCTGCTCCTTCGTAATAACCATCATGACGAGACGATGCTCCCAATAGTCTGGCAATATCTTTGGCTACGCTTGGTTTTTCGGTGATACAAACAATCACAATGTTATAAAAATATGCACAACGTGCCTGTTAACAAAATAGATTATAGTTCTTGCTTGGCTTTGTTCCACAGCTCATCCATTTGAGCGAGGGTCATATCTTTGAGGTTGAGACCTGACAATTTGGCTTGCTGTTCAATATAATTGAAACGAGCAATGAACTTGCGATTGGTGCGTTCTAAAGCATTCTCGGGATTAACTTTATATAGTCGTGCAGCGTTTATTAGCGCAAAAAAGAGATCTCCAAATTCCGCTTCGATATGGTCTTTATCTGCATTTTTAATCTCGGCTTCAACTTCGGCAGTTTCTTCTTTGACTTTATCCCACACCTGTGAGGGTTGCTCCCAATCAAAGCCAACGTTTGCTGCTTTTTCTTGAATGCGAAAAGCCTTTATCAGTGCCGGGAGTGCTTCGGGAACCCCGGCGAGAACCGATCGATTGCCATCTTTCTCTTTCAGTTTAATTTGCTCCCAATTGAGCTCCACATCGTGAGCATTGTTAACATTGACATCGCCAAATACGTGAGGATGGCGAAATATCAGCTTGTTATTAAGAAAGTCGGCAACATCGGCAATGTCAAACGTGTTTTTTTCTTCGCCAATTTTAGCGTAAAACAAGATATGCAGTAATACATCGCCAAGTTCTTTTTTGATTTCGGCATCATCTTCGTTTATCAATGCTTGTGCCAATTCATAAGTTTCTTCTATTGTGTTTGGACGCAATGATTGATTTGTTTGTTTGGCATCCCAAGGACATTTGACGCGTAAAATATCGAGCGTATCAATGACTCGTCCGAGAGCTTCCAACTTTTCGGTTCTATTGTGAGACATTAAATAAATTTGCTATTATTAATTAATTTGTAGATTTATCATTCGCCTTTTTATAGGCATCGAGACCATTATCAAGCCATTTTATGAATTGCTCTACGTCCTCATTGTAGTCACGAGGAGCGGTCAATAGCTGACCGGTGTTGTCAAGTAAGGCATAATATGGTTGTGAGTTTATGTTGAACTTATGACGTTGCAACCAAGCCCATTTTTCTCCCACGGTTGTTATTGTAGACTTCTTTCCGTTCTCGGTGATGGTAATAGGTGTGTCAAGATCTTTCTTATCGTCAACCATAAGTTTGATTAAAACAAAGTTGCCCTCGATTTTATTTCTCACATCAGAGGCATCGAAGACGGCACCTTCCATTTTGCGGCAATTCACACAGGCATAGCCGGAAAAATCAATAAATACCGGAAGATTGTTTTGTGCTGCATAAGACATACCTTCATCAAAATCGTTAAACTCTTTAAATCCTCCACCATAGAGGTTAAAATCTTGCGTAGACAAAGGCGGTGCAAAAGCACTGATTGATTTGAGTGGCGCACCCCATAACCCGGGAATTAGATATACGGCAAATGAAAATGAGATGACCGCAAGAAAAAATCCGCCTACAGAAGTATGCTTAGATTCGCTGTCATGTGAAAATCTTAATTTGCCGAGGAGATAGAGTCCGAGTAAGGCAAAAAGCACAATCCATATTGAGATGAATACTTCACGATCAAGGATATGCCAACCATAGGCAAGATCTGCTACCGAGAGGAATTTTAGAGATAAAATCAACTCGATAAAGCCGAGAACAACTTTAATTGAGTTCATCCAGCCTCCTGATCGAGGCATAGTTTTCAAAAGGGTGGGGAATAATGCAAAAATAGAGAATGGAAGAGCTAACCCAAGAGCAAAGCC
>CAVCBR010000040.1:13587-21128 GCA_963600695.1 bacterium
GCCCCCCATACCAATTGCCGGACCGATAATAGATCCATTTGACGCTGCTTCAACAAGAAGGGTACCGATTATCGGACCTGTGCAAGAGAATGAAACCAATACCAAAGTAAAAGCCATAAAGAATATCGACAAGAGTCCGGTTGTGCTTTCGGCTTTATTGTCAACGGCATTAGACCATTTAGATGGCAGTTTGATTTCGAATGCGCCAAAGAATGATATTGCAAAAACCACCAGGAGCAAGAAGAAGATGATGTTAAAGACGGCGCTTGTGGCAATTTTGTTGAGCTCGCCGGCACCAAATGCAAGTGTTATGGCTATACCCAATAACAAAAATATTACAATAATAGAGAGACCATATATGAGGGCATCTCTTATGGATTTTGTCCGTTTCCCTGATTTTTTCAAGAAAAAGCTCAAAGTCATCGGTATCATTGGCCAAACACATGGAGTGAGTAATGCCAATAGTCCGCCACCAAAACCCATAATAAGTAATGACCACCATGATGTTGTTGATAGGATATCGTCATTGCCCAAATATGTCGAGGATACCGGTTCCCACCAATCTTCAGTTTGTTCATCTCCGTCAGATAAGGATTTCGTATCAACAAGAGATTGCTTGGGCGTGGTGCTGACAGTGTCAAGATTACCGACGTTAGATGCCACATCTCCGACTTCGATCTCAAAATGTTCTTTTTGAGGTGAAAGACAAGATTTATCGCTACAAGCCATATAGTTGATGCTCCCACTTATGGTGATGTGTTTGCCCGGAGTTGATTTAAATTTTTGAGTAAAAATGACTTCGCCACTCCATTCTTCAAGATTGAGGTCAAACACTTTGCTGAATTTCTTAACCGGCTCAGAAGATGGAGTGATAGACCCGTCAAATGTGATATCTTTATTGTCAAAGGTGATCGATGTGGCTCGTGGTCCACCTTTGTGAACACTAAACCCATAAATGTGAAAACCGTCGTCAATATCTGCCTTTATGGTGATGATACCATCTCCGGTAGAAGAATTGACATTTGCCTCCCAATTCCATTTTACCGGTTGAATAACATCGGCATAAACGTATGTTAATGATGCAAATATTAGAAGTAATGTGGCAAAAATTTTCTTCATATATAGTGTTATTGTATTTTGCTGAAATATCAAACTGTCAGTAAAGCACCTTTTATTTCTTATAAGCGGGTATGGATAGTTTTACAGATTCGTTTTTGGGTGGCATGCAATTAACGTTGTTACAACTCATAAACGTGATTTTGCCAATAACCATAGCTTTTGAATGGTCTGTAACTCTAAATTTTCGTGTAAATGTGACATTTGTTGACCACCATGACAGTTTTAAATTAAACATTTTATCGACCGATTCAACCGGCTTTTGCGATGGCTCGAAATTATTGATAAACTTGATACCTGTTGATGATGAAAAATCGAGAACAGTGGATTTTGGTCCGCCTTTAGGCAGGTTAGTGCTGTAAAGGTGCCAGCCATCGGCGATAAGAGCCTTCACGGTTAAAATCCCCTCATTGTCAGAGGTCATCTTTATAGATGAACGCCATCTTACCGGCACAGTATTTTGTGCCGAAATGGAGCTGATGGCAACCATTAATATAAAAAGTGTTGTTATAAAACGTTTCATAATAATTTGTAATTCGGGTTTTAATAAGGTTGTAGCTGTATCAGAGCGGATTGTTCATTATAAATCGTTCAGCTTCGAGCGCAGCGCGACAACCGGAACCGGCAGCAATTATAGCTTGCTGAAATATCGGGTCGGCAACATCTCCAGCAGCAAAAACGCCGGCGATGTTGGTAGCTGTCGAATTGCTTTTTGTGATGATAAAGCCTTTGTCATCAGTTTCTATGAGGGGCTTAACAAATTCACTATTGGGCTTATGACCTATGGCAAGAAAAAAACCATCTATGGCTATGTTGTAATGTCGCTCACGCTCGGTGCCCTTGTGCTCGACAAGCTGTGCTCCTTCGAGATAATCTTCACCTGTCAAACCTTCGGTATTTGTGTTAAAAAGAATGGTTATTTTTTCGTTGTCAAATACGCGTTGTTGCATTAGTTTTGAGGCGCGGAGATGATCTTTGCGCACGATAAGATAGACTTTTTGTGCCAATGAAGATAGATATAACGCTTCTTCACAAGCCGTATCTCCGCCACCAACAACGGCAACGGTACGCCCTCTGTAAAAGAACCCGTCACAAACGGCACATGCAGAGACCCCAATGCCCTTAAATTTATCTTCGTCTGCAAGACCGAGATAAGAAGCTGACGCGCCGGTGGCGATAATGACGGTGGCTGCTTGTATGGCAATGTCATTGCCAACTTGTGCAATGAAAGGCCGTGCTGTAAGATCAATCGTTTTGACGTACCCGGAGTGAATATCGGCACCAAAACGAAGGGCTTGTTCTCGTAAGTCTGACATCAGTTGATTGCCGTCAACACCCTCGGGGTAACCCGGAAAGTTTTCAACCACACTTGTCGTTGTCAGTTGACCTCCGGGTTGGTTGCCCTCAATGATTATTGGCGAGAGGTTGGCTCTCGATGCATATATAGCAGCTGTATATCCGGCAGGAC
The DNA here is from genome assembly GCA_963600695.1 of bacterium. Lineage (GTDB taxonomy): Bacteria > Bacteroidota > Bacteroidia > Bacteroidales > Muribaculaceae > CAG-873. The sequence continues at coordinate 16,172 of CAVCBR010000040.1, forward strand.
CTGAACCGATGATCAGACAATTTGTCGATAACGTTTGCTCGTTCGTTTCTATATCGTTTGTCGCTTGCATTTGATTGAATTGTAATGTTGTCTGTTGTAGAGTTAATTTATTATCTGAGATCTATCAATTCAATATCCGGGTGTGCCTTGGGGTTATAGGTGAAGTATGACACCGGAAGTGTTTTGCCGGTCGTGAATGATGTTATAGATACGTTCATCTTGGTGTTGTCGGCAAAAGTCAGTTGTAATGATGAGGGTTGGTAGTTCTTTGAATTTATCGTAATAGTAGCCGATTTGACTTGATTGTTTTTAGCCTGTGGCGTTAGGCGAACTTTATAAAATTTAGCGTCACTGCTTAACAGTTTGACGTTATAAGATGTTTTGTAATTTGAAATAATCAGAAAGGGATTCGATTCTAATAATTCGGATTGAGAGGGGATTGTTAAGTTTACCTCTCCGGCTGATTGTTGTAATGCCCATTGATTGTGACCATCATACCAAACACTTATACCTCCGGCTGAGAACGTGAATTTTTTACCTGACATAGTGATACTACCATGACCGGTTGTGTTGTTACCGGTTAAATTGAACTTAACCGATATGGATTTTGATGATGTAAGCAGTTTGGCGGTTTTTTGGAGTATTTGATCACCGGTCGGAGCAGCAGACATAGCGGCACCAATAGTAATTAATATAAATAAAATAGTGAAACGCTTAAAACTTACCATAATTGCTAAATATGCTATACAACGAATTATTATTGAGGTTTGTTCTCAAGTATCAATTCTAGTGTTATGCCATCGACAAGAATATTTCTCGGTTTAGACCCGGACCCGGGACCAACGATGCCGGCAGCCTCCATTTGATCCATAATCTTACCTGCCCGATTGTAGCCTATTTGGTAACGCCGTTGCAGAGATGACACAGACGCCGATGATTGGGTGATGACAAAACGAGCGGCTTCGTCAAATAGTGGGTCTCTATCCATACCGGGTGCGGTAGCATGAGATGTGCCTGAAACCATCGCTTCGGTGTTAATAGGCTCAGGGAGCATATATGGTTTTTCAAAACCGATTTGGTTGCCCACAAAGTCACAAAGGCTTGAAACTTCTTCGGTCGAAATCCAAGCACACTGCATACGCTCGATCTCACCTCCCGAGCTATACAGCATATCACCTTTGCCTATAAGTTGATTTGCACCGGGTCGATCCAAAATAGTGCGAGAGTCAACCATTTGCATCACACGGAATGCAATGCGGGTCGGACAGTTGGCTTTAATCAAGCCTGTGAGCACATTAGTCGAAGGACGTTGCGTGGCTATAATCATGTGTATACCAACGGCGCGAGCTTTTTGTGTTATACGTGTAACAGGCATTTCTATCTCTTTGCCGGCGGTCATAATCAAATCGGCGAACTCATCTATTATAACCACGATATATGGCATAAATTCGTGCCCCTTTTCAGGATTGAGGCGGCGTTCGGTAAATTTTTTGTTATACTCTACGATATTGCGCACGCCGGCTTGTCGTAATAGAGAATAGCGTCTGTCCATCAGTGCACAAAGTGAACCGAGTGCTAATTTTACATTTTCGTTTGATGTGATTATGCCGGTATCTTCATCTACACCCGGAATGGCAGCAAGATAATGATTGCATAGCTTGGAGTATAGGCTAAATTCAACTTCTTTCGGGTCAATCAGCACAAATTTAAGTTCTGTCGGGTGTTTCTTATATAATAATGATGTGATGATAACATTTAGTCCGACAGATTTGCCCTGACCGGTGGCACCGGCGACCAAAACATGCGGCATCGATGCCAAATCGGCGACAAAAATATCATTAGAAACGGTTGCCCCCAAAGCGACAGGCAGTTGTTTTGTTGACTCTCTGAATTTTTTAGATGACAGCACTTGTCTCATTGGAACGTTTTGGGGGTCGTTGTTGGGCACTTCGATGCCGACAGTACCTTTGCCCGGCATAGGAGCTATGATGCGTATTCCACGAGCTTTAAGCGTCATCGCAATGTCATCTTCAAGTCGCTTTATTTGGGCGATGCGTGTGCCATCTGTCGGAACAACTTCAAACAATGTGACCGTGGGACCGACAGTCGCTTTTATAGACGAAATAGTAACTTTATGAATTTCCAGTGCTTTAATGATACGCTCCTTGTTTTGCTCTTGTTCTTCCATATCGACAGTAGCACGTTGAGGAACATCGTCAAGGAGGTCGAGGCTTGGGAAGCGATAGCGTGATAACGATGCGCGATGGTCATAGGGCTTGTTGTCTGCGACTATTTCGCCATCATCTATAATATCCGCATTCGGAGCTTCCACAACAAAATTATCTGTATCAGTTGCTGTTTGTTCGGGATTTTCATCAATGGTAAACGAGCCGTCTTCGAAATCTTCAGATTGAGAAATGGTTTCGTTATGGTCGGAGTCTTTGCCACTTTCGTGTTCAAGGGGTTCTATGATTGGCTCATCGTTGATGTTATCATATGTGACTTGATGAGTTTTTTGACCGGAAGCAGGAGTGGCTGATTGAGGGCGTAAAGAATGCCATTTATTATATAATCTCGTTATATCGTTGATATATAGACAAATAATAGCAACGATCAATATTATGCTGACCGCCCCGGCGATAATCGGACCGCCAAGTGTCATTAACTTATGATTTATGAAATAGCCATGAGTCCCTCCCCAATTAATCTCCGTGCCTAACCAATATCCGATTAAACCTGAAACAATTGATAAAGAGACTGTTAGTAATAGTGTTTTAAAAGTCAAAGACCAAAAACAAAGTGGGCGTCGGCGCAGAATGCGAAATCCTAAAATAATGAGGAATGCCGCAATGGCAAGTGAACCCATTCCCAATGAGTCTGTAAATAGAATATGTGATATTTTGGCACCAAAAGAGCCGGTGACATTTTCAATCGGTTGTGTCCCTTCTGCCATTTGTTCCATTGGCAGATTGGCAGCTTTGCTTTGATCGATTCCACCGTTACGAATGTGAGAAAAAAGCATAATTGCCATCACACCACCAACTAACACACAAGCTACGCCGACAAATAGATGGAGCCTGCGATCAAATAGAAATCCCAGCAAACCTCGATGTCGCTTTGTTTGTTCTTGCACATAACGATGTCGGCGAGGTTGTCGCTGTTCTGGTGACGTTTTCTTCTCTGTACGTGACGTGTCCACTGACGGTTTATCATCTGTTGAGTGTGTGTCATCAGCATTATTCGTTCTGCCGCCATCATTGTTAGCGGTAGAAGAATTTCGGCGACCTGTCTTGCGAGTGGCAGAGGTGCGAGGTATGTCAAATTCGTCATTTAGAGACTTTGCCATCGAGTATCGTTTTTGTGTGCTAAGAATTCTGTTGCTTATAATGTTAAAGTGCAGCTAATGTATTTATTACATCAGTAGGGTTGTCAGCACCGAATATGGCGCTACCGGCGACTAATACATCGGCACCGGCATCGGCAAGTTGAGGAGCTGTTACCAAATTTACACCACCATCTATTTCGATTTTGGCGTGTGAACCTGATTGATTGATTAATTCTTTGAGCTTACGTGTCTTTTGTAATGTATGCGTGATGAACTGCTGTCCGCCAAATCCGGGATTTACACTCATAAGCAACACCATATCGACATCCGTAATTATGTCTTCGAGCGTAACAATGGGTGTCGCCGGGTTTAATGTAACAGCAGCTTTCATACCTGCATCTTTTATAGATTGAATGGTGCGATGAAGATGGGTGCATGCCTCTTGGTGCACATTCATGATATAGGCACCGGTATCGCGCACGCGACTGACATATCTGTCGGGGTTGACTATCATCAGATGCACATCAAGTGGCTTTTTGGCTTTTCGTGCAATGGCATCAATCACCGGAAATCCAAATGAAATGTTGGGTACAAAAACACCATCCATCACATCGAGATGAAACATACCAGCATCAGACGCATTGACCATTTCTATGTCAGCATCTAATTTGCCAAAATTAGCAGAAAGTATTGAGGGAGAAACTATCATTTGCTATTAAATCGGTTCTTCGTGCTTATTACATTTATCTTTTTTATATCTCACGGCGTTGAATATAATAAAACCTATGCAAGCTATGGCTATGATTAAGCCACCAATAGTGAGATATGAGTTATATTTTTCAACAGTGTCATAGAGCGTTTCAAGAGGCACGGATTGACCTAACCAATATCCCAAACCGGCAAGAATGGCGTTCCAAACCAAAGCGCCCAATGTGGTGAATATGGCAAACACTCCGATGTTCATACGCGCAATGCCGGCGGGGATAGAAATCAGTTGACGCACAGCCGGGATTAATCGTCCGATGAATGTCGAAATCGCACCATGTTTATCAAAATAATGCTCGGCGCGAACAACTTTAGCTCTGTCAAGCAGGCAAGCATGGCCAATTCGAGAATCGGCAAAACGATATACGAGAGGACGACCTATCCACAGCGATAAAAAGTAGTTAACGAATGCGCCGACCAAAGCACCGGCTGTTGCTGCCAAAACGACACCTATTACCGTCATATCATCGCCACGAGTGACTGCCAAATATGCTGCCGGTGGAACAACCACTTCGGAGGGGAATGGTATAAAAGAACTCTCGATTACCATAAAAACGAACACAAACAAGTAGTTCGCATTATCGACAAACCAAGCAAAAAATTCTTTGGCATCAAACAAGTTGAACGACTGATCCAAAGGTACCGTGTTGAGAATTAAATCAAGCATATCTTAAAATTCGATGAGTGCCACAACCCCAAGGGGTAGGGATATAACAAAAGAGCAATATGTAGAGACTACATATATTTCATTGCAAAGATAATCAAAAAACACGAACCGCTAAGAACTCCCCGTGTGTTTTTCTTTATACATCCCACGGCTCTTTCATTTAACTTGGCTTGGTACATTCAAAAAAACTATTTTTTATA
>CAVCBR010000041.1:0-20909 GCA_963600695.1 bacterium
ATCATCGTAAAATCGGTCAAGTAAAATATTCTCTAATTTAATTCAACCAACAGGTTTACTATATAAAATAGCGATGCCCCATTATGCGTTAAGGCATCGCGTATGTTGTTTATTGTCGATAACTCGGGTTTAGTACTTTTCGCCGAAAGTTTCCTCCCCGAAACCATCAGGGTCAAGTTCGTCGATATTATATCCGGTTTCTTCAAACTCGTCATCAAAATCATCGATAGAAGATGCTTTTGCCGCAGCCATAGCGTCCAAATCCTTTTCAAAGCGATCCATATCAACATGCTGAGCCGGAGCATGCCCCACGGACATTGAGCACACCGGGTCTTTAAGATCTTTGCCTGTGATGACCTTTTTGACTTCGAGGAAGAACGAGCGGTCGGTTAGATAGTCGAAAACAAATATAAGTCGCTGACCTTCATCATCGATAAAATCGCGCAAGACACAATCCTCCATGATATATGAGTCTTGATCCGGGTCTGTACCCATATCTTCGAGGGTAATCTCCTTTTCCTTTTCCCAACCGGAGTCACACAAGAAAAACGAGCACATCTCATTCTTATCATATCCCACAGAGTCGCAAATGGCGTTTTTGAGGTCGAGGAAAGTGGCGTCAGCGTCAATCTGAATCTCTCTCTTAAAGTGGTCGACCTCGTCAGAGACTAAACGAAAGTTGAATATCATAATATTTAAAGACCTGTTAATAAAATCGTTATCATTATTTGCTATAGAACCGTCAAGGCTGATGACAGCACATATCGGCTCTTTTGTTATGCGAAGTTAGTAATTACTTTTCATAAAAAAGAATAAAATCTCACGAATAACAAATTTTTTACCATACATAGCCTAATTGTCATGTCAAGATGGACGTAAGCCGTACTTTGAGTATTTATTATTATTGGAATATGGGTTGGTATTATAAAATGATGGAAATAATTGGGGCGTTTGTGTTAAAAAATATTAGATACAGATGCAAAATAATGAAAAATTTATATCTTTGTACCATATCATTGTGCCATATCCATTGGTCGGTAAGCACGTCGAGTCGCCGTGCCATTGTGATATCGGACGATGTGTGATATTTTACCTTAACCGTGATATGTTATAATTGTAGAATTTGATATAACGATCTAAACCTCAAATAGTAATTTGACATGGAACACCATTTTGACAAGCTTGACATTCAAATTATGGGTATGCTCTCAAAAAATGCCCGTGAGTCTTTTCAAGAAATAGCACGCGTGTGTGGCTTATCAGGAGCTGCTATTCATCAGCGCATCAAGCGATTGATGACAAACGGCGTGATACGACGCTGGGAGTGTGTTATAGACCCGGCGACATTGGGCTATACGACACGAGCCATGGTGGGAATACGCATGAATGATCCTTCAAAATTTAATATTCTCGTAGAGAGAGTGCGCTCTACGCCCGAGGTCCTCGAATGTCAAGTGACATCAGGTCGCTATGATATGATAATAAAGGTGTTGGGACGTTCAAACGGGCATCTGCTCGAATTAATACAAAAACTTGTCGAAAACATTCCGGCTCAAACCGAAACGTTGATTTCGTTTGAAGAAATGTTTTCGCGTCAAGTGGAGGTGTTACCGCGATAAACCGTCACAGACATACAATAAACTATTTATAATTGCATTATTAATTTCACCACGATGAAAAACGGGTATTGGTGTGTCGCAATGATTTTGGTGACAATGATTTTGGCGCATCTTGACGCCACGGCTGTTTGTGTCTCGGCGTCAAATGACTCTCTCGGAGTATTTCGTCTCGATTATATGTTTAGCGGCAAAGCCGGTAAAGCAACCGAGATTGCTCTTGTTAAAACAGTGTCACAAGCCAATCGCCGTGCATATCCGCATGGTGCGACATTACCCCTTGATGGCAACGGACGTATAACTGTCACAAACCCGGAAAATGGAGACACCATCTATCGCCAATCGTTCTCCACACTGTTTCAAGAATGGCTTGACACGCGAGACACGGTGTGTCGTGGTTTTGAAAACTCATACACCATTCCGCGTCCTACACGCCCTGTGTCTGTGACCATAGAGCTCGCCGATAAACGTCATCAAGTGATAGCATCGCATAATGTTGTTATTGACCCCTCTGACATACTCATTGCCCCTGCTACAGACCCCGGCTATGACACGGTGTGGATAAGTCGTGGCTCATATGACGGACCTCATATCGGTGTGGCTATACTCGCTGAGGGGTATACAGAGGCGGAGATGGATAAATTTCTTGATGCGGCACAACGTGCCACGACGGCAATTCTTGCTCATGAACCCTTCAAAACATATCGCGACCGTTTTGATTTTGTGGCAGTGAAATCTGTGTCGGCAGACTCAGGTGTCAGTGTGCCCAAAGATGGAAAATGGTGTCATACAGCATTCGGCTCGCACTTCTCTACATTTTACAGTGACCGCTATCTCACCACCCCTCGCGTTTTTGCACTTCATGATGCTATGTCATCGGTGCCATGCGAGCATATCATAGTGCTTGCAAACACAACAACTTATGGCGGAGGTGGAATATATAATGCCTATACTCTGACGGCTGCCGGCAATGAGTACTTTGAGCCGGTTGTCGTGCACGAATTCGGACATTCTTTTGGTGGTCTTGCCGATGAATATTATTACGAAAATGATGTTTTCAGCGATACCTATCCTCTTGATGTCGAGCCTTGGGAGCAAAACATCACAACACTGACAGACTTTAAGTCAAAATGGGCAGATATGCTGTCTCCGGGTGTGCCCATACCCACAGCTCCCGGCAGTGATGAGCCGAAGGTCGGCGTGTTTGAGGGTGGGGGATATGCCACACATGGGGTATATCGCCCGGCAGACTACTGCCGTATGCGCGTCAACAATATAGATAGCTTTTGCCCTGTATGCCAACGCGCACTTGAACGCCTTATCCTATTCTACACCTCTAAATAATCAAACAATCACAAATAACTGATATAGTATCAATTGTTTGTATCATTGGATTATTTGTGGTTGTAGGCTGACAGACGAAACTCCATAGGGGTCTCACCTGTGAGTTTCTTGAAAAGACGTGTAAAGTGTTGTGGATACTTAAACCCGAGAGCATAGGCAATCTCGCTCACCGACTCATCGGGCATCAAAAGTTTTTCTTTGGCTTTGGATATCAGGGCATAATGTATGTGCTCCTGGGCTGTATGTCCGGTTTCACGCTTAATGAGATCGCCAAAGTAGTTTGGAGACAGACATAATTCTGAAGCGCAATATTTCACTGTGGGCACGCCAACGGAGGTCAGTTTGTCTGACGACAAATACTTATCAAGCAGATTTTCAAACTTCATTAATATGTCGTGATTGGGGACTTCGCGAGTGATAAATTGTCGTTCATAAAAACGCATACAATAGTTTAATAACAGTTCAATGTTATTTGCTATCAAACGTTTGCTGAGTCTGTCGATGGCATGATTTAGCTCAACGGAGACATTGTCGAGGCATGCCAAAAAGATTTCGCGCTCCTTGTCTGACAAATGTAGCGCCTCGTTAGCGGCGTATGAGAAAAACCTATACTCCTTTATATTGCGTCCGAGAGACGTGCCACGAATGAGATCAGGGTCAAAAATCAATGCCCATCCTTTGGGTTGGAAAACTTCACCGTTATCTTCGACACCAACCACCTGTCCGGGAGCAAAACAGACAATGGTGCCCTCTTGATAATCGTAATATTGGCGACCATATAGGATGTCGCCACACTTCACATCTTTGAGGAATACGGCATAAAAGCCAAATGTGTGGCGACTGTGGCGTATCGGGTGTGCCTTTGAAAAATCAATGACGCTCACCAACGGGTGCAAAGTCTCAATGCCGAGAGATTCGTTATACTCGGCGACAGATCTTATGTGTTGTATCTCTTGTTTCATTGTTGACGGATATTATCATATTATTTGATGCAAAATTATGCAATAACAAGCTATCAAACAACTACACAATAGACAAAAATGTAAAAATGGTAGCGTATTCGGTAATCTATTTAAAGCCTCAAATAAATTACGACTTAATTTTGCATCGTAACAAATAGTCTGATTATTTAAAATACTTTTGATAATGAAACCATATATTATTTCGCACATGATGGAGTCGGTAGACGGGCGCATAGATTGTGCCATGACCGAGCTTATTGAGGAACCGACTGTTTATTATAATGCCCTTGAAACTCTAAAATGCGATTCTCAACTCATGGGACGCGTGACTATGCAATTGCACTATGCCGAAAATCAATTGTTCTCGAGCGTCAGCAAGACGGCAATCAATAAAGAGGCATGGCATATCGGCAATGCCGACACACGAGGTTATACCATCGCTATTGATACTCATGGCTGTCTGACTTATACAGATAACGTTATCGATGGCTTGTCTCTTTTGGTTGTTACCTCAGAAGATGCCACACAAGACTATCTTGATTTGTTGACCTCGCGTGGCATCTCTTGGATTGCCACCGGCAAAGGACATATAAATTTACCGCGCGCTATGGAATTATGCGCCGAGAAGTTCGGCGTCAAGCGAATTGCGCTTGTTGGCGGCGGACACATTAACGGCTCATTTTTAAATGAAGGTCTGCTTGACGAAATCAGCGTGATGATAAGTCCCGGAATAGACGGACGCGCCGGAATGACAGCGGTATTTGACGGCATCACCAGCCATAGCAAGAAACCCACGTTGCTCACTCTTAAAAGCCTGTCACAAGTCGGTAATGGCACAATATGGGCAAGATACACGATAAAATGATACAGCCTGTTTTGCTCCTTTGCGGAGCCGGTCAAATAGGTATGGCGATAGCCCGACGCGTTGCCGCCGGAATGAAAATCATCGTTGGCGACAAATCGTTGTCTAACGCTGAATCTGTTGCTCAAATAATGCGTAATGCCGGCTTTGACGCCATAGCATTTGAGATGGATTTGTCATCACGAACATCAATTCGCCGTTTTATCGCCAAAGGCAAAGAATTTGGTGACATAACCAAGATGGTAAATGCCGCCGGCGTGTCACCATCGCAAGCCTCGATAGAAACCATATTGCGTGTAGATCTTTTGGGTACAGCCATTCTGCTTGAAGAAGTTGGCAAAGTTATAGTCAAAGGTGGCACAGGTATCACTATATCAAGTCAATCGGGACATCGTATGCCCGCTCTTACAGCAATACAAGATCGGCAACTTGCCACAACGCCAACAGATCAACTATTGAATTTGCCAATGTTGCAAGCAGACGAAATTCACGATACACTACACGCCTATCAGTTGGCAAAGCGCTGTAATGTCAAACGTGTGATGTATGAGTCGATACGATGGGGCGAACGTGGAGCACGCCTCAATTCTATATCTCCCGGGATTATCGTTACACCATTGGCGATAGACGAATTTAATGGTCATCGTGGAGATTTCTATAAAAATATGTTTGCCAAATGTCCGGCAGGGCGTCCCGGGACGGCAGACGAGGTGGCAGATGTCGCGGCACTATTGATGAGCGAAGCCGGAGCTTTTATCACCGGTGCTGACTTCCTTATTGATGGCGGTGCTACGGCATCTTACTTCTATGGTCCGCTTAACCCTGATTTACAACATTAATTATGACACGTTATTTACTATTGATCATTGTACAAATTGGTATCTTTATGAGCCTTTGTGCACAAAACAATTCTGATGTAAGTATGAATACTTCAAAACGTACACTTATCGCATGTTTTTCGCGCGCCGACGAAAATTATGCCGTTGGCAATATTGAAAAAGGTAACACAATGATTGTCGCCGAGATGATTGCCGAGCAAACAAACGGCACACTCTTCCATATCGAAACCCTCACGCCTTATCCGGCGGCATATGATCCTTGTATCAAACAAGCGAAGAAAGAACTGCAAGACAATGCCCGACCCGAGATTAAAGGAGATATAAATGTCGAAGATTTTGACATCATATTTATCGGCTATCCCAACTGGTGGGGAGAACCGCCGATGGCGTTGTACACGTTTATCGAAAAACACAATTGGCAGGGCAAGACCATAATACCATTTATTACCCATGAGGGCAGTGGCTTTGGTGGTACCGATAAACGTGTGGCAAAAGCGTGTCATGGTGCGACGATGCTCCCCGGCATCGCTATCTATGGACATGACGCCCAAAACAATCGAGACAAAACCCTAAAAGCAGTTCTCAACTGGCTAAATGCAACACTTGCCAACTAATTATCGTTGGCTAATCATAAGACAATACGACAGCCCCTGCACATCTGTCAAAGGTGATGCAGGGGCTGTTCTGTGATATGAATTACTTGCGATAAGTGATCGTCGTCGGTTGTTTATAGAAACGAAGATATCGCCACCGGCGATGCTTTACGGAAGAACTATCTTAATGGTTTTGCCTGAGGTCAAATGGACGATGTTAACGCCTTTTGTCGGTGTCGAGAGCTGACGACCATTGATGTCATAATACTGCGCTCCTTCGAGTTGCAAGCTGTTGAAGTCATCAATACTTATCTCTTCAACACCGCTGATTTCACCGGTATATGAGACGTTGATCGGTACTAAGACATCGTCGGCTCCCGGAGTTGACAGGCGCACGAAAGCTTGGTATGATTTTTTTAATTTGTCCGGAGTGAATGTTACGGTAAAAGTGCGTGATGTCGAGTATATTCCACCGGATTGTTTTGCTACCGAAAAACATGCGCCATCGGAGCCGACGATTGTTGCTTGAACATCGCGCACATCAGCTGCACTTTTCGCCGTCAGAGTGGTTGATACAACTTCGCCTGCCGAAGTGAGCGAGAGAGATGTCTCGTTGGCAGTGAGTGTTGCTGTTGGCATAAATTGTTTAAATTCACGACCTTGACCGTTGACGCGACGCTGACGATAAGCATAGACGTTATATTTGCGAGCATTTGAGGCTCCCGAGACAACGCCGATCAACAGATTGGGGTGACCGGTGGCATCGCGATGCACCTTAACCGATTCGGGCTCGCCGGGGCTCAACGAGTAGGGACCTTGTTTGTTGTTGGTGCCGACAGCATCGGCATAAACTTTTGTTTTAAGGATGGGTTTGCGGTAGATATATTCTCCGGTACGCCAGTTAATGGCATTCATAATCAGCACCGGCTTGTTATCACCACCTATGCTTGCATCACTCGGGTTGGGTGTGTCTTTATATCCCTCATCACCATTGCCCTCATAAGCATATATATAGTCACCTGAAATGGTGAAACCTTGATCTGACCATGTGGTGAAGCCTTTGTCATTTTTTGCAATAAATGCACGATCACTATCGGTGCGAGCCATCGTGTATTTTTTCACCTTGATTGTTTTTATCGGTTTGGCATTTGCCGGGTCATTAAAAACGTCGGCGAGATTGTATACGATAAAATAGTTATATGTTGATGTGCGTGTGCGCATCACAAATAACTGATTGTCACGGTCTACAGAAGGGTAGGGCGCAGTCGAACCCGATATGGGGTTTTCGAGATGTTTTATATTGTAGGTCTTTCCGCCGTGGGTGAATGTTGAGTTGCGCACATCGACAGTGGCGCCGGCAACAAAGGGGAAGATACAGATTTTGGTTGATGTCGCGCTCGACCCTGCCGGGCTGCACCCACCAATAAACATATAGCATGTGCCGTCAAAGTTACATACTGCCATATTAGAGCCGTGACCGGCACAATCGAGACCCATAATTGACTCGCTATAACTGTCGGTTGTTTGTTGCACACGCGTTATCATTGTGGGTTTATCACTATTATATGTCTTACCGGTACTATTCTTATAAGCGGTTGACATCACTTGCATAAAATACCAAGTGTTGGTCAAGTCGTCAATATCAGAAGATTGTACAACGGTTGTCGATTTAAAAGCCCAGTCTTTTATTTTGGTTTTCTTAGGGGTTGTTTTGCCAAATTTTATGTTATTTGTCGTTGTGCCATAAAAGTCTATGAGCGTACCGGTGCCTGTTGTTTCGTCATCAGATGTCGTATGATCAAATATCTCTGAGCTGCCGGCAAAATAACGTCCGGGAGATGTCTCCCACGCCGGGCGCACCCAAGCAAATTCAAGCTCTGACTGGTCAAAGTGATTGAAACGCCAATCGACGGTCGAGTTTTCGGTCGTTCCCGCTTTGTTGGCATAGAACACATAGTTGTGACCCGAATCGTTACAGCTTGTCTTATTTTTAAACGTATTGTGGTTGATGGCAAGTGTGGCGTTCGAATTATATACTGTCTCGTTTGTGTCGCCACAATAGAAACGAATGAGTGCGTAAAGGCTGGTTTGTCCTTGACAGCCATCAAATACATTATGCTTGATGTTACCGGTTACCGGCTCTTGTGTGCGAGCACCAATATAGAACAGACGTATGCAAAACTCGCCTTTTGCCGTGCCGGCAGCTAACAACCCTTTGCCGACATTTTTGAATTGGTTGTGGAGTATTTCAAACTCGCCGGAGGTATTGAACAGCGACAATGGTGTGCCACCAAGTTCAAAATGATTGTCAATGACTTTTGTTGTTCCAAAAGAACCGGCAATCTGTACACATGCCGGTTGATTAGCCTCTTCCTTACCGAGAAATGCGTTGTGGGCGATGGTGACATTCTCATAACGTGCATTTGCAGCCCAAAGTGTTGGGTTTTGATGGTCGGTATTTGAGTTTGAGGGTCGCCATGCATCGCCCAAGAAAACAATTGCAGTTGTCGATGAGCGGGTGAGTGTCGTGGCTGTGCATTTGTTGTATATAAACGAGAAGTTTTTCAGAGCTGTTGACCCGCGACCGGCATCGTCGTTGCGCACGCAACCATTGCCGGTGAATTGAAAGCCATTGATTGTGACGCCATCGATACCGGCAGCAATTTTGACGGTGCCGGTAAAGGTTGATTCTTCGGCTTCGCGCTTGCCTGACCATGCATCGCAGAAAGCATTGGCTCCATAGAGCGTAACGTTATTTTTTGAAACGGTGATGTTGCCGTATTCGCCGGGTCCAAAATACAGATTGTCGCCATCTTGCATCTTTCCCAACGCATCCCACACAGATGCAAATGCTGTAGTGTTGGCTTGGAACCAATGTCCCATATACGTGTATGATTGACCTTCGGTGAGATTAGCCACTTGCTTATGTACCAACAGGTCTGTCGCCGACATGGATAAAGCTGTAAAAGATATAGCCAAACCAACGGCAAAAGGTCTAAAAAACAAGGTATTTGTCTTCATAAAAATAAATGCCGATCTGTACATACCAATACAAATCGTTTAGGTATTACCGATTAATTATGTTTATTGTTTTAATGCTACAAAGTTATTAAATATTTCGCTGATAGACAAATAAAAAGTTGCGCCCTAATCAAAATAGAGCGCAACTCGTGATATATCCGGTAAAATGAAGAAATGATACTTCTTATTTGGCAACACGGAGAGCATGAGGACCTCCGGCAACGATATATATGCCGGCACCGAGATGAGAGGCTGCTATGCGTGCCGAGCCGTCTTCGCCGGTGCGCACAGATGTCAGCAATGCACCACTAATAGCGTAGACGTTAACAACAGTGTTTGGCGTAAAGCCAACGACAAAAATATTGCCGCCTTCGACAAATGCTGCCGGCTGTTGAGCGTCGTCAGAGGTAATGTTTTCAACGCCACCGGTGCCCTTGATAAATGTCAGATCGTCAAAGGCAATGACGCCATTTTGAGTAATGGGGCTTGTCTTTTGCACAAGTTTCACTTCACCAAGGATAAACGGACAGAAATCGGCTTCAAGATTGTCAAGTGATACCTCACAATATTTCCAGCCGAGGAAATTGAGGTCGCAAACTTTTGTGTATTTGACATTCGTGCCTGATACCATACCTACCCATAGCTCGTGGTTGTTAAAGTCGCCGTTAACATACAAGCCAATGTGGTCACCGGTTGAGAATTGTTGTGATGCGCCGGTGTAAGACCAACGCACTTGTCCGCCGTGAGTGTCGGCAAATTTATATGTCAAACGTGCGCCAGACTTGTCAAACAGTTTTGTTGACGTGGATTTTGTGACTGCCGGTTTGGCGGCGAGACCCACCGAGCCTTCTTCGTTGTAAGTGAAGTTGGCGGCATCTTCAAATTTCTCGAATACGTTAGATTTTTCGGGATCCAATTCGGGCGAAGCAGCATCAACGGCTTTGAAGTTGACTGTGATTTCTTTGTTCGTCGGCAGACCTTCTTTGTCGCGCACGTCACCTTTTAAGGTTAACGTATAGTTTTCGCCGGGAGTTATGTCTGAGAACGCTATCACGGCATTACCATAATTGTTTGACAGCGTGTTGAATTTTGTCGTGCGCTGATTGACAGATACTTTATTGCCCTTAGAGTCGGTGATGGACAGCAGATCGTAAAATCCGGGAGTGCTCAACACATTGTCAAAGCGCAATTCGATGCGTGGTGAAGTGTGATGTATCTCACCACCATCAACAGGGAATTGGTCAACAAGCTCGAGGCGATTGCGACCGCGAGTCATGAATGAGAAAGTCACGGGAGCTTCGAGTTGTGGGTGAGAGTAGTGTTTGTCTGCCGATTTGACGGTTTCGGCGATTGACACAGTATATTTGGTGTTAAGCTCGAATGATACCGTGGGCGTAAATGTTACTCGGCAATATGAGTTGGAATAAGTGAGATAACCATCAATCGCCGGCTCAATTTTAAATCCGGCTTCGAACGAAGGTACATCAATGTCGGTAGAGAAGTCTATGACAATCGTTGATGCACAAGATACAGTTTCACTCTCAGATACGTTTGGCGTGTAGGCTGTGATTGCCAAAGGTTGCTCACGTTTGAGATTGAGGGGCATATCTTGATATGTCACTTCATTGGCTGTTACGGTCACGGCTGTTTCTTCGGTATAATAATCTTTGTGATTGACACGCACGGTGTAATTGCCGGGCGTCACGTTGCGGAATACAAACACGCCATTATACATATCGTCAGTGGTGCGAGTTTGAATTGTTTTACCATCGCCATTTACCAATTCGACAAAAGCACCGTTAACCGGAGCCAAGCGGTCGCGACCATAGTTGGAAAAGTTGCAAGGCATCACAAATTCACGCAAGTTGTTGTCATCATAAACGATGCCGGCAACGTTACCGGTGACAAAGCGATCTTCGGTGTCAAAAAATTCCATAATCGTTTTGACAAAATGCCATGCTTCGAGCCAACAGTAGTCGTCATTCATCAGGCGGTGAGCCTCGGGGCGATGTTCGTGCATAGAGCCTTCAGACAAGAGACCGGGAACGTATAGCGTGCGCAATACACCAAGTCCGCCTTGCCACATATTTTGATAAAATGTGAGGTCGCCGGCAACATATTCTGTGTCTTTTGTCCATACCGGCAACTTTGATGAGTGTAGGTTACGCCATAATATTTTTGACAGTGTGACACTCTCGGGATAGCGAGGAGTGCCGATAACTTGCTCACGATACAGCATCAACGGATAGTTGACCGATTCGCCGGCGTTTGAGTGTATTGAAAAGAATAGATCCACATTCAACCCGTTAGCTTCGGCGGCAATGCCTGACAGTGAGCGGTCGTCGGCTTCAGTGTTCTTGATGCGCGACAAAAACGGAGTTGCACCCAGCGAGTCGAGTATGTGATACATATGAAGACCTTTATAGAGGTTTGATTTTGACTCCCAATAGCCGAGTGTATCGTTGGACTCAAAGGGGTGAATGCGTATAGGACGGTCATTCGATGTGTATCCGCCGTGTCCGGGGTTGATGTATATGCGCAGGTCACTCATCTTTTTGGCGTCTGCCGTCGTTGAAAACGTCATTGCCACACAACATGCAGCGAGTGCTGCAAAAACAGTTTTTATATTCAGTTTCATAACAAAGACGTGATTTTAACGATTAGACTTCGTGAGCATAAATAATTTGCCGTCCAAGGTAGAATATATCACATGACCGGCAGCCGCAGTTGACTCGCCAACGAGTATTGTATCATCGGTGAGTTTTTCGGTTGTTTTATCATTTAGATCATAGACCATTAGTGATGAGTCAAGTATCACATAGCCATCGTCATGACTGACAATGTATGTCACCGTGGTGTCATCAACCCATGCCGGGAAGTCACCTTTGTCTGCGATTTTCACCGGATTTCTACCATCGGCATCGGCTATAAACACACCTTCAAACGGCTCTACAAACAATAGACGTTTGCCGTCAGGCGATAACGAAGCCCAAAGATAGCTGTGAGCATCGGCAATGGGAGATATTGATTTGCTAACGCCATTTTTTACTAATGTTATTGTGCGATAATCGGCGAGGGCATAGTCTTTTGCTCCGGTCATAGATAAGGCTCTGTCGGTGGTACGGTTAAAACCTGACAAAGTTTTGGTGGCATTGTCTGCAAGCGAATATTTACGCACATCACGCATTGTGAGTCCGTCTTCCAAACGCGCTGTTCTGTATATTACGGCGCGAGAGTCGGGTGTGAATGCCGGGCAATAACCGGCACCGGCATCTGTGTCTATCACAGATGTTTTGCGAGTTGACATATCAAGCAAATTCAAACCGGTGTGATCGTCTGAACTGTATAATAGCTTTGTGCCGTCAGGACTGAGCACGGGGTGTGCCACGCCTGAGGGGAGATTGAGCTCGATTGCCTCATCAAAGTTCACTTTTGCCGAGACGTTCAACGACAAAGTGACGATGGTTGACAATAGAATAAATTTTTTCATCATTATATTGGTTTATAATTTAGTGTTTGACTACGATTTGACGAGAGGTGCGTCCGCCGGCGGTGGTAACAACTGCGATATAGTTGCCATCGGGCAATTCAGAGACGTTGAGAGCATTGCCGGCAGTTTGTGCAACCTTGACGCCGGCGACATTGTACAATTCAAGTGCCGTAACCGTCACGCCACCATTAGCGATGAGATATTCGGAACAGGGATTTGGATGAAGTGTCAATGATGTCATTTCGATATCCTCGACACCGGCACCTTCGGCGATAACAATGTCATCGATGCCGACTTTGCCGGCTGCTGATGCCTGAGATGCGACTTGCACAAGTTTGATGCCGGCAAGACGACCTGCGGCTTCGATTTTGGCAGGAACGGTGATATAACGCCAACCGAGGAAGTCGAGATCGCAAACATGAATATATTGAGTTGATATATCCGTTATAACTTCCAGATAAAGTTCGTTGCCCGAGAGGTCGCCGTTAACATGCACACCGAGTTTGTCATCCGGAGAAATTATTGTCTCTGCTTCGGTTGAGCGTTTAAACATAGCCTCGCCGCCTTCTGCTTCGGTGAACGCATACGTAAACAAAGTCGCTGTTCCAAACAGGGAGCTTTTCTCAACGATAGAGGACACCGACGATGACGTCACAGCAACCGAACCATTTTCGGCAGGTGCATAGTTGTCTGCCGCATTCATATCATCGATAAGGTTTACATATTTTTTTGTTTCACCTTCGTTGGTTGCAACAAATTTGATGCTGACTGGGTCTTTGATTGTCAGGCCGTCTTTATCAGCCATTTCGCCTGACACGTTGAGAGTGTATTCTTCACCTACAACCAAGTCTTTGCCAAACGGTATTCTAAACCAGCCGTATTTGTCTCCTTTCTTAGAGTTTGACATACCACGAACGTTAAATGACACCTTATTGCCATCTTTGTCCGTACAGGTCACTTGCTTGTTTAGTGCCGAGCAGTTTGGCAACTTGTCAAAACGGAATTCAACATAGGCATTTTGATAGTGAACATTCTCACCTTCGCGTGGGAAAGAGCTGAGAATTTCCATAAAGTTGCGGTTTGTCGTAGTGAAAGAGAATGACTTGGACGACTCCATCGCCATACCTCCGGCGTGCTTAGCCGAGGCATCAATGGTGACCGTATATTTTGTGTTGATGTTATATGGCTCGGTGGGTGTGAACACCATACGATAGTTGAGGTCTTCCCATGTGAATGTGCCTGTTGCCGGCGGGTCGATTTTAAATGCAGCTTCGGTTGACGGCATATCCATATCCCAATTAAACTGAATTACAATCGGTGTGTTGCAGAGCACGGGCTCGTCACCATCATTCCATACCGGGCTATATGACTCGACAACCGGAGGCGTAGAACGTACTTTTGACAGTTTGAAATTACAATATGATACTTGGTCGGCTGTCACGGTTACTTTTTCGCTTTGAGCATAGTGGCTGTCAACAGATACAGACACTGTGTATTCGCCGGGTTGCACATCTTTAAACAAGTAGAAACCATTGACAAGTACCGGGTCGGTGGTGTATGTGTCAATAACTTTACCTGAGCCATCGAGCAGTTCTACACGAGCATTTTGTATCGTGGCAAACTTGTCGTCACCATATTTTATATATGATCCGGCGGTGGGCACGCGATTGTCGTTCAAACGACCGCAAATAACGCCGGTAGATATTCCGGGCACGCTGAAGTATTCGTCGATGGCTTTGCGAAAGTGCCATGCTTCGAGCCAACAGAAGTCGTGATTCATCAAACGATATGCTTCGGGAATGTAGTCGTGGAACGAGCCTTCAGAGAGCATACCGGTGATGGTCAAACCTCTTAGCACACCGAGACCTACCTGATAACCCCAATCATAGAATGACCAGTCACCGCGTATATTCAGATTCGTGCTCGTCCAATATGTAGCTTGATTTTCGAGCAGTTGTTTGTTGAGTATCTCGCAAACGACGCGGTCTTGTGGTTTTAGCGGTTCGTCATCCCAACCGCGATAAAGCATAAGGGGAAAGTTGCGGCGAGATGATGTGCCTGTCGCATTTGAGTGTATCGAGAAGAATATGTCGGCACCGGAGTTGTTGGCGAGTTTAACAATAGTTGACAGCGGCAGGTCATCGTCAGACGTGTTGGTCACGCGTGACATTACTACGGTATAACCTTTTGCTTCGAGCATATCTCTGAGTGCCAAACCTTTTTCGAGATTTGAGTTTGACTCCCAATAGCCTTCGGGGTCTCCTTGTGTATATGGTGCTATAACGACATTACGATCGTCTGCATCGTGTCCGCCGTGACCGGGATTAATGTAAACTTTGATGTCTTTGGCATCACGAGCAGACATAGACAACGCCATTGCCGGTAGTAAAAGTGTTGATAAGATGTATTTTATTTTCATAACTGCCAAAGATTATTTGAGTTTCACTTCGAGTTGATACAAACGACCGTCAATCGTATTGTAAACGATGCGCCCGGCTTGTGCCGACGCGGCGGGGAACATTGACATGGATTCGGGCTTTGTCAGTTCTTGTTGTGCCGTGCCATCTGCGGTCAGCATTACTATTTGCGATGAGCTGAGCTGATGACAGTCATCGGTGGTATTCATTGCCACGATATGATTGTTGCCATACCATACCGGAGCTTCGAGGCGTTTTGACCCGGGGCGTGACAATACATTGCCCTCTACGTCAGTGATGACGATACCCTTACCGGCAGCGACAAACATCACTTTTGTGCCATCGGGAGATACCGATGGCCAACAATAACCGGCAAAACATTCAACCGGAGAGCACACCGTGCGTTTTGTGCCGACGGTGATTATCAGTTGTGAGCCTTCGACCTCGGCAGTGACCTTGGCTTTTGACTTCTTGTCAAGCAACAGCTGTCCTTTTTCGCTAAAAGAAGCATTTGAAGATTGTTGAGGAGTGGCTTGGACTTTGGTGGTCACGTTGTCGTCAAAGTCATAAATTCTGAGATTTGAATAGTCGGCATCTGAGAACATCAGTTTGTGTCCGTCTACCGATAACACCGGATAGTACATACGACTTTCGACACCGCGCAACAATGGCTCGGGAGACGAAACATCGGCAATTTGTGCTATTGATGTCAGCGATGTTGCGACAGCAAGAGCAAATAACGCTAATTTATTCATTTTACTGATTATATTGTGTTTATATTTTTCCTGTTAAGGCACACACCCTTAATGTCGGGTGTGTGCCTGTGTCAAAAAGTCAAGATTGATGGTTGGGATTAACGCACAAGGATTTTGTCAACTTTTGTGCCTTTCACGCGAATGTATAATCCGGGTGACAGTGTTGATGCATTTACGCGCACGCCTTGTATGTTGTAGTATATTGGTTGGGCATCGTTGTCTGATGCGTCAACGGTAACATTTTCAATGGCTTCAAGGTGATTATAAACTGCGTATACGTCGTTTAATTGAAGTGTTTGCGTGCCCTTGTAAGAGGTGTCTTTTGACGTTGTGAATTTAACTTTGAACAACGAGAGCGGGAATGTTGCCAAGTCGTTTATGTCATTAGGCCACGGCAGTGTCAAATCATATTGTGTATTGGCTGCGATAGGTGATGACGAACCGTCAAAAGCATTTATCAGATTGGCACGGGCGTTGAGACGTGTGCGCAAGTCAACAACGACCTGTTCAACGGGGAGTGATGACGTGAATACGACATGGAGCTCATCGGGTAAGCCATAGAATGATATGCCGTTCTTGGTGTCTGTTGTGGCAAGTGTCATTTCTGCCGCACGAGGTGTTGCATAGGTATATGTGGCAACACCATCAGCCCATGTAGACACTTTCATGCCGCTGGCTCCGGTTGCTTTCCAAAGAGTCCAATCTGTATGATGTTTTTGTTTTTCGTCTGAGGCTGCAACGTTGATAGTGGTGTTGTCCACGACATCTCCGATTTTACCTGTCAAGGCTGTAGTGCCATTTTTGATACCTTTTAAAACGCCGTTTGCGTCTATCGATGCTATTGTCGGGTCATCGATGGTCCAAGAGATTGACGCCGGATCGTAGGTGAACACGTTGTCGCCGACAGTGGCTGTGACTTCGATGGGATAGCTGCGTTCTTGGTCGATGAGGATAGGTTTGAGTCTGATGGCGATTTCCGCTTGCGATATGGTGACCGATTGTGTTACAGATACATCGCCGAGCGAGGCTGTGAGTTCGTAAACACCGGGTGTGTTGCCGGCGGTGAATGCCGAGCCGTTACATGTGCCGGCTGTGGGTGCACAACTTAGGGTTATGCCTTGAACATCGGTATCAATGATGGCACCATATTTATTGAAACCACGCAATTTCGGTCTGTATGTGCCATAAATGGGAACTTCCAATGTATTCTCGATAAATTCGAGACGTGTGATGGTGTTATCTACCGGAGCTGTCGAATAGACAATCATTCCATTGGCGACGGCGCGTGGCGAGCCTTCGGTGGTCTTGTTTATAATTGCGCCTTCGACAAGCATTTCTGCTGAGCCGCCGGCGTCAAAATTGGTCATATCCCAAGCACCATAATGTTTTGCCAAAGCACACATAACCGTGGTCGAACAACCGGCAGATGTGCCATATACCGGGTCGGTAGATTTGTCGATGACCATTATGTATAATGTCTTACCGTCTTTATCCACGCCATATCCGGTGCGTGAATATACTTGAGAGTTGTAACCCTCAGATGTATTGAACTTTGTAAGCTCTCCGGCGACCATCACCTGAGCATTTCCGGCAACGAGATTGTTAAACTCTATCGGTTCGCCGGCAGGTGAAATCCAATTGTGTTTTACGGTGACTTTGTCGCCCACGGCGAGTTTGCTGAGATTGTCTATCTGTGTGCCACGACCGACAAGCACCATATCGTATGTGCCGACAGTACCATCGCCGGCATTTGTTTTGATGTCTGCGACTGTGAATGTCATATCTTTGCCGGCAGACCACTGTTGGCCTTCATCAAGTTTAAAATACACCTCGGTGGCACAGTTGGGAACGATACGGAAGTGGTTGGTGGTACCATCTACATATTGCTCGACACAACGGAATGTGCGCGATGTGCCATAATATGAGTTATACATAGCCAACTCGTTGTCTCGACATGTCTTGTTTACAATATTAATTTCGGTTTGTCCGAATTTTTCAGAGGTGACATATCCTTTCCACGAGAAATGTCCCGAATAAGCTTTCCCTTCTGGTGTGATGCCGACGACACCGGTGTGCTTATAGCCGCCGTTCCATTGGTCGTTATACATATTGGTCTCGGTGATAATCTTACCGTTGCGCAGGTTGCCGCTATATGTCACGCCAATGAGTTGGTCACTGAATGGCGGTTGTCCTGACACGCACCAAAAGTTGGCGTTGGCACCGGCGAGGGCTATATGCCCTTCGCTCGTTTGACGAGATGCGGCTTTGACCAAAGCTTCCGTGCCATAAAGGCGGTCGTTGGCTTGTGTCGTCTCAATCGAATTATAAGGATTGGTGACGTCTATGCGCAATAGGTTGACATTGAGCGGATACTCAGGCAGGCGCAGGCGTGTATAACGCACGCCGGGACCGAGATCTCGGTCTATCAAAGTTGAGATCTCATATTCTTTTTCGTTGATAACGATAGTTTCGGCTTGTGTCTGAACAGCAAAAGATGCCGTCAAAGCCAATAGGAGTACTGATCTGTTCATATTCGGGATCTAAGGTGGTTTTATTTTCTGCAAAGTTAAACCTTTATTTTTGATTTACAAAGGCTTTTAACTTAAAAACTCAGCCGGATTTCAATCTTTTGTTTAAAGCATGATAATCAAAAAACTGACATATTGTCACAGCGTGTGTCATACTGTCATAATATATGGCTTTCGGGTGCAATATGCTGTGAATTAAGCTATTGTTGCGTTAATAATCATTTTGGCACGGCATTTGTTTATATGTTAGTCGAGTTTGACAATGAAACCTCAAGATGCTAAGCTCCTCGATAAACATCGTGTGAGTTCTATCCGGAAGAGCAACAAAGTCAAGCAAAAATATCAAACAGATAAAAACAAAAAAATATAAACAATTAAAAACTTAGAATTATGGGAAAAATTATTGGTATCGACTTAGGCACAACTAACTCGTGTGTCGCAGTCCTCGAAGGTAAAGACCCCGTGGTCATACCAAATAGCGAAGGTCGCAACACGACACCTTCGGTAGTGGCTTTCGTTGACGGTGGTGAGCGTAAAGTCGGTGATCCCGCAAAACGTCAAGCCATCACAAACCCCAAACGCACGATCTATTCGATTAAGCGTTTTATGGGTGAAACATACGATCAGGTACAAACTGAAATCAGCCGCGTTCCTTATAAAGTGGATCGTGGCGACAATAACACTCCGCGCATTGATATTGACGGACGTCAATATACTCCCCAAGAGATTTCGGCAATGATTCTTCAAAAGATGAAGAAGACAGCCGAGGATTATCTCGGACAGGCAGTTACCGAAGCCGTGATTACTGTTCCCGCTTACTTTAATGACTCACAGCGTCAGGCTACAAAAGAAGCCGGTGAAATTGCCGGTCTCACAGTGAAACGTATCGTTAACGAGCCTACGGCAGCAGCCCTCGCTTATGGTCTTGACAAAGCCAACAAAGACCAAAAAATCGCAGTGTTTGACCTTGGTGGCGGTACATTTGATATCTCTATCCTCGAACTCGGTGACGGTGTCTTTGAAGTAAAATCAACCAATGGTGACACACACCTTGGTGGCGATGACTTTGACCACGTGATTATCAACTGGTTGGCAGACGAGTTCCAAAAAGATGAAGGTGTTGACCTTCGTCAGGATCCTATGGCTCTGCAACGTCTTAAAGAGGCTGCTGAAAAAGCTAAAATCGAGCTTTCATCGACAACTTCTACCGAAATCAACCTGCCATACATTATGCCGGTTAACGGTATTCCAAAACACCTTGTTAAAACGTTGACGCGTTCTAAATTCGAACAACTTGCCGACTCATTGATACAAGCCACGCTAGAGCCTTGTCGCAAAGCACTTAGCGATGCCGGACTCACAGCCTCGGATATTGACGAAGTAATCCTCGTTGGTGGTTCGACTCGTATCCCCGCCATACAACAGATTGTTGAGAAGTTCTTTGGCAAAACACCCAACAAAGGTGTTAACCCCGATGAAGTTGTTGCCGTTGGTGCCGCAATTCAAGGCGGTGTCCTTTCGGGCGATGTAAAAGACGTGCTGCTCCTTGACGTTGTTCCTCTGTCGGTGGGTATTGAAACCCTCGGTGGTGTGATGACAAAACTTATCGATGCAAACACGACGATACCTACTCGTAAGAGCGAAGTATTCTCGACGGCAAGCGACAACCAACCGTCAGTTGAGATTAATGTCTTGCAGGGTGAACGTCCTATGGCAAAAGACGACAAACTGCTTGGCAAATTCCACCTCGATGGTATAGCTCCCGCACCTCGTGGCATACCTCAAATCGAAGTGACATTCGAAATTGATGCTAACGGTATCCTCAACGTGACTGCCAAAGATAAAGCTACCGGCAAAGAGCAATCGATACGCATCGAAGCATCATCAGGTCTTACCGATGCCGAAATCAAACGTATGAAAGACGAGGCTGCCGCCAATGCTGCCGCTGATGCCAAAGAAAAAGAGCGCATTGATAAACTCAACCAAGCCGATGCCATCATCTTCCAAACCGAGAAACAGTTAAAAGACTTCGGTGACAAGCTCCCGGCAGATAAAAAAGCTGCTATCCAAGCCGCTGTCGACAAACTTAAAGAGGCTCACAAGGCTCAGGATATAAATGCCATCGATGCCGCCATTAAGGAAATTGAAACCACGTTTGGCGCTGCTCAACAAGACATCCTTAACGCCCAGCAACAAGCCCAACAACAGCAAGCCGGTGCACAAAACGCCAACCCCGGTAACACCAATGCCGGCGGTGACGACCATGTGACCGATGTAGACTTCGAAGAAGTGAAGTAATCCCTCATCAACCATAAACAAGAAAACAGAGTGTGGCTCATCGAGTTGCACTCTGTTTTTTCTATTTATGCGTGTTGTCTTTTGATTTGTGCCGATTGGATGGTTACGTGTTTGTAACCATCCGAAAGGAGCCGACTTGTAGGATTAAAAAAAACTCGCGGGATTATTCGCGAGTTTTTTTGTA
>CAVCBR010000042.1:0-20231 GCA_963600695.1 bacterium
CTTAACACGAAGCGTTGTAAATCAGCACTTCACAACCAAAATATTTTCGAATGAATTATAAACAAAATGGTGGTGAGATTGAGCCATATTTCGCCACTATTAATGAGTTGGTTGAGGAGGAACAACCGGGTAAGCTCAAAGAGTTGTATCTGTTCAACGTCAATTATGAGATTACAAAACTTTATTACCATAAACATATCTATGATCGCGCTTTACAATATGCTAATATCGCCGAGCAACATCCACAGATGGCTAACAAAAGTGAACTCTCAAATCTATATCTGATCAAAAGCAACAGCCTCTTAAATACCAACCATCAAGAAGCACTATCCTATCTAAACAAAGCGATTGACATTTATGCAAAAAAAGATCTATCGACACTGACGATAGATAACAAAAAATGTTTGATTGCACTCCTCACATTACGTGGCAACTATGCATGGGAGGAGCAAGGCAACATTACAGACGCCATAAGCTATTACTTACGCGCCTTTGACATCATAAAAGACAACGATTTGTTATATAGCGATTTAGCCCAAAACGTCATTTTTAAGGTTGTTGAAATGGCGAAATATAGCAAAACATATAACGACATTGCTGAGAAGTTGCTGTTTTTCATTATGATGTCGGCTTCTGATAACAATGACACAGAGCGTGTTTTGCTTTACACAATGACTTTGGCTAAATGTTATTTGGACTTCGGCAATATACAAGAGGCTCAAAACACATTGAATATATGTGAAAAATTTATAAAACCGGACGATAATCTATATAATGAATATTGTCTGCTCAGAGGCAATATTTATGTTGCGACCAAAGATTATGCCGCCGCCGTGTCGATATTAGAGCCGTTGTTAAACAAATCAATAAGTCAAGACATGCGATTTTCAGTCGAAGAGTTTTTAGCTATCGCCTACTCTTATTTGGGAGACAGCAGGATATCGTCTCTGTCTGACACCATAAAATCAAAAGCAAAGATTGCTGTGGCAAAACAGCTGCATAATATCTCGCCTCGCTATCGCAAAGGGATATTGCCTCTATGCGACAGGGCTATACACAGTCTTCTTATGCAACATAACAATCCGCGAGCCGTAAAAAATGCCGCCGAGCTTAATTTGTTCAGAAAAAGCATATTATCACGCACATCGACACAAATCAAAGACATAGTTTCTCGTATTCCGGGCAATGATTCAATTATCGCTCAATTAAAAATTTTGCGCAACCAATTGTCACAGAGTCAACTTTTAGGTTCGCCTGATAGACAACAGCTTGCAGAACAAGTCGACTCGTTAGAGCAACGATACACGATATTATTCGCTCAAAGTGATACGTTGTTGCGCAACATTGACATAGATATCGATAATGTCATTGCCAAAATACCTGACAATGGTGTGGCTATAGATTTTTGTTTACATGCCGAAGTTCTCGGAGTATTTATATACTCAAAACGACAACAACCGATATTTATCAATTTAGATTCGACAATAGTAGCCAATCCGATTGCGTTGTTAGATAAATTGGTTCCATATATTATGGATTATGATGATGTATATTTCAGTGCCGATGATGAATACAACACTATACCCATTGAACTGCAAAGGCATCAGGCGACCGGTGCTCATCGTTGGCATCGTGTGTTCCACCTTGCCGACATCAAACCATCATCGACAATCGGTGTCAATCCGGTGATTGTCGGTGTCTCTGACTACAATTCCCCGGCAAAAGGTTATGCCTCGGTCAATCGTGGCGATTGGACAGACCTGCCAAACGTAAAGTATGAGGTAAATCTTATAACAAAACGTCTATCCGAATATAGCCCCACTGTTTTGCTTGACGATAACGCTCGCGAACAGACTTTTAAAGCGCTATCCGGGTCAAAGGTATCATTGTTGCATATATCAACTCATGGTTTTTATCGTGACAATGACACGCTTAAAAATGCGGCGTGCAACCCTCTGAGTAACGACTATGCAATCGCCAAGCGAGCATTAGCCTCTAACAAGGAGGAGTTGTCCGGGTTAGTGCTTAGATATGGTAATTTATCATGGAAATCGAGGCAAATTGCAGACGATGAAGATGATTTGCTCTTGTCAGACGAGATCGAGAACTTGTCTTTCCCAAACCTGAAACTCACCGTATTGTCAGCATGCGACAGCGGTATAGGCATCACCGGTTACGATGGCATCGGGGGACTGCAACGAGCTTTTAAAGCTGCCGGAACACAAGCATTGATATGCTCCCTGAACAAAGTCGATGACTATTGGTCGGCAATGTTTATGGACGTCTTTTATGAGAACGCGGCACAAGGCAAAAGTATATACGATTCGTTTCATGCGGCACAACAATGGATATACGACGAACAGCCGACAGCTCCCGAAATTTGGTCATCATTCATTTTGATAGAATAACAGAACCTACAATTAAATATATGGCAGAGAATTACGAAGATATTGTCAAGAAGTGGTATGTAAAGTTGAGGCATAACTTTATAGACAAGCTCATGACAAAATATAAAGACTCAAAAATGAGAGAAGAAGACGCCGAAGACATCTATCAAGAAGTCTTTATGGTTATTCGAGACAATCTCATGTTGGGGCGTATAAAAGAAAACACGTCATGGAGCAATTATGTCATGACCATCGGACTAAACATGGCGAGCAAACATTACCGCACAATAGGCAAATCTGACTCTTATGACAGCGCTCGAGATACTGATGACGCCACCGCCAAATCAACAGCCCAAAAGGTTAAAGAAATAATCAAGTCCCTCGCAAGCGAAGATAGAAGTTTGTATACTGACCCCGAAGCCCAAGAAATTCTCGGCGAAGAGCTTATACACACCCCCGAGCCTTGTGCCTCGCTCATCAGGTTGCATTATTATGCCAAGCTCAAAGACGCTGAAATCGTCGAAGAAATGCAACAATATACTACGGCAAACTCGATAAAAGTAGTGCGCAACCGCTGTATGCGCGATCTGACTTATCGTGTAAAACTTGCGCTATACCATATTGGCATCATTGATGTTAAACCACAAAAATCAAGGTAAATGGACAATATAGAATTATTTAATCAATATATAGATGACTGCCTGTCTGCGGCAGACAAGAGCGCGTTTGACCAACGGCTAAAATCGGACAAAGTTTTTGCGACTGACTTTAAGGTATTCTTGTTCACTGTGTTAGGTCTATGTAAAGAAGAAGAACAAGATAATATCGAATTTGCCTCCGCCCTAAAACGTCTGTCAAAAGCACAGTTACAGGCAACCATCGGACGCAGCAACAGACCTAAAATTTTTAGACTCAGATACCTGCGCGAACGTGTCACTTGGGCTTCAAGCATTGCAGCTCTTTTAATCATCGGCTTACTAAGCATCTTTTACATCAATCGACATACCAATTACAAGCTCGATGATACGATAGTCGCTTATAATATGCCCACATTAAGTCGTGGTGGCATTGATAGCACTCCAATATCAATCAATGATATGAGTGATGAGCAATTAAAAGAGCATATCGTCAGACTTAAAGAGGACTTCAACAACACGCCGGCTGAAAACATTCAAGATGGCGAAGACATCGGTATGCAATTGGCAATGGTTTATCTAAAACTTCACGACAGAGATAATGCCATTGACGTATTGACGATGTTAACATCGCGTTATGCCGATGACAAAGAGTTCGTAGCTCACTGTAACGAAATCATCTCTCAGTTGGAATAAAATGAGACACTGTTTGGCATTTTTAGTAATATCAATAATTGCCGTGTCATACGCAATGCCGGCAAACCGCGCCTTGCTTGTCGGTATTGGTGAATATGACCAAATAGCAACAGGTTGGAATGTCATTCATGGCGACAAAGATGTGGAATTGCTCGCTCCGATGCTACAAAAGCGCGGCTTCACAGATATTGTAACTCTCATCAATGCTCAGGCTACCAAACGAGCGATAGTTTCTGCGCTCAAAGACCTCGCTAACCGGTGTAGTAATGGAGATAAAGTTTATTTTCACTTTTCGGGACACGGGCAACCTATCAGAGATGACAATCATGATGAAGGGAGCAATAAAAAATTCGACGAATCGATTATTCCCTATGACGCTTGCAGAGACAGTCGCAAGATGAATGGAACTTACGAGGGGCAATGTCATCTTATCGATGATGAACTTTGTCCTCTGCTCAACGATATTAAGAAGCGATTGGGTGAGCATGGTGAACTATTTGTGTCGATTGATGCTTGTTACAGCAAAGGCATTCAGAAAGATGAAATCATAGATTATGACCCTGATTTGCTGAAATATGTGCGAGGCACGAATATCGCCTTTACGCCAAAAAACAGAACTTCTTATCTCGCCGACATACAAAAGCCTCACAATTTTACCATCGGAGCCAAAATGTATGTCGTCGCTGCCTGTGGCAATGATGAACGAAATTTTGAATATAAGACGCCGAGTGGCAAGATGTATGGATCGCTGTCCTATTACATTTATACACTGCTGAAAACTAATGCCGATTTTAGATATTGGCGACAATGCTTCACTGACAAACAGTATCTGCAATATCGCATATTCCGACCAATACAACACCCATCGATAGAAATATATAACTAAATCGTTTACCTTAACCGACTGTTTGGTATCATAATGTGTATGCAAAACAAATACATGTTATGATAAACAAAACTGAGTTTATACAATTTATCCGACAGCCAAAAGACACGCTTCTGCCACTACTGCCGGTGATGATTGAGTACAAAACATTCATACAATATAATGTGCTCGATATCGCATCGCCACAAGAGATTAACGATATACGTGATTGCCGCATCAATCAAACGATGATCGACAAGCTCATTATGCTGGCACACAGCCGCTGGCAAGACAGTGGCATAGAGACACTTTATTGTGCTGCAATGGCTGTTGCCACAATTATCAAGGAATATGATTGGGGCACATACTATCTGAGCGAATCAGGGCTATACGAACTCGCCACACGCATCGAAAACTCTTAAACCACAACAACTATGACAAATAAATCATATCATTTCACAGCACAAAATAAAATCTTCACTGTTAATGTGCCCATAGAAAATGGTGGCGTATGCACTAATAAATATTGTCCGCAAGAACTGCTCACCGGCGGATTAAGTATCATAACTGCAATAAACGGCGAGTCTGAGGCTGAGTTCATTGCCGATTGTCAAAAACAGGTTATAGCCATGGATATGGCAGGCTCGTCAGACACGAAACTTGACAGGCACATTGCCGGACTCATGGCTGTCGTCATGGATCATTTAAGTCGATGCAACAGACTTATTTTCGGTGATTTACTGATATATATGGATTGTTTCAGCTTGTTGCTCGAAGCCGATGGATTTGACGACAACGAAATACGCGACATCTATCCACGCGTCACGCGCACAATCATCGAGCTATATCCCGATTATATAAAAAATACTGCCGATTTATCACCCTTCAAAGGCAGTCACTTTGATTTTGTTTTAGCAAGCATCACCACTTCACAGGTCAGCAAATAATCATACGATAAAATTATTCATTTAATAAAACACATAACGTTATGCCTACTTGGTTAATAATTATCATTGTCGTGGCGGTAATCGGCGCCATAATAGGTTTTTTCAACTCCGATGACGACGACAAAGCAGCCGGGGCAACAAGCGGAGCAATCGTCGGCGCTATGGGGTGCGGATATTTTCTGTTTCAACTCTTACTCGCAGGACTATCAATATGGTTCGTTATATGGCTGTTTTCAGCAATATTTTTGTGATACATCGGCTAAAAACGATGCGTCAATCAACCACCTTCTCTCCACACACTGCCAAGATGAACACATAGCCAAAAACTTCGCGCCCGGTCATTTGAGCATTTGAGGATAAATGCTTACCTTTGTGGGCGTAAACAATCCCCTTATGAATGAAAGACAATAAGCTATGGATATGAACAATCAGGAATTTGCTCTGCAGCCCGGCACCGTGTTGGTGTCACCACAAACGACATACACGATACGCCGCATACTCGGTATTGGCGGCTTTGGCATCACCTACGTCGCCGATGCCCGTCTCGGCAACATTGTTGTGCCCGAGGCGGTGTGCATCAAAGAGTTCTTCCCGAGGTCATTGTGTGAGCGCGATGATGCCACACACTCCATGTCATATTCCAACCCGATACGCGAGCAAGTCGAGAGGGCACGCAAAGACTTCCTCGGCGAGGCACGCCGTTTGGCATCGCTGGCAGGCAAGGTCAAAGGGATCGTCACCGTCAACGAGGTTTTTGAGGCGAATAATACCGCCTATTACGTTATGGAATACCTTCGCGGACGCTCGCTCGGCGACTATATCAAAGAGCATGGTGCGCTGACGTGGCAACAGACCCGGACACTGTTTGAGCCGGTGATTGCCGCTGTTGCAGACTTGCACCGCGAGCGCGTTACACACCTCGACATCAAGCCGGCAAACATTATGCTCGTCGATGATGCAAAGGCACCCTTGGGTGTGCAGCCCGTGCTTATCGATTTCGGCTTGTCGAAACACTACAACGAAGACGGCTCGGCAACATCGACCATCAATTCACAAGGCTATTCAGACGGCTATGCGCCGATAGAACAATATGGCGGCATACGCAACTTCTCGCCGGCGTCAGACGTGTACGCCTTAGGAGCGACGATGCTCCACTGCCTCTCCGGCGAGCGACCGCCGGCAGCCACCGAAGACCCCGACTTCGCCACGATGCTTCCCGGCGACCTCCCCACGCCGGCACGTGCCGTCCTTTTGACAGCCCTCAACCACGGCGCCGGCAAACGCTACGGAGACGCCGGAGCATTATACTGCGCACTATATAGTGGTGATGATACTCAAAGCGCTAATGATGCCACAAAGATTGTTATCACACCCACCGACAAAGATGGTGACACAGTCGTTGTTACGTCGAAAAAAGCGGACAGCGATAGGAATGTCACGCCTGTTGTTGAGAAACCTATCGCCAATGACAATATTGATGGCGATCCTTTGAAAAGATCAAAGAAGAAACGTTGGATTATATATAGTTCTATTGTGGTCGTCGTGTCATTGATGATATTGGGATTGTATTACTTTATGTCGCGCGTTCCCGACAATGATAGATATGCAAATGGTACAGCTATTGAATACACTCCACAAATTAAAACATTCACGGTTAACGGGGTGTCATTTGATGTTGTTGAAGTGCGTGGTGGCACATTTATGATGGGTGCTACAGCCGAGCAAGGTAACGATGCTAACGATTATTATGAGAAACCGGTGCATCAAGTGACCCTATCAGACTACCATATAGGCAAGACCGAGGTTACACAAGCATTATGGAAAGCCGTGATGGGGAACAATCCGAGCGATCATCAAGGTGACAACTATCCGGTGGAGAATGTAAGTTGGGATGATGCCCAAGAATTTATAACACGGCTCAACGAGATTACAGGCGAAAATTTCCGATTGCCTACTGAAGCCGAGTGGGAGTTTGCCGCCCGTGGCGGTACAATGTCTCACGGCTATAAATATTCAGGTTCAAACAACATTGATGATGTCGCTTGGTATGAAGGCAACTCCGGTAACGAGACGCACCCGGTAGCTACCAAGAATCCAAATGAACTCGGTATATATGATATGTCGGGTAACGTTTGGGAGTGGTGTCAGGATTGGTATGGTGACTATACAAGTGCATCGCAGACTGATCCCACAGGATTGAGCACGGGGTCTGACCGCGTGAATCGCGGTGGCAGCGCGTGGTTCTTTGCGAGGTACTGTCGCGTCTCGCTTCGTTGCAGCTTTACTCCCGTCAACCGCTACTATTACCTCGGCTTCCGCCTCGCCCTTTAAGTTTGTTAAGTCGCGCCAGAAACAGATACGAGGCAGACGGATTAGGCGAGAGGTAAATCTGTAAAAAACAGGGGGATGGCATTAGCGACGTGGATTTGTCGTGGGGGATTTTATGGATAGCGAGTTTTTGACTAATTTTGTGGTCAAATTTTAAGTAAGGCGATAATTTACAATGGAAGATATTAAGCGCGGAGCGTTGTTTGATCTTGATGGCGTGTTGATAGACTCAGAGAGTATTTATACTGAGTTTTGGTCTGGTATTGACCGGTCTTATCCTACCGGTGTGCCTGATTTTGCATTTGCCATCAAGGGCAATACATTGGGTAATATTTTGTCCACATATTTTCCCGACAAGGGCATACAGAGGCTTATCATCAAACGACTGCAAGAGCATGAACAGATGATGACATATCGCGTATTTGATGGTGTGACAGATTTTCTCAAAAAACTAAAAGACCATAATATTCCGGCTGCTATCGTTACCAGCAGCAACGAGAAGAAGATGGTCAATATGTTTAAATCTCTGCCGGGGTTTAGAGACTATTTTGATGCCGTAATTACCGAGGAAGACATCAGCCACTCCAAGCCTCACCCCGAGGGTTATTTACTCGCAGCACAAAGGTTAGGTTGCGCGCCACAGAATTGTTATGTGTTTGAAGATTCGTTAGCCGGGTTGGAAGCCGGGCGGCGAGCCGGAGCTGTTGTCATAGCCCTTGCGACAACAAATCCGCATGAACTTGTAAGCCCAAATGCCGATATGACAATAGAAAACTTGACACAACTTGACATCACACCAACCGGTATGATATCTGTTGCTCACACAAAGTAAACCGGGTATTATATCGCTCCGTAAACCTTTTGATGCAGCGTGATTGTTGCCATTTGTACATCAAGTGGTGCCGTAGACATCAGATAAAGCGGTACGGACGGCAGTTCTTGTGTATATGGCGGTTGCACATAATCAGTTGAAATAACCTCAAAGCCCAAACGCTTATAAAAATTAAGTCGTCTTTGTGCTAATGGCGATGACTCGGGCGGTTCTACTTCAAGTAAAACCGGCGTTGCTACGCTATCCAGAAACTTTTGTAATGCCAGCCTGCCCATACCGCCACATCTTAATCTTGCATCTATGGCAAAATGCTCTATGTATGCAAATTTGTCAAATTGCCACGACGTTATGAAGCCGACTAAATTATTCTCATCAAACACGCCATCGACAAAAATGGTATCGGTCGGTGCCGTAATATGTCTCACCCAATCACCCCATGGTCGCCGCTCATCGATCGGGAACGAATCAAAATAAATATGTTTGATTTGCTCTAAAAATTTATTTCTTTCTTGCAGAGGTAAATTATTGAGGCGACTGAGAGATAGGTTCATTTGACGTAATATGTATTTTTATCCGTAATCACGATGTCAACACTGACGTCGTGGGGTTCTGCATCAATTTGCTCAACAACCTGAAAGTCATATCCGACACCGATTTTCAGTGCACGCGTGTTGTGTAGCAGCCGGTCATAGTAACCACGTCCGCGCCCCACCCTGTTACCGGCTTTGTCATAGGCGACAGCCGGCACAACGACAAGGTCAATGGTATCTATGTCACAGACATCATCACCCTGTGGCTCTTCAATGCGAAATGTGCCAAGTTTAAGATGTGAACGATCATACGGCAATATTTCAAGATTGACGCCATTGACACGCGGCAGGTAAAAATGCTTGCGCCCCGCCCATTTGTCGATAAATTCATGTGTTGACAACTCGTCAGGCAGTGAGTGATACAACAACACATGCTCGGCGAGGATAAAACCCGCTGTCTTTTCGAGGGCGGAAAACACTGCCTCAGCTGCTGCACGCCGTTCTTGGTCGTCAAGCAATGTTTTTTGTGCTTTAATACGTGAACGAATATCGTTTTTATTCATAATCAGAAAATGAGGAGTTATCGTCGTTGAGGCTTAATCGGAAAATCAGCTTGACCTGAATGAATAATTTCGAGAGCTTTTTTATAATTGGCGTCATCGGCATTCACTATCTCATAGTATGCCGGAATTCCGATAATATCACGAGCGATCAATGCTTTAAGTTGCTTTACGATGAGGTTTTGCGAGATTGTTATATAATACCAACGAGGCTTGAGCCCTTTTTCGTTGGCATAATGAGCAAACGAGCTTAACAAAACTTCGTTTGGCGGCAATTTAGATAACAGCTCTTTGAGGTTTTTAGCTTTTGAGAGTTGAGTGCGATTTAGATCACAATATTCATAGGCAAACTTTTGGAACAAGCCCATATTAAAAGCATTAACATAATAGCCCGTATATGCCGATGTATCGTTGGGCATGAATATATCAGGCATAATGCCGCCACCACCATAAACCTGTCTTCCAGTGCCGGTCTTAAACAGCAATTTTTTATCAAACTTCACAGAGTCTGCCGATTGCATTTCTCCATTACGATAGCGGTCAAACAACTCATATTCATAGCGGTCATTTTGTCCGGGGATATACTCTTTTTGGATTGATCGCCCCGAGGGAGTATAATAACGTTGTACGGTAAGCCTCAGTTCACTGCCATCTCTGAGAGGCAAAGAACGTTGCACGAGACCTTTGCCAAATGTACGTCTGCCAATAATCAGACCTCTGTCGTTATCCTGAATGGCACCGGCAAAAATTTCGCTTGACGATGCCGAGATCTCATCAACCAAAACAACGATGCGTGCGTCGTGATACGAACCTGAATTGTCACTTAACACCATCGTGTTGTCATCGGTGTGGCGTCCTTTGGTCGAGACAATCACTTTTTCGGCAGGCAAGAACTCATTAACCATCATTATTGCCGTTTCCATAAAGCCGCCGGTGTTGCCTCGCAAATCTATAATATAATCAGTAGCCCCGGAGCGAGCTAAATCCTTCAATGCAGAAATAAATTCACCATAGGTATTACGAGCAAATTTATTGATTTTAACGTAACCGATGTTCTTGTCTGCCATATATGCGGCATCGACAGATGTCACAGGTATGTCACCGCGAATAACATCGAAATTAAGGTTTTTGGGTGCCAACAGGCGTTTGATGGTCAATTTTACTTTTGAACCTTTTTCGCCACGCAGATATTTAAAAACATCGTCTTCTTTTATGTTGATTGATGCGATGTTTTTACCATCAACGGCAATAATGCGGTCACCTGCCATAATGCCGACTTTTTCTGCCGGACCTCCCGACATAGCTTCAACCACGCAAACAGTGTCATTGTTGATTTGGAATTGAATACCGATGCCACTGAACGAGCCTTCAAGTTCTTCGTTGGCAGATTTTTTTTGATCAAGTGATAAATACACCGAGTGCGGGTCAAGATTGCTCAGCACGCCGGGAATTGAACGTTCTATCAACGAGTCGAGGTTTACCTCATCAACATAGTTTTCGGTGATGACGTCAAACAACTCTTTTAATTTTTTTTCGCCGGGTGTCAATTCGTGAGGTTTGTTTAATAACCACCCACATAACATTCCGACAGCAAATATTACCGATACCAACAGCGGTATCAAAAATTTTAATTTATTTAAATTGCGCATCTTACAACGATAATATAATCTTTTGTGTCAAGTCAAACATTAAACAACAATGATATTGTTAATTAATATCGACAATATGAACGACTTCGACGCCGGCACGTTCCAATAATTCTATGCCATCTGCTATGCGATACAGTTCGCCAAACACCACGCGCTTTATGCCGGCTTGTATGATCAGTTTGGCACACTCCATACATGGCGAGGCTGTGACATATAGTGTAGCGCCATCTGACGAATTATTTGAACGCGACACTTTTGTTATGGCATTGGCTTCGGCATGAAGTACGTATGGCTTTGTGTTGCCATCTTCGTTTTCGCATACATTTTCAAAACCTGATGGTGTTCCATTATAACCATCAGAGATGATCATTTGGTCTTTAACAATTATTGCTCCGACTTTACGTCTTTGGCAATAAGAATTTTCTGCCCAAATACCCGCCATACGCAGGTAACGTTTATCGAGGGCTTCTTGTTTTATTTCTTTATGGTCAAAACTCATTGCTTAATTGTTTAGTTGCTTGCGACAAAAAGCATCTGCCTGTGCCAATGTCTCAGGCTTGCCAACGTCAAACCATGTATATTTTTTATCGGGAATATATGAACAAATTTTAAGCTCCTCACAACAGTCGACATAAAATGGTGTCAGTGAGAATGCTTCATTTTTACCATATTGAGCCAATTTGTCAAACACCGAAGTTGACATGATATGTATGCCTCCAAAAGCCAAAAGACGTTGGGCGTCTGTCACGTTAAAACCTTCCGGGCGAGTTTGCCCTGTTGTTGTATTAACCCAACCGACAAGGCGATGACCTTCAAAACACAGATAGCGCGAGGTTTTTCTTTCGGCTACCAAAAGTGTGACATCGGCATTTGTCTCTTGGTGTTGTGATACCATTGCCCGTATATCAACATCTGACAATATGTCGGCATTGTATATGACAACAGGGTCATCACCAACGAGTATAGGCGCGGCTTTGACTATTCCGCCCCCGGTGTCAAGCAATTTGTCACGCTCATCGCTGATCATTATATTGACACCAAAGTCATTGTTTGTTTTGATAAAATCTATTATTTGGTCGGCAAAATGATGCACATTTATCACAAAGTCTGTGATACCTGCTTGTTTCAAACGATTAATGACTCTTTCGAGCATAGGCACGCCACCCACCGGCACCAATGCCTTAGGGTGTTCTTGTGTAAATGGTTTTAAACGTGTGCCCAAGCCGGCAGCAAATATCATTGCTTTCATCACCAAATAATAAATTAATTTGCAGGCTCAAATGTCTGCTCTATGTTTTGCTCGCGATGTGACAAGATGACTTTAACATTAAACTTTCGGCTGATGTGCTCTGCCATGTGTTGGGCGCTATACACCGAGCGATGTCTGCCGCCGGTGCACCCAAAGGCTACCATCAGAGAAGTAAAGCCACGTTCGACATAGCGTTTGACCGAAGCATCGACAAGAGAGTAACAGCTATCAAGAAATTTCGTGATTTCACCATCATCTTCCAAAAATTTTATTACCTGTTGATCAAGTCCGGTGAATGGCTTATAACGTTCATATTTACCGGGATTGTTAATAGCACGGCAATCAAAAACGAAGCCGCCACCATTGCCGGTGGTATCGTCGGGTATTCCTTTTTTATATGCAAAACTCATCACCCGTACCGTGAGCGTGCGTTTTTTTATTTGGTCTGAGAATTGACTCAAATTAACCAACATTCCCAACAATTTGCTGAGATACGGATATTCAGGGAATGGTTTTTTAAGCAATTCTCGCAAGTTGGCAATGGCAAAAGGCACACTTTGCATGAAGTGAGGTTTCTTTTCAAAGTATCCACGGAAGCCGTATGCGCCAAGCACTTGCAAAGTTCTAAACAAGACAAAGTGACGCAATTGTTCATAGAAGTAATTGTCGTCTACGGGTTTATATTTGCGCAGGGCATCTATATAGTGTGCTATCAGTTCATCACGCAAGCTTTGCGGGAAACCGGCTTTTGCCTGCCACAAGAATGATGCCACATCATAATAGAACGGACCTTTGCGCCCGCCTTGAAAATCTATCAGCCACGGCTCACCATCGCGTATCATAACATTACGTGATTGAAAGTCACGATACATAAATGTCGATGATTGGCTGCGCATCAGCACTTCGGTCATTGCCTGAAAGTCGTCTTCGAGCTTGTTTTCTTCAAACTCCAACCCTGTCGCCTTCAAAAAGCAATATTTAAAGTAGTTCAGATCCCACATTATAGATCTGACATCAAAATGAGATGTGGGGTAACACTTGTTGAAATCAAGTCCGACAGCACCCTTAAATTGCACATCGGGCAACAGCCGTATGGTTTTGACAAGCAGTTCTTTCTCTTCGTTGGAGAAAGAAGATGTCAATCGCCCTTTTTCTATTGCATTAAACAATAATGTATCGCCAAAATCATTTTGCAAGTATGCCATGCGATCGTCAGATATTGCCAGAACGGTTGGCACGGGCAATTCCTGATCTCCAAAATGTTTGGCAAGATATATAAAAGCTTCGTTCTCAGGTAAACAATTGCCAAGCACACCAATAAGGCTTTCTTTACCGGTCAGTCTGTAATATCGTCGGTTTGATCCGGATGATGGCATTTCGTTCACCTGTTCCGGATACTCTCCGGTATAATTCTTATAAAGTTCTCTAAGAATTGTCGGATTATAGTTGTTCATATAATATGCTCAATAATTTTTTCTATAAAAAACACAATGTCTCGTCAATTTGCAACTTCAGATAAGAATTTTATTCTCACTAATCTTATCTCCTCATCAGTGTAGTCATCACCTAATTCCTGACGAGCAAGATCAAGTGAGTCACTCTCACTCTGTTTGAAGTAATCATAAATATCTTGTTGCATATCTTCGTCAAGGACTTGATCGACATAGTATGAAATGTTGATGCGAGTACCCGAATATACGATTGCCTCTATTTCATCAAGAAGTTTGTCAAAATCCATTCCGAGAGATTCGGCAAGGCTATCAAGTCCGATTTTACGGTCAATCGACTGAATAATATTAATTTTTAGCCTTAAATTATTTGCCACTGAGCGTATGCGCAAATTCTCGGGACGTTCTATCTCGTTTTCTTCGACATATTTTTTGATAATAGCAACTATTTCATCACCATATCGTTTGGCTTTGCCGACTCCCACGCCACTGACATTTTGCAATTCTTCAATGGTGATTGGATAGGTGGTTGCCATTGCTTCAAGCGATGGGTCTTGGAATATGACGTATGGCGGCAGGTTTACCCTACGAGCTATTTTCAGTCGCACATCTTTTAGTATGGCAAACAATGTCGGGTCAAGAACTGATGTCGCGCCTCCGCCTCTCGTATCGTCATCGTCATCTTGTGAGAAGTCATTATCCTCAACAACTTTAAAAGAACGTGGATGGGCGATAAAGTCGCGTCCGGCATCAGTTATCACCAACTGTCCGAAATTCTCTATGTCACGAAATATCAATCCGGCAAGTGTTGCCTGACGTATCACCGCCGACAAAAACTTAGCATCGACTTGCTGATCACAGCCAAAAATATCAAGTTCTTGATGGTTATATGATTTCACGTCTGCCGAAATGCGTCCGCGTATGACATCTATGATATGCTCGGTTTTAAAAGGCTCACCGAGAGCAACCATAGTTTCGAGGACATCGAGCAAATATTCACGTGCTTCAATTTTGGTTTTTGGATTTATGCAGTTGTCACAATTACCGCAATTTTCGGCATTGTACGCTTCGCCAAAATAGTGCAACAACGAACGACGGCGACAAACCGAAGATTCGGCATAGGCGGCAGTCTCCATCAATAGTTGTTTGCCTATTTCTTGCTCGGCGAGAGGTTTGCCCTGCATAAATTTTTCCATCTTACGCAAATCCTTGGCTGCGTAAAAGGTAATGCATCGCCCTTCGCCTCCATCACGTCCGGCACGACCTGTTTCTTGATAGTAACCTTCAAGCGATTTAGGCATATCATAGTGTATCACAAACCGCACATCGGGTTTGTCAATACCCATGCCAAATGCTATTGTGGCAACAATCACATCTACTTTTTCGTGCAAAAAAGCATCTTGATTTGTTGAGCGTGCCACAGAATCCATACCGGCATGATATGGCAGTGCCTTTATCTCGTTTACGACGAGCAACTCGGCAAGTTCTTCAACTTTTTTGCGACTAAGACAATAAATAATGCCTGATTTGTTGGGATTATGTTTTATAAAACGAATGATATCGCGATCGACGTTCTTTGTTTTTTGACGCACCTCATAATACAAATTGGGACGATTGAACGAGGCTTTAAAAACAGCGGCATTCGTCATACCCAAATTTTTCTGTATGTCATGCTGCACCTTTGGCGTTGCCGTTGCCGTCAGTGCTATCACCGGCTTTGTGCCAATCACATTTATTATCGGACGTATGCGTCTGTATTCCGGGCGAAAGTCGTGTCCCCATTCCGAGATACAGTGTGCCTCATCAATGGCATAGAACGATATATTTACATTTTTCAAAAACTCTACATATTCGTCTTTTGTCAGCGACTCGGGAGCGACGTAGAGTATCTTGGTTTTGCCGGTCAAAATATCTGCTTTGACCTGCTCTATGGCACTGCGGGTCAACGATGAGTTCAAAAAGTGGGCGACATCATCATTTGAGCTGAAATGACGCATGGCGTCAACTTGATTTTTCATCAGCGCGATCAACGGCGACACCACAATAGCAGTGCCCGGCAACATCAATGACGGCAATTGATAGCACAGCGACTTACCTCCGCCGGTGGGCATCAACACAAATGTGTCACGCCCATTCAGCAGACTTAGTATTATCTCCTCCTGATTGCCTTTGAAACTATCAAAGCCAAAATTGAGTTTTAATGCTATTGCTATTTGCTGTCTCGTAAACATTGACGTGTTGTAATATTGTTGGTATTATCGCTTGACGATTAATCAATAATATCTTTATGTTTTAAACGTTCAGTGACATATCATCGAGATTGGCTTTTGACAGCTTTTCAAGAGCATAATCACGGGTGACAGTGAATGCCTTGATCTT
Organism: bacterium; assembly: GCA_963600695.1. Taxonomy (GTDB): domain Bacteria; phylum Bacteroidota; class Bacteroidia; order Bacteroidales; family Muribaculaceae; genus CAG-873. The sequence continues at coordinate 16,506 of CAVCBR010000042.1, forward strand.
CTTTGACGGCACATCATACATGGCATCAATCATTATCGATTCAACTATCGAGCGCAAACCGCGAGCACCGAGTTTGTACTCGACAGCCTTATCTACAATCAAGTCGAGGGTGTCATCGTCAAAAGTGAGCTTCACACCATCCATCTCAAATAGCTTTACATACTGTCTGATAACAGCATTTTTAGGCTCGGTGAGCACGCGACGCAAAGCCGCTTTATCCAAAGGTTCGAGATGTGTTATAATCGGCAGACGTCCGATAATCTCGGGGATAAGGCCGAATGATTTCAAGTCTTGTGGCGCAACATAGCGCATAAACTCTTCGCCTTTAAGCGTATGACGTTTGTTTGATGCCGAATATCCGACTACGTGTGAGTTGAGTCGATGAGCTATTTTTTGTTCGATACCATCAAAAGCGCCACCACAAATGAAGAGTATGTTTTTGGTGTCTACCGGTATCATTTTTTGCTCGGGGTGTTTGCGCCCGCCTTGTGGCGGCACGTTTACTATCGAGCCTTCAAGCAGTTTTAGTAAACCTTGTTGCACACCTTCGCCACTAACGTCTCTCGTTATTGAGGGGTTATCACCCTTGCGAGCTATTTTATCTATCTCATCGATGAATACTATACCGCGCTCGGCTTTTGCGACATCATAATCGGCAACTTGCAACAGGCGTGTCAATAAACTTTCTATATCCTCGCCAACATATCCGGCTTGTGTCAGCACTGTGGCGTCTACGATCGTAAACGGAACGTCTAACAGTTTTGCTATTGTGCGAGCGATCAGTGTTTTACCTGTACCAGTCGGACCAACGAGTATTATATTGCTTTTCTCTATGTCGACATCGTCTGTCTCAGGCTGTGCCAAACGTTTATAGTGGTTATAGACAGCGACAGCCAAATGCTTTTTTGCATCTTCCTGACCTATGACATACAGGTCAAGAAAATCTTTTATTTCCTTGGGCTTGGGCACCGCTTTCAAATCTATTTGCGACACAGATGTAGTTTTGGGGCGCGCCTCTGCCAACATCGCGTCTAATCGTTCGATGCATTCGGCGCACACATACACCTGACCGTCAACCAACGGCACCAATACTTCGCTCATATCTGCCGGTCGACCACAGAACGAGCAAAACAGATCTTTATCTTTCTTCTTTGCCATAAAAACAAGTTAATGACATCACATTGTGTACGATGTCAAACATTAATCGCGTTTGGCTCTGATGAGCACTTGATCTATCATTCCATAATCTTTGGCTTCGGCGGCGGTCATCCAGTAGTCGCGATCCGAGTCGGTCTCAACCTTCTCAAACGGTTGTCCCGAATGGTCGGCGATTATGGTGTATAGCTCTTTTTTGAGTTTTTGTATCTCGCGAGCGGTAATCTCTATATCTGATGCCTGACCTTGCGCACCACCCATCGGCTGATGTATCATCACGCGCGAGTGTTTCAACGCAAAGCGTTTGTCTTTGGCTCCGGCGACAAGCAACACGGCAGCCATTGATGCCGCCATGCCGGTGCAGATCGTAGCCACGTCTGACGATATATATTGCATAGTGTCATAAATACCGAGACCGGCATACACCGAGCCGCCGGGCGAATTGATATATATCGAGACATCTTTACCGGGATCTGACGAGTCCAAATATAATAGTTGTGCCTGTATGACATTGGCAGTATAATCGTTCACCTCCGTGCCGAGAAATATAATGCGATCCATCATCAAACGTGAGAACACATCCATCTGCGCCACATTCAGTTGACGCTCCTCGATGATTGTCGGTGATATGTAGCTGGCACTAACAGGCGACGTTGCATTAATTTTTGCCGTGTACTGATCGAGTGCCAATCCATTCATTCCCAAATGGTGAACCGCATAATTGCGAAAATCCTTGTTGTTTATCATAATGTTCAAATAATTAGCGTTTAACAATTTTACAGAAAAGCAACCTAACTTGCACTCTTCTTCGGTGTCAAGCCATCGTTTTCAATACGAAGTTACAAATAATTATCCACATTTCAATATCTGTGCGCAAAAAATACACTCTCAGATTTATAAAAATTCCAATTTTTCGCTCAAATTTGCTAATATGAAAAAATAATGGCAACTTTGTGCCACTGATTCTTATAGCATAAAACCTCACAACATGAAAAAAACTTCTAAAATTTTTGCGTTGTCTGCATTGGCAGTACTCGTGGCTCAACCTGTGTCTTTTGCTCGCACCAAAGCCACCAAACCGGCAGACGACGAAGTTATCCTCCACGCGTGGACATGGTCCTTTGATAACATCGCCAAATCTATGGCAGAAATTGCCGCTGCCGGCTATGACTATGTGCAAACATCACCGGCGCAGGCATGTTTCGTCGGCGATGGCGGTGGTATGGCGCTGTATTCCGAACCGGGAGACTCTGTAATGGGCAAATGGTATTACTATTACCAACCGACCGATTGGACTATCGGCAACTATATGCTCGGCAGTCGCGACAGCTTCAGATCTATGTGTGACAGTGCATATAAATATAATGTCAAGGTGCTCGTCGATGTACTGCCCAACCACACAGCCATCGATCACACCGCCGTGTTACCCGGTCTTGACAATGCCGTTGGCGGACATGAAAATCTTTTCCATGCCAACGGATTTAAAGAAATTCAAGACTACAATGACCGACTGCAATGCACAACGGGTATGATGGGCGGACTGCCGGACGTCAACACCGAAAATCCCGACTTTCAATATTACTTCCTACAATACGTCAACGACCTCATAAACCTCGGTGCTCGCGGCTTCCGCTATGACACCGCCAAACACATAGGTCTGCCATCAGACCCTCTCGACCCGAAATCTCCGCGCAATAACTTTTGGGACGTTGCTCTCGGACGAGAGAGCGTGCACGATCTCTCATTAATGATGCCTGATCGTCTGTATATTTATGGCGAAGTATTGCAAGACAAAAACACCAAAGAGACCGAATATGCCGAGTATTTTGACCAAACGGCAAGTTCGTATGGTCACGTGTTGCGCCAAGCACTTAAAAACGGATCCTCAGAGGGCATAGACCTCGTTGATTGGCATCACCCCGTGCCTGCCGGACATCTCGTGACATGGGTCGAAAGCCACGACACATATTGCAACGCCCACGAGTCTGCATCACTGACAGACGACCAAATACGCATGGGCTGGGTATTCCTCACGGCACGACCCGGAGGTCGCCCGTTATTCTACAGCCGTCCCGCCGGCTCTACACGTCAGAACTATTGGGGCAACAATCGCATTGGCGAACGTGGAAACGATGAATTTAAACACCCCGAAGTTGCCGCTGTCAACCACTTCCGCGATAAGATGACCGGCAAGCCCGAAACCATTTGGGCACAGGGCGGTATCCTCACCGTAGCTCGTGGCAATGCCGGACTCGCCATCGTCAATATTGCCGACAAAGCAACAAAAGTCAAAATGCCGACAACACTCGCCGACGGCACATATACCGACGCCGTCCACAACACGACATTCAAAATCAAAAACGGCACGCTCACCGGCAAGGCAGCTCCCCTAACCTCCTACCTTCTCTACGCCCAATAAGCCAATACCTACCACACCCTCATAACATCGACACCCTTGCCTCTATTCCGGCAAGGGTGTCGTCGTATGTAACCATCCGAAAGGAGCCGACTTTTACATGGCTTTTTTGATAGCGAACTTTGCGTCAAAAAAGCCATGTTTAATTTAAATGA
>CAVCBR010000043.1:0-19871 GCA_963600695.1 bacterium
CGGTTTTCGCTCTATGCGATGGGATGAATTGGTGTTGTTGATGGAAGGAATATCACCCAAAGTAGCTCGTCGCCACCGATATGAAAGCCTCACATCAGTTGGTGAAAAAGTGCGGAAGAGGGCGAAAATAATGCTCGAAAAATTTGACCCATAAGCCCGCAAAAACTACCTTTTCAGCAAAAACGGCTCCGGAGCCGTAGACAATGCCATTTTCTACTCATTAATCGGCAGTTGCGACACCTTCGATATCAATCCGCAGGAATGGTTGATCTATGCACTAAATCATCTTCATGATGACACGCCACCGGAACAGATAAAGCAACTATTGCCGTTCTACTACAAAAAAACTCGCGAATAATCTCGCGAGTTTTTTTTAATCCTACAAGTCGGCGCCTTTCGGATGGTTACTATAAAATGTATATTTCATTCTCAATTTGATAGATAATCGTTTCAAATTGTTGGGGTGTGTCTCCCGTGAGAGAGTCACATCCCTCTTTGTTTACAGACAAAATAAAACTGCCCGACATCAAAGCATCGGGCAGTTTTGTTATGGCTGATGAGAAATAATTTATACTTAGGGAATAAGATTGTGCTCGCGGAATACCTTTTGTATCTTCTCGAGGGCTGTCGTGACTTGCTCTTTCGAGTGTGTCGCCATAAGCGAAAATCTTATCAGCGTGTCTTGCGGAGCCACTGCCGGCGATACCACAGGGTTCACAAAAATACCCTCGTTGAGAAGATCTCGCGTGATGGCAAATGTCTTAAAGTTGTCGCGAATAAACAGAGGTATGATCGGCGTTGAGGTGTTACCTATCTCACAACCCATATTTCTGAAGCCGTCAAGGGCATAATTGGTAAGCTCCCAAAGGTGTTCTTGACGCCAAGGTTCTTCGATCATAATATCAATGGCTTTCAACGCCGCGGCTGTCGATGCCGGAGTGATTGACGCCGTGAAGATATATGAACGTGAGTGGTGACGCAAATAGTTGGTAATCTCCTTGTCCGTGGCAATAAATCCACCTAACGAAGCGAATGATTTTGAGAACGTGCCCATCACCAAATCCACATCGTCAGTCAAACCAAAATGATTAACAGAGCCACGACCGCCTTCTCCAAACACGCCGATAGAGTGTGCTTCGTCAACCATCACCGTGGCGTCATATTTTTTCGCGAGGCGCACGATCTCGGGGATATTGGCAACATCACCCTCCATCGAGAACACACCATCGGTAACGATAAGTTTCACCTTGTCAGGCTCGCAACGTTGCAATTGCTTTTCAAGCGACGCCATATCGTTGTGTTTGTATTTGAGTTGTTGTGAGAACGATAAACGACGCCCCTCAATGATTGAAGCGTGATCTTGCTCGTCCCACAAAATGTAATCTTCACGACCGGTGAGGCATGATACGACACCAAGGTTGACACCAAAGCCGGTTGAATAAATCATTACATCTTCCTTGCCGATATATTCGGCGAGACGAGCCTCGAGTTTTTTATGAAGATCAAGGGTACCATTGAGAAATGGCGAGCCTGCACAACCGGTACCATACTTGCGAGTTGCTTCTATGGCAGCCTCTTTGATACGAGGATCGTTAACAAGACCTGAATAACAGTTAGAGCCAAACATCAAGACCTTGCGACCATTGATTATAACCTCAGGGTCTTGCTCTGATGAGATGGCGCGAAAATAAGGATAAACACCTGCTGCCTTAGCTTCCTGAGGCGCAGTATATTTTGAGAGTTTTGCTTGTAATAGCTTCATAGTTTATATGATAATATATGCCTTTAAAATAAACTATCTGATAGGGTTCGTTCCAAATCAGGCTACAAAATTACAAAAAATATTTATTCCCAATATCGCTTTTCGCTAAAAACTGCGTTTTTGCTTGCGTAAAATCATTTTTTCAAGACAGCGAGACAGTCTTTGACTATATCGTTAAAAATATGTAACTTTGTCGATGTTACAGGGTATGCCCACCGTTTTAAAATCACAATATGTCCACAATCAAAAACATAGAGTATCATAAACACCCCTTTCACCGGAGGTGCGCAACAATGATATTGGTGCTTTTGATATGCGAATGTATGACTGTTTATGCCTCAAAACATGCTTTGCTCATTGGTATTTCCCAATACCCTCAATATAAGGAGGCAGATGACTCTTGGCAACCGATACACGGCGCCAACGATGTCGCCCTGCTATCCCCTACTCTGCGAAAACAGGGCTTTCATGTCACTTCTTTGACAAACGCTCATGCAACAGCCGATGCCATTCGCAAATCATTATCCGCTCTTTGCTCCCGGGTTCAGAAAAACGATATTGTTTATATCCATTTTTCGTGCCATGGACAGCCATACGAAGATCTAAACGGCGATGAAGAAGACGGCTGGGACGAAACAATCGTTCCCTTTGACGCCCGACGCCGATTTAGTGAGCATTATGATGGGCATAATCACATTTTGGATGATGAATTAGAGTTAATCATAAACAAGATACGTCGCCGTGCCGGTCATGCCGGGTGTATTTATGTCATAGTCGACGCCTGTCATTCGGGCGGTGCAAGTCGCGATGAGAAACCGACTGATGACGAACTGTTTATAAGGGGCACGGATTGCGGTTTTTCACCCATGGGTAAAAAATTCATACCCAAAATCAACAGACACAGCCATTTTAAGGTTCGTCAAGACACAACGTTGGCAAAAGTATGCTATATCGAATCTTGTCGCTCATATCAAACCAATGCCGAAATTAAAGAAAACGGAATGTTTTACGGACCGTTATCCTTTTATATAAATAAGACATTAAAGTCGTGGACTCTTAATGACGACACCCGGTGGATTACACGGGTTGTTAAGTTTATGTCAACAGATAAACGACTCATCAGACAAAACCCGGTAATCGAAACCGACAGATGAACATCTTTACATTTGACAACGAAACGTTAAATAACTTTGCGACAGCTCAATATAACAAAACAGTGGGTTATCTGCAAAAAACATTCGGACTTAGGCTTGATGATTGCCAAGACATATTCCAAGAGGCATTCATCACGCTTTTTCAGAACATTAAAACCGGCAAACTCACCGAATTGACATGCTCGCTATCAACATATTTCACAAGCATTTGTCGCAACAAAGCGATGGAAGTCTTGCGCGACGCTGCAAAAATGCCGACAACAGACGATGAGACATCACTATCTCTCATGCACGGTGAGTTTCAAGACGATAAAATTGACTCTCTTATAAAACTTGAGGACAAGGAACTTACCGAAGAACGACAAACATTGGTGGAGAGTATTGTAAACGACCTACCTTCTCCTTGCAACGAAATACTGTGGGGATTTTATCGCGACCGACTGTCTCTTAAAACACTCGCACAAATGTTTAATTACAGCGAAGGTTCAATCAAAGTCACCAAACATCGTTGTTGCGAGAAATTTCGTAATCGCTATCTCAAAATGTGTAAAACTCTTTTCTAAACACAAACTCATGGACAAAAACGAACTTAATATCTCAACCTCACAAGATGCTCGCATAACTCGATATCTAAAAGGTCAAATGAGCGCAGACGAAGAAAAAGTTTTCATATCCGACCTCGACGCTGATGCCACTCTCAAATCAAGAGCGATCACCATCGCACGTATGATTAAAGCTATGAACAAAGTCGGCACCGAAAAAGACAACGATGTCATTGCCGCCCTTGACGCAGAGAGCGACATAACGCCCTACTTTACCGACAAAACAGCGTCGCGCACCGGTCAGAAGAAACCGATATTTGCACGACAACTGATAATCACATTGTCCGTCGCGGCATCTCTGATAATCTGCCTGATGGTAGGTTACCGCATATATGATAATCGTCAAATGACAGCATTGAGCGAAGAATATCTTCCTTATTTCCCGGCATCAGAATATGCTCGCGGTGAACAAAACACGATAGCCGCTGAGATCGCCTCACTTTACCAACATGTGCTCTCCAACGAAGATTTAGATGACGTCATATCACGTTTGGACGAGTTATGGATAGAATCACAAAGTGACACCTATAACGACTGCACAGCATATTCACCTGAAATTGGCTGGATACTCGCCAACGCCTACATACGCAATAACGATAAAGACAAAGCGATTGCGACCCTTGACATTCTCATAAGACAAAACACACCAGGCTCGGCAATGGCTCAGAAAGCCAACGAACTGCGTCAAAAAGTCAAAGATCGAAAAATTATACCATACATCAGTTAACGCCCTTTCTCAAATACAAACAACACCCGACGCCCTGAATAATTAGGTGCCGGGTGTTAACTTTGAGCCTCAACACATCATTAAGAGAAAATTATCGACAACTCTTAATGATATGGTACACATAAAGTCTTGTTTGTCTGCACTCATTGTCAATCTGACGACATTGGCGTTAATCATGACAGCCTGTCACAATAATGACAACGGATCACAAAATATCGACAGCCACCCGACAAACACCCACACTGCCAACATGCAATATCTGCAACAAACAGCCCGTAATGCCAACCTAATAGCCAAAGAACAAACGACGTCTCTCCCCATACAAATTTCCACATCATACATTGACACTCAGGACAAGATGTATGTTTTCACTTTTATATGCAACGAAAAAATCTTAACCATTGACAAACTCGATCATAAATCCGGACTTAAAACCGTGCTGGCAGCCCTCATTGACAACCCCCAATTCTTAGAATTCATCAAAGTGCTTTGTGAAGAAAACTACGGCATACGTTTCATCACACAGGGGTCAATAACAAAAAAGGTTGTGATCAATGAAGTTCCTGCGACACAAATCAAATCTATGCTAAACACCACCCGACAACACAACCACACTTCAACACCAGACTAATACCCCTCGACGACACCCATACCCACGATAACACCCAAATAAAAAAATCACGTCGACAGCAACTCACATTACCATCGGCGCATTATCTCTTGCGGAGTGAGGGGGATTCGAACCCCCGAAGCGCTTTTGACGCTTACACGCTTTCCAGGCGTGCCTCTTCAGCCACTCGAGCACCACTCCTTATGTTTTGACTTTTCGCTAAAAAGTCACTGATGTCTTTTGGGCGTTTCGCGAGTGCAAAGGTAGGTATTTTTTTTTGCTTTTAAGCGTTTTTATGACCTCAAATTCTTATCTTTGCAGTGCTTTTGTGGAACAGGCGGATTGTCAGCATCTTCTTTGCTTGACTTTTTGAGCTGAATAGTCTCACAATATATGTAATGTCAATGTTTTACACTCTATGATAACTCAAGACCAACTTAAAGACGCAATCGAACGACGCGACGCACTCAAACGCTATCTTGATATTGATGGCAAGAAAATTCAAGTCGAAGAAGAAGAACTTCATACGCATGTGCCTGACTTTTGGGAGCACCCCAAAGAAGCACAAATACAGATGAAGAAAATCAAAGACATACAGCAGTGGATAACCGGTTTTAACGAGGTAGACAAAGCCGTTGATGAGGTTGCCACCGGCTGGGATTTTATCAAAGAGGGTCTCATTGAGGAGGACGAGCTTGACGGTTTGTATCAGACAGCCATGACGCTCATCGAAAATCTTGAATTGCGCAATATGCTACGCCGCGAAGAGGATAAACTGGGAGTTGTCTTAAAGATAAATTCCGGTGCCGGCGGCACAGAGAGTCAGGATTGGGCGTCTATGCTTATGCGTATGTATCTGCGTTGGTGTGAAAAACATAATTACAAAACATCTGTCGCCAACCTTCTCGATGGTGATGAGGCAGGCATCAAGTCATGCACCATAAACATCGAAGGCGATTTTGCCTACGGATATCTGAAAAGCGAGAATGGTGTGCATCGTCTTGTGCGCGTGTCGCCTTATAATGCTCAGGGCAAGCGTATGACATCATTTGCGTCGGTCTTTGTCACTCCGCTTGTCGATGACACCATAGAGGTAAAAGTCGATCCGGCGGCAGTTTCATGGGACACGTTCCGCTCCGGAGGTGCCGGCGGTCAGAACGTCAACAAAGTGGAATCGGGCGTGCGCCTGCGCTATCAGTTTGTTGACCCATATACCGGAGAACATGAAGAAATTCTCATTGAGAATACCGAGACTCGCGACCAACCCAAAAATAAAGAAAATGCTATGCGACAACTGCGTTCAATACTATATGACAAAGAGTTGCAGCATCGTCTTCAAGAACAGGCAAAAATCGAAGCCGGCAAAATGAAAATCGAATGGGGCAGTCAGATACGCTCGTATGTTTTTGACGATCGACGCGTGAAAGACCATCGCACAAATTATCAAACATCTGATGTCAACGGTGTTATGGATGGTGATATTGATGATTTCATAAAGGCATACCTTATGGAATTTGCCGGCGCAGAGCAATAAACTTTCTTTATGACATATACAAAACGACTTCCTCTGATAATTGTCTCTGTTTTTGCATCAATATTTTCGGTGCAGAGAGTGGCGGCAACCATTCCCGATGACCATCGCTCGCTGTCGATATATCAAATAATGGTTGCATCTTTCAGACACGACCCTGACGGCGCTCCCGGTTATTGCGCGATGTGGGGTCCCGACGGTCACACCAAAAATGGCAATATCGCAGGCATTACCTCCTCACTTGATTACATCAAGTCTCTGGGTGTCAACGCTATTTGGCTGACACCGGTATTTGACTCATCTAAGGCTCTTGGCGGCGAAAAGCTGCAAGCTACCGGATATTTCACCAACGATTATTTCAAAATCGATCCCCACTTTGGCACCGATGCAGAGTTTCGCACTCTTGTGTCAGAAGCTCACAAACGAGGGCTTTATGTCATTCTCGATGGTGTATTCGGACATCACGGCGGTGTCACCACCCCATCTCCGGCAGGACATACAATCGATTGCACACCATCGTCCAACGACCGCGAGCCACATAAGTCGAATGTTGCCTATCCCGGTTCTCTTGACTACTTCATAGACGTAGCGACCTATTGGATAAACGAATACGACATTGACGGTTGGCGACTTGACCAAGCCTACCAAGCGATGCAAGGTGGTCACAATTATTGGATAGAAATTCGCGCTGCCGTTGAAGCCCTTTGCGCCAAACGTCGCGCCGCCGGCAAGACATGGGGCACTCTCGGATATATGGTTGGCGAGGATTGGGGTAATGCAACAACCATCAACAAGGGTGTTTTTCGCGACAAAGGTTTGGTGTCGGCATTTGATTTTCAAGGCAAAGAACTCATTTCGGGTAAAATGCAGACACTTGACGGCGAAGGTCTTGAAAACGGTTGGGACGACATTGTGACAATCTTGTCATCACCCACGGCCCGTGGCTATGCTACTGACAGCGTCATTCCAAATCTCTTCCTTACCAACCATGACGGCTATCGTCTTGCCGATCATTTTGACGTTTCAGACCCATATTATTATGCAAAACAGATGACTCGTTTTGCCATACTCGCCGCTTATAATGGTCCGATAACCATCTACTATGGAGATGAATATGCAGACACAACTCGTGGCACTCACGGCGGACAGCCTGACAATGTCGCTCGCACATCCGGACATCTCGTTCCGAACAACCCCGAGGAACTCGACCTGAGAATGTTTTTGACATCGGCACTAAACATCAGGCGCAATCACCCGGCTATGTGGCGAGGCGTACCAACTTTTGAGCGTCGTAATATCAACGATACCGATGTGCTTATCGTTGATAAATATGACAAAGCCTCAGGCAACCGCGTGCTTATCGCCTTTGCCGACAAAGATGTCACCATACCGCGCACAGCCTCGCGCCCGACAATTACCATTGAGGCTTATCGCCCGACGATCATTCCGCTATCAAACAATTAACTCTTTTTCATAAAACGCCAAGGGTGGTTGCCATTGACAGCAGCCACCCTTGGTGTTTTATATTGTTCGCAATAATTAAATGTCGTCAATATTTCAAAGCTGAGTCGCGGGGTCGAGGTTTTTAGACTCAATGTCTTTAAAATAGCGATATGTTGCAACTTTAAGCTCGGCACAAGCATCATCATCAGCAACGATAATTGCTTTCTTGTGCATCTGCAAAGCCGAGATTGTCCACATTTGAGAAATGCCACCTTCGACCCCATGTTGCAAAGCACGAGCTTTATTGTGTCCGTTGACTATCAGCAACACGCTCTTGGCATCACAAATTGTACCGACACCAACCGTGAGGGCTGTTTTAGGCACCAAATTAACATCATTATTGAAAAATCGCGAATTAGCAATGATGGTATCCTGTGTCAGAGTTTTCATTCGTGTGCGCGAAGTCAACGACGAGCCCGGTTCGTTAAACGCAATGTGTCCGTCAGGACCCACACCGCCAAGAAACAAATCGATACCGCCATACGATGCAATCTTTTCTTCATAGCGACGGCATTCTTCGATAGGATCATCGGCATTACCGTTGAGTATGTTTACATTCTCAGGCTTGATGTCAATTTGATTGAAAAAGTTTGTCCACATAAAAGTATAATAGCTCTGCTCATGGTCACGAGGAATACCGCAATATTCGTCCATATTGAACGTAACAACATTTTTAAAAGTGACCTTGCCTGCCTTGTTGAGCTTAATCAGCTCACGATACATGCCGAGCGGAGAGCTACCGGTCGGACAACCAAGCACAAAGGGTTTGTCAGCCGTGGGGTTTGCTTCGTTAATACGCGCTGCGACATAATTGGCTGCCCAACGCGACACTTCATCATAATTTTTTTCGATTATCAGTCTCATAATCAGTCAAACTATTCGATGGTTAATATTTTTGATTAGTAATATTTTCGTACCACAAAAGTACAAAATATAATTTGTTTTACCTACTGCCTCATCAATTTGATTTTTATTTAAAAATATTTGCACTTACATAATCAAAAAAAATGTAATTTTGTCATATAAAAACAACAAGATAAGAAGATGGAACATTTTCCGACCGACTATATATATTATGCCGATGCCTGCCTTGTATTTATGGTCACCGGTGTAATATGCGGAGTGGTACGCCTGATACACCACTGCCGCCCGTATGACAAAGAAGCCAAATATTTTTACCCGGCAAGCTACCTTGCCGCATTCCTGTTTATGGCAATTGTGATGCAATTTCCATACTTTCTACGACCTTGTGATGAAAGTATATGGCATTTTGTGCGCATTTTTGGCATAATTTATTATCCGGCAGCCTTTGCCGCTTTGTTCCTGCGCTATTTCAGATGGCAAAAGCCAAAAGGGTGGAATGCCGTGATGTTTTTCTTTATCCCTATGTTGTTATTATTAGTGCTGATGATTGCGGTAATGTTTGATGATTCTAAAAAGTGGCTGTTAGCCAACAAACAACCGGCACTCATTGCCGTGTCAATATATGGACTGATTTTGGTTGCGCGTATGCTCTTTGTTCTTTCTTGGCTCAAAAAACAAATCGACAATTATCACAAACAAAATTTCTCAAACGAAAGGGATTTTCCTCACAAATTTGCCAAAGAAGTAATGTGGTTACCAATTATTTGGATAGCCTTGATGTGGATAGTATTTATTTGGGACAATCGCGACGTTAAGATGATTGTTGATTTGATGCTCTCAGTTTGGATGGTGGCTTTTCTCGGTATGATCCTCCACCCACAACGGCTGTTGCGCCCACAGAACATCGAAGCCGAACTTCAACGTCTTGAAAATGAAGAAATTAAAATCATTGAAGAAACAATAACATCTGAAACAGAATTGCGCAACACCCCACCTGCATATACAGATGAAACTTCCGATGATGTTCGCCAACTCGTTCTTGACATCATTTTGCGCAAATACAAAGAACAACATTTACAGAAGACTGACGTGCTCGCTGAGGTTGACTCAGGTAAAAAAGCCCCGGCAAATCGATTTATAGCAAAAGTCGGCTACTACAATTTAATCAATATGTTCCGTTTGGAGCACGCACGTCTTTATGCCGAGGCAAATCCCAATGCCAAGCAAAGTGAAGTTGCCGAAGCCTCAGGCTTTGCCTCAGGGTCAAGTTTCAGCAAAGCAAAACGTAGCGTGCGCCATATTGACCCTGACTTGGTGTCAGGCGTCCATCTTGAAGATTTTCTTTTAAGCAACGCCAAATTGGATAAAAAAACACAGCGCTGCACGTTATAAACAAAAGAACGAACTTAAATATGCGCCAGTCGAAAAATTTTCACCCGGCACTATGCTTTATTAGAAAAATAAAAACAGTATTTTATTTGTCGCGACACCAAAATACCCTTCTCTGCGCAGAGTGTTTGCCAACGGAAAGTTAAAATTTCCAAACCATATCTCAACGGAAAACGAAAGCAACAAAAAGATTTCACGACGACCATAGATTTGACATACCTTTGCATATCGCATTACAAACAAACGACAGCCATGAATTTTAGAGATCGTGTCATATTTTTTTACGACAGCCTCAGCGGAGGCGACAAAAAAATGGCATATGACTGTCAGATGCGTTTCAAGTTGTCATCTTCAAATCTTTCGATAAACACATGTCAGGCTCTCGCACCGCAGACAATTAAAACTGCGCCTGAGTTGTTTTTATTATCAAAAAATCTATGGTCAATGAAAGGTGCATCATTGAGAGGTCGCAAACAATCATTTGTTCTCCCCTCTGCATACCAGACAAACAGGTCGTAAGCAGACATAGCAAGGGATGCCTGCTTATGATCTGTTTCTTTATAAATCTGCAACGCAGACGATATATTTACCAAAACGCCTCCGGCACATAACCCTCAAAAAACTGAAAAAAGAAAACTTAAAAAGTAAAAAGATATAAGCCAAATCTCAAACGATATGACTATACGTAAATTTATTATTTTCATGGGAGTCTTATTGCTCTCTGCCGGTGGCACAAAAGCTTTTGCCACGAATGATAGCGAAGGTGAGACCGTCGAATTTCGATTTTCAGCTAAATCAGACCATTTTATGGCGGGATACAGCGAAAATGAGGTTCAAATTCAAAAACTTTTTGAATGCATCACCTCGAACAAGCAAGGTATCACAAACGGTGATATACCGGTGTATGTTGACGGATATTGCAATTCGCGAGACAGTGAAAAGCTATGCCTCTCCACTGCTAAACGTCGCTCAAATCGCGTGAAATCAGAGATGATAACTCGGTGTGGACTCACCGAGCAGTGTTTCCACACTACAAATCATGCAACCAATGGCGACTATGTCATCGTCCGTATCACTCTGCCGAAATCAGAACCGGTGATACTTCCGATGCCCCAACCATCACAACCGGTTGAGATAGGCGAACCGGAGTCTGAACCAAAATCAGAGCCGGTAACCCTACCCGCCGACACCACCAATCAGCGTCCCGTTGTGATCGCTCAGACCACACATCGTCCACATTTTGACCTACGTGCCAATCTCTTGCGTTGGGCAACGCTCACCCCCGATCTCGGCATCGAATGGCATGCTTCGAAATCGTTCAGCGTTCTTGTCAACGGCTCATGGACAACATGGTCATGGAACAATAAGGATCGTCGCTATGCTCTTTGGGAAGTGCTCCCCGAGCTGAGACTTTACGTTGGCGCCAAACGTTCAGGCTACCTCGGGGTCTATGGTCTGTTTGGCTCTTACAACTATAAATTCACCGCTACCGGACGTCAGGGCGACATCAGAGGCGGCGGTTTAAAAGGTGGATATATATTGCGACTGAACCGTGCATTCTCAATAGATTTCTCATTAGGTGTCGGGGGCGTTAATGCCGATATCGACAAATATCGCCTTTATGACGGCGTGCGCGTGCGTCACGGGCACGAAAACAAAAACCATTGGGGCATAAACCATGCCGGCATAACATTAGTTTGGAACATCTTTTAATACCTCAGCGATATGAAGACTTTCAATTCTATTATAATAATGTGTATGTTTGTCTTGTGTATGACCTCTTGTGTCAAAGACAAACTCTATGACGGCGTCGGCACCATATCTGTTGTCTCAGAATGGAAAAATGTTTCAGCAGACGCCGTTCCCGCAACAAATGATTATACTATGCGCCTTACGTGGATAGCCGGCGAAAATGAATATCGCACAGAGACAAAAATCGTGACCACGGATCTTCCACGCTACACATTCACCGCCGTTCCACTTGGTGAATACAGTCTCGCCGCATATACCACACCGGAGGGTATTACCATCACCGGTGACAAAGCATCGATAAACAAATCGACAAGCGATGACGGCATACTGCCTTGTCCACAAACATTATTCTCATGTGACTACAACGACTATTTAACTCACATTTACGTCACACCTGAGGCAACATCGGTGCATTATGTATACTTCTATCAAATGATGCGCCGTCTGTACTTGGTGCTAAATGTTGTTGAGGGCGATTATTCTCGCATAGCGAAAATGACAGCCAAAATATCGGGTGTCTATGGCTCTGCCAACTTTATCACCCGGCAACTCGATGCCGAGTCTGTGACAAACACCGCACCGGCAACTCTTAGACAGAGTGAAGCCATGCTGACGACAGAATACAATCTTTTTGCAATTCCCGGCAGCGTGTATGAAAATATGCAACTCGAGGTGTATGTCTTGTTTGACAATGGTGACGAACAAACCATAGTCGGTGACATCACCAACTCGATGAAAGGATTTGGCGACACCTATGAGCCTTTGACGATATATGCAGACCTGCACCTGCCCGTAAAAGGCTCGTTTGGCGGCTCAATCGATGGCTGGCGCATTGCCAATGGCGGAGATATCGATGCTCAATAAGCCTATGCATCCTCATAGAATACTCAAATAATAATCAGCAAAATAAATAAAACAACAAATACCATACATTATGAAAAAAACAGCATTACTGTTATTTGCTTTAGCTGCGACAATGACAGCTTGTAACAGCAACGACACACCGGTCACCCCTCAGGGCAATTCTGCCGAACCGACATTTACCGCCAACATCTCAGGCACGACAAACGCCCGCGCCTATGACTTGATGTGGGAAAACAATGACGCCATCGGCATTTCTGCCACAAGTGGTGACAAAGTCTACTCAAATCTGAAATATGTCACCGATGGCACCGGCACATTCACCGCCGCTACCGATAAAATATACTTCCAAACCGATGATAACGTAACTTTCACGGCATATTATCCTTGGAATGATCTCAATGGTGCCACTGCAATCACCGCCGACACCCGTTTGCAAGCGTCACAAAAGACCTTTGACTTCCTCTTTACACAAGCCATAGGCAGCAAAGCCAGTCCGAATGTAGCATTGACTTTTGCCCACAAAATGTCCAAACTCGTATTCACCATGCGTTGTGGCAATGATGTGACCCTCGACGAGCTTAAAAAAGTCGTACTTTCGCTCGATGGCTTCAAAACAAAAGCAATTTTTGATGTTACCTCCGGTACAGCCACAGCAGACGGCACGGCATCATCTCTCACATTCGCAAACGCCACAAGCGCCGATGATAACGCACCTCTCGTTGTCGATGACGCAGCAAAAACCATAGCTTTCACAATGATCGTTGCGCCACAAGAATTTAGTGCACCATTGTCATTCGTTGCCACCCTCACCGAGGCACAAACATTCAAAGCCGATATTGACTTCACCACCGCCAATCGCAATGCCGGTGACGCCTCAGCTCGCAACGAGTGGAAACCTGGGTATCAATATAACCTTGGCATAATTGTCACCAAAACAGGCGTTAATATCGAAGGTTGCACCATCACCGGTTGGACTGAAGCCGACGGTGGCGATGTAATTGCCAAATAATTCTACTCTTCATATATAACCAATAAAATAAATTCACTCTCAAAACAACGACAAACTCATGAAATCATATAAAATCGCTCTCTCGGCACTCACTCTCCTTGCGTTCACAGCCTGCTCATCAGACAACGAACCCACCAACACTCAGACAGCGCTCAAAATTACAGCCGGATTCGAGCCTAATTCTCGCGCCTTAGGCTCAACGTGGGAAGCCGACAACATCGGTGTATTTGCCATCGCCGGCAACACCAGAATGCAAGACAAATACAAAAACATTTCCTACTCGACCACATCGACAAGCGATGTCGCAGAATTTACAGCCGATGCCGACCCGATATATTTTGAAGGCACCGAAGACATAACATTCTCGGCATACGCTCCTTACGAAAGCGGTGCCACATGGAACAAACCACAAGTTAATACTCGCAGCCAAGTCACGCGTGAACAACAAAAGCGCATCGACTTTATCTATGCCACCGGCGCCGTTGCCTCAAAAAACAACCCCACCCTCTCGTTCACCGGTGCCAATGCCTTCCGCCACGTTATGTCTCGCTTAGTATTCAAGCTCAAACCCGGCGTCGGCCTCACGACACCGGACGTTGCAATCGGCGGACACTACATTGACGGACTTATTCATGACGGCACCTTGGATCTCACCACCGGTGTTGTATCACCCACCGGCAGCCCCATCGAATGGTCAATGGTTTACTCTATGCGCACAACAGATATGACCAACAATGTTGTTACATACGATGCCCTCATCATACCTCAAACGCTGACAGCACCGCTGAAATTCAAATCAGTGATAGCAGCGCAGGCATACGTCAACGACACATCGATACAACCCGCTCTCGAACCCGGCAAAACCTACACATACACCATCACAATCCACAAGACCGGTCTCAAAATCGAAGGCTGCACAGTCACAGACTGGGAAGACGGTGGCAGCGGTTCGGGCGAAGCCACAATGCAATAAGCATTATCAACAGACATAACGGTTAATAATGTAAAGCAAGCCTGTCATAGGCTGTGCTTTACATTAAAAGCCGGAATTATCCGGTAGCGTATGTAAACCTAAAACCAAATCACAAATGATATTAAAGCGAGTATTAAGTTTTTCATATATTATAGCAGTCGCATCACTTTGCCTGACATCTTGTGACAATGATGCCGAGCCGATACCGTCGGAGGAGGGCAAAGAACTGCAAATCTCCGGCACATTTGCCGGAAATAGCACCCCACAGTCCCGTGTAAACGGCTCCCTATGGGAAGCCGACACAATCGGCGTGTACATCATAGCAGCGTGGGAGCACGCCCTTGTCAAAGACTACCAAAACCTTCCCTATTACACCACGTCTACCGAGACAACGGCAACTTTCACCAAAATTGGCAAAGCCATCGCTGTCTCTGACTTGACTGCAAAGACTAATTCTATTATCGCGTATGCGCCATATACCCCCGACGATCCGAGCAGAGCAGACGGCTCAAGCTACGGATTCGCAATCGACACCCGCAAACAAAACACCCGCGAGCTACAACGCAAGATTGACATCGTGCGTGCGCAAAAAGGGATACAGTCCGATTGGATAAGCAGCGGCAAAATCGACAACCTTGTCTTTTCACACCAAATGTCGAAAATTGTCGTGAAAATCAAGGCAGATCCGGCGATGGGCATCACTCTCGACGACATAGCCAATGCCGAATGTACCTTGGGTGGCATACAACACGACAACATCAACTTCAGCACGACATGGAACTCGTTTAATTTTAGCTATAGCACAATCACCGACTGGTCGCTCAAGGACAACACCATACAACAAATCATCGACAACGAGACAGAGCAGGCGGTAGTCTATACGGCAATCGTAGCCCCGCAGGCGACCGAGCGCGCCTATCTCACGCTGACAATCAACGGTAAATCATACCAAAGCAACGGCCCCTTGTTCGGCTATCTACAGCGCGGTCGCGTCTATACATGCACCATCACCATCAAGCCTTCCGAGCTAAGTTTCACCGCAACGATAAAGGACTGGAATGACGGCGGCGAACACTTTGTAGACTTCTGACATCGTCCGATCACGGATTAGCTAATGGATTGCACATTTATCAACGTTTTTTACAAATCAACTTCTAAATGAATACAAGCATAAGAAAATACGTATACGCCATACTTGGAGGAATTCTGCCCGCCATCTTGTGCGTGGCTTGTGCGTCAGATGGCATCGAGCCACAAGACAATACCGGCACGGGCACGCCTCTCGAATTCATTGTCAGTGGGCTCGACCTCGGCACAGACATCGAAAGCGCAACAAGTTCACGAAGCGCATGGCTCGAAGTGGACACCGGCGGCGTGGCAATACAAACCATCGACGGGCTTCGCAAATACACCGTAGCAGACACCTTGGACGGTGGCGCAAGTGCCTTGCTCACATCTTCCAACCCCTTCAAAATCAACGCCGGCGAGATACTCGAGGTCATAGGACGCTACCCCAATAGATACTACCCGGTGGGTGACACCATCATGTGGACCACATGCCACCTGTCCACTATCAGCGACGACCTTATGCTCGCCTACTCCAATGACATTGCAAACGACGGGCGCAAGCTCGACTTCTACCACACCCAGGTCAAAATCGTAGTCAACATCCGCAACACCCCTTACTTCAAGAACCTGTACCAAAACTGCTGGCTCGCCCTACTCCGTGACATCGACCAGACCGCCGAGTACAACGTCGACAAAACCTTCAGGTGGATAACCCTGGAACTCATCAAGTCATACAACACTGCGGACAAGACTCCGCCGCACAACAGGCTATACCCGGCAAACACCGTCAAATGGGGCACGGAGACCGAAGAGGCTGCATATTCATATGAAACAATAATCGTTGCCCAAAAGCGACCCACCAACAAGACATTCATCACAATGGAATACCGCCCGGTAACAGGCATCGGTCCCCAAATTACGCACAACATAGACCTCTCCAAATTTGTGGCCGGATCCGAGTTCGAATTTAAAAGCGGATACGTCTACACCTTCAACATCTCCATCAACGGCAGCAGCAAGGACGATGTCGAAGTCACGACAACATCTATTCCATGGGCTAAAAACAGCAACGATTACTCGCTTACGATTTAAAATGTTGCCAAAGTCAATAAAATATGCAGTGACAACAAAGTATAACACCAAGCAAATGAAAAAGACCATACAATATATAGCATTACCATTGACGACAGCTTTGGCATGCTCCATAATGGTGTCATGCGCGTCAGACGAGCCTGTCGCCAATGAGCGTCCTAAATATGCATTAGAGGTCGGCAGTATAACAATCGCGGACTACACTGAGATGCCGTGGAATGGCAAGCCGACATCAAGAATGACCGAAAACGATGACCTGTCGGCTACCCTGCTCGAATGGAACGGCACGGAAACATTCTGCGTGCGCGAACTCAGTGAAGACGCGGCAGACTGCGTGCAGGCACAACCGGAAGGCATCGGCGAAATCACCCTGGTGACAGACCCTGATGGGCAGAAAAAAGTCCAAATCACCAAGCCCATAATGGCATACAGGGACATCGAAGTCAACAAATATATCGCATTCACGCCCAACACTTTCGACATCACCGACCAAAGCGAAGGACTGAAATACCTGCTCATCTCAGACACCGCGAAAGTCGCAAAAGATCAAAACCGCGTAGACTTCAACTTCCACAATGGCTTGGGCATCCTGCGCGTGTATGTCACCGGTCCATACGCCGATAAAGTCGAGACCATCGAGTTTGACAGCAAGAAACAAGCTGGTGTCCGCATCACCCCCGAGAGAGGCTTCCACGTGCGCCCCTTTGGCAGCTATGGATACATCAAGACCAAGAAACACGTGACCCCAAACGGCACATTCTGGCAGGCAGCCGTAGTGCCTGACGAACTCTCCAACGTGTCAGGCTCAGGAAAAATCGTCCACTTATCCACGGTAGAATACATCCGTATCAACGGCGACAAGACCTACTCCCTCATTGATGCCTTCAAAAGTGGCTCCAATGAGAATGACATCATCGCCGCCGGCAAGATAACCACCCTCACCATCACCTGCAACAACGAGCCATAAGATGTCTCCATCTAAACAGTAACCGGAAGACAAGATAACAATTCAGCATTATACTTTATACACAAAAAGACGACCTGTTCTCACGAATAGGTCGTCTTTTTTAATACTACAAAAATCCTAAAATAATAACCTTGAATCTTAGACCTGAATTATTATTTACCTTAATGCTTCACAAAATTACGCCCTATAATCACCTTTTGCAAGCAAATCAAAGATAAATATAAATACAATATAGCACTATCATTTTATATCCTATCTATAAATCAGCACATTGAGCAAATAACAAATTGAGGTGAATATAAAAGAATATACAATGTTTACGATTACATTTAATCGTTTTCCTTATGAAATATTACCAATATTTCTTATGGCATCTTCAAAATTATCCCTGTCAATCGCCCGATTTTTCATCTTATTGCGATATGTGTATATCGTATTGAGCGACAGCCCGAGAAACTTTGATATTTGAGCCGAATCTTCAAGCCCGAGTCGCATAAAGGCAAGTATGCGCAACTCCGGCGTCATACGCTCCCCATCTTTAAGCAACACACGCTTGTCCGGAAGCAACAAACGATTGACACATTCGCCAAAATCAGGGTAAACAGTGAGGAACGCCGTGTCAAAAACCTCATAAAAAGTCTGTAATTGCTCACGAAGTATACGCCCTGATTCAATCATATTCAACAAGTCTGTGACTTGTCCCGCCTTTATCTTGCGACCGGCAACCTTATTAAAATTCTCAAGCGCAGTGAGGTACACGCCGCACAATGACAAAATTTGTCTGATATAAGAGTCTTTCAACCCCATAGCTGAGGTAAGTCGCTCTTTCATGTGTTTAAGGCGGCGACGGTTATGATCATAAACCCAAAAAAGTATTATCGATGCCAACAACAATACAGACAATACAATGACCGCTGCCACAAGAAGATGATTGGCATGCCGGTCTCGGTATTGCACGGTTCTAAACACAAGAGGCAACGCCTCGGCGATTTCCAAAGAACGCAAACGCGAGCCCGAAGCCACTGCCGTTGCTAATGACGTTGTCAAGTAGGCATACGAGCGGTCAATATCTCCTTTGTCATACAACAACTTGCCAAGACGATGCAACGAAGTCGTCTCACGATTGCCGGTGGCAATATCACTCATCGCTGAAAGTGCAAGATAATATATGGCATCATCTGTATGATACGGATCATTGATATACGCATAGCCGATAATCGCCGCCGTGCGTGCATACAGATGGTCATTAAATGGAATGCGCGCCAACAATTTTTCAAAATCTGAAATTGCGGTCTCGCCACCACCGTCAGACATTCTGCGCGTGGCGACATAGAAATCATAAGTCGGAGTCCCTTTTTCGAGCCAATTTATCAACGAATCTACTGCTATGTAAGATTTGGCTGTGTATTCCACCTTATACGAATCTATCGAATAAAAGTCGCGAGCAAAATTATAGATCAGATCGCCGGCAAGATAATACAATTCTTTATTTTCCCGATAAATAGAATCAAGCGGTATAGACTCATATTTATCAACGGCGTCTTTCACCACGCCATATATGGGGAGCACCGCACACCGCAAGATATCGAATCTCTGGATATACACATTATCATTAAGCGATTGAGCAAGTTCTCGTCCGACTCCGACATAATGCAATGCGGAATCTATATTGACATGACGATACTCTCGCGACAATGTTTCGAGCATTTCAAGCCTCTTGCGTCCCGACTGCTTGGCTAATTGAAGCTTATACTTGTTTAACTCGTCGTTTTTAGCCTCTTGATAGCGTTCTTGGTCTGCGACATAAACATCAAGCGAATCCAATGCGGCTCGTGCTCGCGATTCACCGGCAAAGACACAAATAAATGTCGCCAAGGATAACGAAAGACTAAGGAAAAAACGTTTTTTCATAAAGCATGACTCTTAAAGAATATATTTCGCCGCAAAGATACAAAATTTTATTCATTCCAATCTAAATTAGATTTATATTTTATCAAAAACAAT
>CAVCBR010000044.1:0-18531 GCA_963600695.1 bacterium
TGGCGAAACAGTCCAAAAACGGAGGAAATACGCCCCTTTTTGACCTGCTTTTGTGCCTATCTTGGTTTTTATTGCCTGCAAACCGATTTCTTGAAAAAAATCCGCAAAAATCCGCCGCTTGATAAATTATCAGAGTCGCGGAACAAAAAAGCAGAGGGCGTGCCGTAAAACTCAATTACGACACACCCTCATTATAGAATATTGAGGTGGAATTTAGAGGGCGAGGCGAGCCGTGCGCTTGTCGGCAACGAGGATATAAAATCCGTGTGCCGGACGGGGCAGGGCTGTGGCATTGACGGCAGTGGCAACAAGACGTCCGGTCATATCATATAGCGCGAGGCGTGCTGCCGGGGTGGCGATGCGCAGCTCGCTGTCAGACACTACGACCACGAGATTGTCGTTGTCAACACTGACATTTTCGATGCCGTTATAATTATTATACACTGCCGAGAGACGATCTATGGATACTGAGTATGTAGCCTTGGATTTTGGCACAAGAGTCAGTGATACAAATTCCACAGGATATGTCGCCGGGTCGTCATCGGGTGCAATTTGAGATATCGGTATGGTCTTAACCACGGTTTCGTTGGCGTTGAGTGCACCGAGTTCGACAGATACGGCGCGGTCTGCTGATGCGGCTTTGAGTGATACTGAGAGCTTTGAGATCGCTTGATTGCCGGGATTTATCGATAATTCAACGGCATCGGGAATGCCCCAAAGAGTTATGTCTTTCGCGAGAGCCACACGTGCTCCACGAGTTGACGACACGGTGAAATCTACAAGCATACCGCCTTCGTTGCCGAGTGAGGATAGTGAGGCAGAGCTGACGGCAGATTTTGATATAGTCCAAGTATCGGGGGCAATAGTCGGAGCATCAATAGAAGTGTGCAATGCTTTGGGGCATTGTGTAGTGACGGTTACAGAGACAGAGCCGGCGGGAGATGTGCCGGTGATGGTTGTCGTGCCGTCGGCAACGCCGGTGACTTTGCCGAGGTTGTCAACGGTGGCAACAGTAGGATCTTCGCTTACCCAGCTGTATGCTTGTGGTGCGACGTCCATCTGAGTATCTCCAACGGTGGCTATGAGGCGCACGGGCCATGAGTGGTATTGGTCAACAACGATGTTGTTGCTTGCCGGTGCGGCAGGCTGAGAGTCATCGACAGTGACGGCGATGGCTGCTTGCATATCGCCAAGGTGTGCTGTGAGTCCGTGATAACCGGCGCCCGAGGCAAGAAGTGCCTGAGAACCGTCAACATCGGTTATGGTGCCGAGGTCACTGCCGGCTTCGAGAGTATAACCCTTGACATCGGTGTCAACAAGCTGACCATATTGATTATATCCGTAGATCACCGGACGATAGAGACCATACTTAGGCAGTGTTATTGTGGGGTCGGCAAAGCGTATTGAGGTGACGGTTTTATCGGCAGGAGCATTAAGCATGAAGAATAAGCCGTTGCCCACGGCGCGTTCGGAACCGTCACGCAGGGTGTTGACGATGCCGTGAGTGGCAGACCACATTGTCGTCGAACCGCCACCGTCAAGGTCGAGGGCATCCCAACAGCCGAGGAAGCGCATAAGGTCGGCTCCCTCAAAATACGAAATACCCGATTCGCGTGCATTTGCGTCGACCGAGCATAGCACCATGTGCCGGCGTTCGCGGTCATAGCCGGCGAAAGAACGTGAATAGAGTGATGTCGGAGTGTTTATAAATCGAATGGCACTGGTTGTGACCTCATTCTCTTTGAGTATGCGCACATCGCCACCGACAGTCTCGAGGATGTCGGGACGCACGCCGCCGAATGCCGGCAACGAGCATTCTATCTGATATTGCACAACGTCGCCTTCTTTGAGGTTGGCGAGGAAGCTATTGGTTTCGTATGACGGGCCCATAGAGATGACTATGCCGTCAGAGGGTATTGCCATGCAGCCGCCGGTGTGCCATGTGCCTTCGACAACGAACTTCACCGGAGAGTTTATTGCCCATGTGCTGCCGGGAGCGAGGCGCAGGGCTATCTCACGACCGCCTTCTTTGGTCTTGGTGTACTTGCCCGAATAGGGATTGTAGACAACAAGCGCGTTATCATAGCGCGGATAGTTGACGGCTGTGGCTTCAACTGTCTGTGTGCCGTCGGCATTGTGGAGGAGGTAGCGCAGATCTGTAGCATCGATATACCAGTTGTCAGAGGCAACAATCAGGCAGTTTTCGCGCGAGCCTTTGTCTATAATGTCGGGGGCGGCGAGCTGACGATCTATCATGCAGGTGACATTGGGATAGCCGAGGATGCTGTTGCCCAATTCATGTTGTCCGGCAAAGGCTGAGACGATGAAGAAGTCGCCATTGATGCCGGCGAGATATTGGTGAGTGTCATCAGTGTGGCGTGTACCCATCGATGACACCTGTTCGGCGGTGTTGCATGAGTCGCGCCCGATAATCACCTTTGGCACGACATTCTTGGCGTTGTCGCGATCCATCGTCAGAGTATAGGCGCGGAATGAACGCCCCGATGTCGTAAGACGCAGAATTGTCTGTGTCACGCCGGGACCGATGTAATAATGTTTCAGAGTGTCGACATTGAAGGTCGTGCCTTGGAGGTCGACTGTTGTTGAGGCATGCGCCACAGAGGTGACGAGTATAGCCAATAACAATAATATTTTCTTCATGGTGGGAAAAAGTGTTCTTATGTTCGAACAGTTGATGATTTGACAAATAGAATATTAACGGCGACCGCCTTTTTTCTTGGCTTGTTCGCGCATCATTGCTTCCTGACGTTTTTGGGCAGCTTCGAGACGAGCCATGAAACCGGTTTTCTTGCGCGGTTTCTTTGAATTTTCGAGCATTTGAGCGCGGACTTTTTCTTCGTTGACACAGCGGCGGAAGATGTAAGTTTGGATAATGGTAATCAGCAACGACAAGAAGTAGTAGTAGCTCAAACCAGATGCATAGTCATTGAAGAAGAAGAGGAACATCACGGGCATGAGATACATCATCCATTTCATACCCGGCATTGATGAACCGCCAGGTTGGTTTTGCATATTAATGCGAGCATAGACAATATTGACGATGGTCATCAACAGACAGAATAGTGACACCTTGTCGCCATAGAACGGTATGGAGAACGGCAGTGTGAATATCGTGTCGGGAGCCGAGAGGTCATGTGCCCAAAGGAAAGATTCGCCACGGAGTTCGATAGCCGAGGGCAAGAACGAGAAGACAGCGATGAGTACCGGCATTTGCAGCAACATTGGCAGACAGCCCGAGAACGGACTCGCACCGGCACGCTGATAGAGCTTCATATTCTCTTGTTGACGCTTCATGGCATTCTCCTGCCCGGGATATTTTTCGTTGATTTCTTTTATCTCGGGAGCAAGTACGCGCATCTTGGCTTGTGACATGTAGCTCTTGTATGTGAAGGGGAAGAGTATGAGTTTGATGAAGATTGTCAAAACGAGTATCACAAGTCCATAGTTGGGAAGGAATGACAAGAAGTCAAAGACCGGCACGATGATAAATTTGTTGACCCAGCGGAAGAGTCCCCAACCGAGGGGCACGAGGCGAGTGAGCTCGAGGTCTTCATCAGGCGAAATCTTTTCATCAAGAGAGGAGAGCAGTGAGTATTCGTTGGGACCGAAGAAGAAATCGAAGCCGGGACCTTGCTCGGCATCAGAGGCATAGGCAAACGATGCTTCCATAGTCATATCTTTGACGTATGTGGGATCGTCTTTAAGAGCGTGGCTTGTAAGGTTGGCTGCAGAGAATGTCGTGCGTGGCACGATCACCGACGAGAAGTATTGGTCTTTGAATGCTACCCATTTGACAGAACCGACAACATCTTCGTTGTCATCAGACAGAGACTCGAGGTCTTCGGGTGTCTCACCGACAATTTTGTAATATATGGCAGAGTTGCGTTCCTCAAACGTGCGTCCGCGTTCCAAACGCGGCAGGCGCACATGCCAATTCATCTTCATCGTGGAGCGAGTGGCGGGAATGATGTCTTCGAGACCGTTTTGTTCGATGTCCATCTTGACAATGTAGTCATCGGGGTCGATGCGGTATTTGATGGCGAAGAATTTGCCGTCAGCCAAGGGCAAAGACATTCTCACGGTGTTTTTGTCTATGGAGTCGAGATTGAAGTTGAGGTTGCCGGTATTAATGCGACGATCGGCAGTCTCAAAAACAAAGTCGTATGCGGCATTGGCAGCAGTGAAAAGTTTGACGTTTACCGGAGTCTCGCCGGTCTCGGTCTTGTAGTCGAGAAGTTCGACTTGTGATATGCGACCTCCGCGAGAGTCAAACGACACGCGCATTTTGTTGTTGGCGAGAGTAAGCGTTTTGGGTGTGCCACCGGTGAAGGCTGCAAACACGCCAAACTCTTTGGTGTCGGCGAGCGATTTTGTGATGGCGGTGATGGCTGCCTCGCGTTCTTTGGCATCAAGTGTCGATGTGGGTGACACAAGTTGTGCGATGTCGTATGTCACACCGCCTGCGATAATCGTACCCGAGAGATTGCCGGCGGTGTCGGTAACCAATGACATCTTGTCATCGGTGAGGCTGTGAGCGCGATGAGTCGTGTCGCCTGTAATAACCGTGCCGTTGGCGTTGACAAGAGTGGTGAGTTGTTTGGTGAGTGCCGTCGCCGGGTCGTCTGTGTTTTCGGCGGATTGGGCTTTGTCGGCAGATTTATCGGTGGCAGTCTGCTCGGTGGGTGTTTGTTGTTTGTCGGCATCTTGGCGTCCGCAGTACATAAAGCCAAAGAGCACGACGCCCATCAGTAGTAGGCCTGTAAGGGTGTTTTTGTCCATTTGTTGTTAGGGCTGTTATTTGTTGGTGTTAATATTCTGAATTTGTTAGATATGATCGTGTCAGTTGTTGTCGCGGTGGCACTCATTTTGATAGTCTATGGCTGCGCGGAAGAAGGAGAGGAATATCGGATTCGGGTGTAGTACCGTTGAGGAGTATTCGGGGTGATATTGCGTGCCGATATACCAACGTTTGTCGGGAATTTCGACGACCTCGACCAGTTGGGTGTGTGGGTTTAATCCCACGCATTTCATGCCGGCATCTTCAAAGCGCCCGCGATAGGCATCGTTAAATTCAAAGCGATGACGGTGTCGCTCGCTGACATGGAGCGTGCCGTATGCTTGTGCCACGCGTGAGCCGGGTTGCAAGTCGCAATCGTATGCTCCGAGACGCATGGTGCCACCTTTTGCTGTTACCGATTTTTGCTCTTCCATAAGATCTATGACGTTGTCGGCGGTTGTCGGATCCATTTCTGTGGAGTTTGCCGTGGAGAGACCGAGGACGTTGCGAGCAAATTCGATGACCATACATTGCATACCGAGGCAGATGCCAAATGTGGGTATGTCGTTCTCACGGCAATATCGCAGGGCGGTGAGTTTTCCCTCGATGCCGCGAGGCCCGAAACCGGGAGCGACGATGACACCATCGAGATTGGCAAGGAGTGTGGCAACGTTGTCGTTGGTGATTTTCTCTGAGTGTATGGTGATGAGTTTTAAACGACTGTCGTTGTATGTCGCTGCCTGAAACAGTGATTCATCGATTGATTTATAGGCATCTTGAAGTTCGACATATTTGCCGACAAGTCCGATGGTGACGACGCGAGTGGCGTTCTCCATACGTTCGAGAAAGTGATGCCATGGCGCCATATGTGGTTCGCCGTCACAGGGCATATCTGTTTTTGTGAGAACTATGCGGTCGAGACCCTGCTCGTGCATAGCCACAGGCACGCGATATATCGACGGCAGATCGATGGATTGTATCACGGCATCGGCAGAAACATTACAAAAGAGGGCGATTTTTTTGCGCATCTCTTGTGATATGTGGTGCTCGGCTCGCAGCACGAGAATGTCCGGCTGTATGCCGAGTTCTTGCAACGATTTAACCGAGTGTTGTGTGGGCTTTGTTTTAAGCTCTTTGGCGGCGGCGATAAACGGCACGTATGTGAGGTGTATGCACACCGAGTCGCGCCCGAGTTCCCAACGCAGTTGTCTGACGGCTTCGAGAAAAGGCAGGGATTCGATGTCGCCGACGACACCGCCAATCTCGGTGATGACAAAGTCATAATCGCCGGTGAGCCCGAGGGCTTTGACACAGCGTTTGATCTCATCGGTGATATGTGGCACGATTTGCACGGTCTTGCCAAGATAGTCGCCTTGTCGTTCTTTATTGATGACGCTCTGATAGATGCGCCCGGTTGTGACGTTGTTTGCCCGTGAGGTGTGTATGTCGGTAAATCGCTCATAGTGACCGAGGTCGAGGTCGGCTTCGTGTCCGTCGGCGGTGACATAACATTCACCATGCTCATAAGGGTTGAGCGTGCCGGGGTCAATATTTATGTATGGGTCAAATTTTTGTATGGTGACACGAAATCCGCGTGCTTTAAGCAGGCAGGCGAGTGATGATGAGATAATGCCTTTGCCTAATGACGATACCACGCCACCGGTGACAAAAATGTACTTCGTATTCACTGTTTTTGTTCCCATTGTTTGATGAGCGATTGATGTTTTGTTATCACAAACAACCTCGCCACGCTTGCCAAGAGTGTGGCGACAGATATAGCTGTTGCCGGTGATGTTTCCAAACCACAAAGATAGTGCCTTTTTGCGAGAGTAAAAAACCAAAAATGACACCTCGCGCGAAAAACCTTTCCGTGCGCTGTCGTAGAGTGTCGTATTAGAACTGTATTTCGTTTAGTGTGTGGCGTTTATTGTATCATTGGCGATGGCACTGAGAGAGTCTTGTGGCACTATGTCGCCGGGCGGTGCAATGGTGTCGTTGGTTGTTGCCGTGGTGTCGGTGACGGCGAGGGGAACAACGCGTGTGGGGTCAAAGTACAGTGGTATGCGAACGATGTCGAGGCGTCCTTCCTGTTCGTTGACGCCATCATCACGACGCGAGGGGTTTACGATGACGGGCATACCCGGTTCTACAAGGTCAACGAGCTCGAGTATCGACTCGTTTGAAAGGCGTATGCAGCCGTGACTGCAACGCGCACCGAGTGACCATGGTGCGCAGGTGCCGTGAATGCCGATTTGAGTGGTGACAGGCGTGCGCAGACGTATGAAGCGTGGTCCGAATTGCCCTTTTACTTTTGATGTTTTGCCATTATCATCTGTGAAAAGCCAATCGGTTGAGTCATATATGTTTTCGACGGTAAAAAAGCCTTCGGGAGTGCGAGAGTCGCCTTTTTCGTTTTTGTGTCCGTAGTTGCGACCGCAAGCCATACGATAGCGTTTTTGCTCGCGACCATAGCGGTCACAAAGATATACGTGCATCGAGCCTTTGTCTACGATGATAAATTTATCAAATGTTGATTTGAAGAGTTTTAAGGCATAAGCCGGATTGTGCTTTGCGATTTTGTGCATAACGCCGGCGGCATAAAGACCCGAATCCGGCGATGTGTTCATATAATCAAAGGCTTCGCGAGAGTTTTTTATCGGCGGCACGGGACGCTCTACTGTTGTCGCGGTATCAACTGAGAATGTGTCGGGCATCGCTTCCGACGTCGGAACGACAACGACGGAATCGGTGACTTGAGAAGTCTTGTCGCTGACGCCACTACAAGCGATAAACATGGCACTTGTGAAAATTGTTGCGATTATAAGGTATTGACTTTTCATAGGAAGTGGAAAATCGTGTGCTGTATAATTGTTTGCCACTCCGAGCAGTGTCTGTCGTTTGACAAACCTGCTCGGGGTGGCTGTGGGGTCAAATGCGCGGTTTGCGCGCGCGGAATGTTTCTTTTATCGTGTCGACGACGTTGATGATGTAGTCGCCGGTGCGCTCTACGTCACTGACAACGTCCATATAGTATATGCCGGCTTGATACTGATAATGGTGGTTGTTGATATTCTCAACGTTGGCTGAGCGCAATTGATTGCGCATATTATTGATCTCGCGCTCCTTGTTGTATGAGCCGGCAATGACGCGGTCGTCGGGGTTGTCAATGGTTTTGAGCAAACTGATCATCAAAGACATCGCCTCGTTGATGTATTTGTACATGGCGTCGATGTTGTGATAGATGTCTTCGGTGAAATGGGCTCCGCTGTCGCGTTTGCGTATCATGATTTTGCCAATACCATAACAGCAGTCGGCGATAGATTCAATCTCGGAGATAATGTTGAGCATGCCGGCAATTTTGAGCTTGCCTTCGCTTGACAGACGCCCCTCGGCACAACGGTTAAGGTAGTTGGCAATTTCAAGCTCCATATTGTCTGAGATTTCCTCGTATTTGCCTATGCGCGACCATAATTTGTTAAATTCTTCGGTGTCGTTTTTGGTGTGGATAAGCGTGTGTGCCATACCTATCATACGACCGACGCGCTCGGCATAGACGGTGATTTCTTTTTCGGCTTGTGCAATGTTAAGCTCTGATGACGAGAGCAGACCGCCGGAGATAAATTTGATGCCAAAATCGTCCTCGGCGGCACGGCGTTGTGGTACCATCCATTCGACAAGCCGCACATAAAACTTGGTGAACCAAATCATTACTGTCAAGTTGATGAACTTGTATATGGTGTAGAACACCGACAGACATATCGACGCCGAGGCTTGCATGGCGACAACCTGTGCCGAGGCTTGCGACAGACGTTCATGAGCCGGGTGATCTGCCGGCAATGAGTTGGCAAACAGATTGTTGTAGACCGTGGGGTCGTTTTGTTCGAGATTTTCGACAAAGTTATAGAGGGCATTGGGGTCGCCTTGCCCCATAGCGTGGCATATATGAGTTATCATTGAGATGAAGGGATAGAAGAACGCCAGACACCACATAGAGCCGAAAATGTTAAACATCAAGTGTCCGATGGCGGCACGTTTGGCGGCGACATTACCGCTGAGCGATGCCAACAGCGGCGTGATTGTCGTGCCCACCGCCGAGCCCAAGACTATGGCTGAGGCAAGGTCAAAGTTTATCCAACCCTTGGCGAACATTACAAGACAGATGGCAAACGTTGCTGCCGAGCTTTGAATGACACATGTCACCGCCAAGCCTACAAACCAGAATATCAATACCGAGCCAAAGCCCATTGACGTATATTGTCTGAGGAATGCAAACATATCGGGATTGTTTTGCAAGTCGGGCACATATTTGTTGATGAGCGCGAGACCCATAAACAGCAATGCAAAACCGATCATAAACTCACCGATAGATTTGTTGCGAGAGCTTTTTGTGAACAACAGGGGCACGGCAAACGCCATCAGCGGTATTGCCATCGCCGAAATGTCGACTTTAAAGCCCAACAGCGATATTATCCATGTTGTGAATGTTGTGCCGAGGTTGGCGCCAAAAATCACCGCCATTGATTGTCCCAATGACATCAATCCGGCGTTGACAAAAGACACCACCAACACGATTGATGCCGATGAACTTTGTATCAGCGCAGTAATAAAAAAGCCCGTAACCAAGCCGGCAAGGCGGTTGCGGGTCATAGCCGAGAGAATGTTGCGCAAGCGATCGCCGGCAGCTTTTTGCAGACCTTCGCTCATAACCTTCATTCCGTAGAGGAACAGCCCGACCGAGCCGAGTAGTCCCAAGAAATCAATAAAAGTATATTCCATACAAGAGGTAATGGCAGAGTTATTATTCTGCCGTCGGTGGTGGAGAGGGGGAGGTTAGTTTTTATGGCGCCGACGGCTGTCCCCGGGCAGGGTATGCCGCTACGACCCTGCAAAGTTAACGCCTTATGACGAAATTTCCACTATGAATATTGATTTTTTATTGTAAAAACATTGATTTTTCATATCGCCAATCCATGCGACACCCACCCGTTAAAGAACGTATGTGTTTGCTTGCTCTTGTGTTAAATATATGATTGTTAATTATATATATATTTGCTTGCAGGCGTGGTTTGTCGTGTAAATGGTGAAATGTATATTTCTTAATTGTTGCATGTTGATAGTGGCTCATATCCATGCCACGTCTGTGTTGTGAGATATAGCTTGTACGTTGACATATGAAAAACGCCCGTAACCGATGGTTACAGGCGTTTTGAACTTGTTGTCGGGGTGAGAAGACTCGAACTTCCGACCTCCACGTCCCGAACGTGGCGCGCTGCCAACTGTGCTACACCCCGAGGTCGGCGAAAGCGACATCTGTCGCCTTTCGGACTGCAAAGTTAATCATTTTTTTTAATACCGATATTTTTATGCAAAATATTTTTTGCGCGCTCGCAGCAATGTGTGTGTGAAATGTATAAGCAAGGCGGTTTGTGACAATGTGACATGGGGTCGTCGGGCGTGTTGCATCAAAGATATACGATGAGCGTTTGTTTAAAAATGGTTAATATTTTGGTGTGTAGTGTTAAAATGATGGCTATTTTTGAGAATATGGGTATGAAAATAACAACTAATTGAAAATTTTATGTTTTCTTTGCAGACAATTCTAAAGACTACGTCCACGAAAGGGCATACCTTGTTATGGGCACACATCTTTAAATATTAGAGCATAACTTACT
This sequence comes from bacterium, assembly GCA_963600695.1. Classification (GTDB taxonomy): domain Bacteria; phylum Bacteroidota; class Bacteroidia; order Bacteroidales; family Muribaculaceae; genus CAG-873. Next base: position 10,471 of record CAVCBR010000044.1, read on the forward strand.
TGTATAACTGACCACTTGTCGTCAATAAACGTGAAACTTGCACAAACAAAGGAGGTTATAACAAAACCTCTGCGTTGGTATTCTGACAACGAATACTCGCGACATACAAAAGCTCGCGGTGTGTTCGGATGCTTGTTTCGTATTGTTGGCGCCGGGGTCACAGACTGATTTTTTCAAGCCGTCAAAAGCCGCGAAAAACAATCTGCCATGGAGACGTTAAGTTTCCCTTAAATCACAAGAGTAGAGCGAACAAAAACAAAAAAGCGAACAAAACAAAAAATAAACATAAAATTAAGTCAAACTAAAAAAACTGTTGCATGAAGAACATTTGTTTTCAAATGAATCGGAAAGCGTGGCTTGCCATTGCGATGGCATTGTTTATGGCTTTCCCGGCTTTGGCACAAAAGGTGACAATCACCGGTACGGTTTACGACCAGGACAATGAGCCTGCCGTCGGTGCCGGCGTCACAGTGCAAGGGCAACCCGCTAATTTGGGTGTCGCAACCGATATTGACGGTAAATTCCGCATCTCGGCAGACCCCAATGCTACTCTCATCGTTTCGTATGTTGGCAGCAAGACGAAAGCCGTGGCTCTCGCCGGTCGCACCAATATCACAATTAAACTCGAAGGTGACACCAAGGTCCTCGACGAATTTGTAGTCGTGGGTTATGGTCAAGTCAAGAAGGAAGACGCCACCGGTTCGGTAGCCGTCATCAAACCTGACGAGATCGAAGCCGGTCTTGCCACCTCTGCCAACGACCTCCTCGTTGGTGCAAGCCCCGGTGTTGTCGTTACTACCGATGGTGGTAACCCCAACAGCAAAGCCAGCATCCGTATCCGTGGCGGTGCCTCACTCAACGCCTCTAACGACCCCCTTATCGTCATTGACGGTGTGCCTATGAACGGCGACTACGGTCCTGCAAACCCTATGACAATGATTGCCCCCGACAACATCGAGAGCCTCACCATTCTCAAATCTGCATCGGCAACCGCTATCTATGGTTCGCGTGCATCTAACGGTGTGATCATCATCACAACCAAAAAAGGTCAATCAGGACGTCCGCAGGTTAACTTCTCGGCAAACTTCCACATGAACACGGCTCGTAAAACTTATGACGTGCTCAACGCTGCCGAATATCGCTCTTTCGTTAACCAATATGCTTCAGAAGGAGCTCAAAAGCTCCTTGGCAATGCCGACACCAACTGGCAAAAAGAAGTGCTGCGCACATCATTCTCACACGACTACAACCTCTCGGTTGGCGGCACCGTTAAATGGCTGCCCTATCGCGTGAGCGCATCTTATACCAACAACGAAGGTATCATCAAAACATCAGATATGCAACGCACAACCGTTGGCTTCAACCTCACTCCCAAGTTCTTCAACGGACTTCTCCAAATCCAAGCCAACGCCAAGGGTTCATACATCGTGTCTGACAACGCCGATACCGGTGCCGTGGGCGCAGCTCTCAGCTTCAACCCCACACTTCCGGTATATTCGCGTTACAACACCATCAACAACCCCTATTCAGCAACACTTCGCGGTGGCAACCTGACATATCTCAGCGGTTACACCTCGTTGCTCAACCAAGACGGTTTGCTTGAAACCAACGGTACAACCAACCCCGTGGCATTGCTTTATGGTGTGTCAAATCAAGAGAAAGTTTGGACATCTACCGGCAACCTCATGATTGACTATGCCCTCCACTTCCTCCCCGAACTTCGCTTCACCCTCAACCTCGGTTATGACGTGGTTAAAGGCGAGTCGTTCAACACAACGAAACCCAACACTCCGCAAGCGTGGAAAGCCAACTATAAAGATGGTGCCGGACAAGACTACTACAACTATCAACTCTCGCGCAACACCATGTTGACATTCTATGCCAACTATAAGAAGAGCTTCAAAGCCATTCAATCCGACCTCGATGTTACCGCCGGTTACGATTGGCAACGTATGGACTACCACAACCGCAACAAGACACGTATCAACTCTATCGGTTATACCAACGTCTATGATGCAGCAACCAACTCATGGTACATCGACGAAGATCCCTCGACAGCCGCTCACATCGGTTATGCTTGGGGTTCGACAGACGAGCAACGCAACAAAATCAACTACGGTGCCGGTCAACTCAACCTCATCTCGTTCTACGGACGTTTGAACTACTCATTCAAAGACACCTACCTCCTCACTTTCACAATTCGTGATGATGGTACATCTCGTTTCTCGAAAGACAACCGTTGGGGTATCTTCCCCGCCGTTGCTCTCGGATGGAAACTTAACAATATGCCGTTCTTTGAGAAATATGCTCAAAAGATGAACGAATTCAAACTTCGCCTCGAATGGGGTCAAACCGGTCAACAGAACGTTGGTGGTATGAACATGTACACTCCCACCTACGAAATTTCACAACCCTCGGTTTACTATCCCTCACCCGTCGGTGGCGCATGGATCAGCCCCCTCTATCCCAACTCATTCAACGGCTCACTCAAATGGGAGACAACAACCACTTGGAATGCCGGTTTGGATATGGCTTGGCTCAACAACCGCTTCACCGCCAGCATCGATTGGTATCTGCGTAACACCAAAGACCTCCTCGCCTATGTTCCCGTGCCTGCCGGTTTGACGACAACCAACGCCATGAACCGCAACATCGGTACACTGCGCAACATCGGTGTCGAACTCAACCTCGGTGCCAAACCCATCGTGACAAAAGACTTCACTTGGTCTACCGGTCTCAATGTGGCTTGGAACTCAAACAAGATCACTGCCCTCACCGGTTCGGCTGAAGAAGACCAATCATTCAAACTTGACGCCGCCGGCAACCCCGCATCTGAAAACGCCGGAGCAATTCAAGTGCACAAAGTGGGCTATCCCGCATACTCATTCCTCGTGCTTGAACAAGTTTATGATAAAAACGGCAACCCCATTCCCGACTGCTACGTTGACCAAAACAACGATGGTGAGATTGATGCCGATGACCTCGTGATCAAACACTCAAAAGACCCCAAAGTCACTCTCAACTGGTCAAATACCTTCTCATACAAAAACTGGGATCTCGGCTTTACACTCCGCGCCTCTATCGGCAACTACGTGTTTAACGCTATGCGTCCCGGTCGCATCAACATCTATGACATCGAAGGTCAAGGCTCACAGCTCAACAACCTGCTCAAGAGCGACTTCTACTTCAATGACGGTGCCGCCACAACGAACCTCGTACGCTCAGACTACTTCCTTGAGAACGCCGGCTTCGTTCGTTGCGACAACATCACCCTGGGTTACACATTCCCCAACTTGCTGAACAACAAGCTGCGTCTGCGCCTCTTTGGTGCCGTACAAAACGTCTTCACCATCTCAAAATACTCAGGTCTCGACCCCGAAGTGTTCTCAGGTGTTGACAACAACGCATATCCGCGTCCACTCACAGCCACGTTCGGCATCGTTGCCAACTTCTAAAATTCGGTTAAACAACAAATCATAATTAAAACGAGCGGCACGGCGATGTGCTAATTATGACAATCGATAATACAGACGCCTCCGCTTAACAACCAAATTTTTCATAACGAAAACAATATGAAATCATTAACAAAATATTTCATCGGACTTTCGCTCGTGGCATCGATGGGGCTGACTTCATGTGTCAACGACCTCGACGTTCCCGAAAAAGATCCGAATAAAGAAACTCCCGAAGAGTTGTTCAAAAAAGATCCCCGTGGTACTATGGATCGCCTCCTCGGCGAAGTGTACCAAGGTCTTGCCACAGCATCTCCTTGGGGTCCCGGCAGCACCATTCTCGGTCTCGCCGGTGATGCCGGTGCCACAGCATTCCCCCGCACCGTGTTCTTCCTCGAAGAAATTCCTACCGACGAATACTCGTGGCTGCAATTCCGCGATGCCGGTCTTTATGAACTCGTGACTATGGCATTCGCCGCCGACAACGAGGTGATGTACACATCATACTCTCGTATCTATACCGAGATAGCCCTCTGTAACGAAGCAATACGTACCATCGAGGCAAACCGCGGTCTTCTGCCCGCAGAAGACTTGAGCGTTGCCGATGAATACATACGCCAGCTCAAAATCGTGCGCTCGTTGGCATACTTCTACGCCATCGACTGCTTCGGTAACACCGGCTATGTTGACGAAACTTCGCCTTCAGGTGCCGCTCCAGAGCAAATGCCTCGCGCCGAAGTCTACAACCGCGTTGTTAGTACCCTCGAAACCGTTTCTGCTGAATATGGTGATTCATATGCCACTCCGGCATACGGCTACGTGGGTAAAGAATGTGCCGACGCCCTCTTGTCGCGCTTCTACCTCAATGCCGGCGTCTTCACCGGTACTCCCGCATATGACAAGTGCTGGAACATCTCACAAAAGATCATTGCCCACCACCAAGGTGCCGGCTTTGACGGTTCGGGTCTCGCCGAAAGCTACAAAGCTCTCTTCGGCGCTAACAACCACGAGTATGCCGCACAAGGCTCACGCGTGAACGAAAACATCTGGACAACTCCCCAAGACCACGCTCAGCTCCAAAGCTATGGTGGCTCGACATTCTACATCGCCACAGTTTGTGGTTCAATGGACGGCATCTCGGCTGTTAACGACTGTAACCTCAATGCCCAATGGACATGTATGGTCGCTCGTCAACAACTTTCAGAGCGTATGGGCTTTGACGCCGACGGCAACGCCACAGATATGCGTGCCGAACTCTGGAAAACCAAGAAAGACGGATTTGAAATCGACAACTCGACAATCATGGGCAACGGTGGCTATGGCAAAGGTTATGCCCCCATCAAATACACCAACTTCAACTATGACGAATTTGGTAACCTTATGGAAGAACAACCCTCATCGTCAGAGTCATTCGCCGATGCTGACTGGACAGTCATTCGTCTTGCCGAGATTTACCTCAACGCCGTTGAGTCTAACATCGTAGGCAACGTTGGTGACCAACAGACTGCTCTTAAATATGTCAACTATCTCCGCGGACGTGCCGGCGCCGAGCTTTGGACAATGTCTATGCTGACCGCCGACAATATCCTCGATGAACGTTCACGCGAGCTTTATGGCGAAAACATCCGCCGAACCGACCTCGTGCGCCACAACAAATTTGCCGGTTCTGCTTATATCTGGAACTGGAAAGGCGGCGTGCAACAAGGCACAGCAACTCCTGTTAATCGCAACCTCTACCCGATACCTACGAAAGTCATCTCATTCCAAGGTTACGAACAAAACCTCGGCTACTGATAACAAACAAGAGTCTGTGAGATTGTGTCACAATCGCTGACACAATCTCACGCCAAGACTCAACAAAAATCACAACACATAACATCTATAAACGAAAACGACAATGAAAAAAATATCAGTCCTTTTCTTAGCTATGGTAGCTGTGCTTGCAACAAGCTGTAAGCAGAACACCGAGCCCCGTTATCAGGATGCCTCGACGTTCGAGCTTAACACCCCGGCTTTTGCAAACCAATACTATCAGCTCACCCCCGAGGGAACGATTGACCTCGACTGGTCACAACCCGACTGGGGCTTTGCCGCTGCCGCAAACTATCAAGTGCAGGTAGCCCTCAACTCTGACTTCACCACTCCCGCTGTCGAAGGCGCCGAGCCGTTCTTCACTATCGATGACGTGTTTACAGGTTGCAATGCCACCATCTCTATGGAAAAAATGGCTATCGCCATCTGTACCCTCAACGGCTATACAAAAGAAGAACAATATGTCGACGCTCCCGCCGATAAAGTTTACATGCGTGTCGTAGGCTCTATACCCCAAGTTGCCGGCTCTGACATCATCTCAAATGTCATCTGCCTCAACAAGGTTAAATGCTACTGCGCAATACAATCTCCCGGTAAGATTTACCTCGTGGGTGCTCCCGAAGGCTGGAAAGGTCCCGATGAATCACAAGCCGCTCACTATGCCGAATGGGCACTCTATGAGCCCGACAACGGCATCGGCACCAAAATCTACCACGGCGTATTCGATATACCCGCCGGCTCGGCAATGTTCCGCTTCTACACAGCCCTCACCGGTTGGGACACCGACTCTTACGGTTCACAAGCCGATGACAATCCCATTGACTTTGCTTTCACCGACGGCGAGTTTATCACAACAATCGTCAAAGGTAAAGGCTCGTTCAACTTCCCCGACTGGGCTGGTGGCAAAATGGACATCACCGTCGACATGAACACAATGAAACTGACCATCAAGGCTGTCGAATAATCACACTTAAACTCATTCAGACATGAAAAAATTAAGCATAATATTACTTGCAGCCATGGCTCTCGTCGCAACTTCTTGTCAAGACGAAACCACCAATGCAGTGCCAACCGTCAATCCTCAACAACCCTTGATGGCTGACGAAGACCTTCAAGTCGAAGCTACTGTGGCATCATCGGTAAATCTTATCGAAGCTACTGCCGCCGAAGCTCCCATCGAAATTGCAAAACTCAACGTTTGCAAAAACGTCCCCGCCGACTATACTCTCAAATTTGTCGGCACTCTCGCTCGTGAAGCAGAATATACACATACCGCCGACTTTGACCTCACGGCTACCGAAGACGGCAAACTCGTTGTCACTCCTCAGGTGCTCGAAGACGCCTATGTTGCCGCTGTCGGCAAATCGGCAAAACCCAAAGATGTGTTCTTCCGCATTGCCGCCTATGGCGTTAAAGACAAATCGGAAGTGCGCATAGGCGAACCTGACTACTATGTTTGCCAAGGCACGACCAACATCACGCCCATCGACCTCGGTCTCGTGATCGAAAACGGCTACGGTCTCCTCGGTACTATCAATGGTTGGAGCGTGGCTACTGCCCTGCCGATGACCAACTCAGGCGTCAGCGGATATGATGACCCCAAATTCAGCATCGTTGTATCTATCTCTGCTGCCGATGCCGAAAGCGGTTGGTGGTGGAAAGTCGTTCCCCAATCTACTATCGATGCCGGTGACTGGGTTAACGCAAAAGACGCTTCGTTCGGTCCCGCTGTCAATGGCGATGCCTCACTTGATGGCAACCTCATCGGTCGCACCGAGACACAAGACTCACAAGCCGGTTGCATCAAAACAGCGGGTATCTTCCGTCTTACAATAGACATGGAAAATCGCTCGTATGCATTTGAACCCGTCTTTGACCTGCTCTATGTCGTAGGTGATCCTTCTTGGAGCCATGCCACCGCCCCCTTGATTACATCATCTGTCGGCGGCACAACCTTCAAAGGCTTTGCTACACTCTCGGGCTACTTCAAATTTACAGACCAAGCAAACTGGAACGGTACAAACTATGGCGCCGGCGAGGAAGAAGGTCTTCTCTCTACCAACAACGGTGCTGATAACCTCCACGTTACCAAAAAAGCTCTGTACTTCATCAATGTTGATACAAAAGCACTCACATACAAACTCACCGAAGTGACATCTTGCGGTCTTACCGGCGACTTCAACAACTGGGGAACACCTCAAGAGCTCACCACCACCGATGGTCTCGTATGGAAAGGCAAACTCACCGTTAGCGAAGGTCAAGGCTGGAAGATCAAATTTAACGACGATTGGGGTATCAACCTCGGAGGCGAACTCAACAACCTCACCGTTGACGGCGCCAACATCGTGGTAGCTGCCGGCACATACGACGTCACTCTCGATATCACAAATGTACCCTACAAAATTACTCTTACAAAATAAGTATTGACCCCCTATGGTTAAATCTCAAACATGCAATAGCTTTGCATAACAGATACTGACCAACATAACAACAATATACGCCCCGACAAGCGCACTACGCCTGCCGGGGCGTCTCATTTTTCAATCTTTAATCTTTTTAAATTAAACACTTGCATTTTAACGATTTTTACACTAACTTTGGGGCGAAGTAATAGCCGCAGACAAACAAACCCATAATTGTCAACGACAAAACCCACCTTGCAGCATATTTAATTATTTGAATATTAAATACTTTGTTACTAACAACCTAAAAATGTTCAAAAATGAAAAATCAACTTCACTCACGAATGAGCCTGCTGCTTATGATGGCGGCACTCATGTCCCTTGTGGCGCAAGCT
>CAVCBR010000045.1:0-18100 GCA_963600695.1 bacterium
GGGCCCCCGTCAATTCCTTTGAGTTTCACCGTTGCCGGCGTACTCCCCAGGTGGAATACTTAACGCTTTCGCTGTATCACTCAGCTCTCATTCGAACCGAACAATTAGTATTCATCGTTTACTGCGTGGACTACCAGGGTATCTAATCCTGTTCGATCCCCACGCTTTCGTGCCTCAGCGTCAGTTGAGCGCCGGTATGCTGCCTTCGCAATCGGAGTTCTGCGTGATATCTATGCATTTCACCGCTACACCTCGCATTCCGCATACTTCTCGCTCACTCTAGAACACCAGTTTCAACGGCGATATCAGGTTGAGCCTGACGATTTGACCGCTGACTTAATGCTCCGCCTACGCACCCTTTAAACCCAATAAATCCGGATAACGCTCGCATCCTCCGTATTACCGCGGCTGCTGGCACGGAGTTAGCCGATGCTTTTTCTTCGAGTACTCTCAATGGGGTATACATACCCTTTTTGCTCCTCGACAAAAGAGGTTTACAATCCATAGGACCGTCTTCCCTCACGCGACTTGGCTGGTTCAGGCTTCCGCCCATTGACCAATATTCCTCACTGCTGCCTCCCGTAGGAGTTTGGTCCGTGTCTCAGTACCAATGTGGGGGACCTTCCTCTCAGAACCCCTACGCATCGTCGCCTCGGTGGGCCGTTACCCCGCCGACTAGCTAATGCGCCGCATGCCCATCCAATGCCGGAATCGCTTCCTTTGACCTCTTCTCCATGTGATGAAAAGGTGTTACGCGGTATTAGTCCGAATTTCTCCGGGTTATCCCCCTGCATCGGGCAGGTTGCATACGTGTTACTCACCCGTGCGCCGGTCGCCGGCAGACAAAAGCAAGCTTTCGTCTCCGCTGCCCCTCGACTTGCATGTGTTAAGCCTGTCGCTAGCGTTCATCCTGAGCCAGGATCAAACTCTTCGTTGTTGTTTTTTATCTTGTCTTTTTCTTTTCTAAATTAAATCAGAATCCAAGACTTCCGTTTGTTTACCGGTCGTCGTGTGACCTCGTGGTCGCCTCAACACCCCGGTTCTGACTCGGCTTTGAATCGCCGTTTTTATTGTGCTGGCTGAAATTGACAGAGTTTCTTGAGTCTCTCGCCTGTGTCACAAACTTATGCTTATGACTCAGCGATGACTCCGTTCTCTTGTACTACTTCGTCTCTATTGTAATTCTTTCATTGTTCTCTTGGGCTTTCGCAGTTTTTCAACCCGAAAGCGTTTGCAAAGTTACGGTGACTTTTTTACTCTGCCAAATTTTTATCAAACTTTTTTTGATTTATTTTTTTGACATCGATTTTTGCTTGTCTCCGTGCCTCTGCTCGGGGTGCTTATCAAGGTGTATCACCCGAAAAGCGAGTGCAAAGGTATGGCTTTTTGTCGTATCAACGTATGCTGTTTTTGATTTTTAACTTTTATTTAACAGTTGGGTATTGATCGGCGGGTATGATTATGATGTGTTCAATGTCGCTAAAATAGGATATATTAAGCTGTTAGGGTGTTATTGGAATTATTGGAATTATTGGAATTATTGGAATTATTGGAATTATTGGTATTATTGGTATTATTGGTGTTATTGGTGTTATTGGTGTTATTGGTGTTATTGGTGTTATTGGAATGGGGAATGGGAATGGAGGATGGGGTATTGGGATATTGGGGTATTAATCTGTGCCGAGGATGTCGGAGAGGATTTTGTTTGTGGCGCCGGTGTTTGTGGTGATGTATTGTGTGGCGGCTTTGCCGGCGGCGGCTCGGGCGTCGTTGTTTGAGGAGAGTGCGCCCATTGGGTTGAAGGCGAGTTTTTGGAGTGTTTTGTCGAGGTCGTCGGCTGTTGTGTATTGGAAGGCGGCGCCGCATTTTATGAGTTGTGTTGCTTCGCGGAATTTTTGGTGTCGGGGGCCGAAGATGACGGGTATGCCGTAGACGGCGGCTTCGTTGATGTTGTGGATGCCGGCGCCGAATCCGCCGCCGACGATGGCGATGTCGGCGTATCGGTATAGGCTTGAGAGGAGTCCGAAGGTGTCTATTATAATGATGTGTATGTCGTCGGGGATTATGGCGAGGTTTTTTATTTCGCTCCAGAGGGCGGTATTGGCTTGGAATGTTGAGCGGAGGTCGTGGAGTCGTCGGTCGCCAAATTCGTGTGGGGCGATAATGGCTTTGATGTCGGGGTGTCGGTTGATCCAGGGGGTGTATCGTTTTTCGTCTTCTTGCCATGAGCTGCCGACGATGAGTGTGAGTGGGCTGTGGGCGGTCCAGCGTGCAAGGGCGGGGATGTCGACGGCGGTGTTTTTGACGGCGGTGACGCGGTCGAAGCGGGTGTCGCCGGCAACGGTGACGTCTGTGACGCCGATTTGTGCGAGTAGTTGTTTTGAGTCGTTGTCTTGAACGTAGATGTGGGTGAAGTTTTGGAGTATGTCTCGGAATATTCGTCCGTATGGTTTGAAGAATATTTGTGTGGGTCTGAATATTGCTGAGATGAGGTATGTGGGGACGTGTCGGCGGTATAGTTGTTCGAGTATGTTTCCCCAGAATTCGTATTTGACGAATATAGCCATGTGGGGGGCTATGGCGTCGACGAATTGTCGGGCGCGACGTGGGGTGTCGAATGGGAGGTAGACGACGCAGTCGACGAGAGGGTAGTTTTTGCGGACTTCGTAGCCTGATGGTGAGAAGAAGCTGAGGCAGATTGTGATGTCGGGGCGGTCGTGTTTGAGTTTTTCGATGAGGGGTCGTGCTTGTTCGAATTCGCCGAGGGATGCGGCGTGGAACCACACGTCGAATCCGTCGGGGGCGAGTGTTGTTCTCGCTGTGAGGATGTCGTCGATGGCTGTTCGCTGTCCGGCGAGCATTGTTGCTGCTTTGTGGTTGCGGAGGGCGGCGATTTTGACTGCGCCGCGGTATAGTGTGATGCCGGCGTTATAGAGCGGGTTCATCGTTGGCGGCGGTGATGTTTTTGATTCCGTCTTTTATGCGTGTGACTGTCTCGTCGACGCCGATGAGTTCGGTGATGTCAAACATGTGTGGTCCTTTGCATTCGCCGACGACTGTGAGTCGGAAGGCGTTCATGACGTTGCCCATGTGGAGGTTGTTGTCGGTGATGTATGAGAGGACTTTTGGTTCGACGGCGGCTGATGAGAAGTCGGTGCATGAGCGGAGTATGTCGCAGATGTGGTCGAGGATTGCGGGCATTTCGGGTGACCAGCGTTTTTTGATGGCTTTGGGGTCGTATGTTGTGGGTCGGCGGAAGAAGAATGCTGCTTGTTCCCATAGGTCGGCGACGAAGTTTATGCGGCTTTTGACCATGGCGATGGCTCGGGCGATGTATTGGTGTGAGAATTTGTCGGTGTCGACGCCGTGTTGTTTCAGTATGGGTATGAACATGCGGGCGAGGTCGTCGTCGGGTGTTGCTTGGAGGTATGTGTGGTTAAACCATTTGGCTTTTTCGAAGGCGAATTTGGCGCCTGATCGTGAGCAGTGTTCGAATGAGAATTTGTCGATGAGTTGTTTGAGGGTCATTATCTCGGTGTCGTCGCCGGGGTTCCAGCCGAGGAGTGCGAGGAAGTTGACGACGGCTTGGGGGAGGTATCCGCTTTCGCGGTATCCTGTGGATATGTCGCCGGTTTTGGGGTCGTGCCATTCGAGTGGGAATACGGGAAATCCGAGTCGGTCGCCGTCGCGTTTTGAGAGTTTGCCTTTGCCGTCGGGTTTGAGCAGTAGCGGGAGGTGTACGAATCGCGGCATGGTGTCTGTCCAGCCGAATGCTTCGTAGAGGAGTACGTGTAGTGGTGCCGATGGAAGCCATTCTTCGCCTCGTATGACGTGGCTTATTTTCATGAGGTGGTCGTCGACGATGTTTGCGAGGTGGTATGTTGGGAGGTCGTCGGCGCTTTTGTATAGGACTTTGTCGTCGAGTATGTCGCTTTTGATTGTGACTTTGCCGCGGAGGAGGTCGTCAACGGTGATGTCTCGTCCGGGTTGTATTTTAAATCTGACGACGTATTGTGAGCCGTCGGCGATGAGTTGTTTTACTTGGTCGGCGGGGAGTGTCAGGGAGTTGCGCATCGTCAGGCGCGTTGAGGCGTCGTATTGGAAGTTGGGTATTTGTTGGCGTTTGGCGTCGAGTTCTTCGGGGGTGTCGAAAGCGATGTATGCGCGGCCGCCAGCGAGGAGTGTTTTGACGTGTTCGCGATAGATGTCGCGACGTTGGCTTTGTTTGTATGGTCCGTATGGTCCGCCTTGTTTGACGCCTTCGTCAATTTCGATGCCGAGCCAGGCGAGGGCTTCGTTGATGTATTGTTCGGCGCCGGGGACGAATCGGTGTGAGTCGGTGTCTTCGATGCGGAGTATCATTTTGCCGCCGTGTTGGCGGGCGAAGAGGTAGTTGTATAGGGCTGTGCGCACGCCGCCGATGTGGAGTGGTCCTGTGGGTGATGGTGCGAAGCGCACGCGTACTTCTCTTTCCATATATGTATTTATGTCAGTGTTTGTGTTGCGAGTTTGTTAATTTGATTTCGCGGTCTGTGCCGTGAAAATCGCCACAAAATTAGTATTTATTTTTAACATAGCGCGTGTCGTGGGTGTCGTGGGTGTCGGGCTGTTGTCACAGTTTGATTTTAATGCGCTGTGAGTCAGAGACAATGATATATATGCCGTGTGGAAGTTTTGACAGTTGGCTTTTGTCGCAGTCGTGGCATATCAGCATGCCTTGGAGGTTGTAGACGTCGAAGGTTTGTGCCGAGATGTCGTTGTCTGTCATGGGTGTGTCGATGCCGACGTTGTCGTTGACGTTGATCGGGACGCCGGTGTGTATGCCGCCACAGGTGGCTATGAGTGTTGTCGTGCCGTTGTCGATGGCGGTGACGATGCCGTCGGGGGTTATGGTGGCGATGTGTTCGTTAAGGCTGTACCAAACGATGGGTTGGTCGGTGGCGTCGATGGGGTCGATGAATGCTGAGAGCACGGCGGTGTCACCGGGTTTGATTTCGACTGTTTTTTTGTCGGGGAATACTTGGTATGGGAGTGTGGTGATGTTGGTGAATTTGTTCCACGGGGCTGTGGTTTTGTAGTCATCGAGGTTTTGATATGGGACGTAGAGTGTTGCCTCGGCGTATGTGTCGGGGGTGAAGACGCTGTCTGTGATTGTCGGGGGTATCGGGGCGTTGGTGTAGATGTGGCGTATTGAGTCGTTGTTGGCGAAGAGGCGGTCGGTGAGCGTTGTCGATCCTTCGCCGATATAGATGTTTTTGAGGAATGGGAGTGAGGCGAGTGTGATGCCGGTTTCGTTGTATGGGAGTATGAGGGTTTCGATTCTGACTTTGTCTTTGTATGTGTCATAGAATGCACCGTATGCCATCCACATCGCTGATGAGCGCAGGAGTGATATGGTTTTGAGTCCGGGGCAGTCGCTGAAAGCATAGCACTCAATGGTGTTGACGTTGTACATGTCTATGGATGTCAGGGAGGAGCAGTCGGCGAATACGTATTCTTCGAGTTTTGTGATGTCGGGTGAGAGTTTCACGGATGTGAGACCTGTGCAGCCACTGAATGTGCCGGCACTGATGCTTGCGACATTGGCGAGGTCTATTGTTTTGAGCGATGTGCAGTGGTCGAATGCGTAGTGTGCGATGTGTACGCGGGCGGTGCCGAAGTCGATGGTTTCCAATCCTGTGCAGCCGCTGAATGCGAAAAGCCAGATGCGTGTGATATTGTCGGGGATTGTGAGTGATTTCAAGCCGGTGCAGTTGTTGAACGCTGACGAGCCTATTGTTGTGACTGATTTGCCGAATTTGATTGTTTTTGGTCCGACGACGTTGAAAAAGAGCCAATCGGGGATGTATTGTACTTGGTCGCCGAATGTTATAATGTCGATATTATTGCAGTCTTTGAATATTGTGGCAACGTCCGCGTCGTATGGGATTGGCACTTCGCAGTTTACGGCGTTGAAGTTGATGGTTCGCAGGGCTGTGCAGCCTTGAAATGCGCCGTTATAGATTTTATTTGTTGACGCGGGGATGGTGAGTGTTTCGAGCGAAGTGCAGCCGCGGAAGGCTTCTATGTGTATTTCGGTCACCGATGCCGGTATGTCCATATATTTCAAGCCGGTGCAGTCTTTGAATGCCTGACCGTTGATGGTGGTTATCGACGAGGGCAGGTTGACGGTTGTTAGAGATGTGCAGCCGGCGAAGGCTTCGGGTTCGATGAGTGTGACGGATGTGGGTATGATGATGTTTTGGAGTCCGGTGCAGTCTTTGAAGGCGTGTTGGGTGATGGTGGTCATCGTTGATGGCAGTTCGACGGTTGCGAGTGAGGAGCAGCCGGCGAAGGCTTCGGGTTCGATGGTGGTGACCCATTCAGGGATGGTGAAGTTTTGGAGTCCGGTGCAGTCTTTGAATGCGTGACGGGTGATGGTGGTTATTGATGTCGGCAGGTCGATGGCAGTCAGTGATGAGCAACCGGCAAAGGCTTCGGGTTCGATGGTGGTAATGGTCGTTGGAATTGTGATGGTTTGGAGACCTGTGCAGTCTTTGAAGGCTTGGGCGTTGACTTTGGTCATAGATGTCGGCAAGTCGATGGTTGTCAGGGAGGAGCAGCCGCTGAATGCTTCAGGCTCGATGGCGGTGACCGATGTGGGAATGGTGATGGAGGGCAGTGTGGCACAGCCTTGGAATGTGCGGGCGCGTATCGTCTCTATCCGTGGCAGGTCGATGGCGGGCAGCGTCGAGCAGCCTTTGAAGGCTTCGGTTTCGATGGCGACGACTGATGAGGGTATTTTGATGCTTTGCAGGGCGGTGCAGTCTTGAAATGTGCGGGCGTGTATGGTGTCTGTGCCGTCGTTCAGTTCGATGGCGGTGAGGGAGGCGCAGCCTTTGAATGCTTCGTAACCGATAGTTTTTACGTATGGGGGGAATACGAAGTCAGTGAGAGATGTGCAGCCCATGAAGGTTTGTTCTTTGATTTCGCGCGTCAGTGTCGGCAGTGTTATCGATGTCAGTAACGAGCAGTCTTGGAAGGCGGCAGCGCCGATGTATTCTTCTATATTTTCCGGGATATCGATTTGTGGCAGGGAGGTGCAGCCTTTGAATGCCTCGTTGCCGATATACGGCAGGGATTTTGGCATGATGACCTTGGTAAGCGCGGAGCAGCTTTTGAGCAGTCCGTCGTTGATGGTTTTGACGGTTGTGAGGTCTATCTCGCGCAGGGAGCTGCAGCGCTCAAACGCGCATTTGCCAACGTCAACGAGACACATCGGCATTGTCACAGACTCCAATTGGCTGCACCCGAAAAATGCGCATTTGCCTATCGAGCTTACGAATGGTGGTATTCCGACAGATGTAAAGAAGCAGGCATTGAATGCACGGTCACCGATTTTCGTGAGCGATTGTGGCAGGTTTATCGCGCTGAGTGTACAGGCGGCAAAGGAGTATTCGCCGATTTCGGTCACGGTCTCGGGTATTGAGATGTCTGAAATAAATGCTGAGCGAAAGGTATGTTCGCCGATGGATGTCACCGTGTATGTCACGCCGTCGTCGGTGGTTATTGTCTCGGGGATTACTACTTTGCCTTGATAGGGACCGCTTAAACTCGGTCCGCCACCGGAGCCGAATTTGTTGACGACCTGGGCTGTTTTTGCGGTTTTGTCAAGGTTGTAGTAGATGCCGCCTATTTCGCAGTCATAGGCGGTGGCGGTGAGGTTTGTCAGCAGTGTTATCACCGTGAGCATAAAGATTTTGGCGAGTCGGTCCATAGTTTTGTGTTTTAGATGTTGTTTTTGTCATTAACAGTATATGGATCATTGTGGTTTTTAGTATGGATTCAGGGTCACAAACTCACAAATTTCAACATAAAACGTGTCACATCGCAAAGTTAATGAATTTGTGTGAGATATCTGCAACTGTATCAAAGTTTTTCGTGGCGGTGTGGATAAAGTGTCGAAAAATATCAGTGTTTTTTGGTTTGGGATTGGGCAATTCTTTATATCTTTGGCACGCAAAAGACTTAAAACAATCCTTCAAAAAAACTGCTAAAAGATTATGTACCGCAAAGGTAAACTGTATTTCAAATATGGCACGATGGGCTCGGCAAAGACGGCATTGTTGTTGACGATGGCGTATAATTTTGAGGAGCGCAATATGAATTATCTGTGTATGAAGCCGGCGATAGACACTCGCGAGGGTAAGTCGGTGATACGTTCGCGCATCGGCATCGAGCGTCATTGTGAGTGGATATATCCCGACACCGATCTTTATATGTTTATACGCACGTTGTTTAAGCGCAGCGGTAAGATCGTCGATTGGTTTTTGATCGATGAGGCTCAGTTTTTGACTGAGGCACAGGTTGATCAGTTGTCGCGCGTTGTCGATGATTTCGGGTCGAATGTGATTTGTTTCGGTTTGCGCACGGATTTTCAGTCGCGGTTGTTTGAGGGTTCGCGTCGGTTGTTTGAAATTGCCGACACGATAGATGAGGTTAAGTCGACGTGTAATTGTGGTCGCAAGACGATAATCAATGCGCGCATCGATGGTGAGGGTAATTTTGTCAGCGAGGGTGCGCAGGTTGAGATCGGCGGCAATGATCGTTATGTCGCCGTGTGTCGCAAGTGTTGGCGCAACAAGCGCATAGAGCAGAGTTCGCGTGATGCCCTACCCTTTGATTTTTCGGACATCGATGATTGAGTCTGTATTTTCTTTTAATAATTATGTATATAAGCATACAGAGTTATGATACTTTTTGATTTGCGTGATGGCGAGGGTGTAGCCGCGGCATATCCGATACTTCGCCCGGCACTCGCGTGGTTGGCGGCACATCGTGGCGATGCTTTTGTTGAACAGCGTGTCGACATCGACGAGCGGGCGTATGCCAAGTATGAGCGCCCGGCGATGCGTCCGCGTGAGCGTGCTCGTTTGGAGGCTCATCGTCGTTATATCGATATTCATGTGCCGCTGTCGGCTGATGAGGCGATAGGTTGGGCGCCGACAAAGGCGTCGTCGCGTGTTGTCAGGGAGTATGACGCTGACACCGACATTATGTTTTATGGTGATGATGCGCATTCGATCATACATGTGCGCCCGGGTGAGGCTGTGGTGTTTTTTCCGGAAGATACTCATGCGCCGAACATCGGCATCGGTTATCACAAGAAGATCACGATTAAGATTGCCGTGGGGTGATGTCGTGGGGGGAGTTCGCTGAATTGTCGGTCTCTGACTAAACCAAATGGCTCGTGAGTTGTCTTATCACGTAGTACACAACACTGAATAAAAATGGCATTTACAACAATTAATAGGTCGTGCCGCGGTTTTTTGCGTGCTTTGATCAGCTTGATGCTTGTGGTGGCGGTAAGCGCCGGAGTGTCGGCATATAGTTTTAAGAATGAGAGTCTCACGTATCGTGTGATGTATAAGTGGGGCATGGTCAACAAGCAGGCGGGGCACGCGACGTTATCACTGAGGGTGAACGGAGACCGCTATAACACGCAGTTGACGGCGTCGTCAGAGAAGTGGGCTGATCGTTTTTATACTGTTCGTGACACGCTTAACGGGGCGATACTCATCAACGGTTTCAAACCGGTGTTTTATGAGAAGATTGCTCATGAGGGTGATGATCATAAGCATGATTATGTGAAGTATATCCACCGGGGCATAGGTAATGTTGCGGCGACGTGCACGCGCACTAAGTATGATAAGAATGGGCGTCAGACTGTCAATCAGACGATTTCGCTCGAGGCGCGGGGCACGACGGTTGATATGTTGTCGTCGTTTTATTTTATGCGTGCCCAGCCTTATCAGTCGTGGAAGGCGGGTCATGTGGTGACGGTGAATATTTTTTCGGGCAAGCGCAAGGAGTTGCTGACCATCAAGTATATCGGCAGTGAGAAGGTCAAGGTGGGCAAGACGACGTATAATGCTTATCATATACGTTTTACGTTCACGGGCGAGGATCGCAAGAAGACGTCTGACGATATGGATGCGTGGATAGGGAGCGATGAGCGACGCATACCGATAAAGCTCGAGGGAAAGTTGCCGGTGGGCAAGGTTCAGTGTTTTTATACCGGGGGCTGAGCGCGTTTCTCTTTCGTGGCAAGATATAACAATCGGCGTTTGACAGCGGTGTGTGGCTGTGTCAAACGCCGATTTTGTATTGTGGCACCCGGTTGTGGTTTTTATTTGGCGGGGGCGAAGCGGTCGGGGAATGTGATGTTTTTGGCGGGGCGATGCAGGGCGCGGATGATAAGGATTATGCCAACGATGATGAATGGCAGTGAGAGCAGTTGCCCCATGTTGAGAGTCATGTTTTGTTCAAACGATACTTGGACGTTTTTGACGAACTCGATGAGAAAGCGGCATGAGAAGAGGATGGTGAGGAATGTGCCGAATATCAGTCCGGGGCGACACTCGGCGTTGCGACGCCAGTACATGTACATAAGCAGACCGAAGAGTGCAAGGTAGCATAGTGACTCGTAGATTTGTGTGGGGTGGCATGGGAGCCCGGCGTATTCGTGACCGCGAACGAAGATGAAGCCCCATGGGAGGTCTGTGGGGTGTCCGTAGATTTCGGAGTTCATGAGGTTGCCGATGCGTATCATGGCGCCGACGAGGGCTATGGGAATGACGAGGCGGTCGAATGTCCACATCGGGGAGCGTTTTGTCGTTATCCATGAGTATAGGAGGACGGCGAGTATGATGCCGATGGCGCCGCCGTGGCTTGCGAGCCCACCTTCCCAGATGGCGAGTATTTTCTCGGGGTGTTGTGAGTAGACGTCCCATTCGTAGAAGAATACGTGACCGAGGCGCGCACCGATGACGGTGCCGGCGACAACCCACAGGAAGAGGAGCCCGACCCAACGTTCGGGGGCGCCTTCGTGTTTAAACATACGGTTTACGATGTTGTATCCTATCCAAAATCCTATGGCGAACATCAAGCCATACCAGCGCACGTGCACGCCGCAGTCGATTATCATCGGGTCGACATCCCAAGTTATGAATGATAGCATATTCGGTGGTATTCGTTTTTGTGAGTGTTGTTATTGTCGTGGTGTCATGTCGTCGGGGAGGGTGTGGGTTTTGAACCATCGCCGGGTTATGGTTTTCACGCGTGGGCAGAGGATGAGGAGTGTTATCATCGTTGGTAGTGCCATGAAGGCGTAGAAGAGGTCACACATGCCGACGGCGGCTTCGAGGGGAACGACGGCAAAGATGATGAGTGAGATGATGAATGCCCATGTGTATAGGCGGGCGCGGCGTGTGCCGAAGAGGTATTCGGCGCAACTTGTGCCGTAGTATGAGTAGCTGAACATTGATGAGAGGGCAAAGCAGACGACGATGAACATGAGCATGTATGAGCCGCCGGGGATTGCCGAGTCAAAGGCGCGCATGGCGACTTCGAGTCCTTTGACGCCTTCGACGTTGGTGAAGTCGCCGCAGAGCAGCAGGGCGACGGCTGTCAGGGTGCAGACAAAGCCTGAGTCGATGGCGGGACCGAGCATGGCTATGAGACCTTCGCGCACGGGGTTGTTGTTGCGTGAGGCGCCGTGCATTATCGAGGCGGTGCCGATGCCGGCGTCGTTGACGAGGGCTGCGCGGCGTGCGCCGATGATGGCGATGCCGGCGAGGGCGCCAAATCCGGCTTTGAGGTTGAAGGCTTCGACAAAGATGCTGCGAAAGACGCCGGGGACGTCGCCGAGGTGTGTGAAGATGATGTATAGCACCATGATGAAGTAGACGCCGACCATGAAGGGCACCATGACTGAGGCTACGCGAGCTATGCGTCTGACGCCGCGCAGGACGACGAGGGCGACAATGGCGGCAACGGCGATGCCGAACAGGAGTTTGAAGGCGCCGGCGGCACCGAGCCCTGTAAAGTTGCCGATGGCGGCGAGCATGGTGTTGGTGTTGAGCCATTCGGGGGTGGTGAAGGTTGTCATCACGCCTTCGGTGAGTTGGTTGGCGTTCATGATGCAGAGGGTGCCGAACATGCCGGCAAAGGCGAAGAAGACTGCCATGGGTTTCCACCGCGAGCCGAGACCTTTTTCGATGATGTACATTGTGCCGCCCTTGGGGTTGCCGTCGGCGTCGTGTCCTTTGTACATGACGGCGAGGACGCCTTCGTGGTATTTTGTCGACATGCCGACGATGGCGCTGACCCACATCCAGAATATGGCGCCGGGACCGCCCATGACGAGGGCTATGGCGACGCCGGCGATGTTGCCGAGCCCGACGGTGGCGGCTATGACTGACATCAGGGCTTGGACTGATGAGATTTGTCCTTTGCCTTGGAGTTCGTTTTTGCGGCGCAGTTCGGCGAGTGATGCCGGCAGGCGGCGCAGGGATACGGCACCGGAGTATATGAACATGAAGAGTCCGCCGCCGATGAGCAGGAAGAACAGGGGGTAGCCACAGACGGCATCGGCGACGTTGACTATGAGTTTGCCTATTTGGTCAAGCATTTTTGTTACTTGTTATGGTGTCAAAATATTTGACAAAGGTAGTGTTTTTTGTGTTATGCGGCAACCCCGGGCATGTATTACGAGGCGTGAGGGAGGGTCTTTGTCAGGGCATAAAAGAGGTTGCGAGTCGTGAAGTGGTGTGACTTCGCGACTCGCAACGGTGGGTTGTGCCCCGGCTTTCGGGGGGCTTTATTTGTATGTCAGCGTGTTATTTGACGATGACTTTTGTGGCTTTGTTGCCTGTGCGGCGCACGTAGACGCCTGCGTTGAGGTTGTCTTTGTCAACGGGACGTCCTTGGAGGTCAAAGTATTGTGCCTCGCCGAGGTTTTCGTCGACGGTGATGTCGTTGACACCGCCGTCTTCTTTAACGGTGACAAAGATGTAGTCAATCAGCTCGTAGCTGTCGGTGGTTTCGTAGCAGAATGCCAGGTAGTATTCACCGGCTTTCACTGTCTCGGGTACCGAGCAGTCCATAGAGAACGATTTTGTCGTGTTTTTGGGAACAACAACTGATTTTGTGCCGGCGACGTCAACGACGTCTAAGCTATTCTTGTTGTCTTCCTCCTCTACACAGAATAGTGCAGTGATTTTTTTGCTTATGATCGATGAGCTGTTGTTGATGACTTTGAATGTCGATTTGAATGTGCCTTTTTCAACAATGTCGCCGTCAACCGCCCATTCACCGATATCGTAGTCGCCGGTGATGTCGGCATACCAGCGACCGAGCCACCATTCGTCATTGGCAATACCGAAGGCGTATGTGCCTGAGGTGATGCCTGATCTGACGGTGCCGGTGAAGATGAAGTCTTTGGTTTCGCCTGCTTCGAGCACGACGTCGATATAGTCGTATGTGCCGAGGTCTTGTGAGGCGTCGAGGGTGTGAACGATGCCGGCGAGTTTGGTAACCATTTTTTCAGAGCCTTCGTTGGTGATGCGCACGAGTTGTTCATAGGGTTTGCCGGCTTGGAATGTGGGTTTGCCGTTGGGGAAGGCGAATGAGAAGTTTTCTTCGGGACCTTCTTCGACAATGGTGATGTTGCCGCTGCTTATCTCGAGGGGTATGTATTGGGTCGAGGTGACGTTTATGCGTATCGGCAGCCAATCGGCATTGGAGTTAAGGCGATATACGGGATATGCGCGATATGTGCCGTCGGCGAGTGATGTGGGTATAGTGCATTGGATTGTGCTAATGCCATAGAGGCATGGGAGCGAGTAGTTCCCGTATGAGTAATATGTCGTGGTGTTGTCTGAGGTGTTTGTCAGGGCAATGCCGATGCTGAAGTTGCCGTTGTATGCCGAGCCGTTAATGAACATGCCGTCATATTGACCGCCGCTTTGACCGTCACCGTCACCGTCGACAAAGAGTGTGAGGCTGCGCGATGAGATGCTGCCGGTGAGAGTACCACCATAGACACACATCCATGGGTCGGGGCGTGTTGAGCCGGTTTTGGGTTTGGCAACGCCGAAGATGGCGTCTTGTTCGTAGTTGAAGCCGTCAGAGTTGCCACCGACGCCTTGTCCGTCGGGGACAAGCGCGGTGAGGGCGAAGTAGCCGTCATAAGAGCCGCTCCAACCCCAGTTGACGTGGAATTTGTCGTCTTGGTAGCCGTCGAATACGAATTGGTGACCGCCATCGGTGCCAACGCCGCCATAGAGTATGGGACCGTTGGCTTTGAGGTCGTCATAGAGCATTTTTACCCATGTGTCGTAGTCGTAGAAGTCGCGCATCTGGTAGTCGATGGCGAGGTCGTATTTGAAGTTGTTGGTGAGGGCACCGGGAATGTCTTGTGTCATGGCTCCCGAGCTTTCGCCATATTCCATCTTCACTGAGAGACCGCAGGCTTTCATGAGTGTGGCAACGGCGTTTTTGGCGGCGTATGTCGACGCCGAGTTGTAGGTGTTTGTCATCTTGTCCCACTCAAACGTGGTATTGTCGAGGTTGAGTGAGAGTGTCGAGCCGTTGTATGTTGTAGACACTGTGC
This sequence comes from bacterium, assembly GCA_963600695.1. GTDB lineage: Bacteria > Bacteroidota > Bacteroidia > Bacteroidales > Muribaculaceae > CAG-873. The sequence continues at coordinate 14,435 of CAVCBR010000045.1, forward strand.
CTGTGCCTTTTTCGGGGTAGTTGTGGTATTTCATGACCTGAGCCATGGCTGTGGCAACGCAACCGGTGGCTACGCCCGAGGGGAGTGAGAGGTTGTAGGGTGAGCCTTGGTCCCATTTTGTCTGCATCATGGGGGCAATGGCGTCGTATGTCGCTGTTTTGGGTTTGGCGGCGGTTTTCTTTCGCATTGTGTTGTTGAATGTGAGTTTGCCGTTTTGGGTCAGCGACAGCCCGCCGGCGGTGTTGCGTCGGTCGTTGGCATATTTGAGCTCGCGACCGTATTGTTCAAGCCACCATTTGAGTTGGTCGGGCATAGGTGTGGTCTCTGTCACGGCGTGGTCGAGGTATCCGAGCACGGGGGCTGTGAGGTCATCGGCGCCGAGGATCATCGCACTTTTATCGCCTGAGAAGACGTAGTAGGTGGTGAGTCCTTGATATTCGCCGGTGGCGATGAGTCGCGGGGTGACGGTGGCTGCGGCGCGAGCTTTGTCGCTCGAGGCATTGACGCGTGCCAATGCTTCGTCAGGGCTGAGCGTGCGAGCAAAGACGGGGGCAATGGCAAGCATTGCGGCAGCACTTAGTAGAATTTTCTTCATAAGCGTCTGTGTTTATTGTTGTGTTAAATTTTTGTTTGTGTACGCTGATATATATATTAAATGTGTGTGACAAGTTGTTTGCCACATTTTTTGAATGCCCAAAGTTAAAGGTTTCAATTTTATTTTCAAAATATTTGGGGCAAATTTCAAAAAAATGCGCAATTATTTGTCGTTTTCGTGCCGGTTTGTGTCATCATTGCGCGCGCGATGTGGCAAAGCGTCACGACTCTCCCAGCCCCGGTGCATCAAAAAAATGTTAATTGTTTTGTGATTGGTTTGTATCAGCATTAAAAGACGTACCTTTGCACCGCCAAATCGCACGCGGTATCATCGGAGGCACAGGCACTGCCGGACAAGATGAAGGTGGCACGCATCTTGACGCGTCATAGCGGGTGCCCGATTTTTTATCGGCTACTTTTTTGTCTAACTTTCGATTTACAGATTGTATTATGCAACGTGATGCTATCGATTTGGGGAGCGAGCGCATTCCCCGCTTGTTTAAAATTTATTTCATTCCGACACTTTTTGGTATGCTCAGCCTCTGCGGCGTCACTGCCGTAGACGGTATCTTTATCGGTCACGGTGTGGGCAGCGACGGACTCGCCGCCGTCAACATCTGCATAGCGCCGGTGATGGCTCTCACGGGCGTGGGGCTGATGTTGGGCATGGGTTGCTCGGTGGTGTCGTCGATACATCTTGCCAAGGAGCGCGTCAAGGCGGCACGGCTCAACATCACTCAGGCACTAACTGCCGGCACATTGGTGATGGTGGTGTTTCTGCTCACCACGCTGACGGCGCCCGCCAAGACGGCGGTGTTGCTGGGAGCGAGCCCCGAGCTTGTGCCTATGGTCATTGACTATATGTCGTGGGCGTTTCCGTGTGTGATGTTTCAGATATGGTGCGCGATAGGGTTGTTTGTGGTGCGCCTCGACGGCTCGCCGACGTTTGCCATGTGGTGCAATGTTATTCCCGGATTGCTCAATATTGTGCTCGACTATGTGTTTATATTTCCGTTGGGCATGGGACTTAAAGGGGCAGCCATAGCCACGTTTATCAGTTGTGGCATCGGTGGCATTATGGTGCTCACCTATCTGGGGCTCATAGCTCACACCTTGCGCCTGATACGCATCAAGCTCAGCAAGAAGAGTTTGATGTTGTCGCTGCGCAACATCGGCTATCAGTGTAAGATCGGCATCTCGGCGTTTCTCGGCGAGACGACGATGGGCGTGTTGATGATCACCGGCAATTTTGTGTTCATGCACTATGTCGGTGAGAACGGCGTGGGCGCATTTTCCATAGCCTGTTACTATATGCCCTTTGTGTTTATGATCGGCAACGCCATAGCTCAATCGGCACAGCCCATCATCAGCTATAACTTTGCGCTCGATGCCAAAGAGCGCGTGGGCGCGGCATTACGCATAGCAGTCTGTGTGGCGGCATTATGCGGATTGGTGGTCACGACGCTGTTCACCGTGGCTCCCGAGGTGCTCGTGTCGCTGTTTCTCGGCAGTGACACCGAGACGTTTGCTATAGCTGCCGAGGGATTGCCACTGTTTGCGCTGTCGTTCGTGTTCTTCATCTTTAATCTCACGGTGATAGGCTATTATCAGTCTGTGGAGCGTGTGGCAACCTCGATCGTGTTTGCGCTGTTGCGCGGCGTGGTGTTTATCGTCCCGGCATTCATCAGCATGCCACGGGTTATGGGCATCACCGGCATTTGGCTGGCACTCGCCGTCTCAGAACTGCTGACCGCGCTCGCCATCATCGCTCACCACTTCATACGCAGGAAGTCGGCGTGATAATGCTGTAAGCGTGGCGGAAGATAGCGAGAGTCTCAAAAGCATTCGGTGAGCGGCATTAAGGCTGCCATTAGCATTGTTTTTTTTGAAGGCGTATGTTTACTGGGGCTGTGTCAAAATAGGCGCAGCCCCTTGCATTATGCAATTTTGCATATGCCAATAAAAACCCATTAATCATTCTTTTGCGATTATCTTCACGCATACCCGGATGATTGCGAAGAACCTTTTTCATATCGGTAAATGTACCTTCAATCATATTGTTGGTATTGGGCATACCCGCGACCTCCTCAAATGTAAACAAGAACGGCAGGTATGTCGAGATACTTGCCATAGCTGATCTTAGTCGCCGGTGTGTATATACAGCATGTCCCGTAAGTTCATTCGTTGTTTTTTCCCTAAGGAATGTACCCCACTTTGCCTTCCATACTTCAAACTCTTGTGTGAATGCTTCTTTTTCCATATTTTTTAGACGATATGCCAGATCCAAAAGTTCCTTTCCCGCTTCAAGTTGCGGATTTTTAGTCAGTTTCCTTCTGATAAGAGCTACCAGGTGGAACTGGCACATCTGTATCCTATACCGGCTAAAGGTAGTAAACAGTTTGGGCAGCCCGTCAACTACGATGCCTCTAATGACATATCCGTTGCCCTCAATGTATGCCACTGCATCTTCATAGTCCCTGATGTGTTCGTGAGCAATATGTTTCATATACAGCAGCCGTCCGCTTCCACTTTCTAACGCCAACAACACGCCTGTATTACGCCCGAAGTATGTCGCATCGATATGCACAACACCTTCGCCATAAACCACCGGCTGCGCCCATACAAGCTTGATTGTAGCCAATTGTCTCTTTATCGTAGAGGCACTTAGCCCGGTTAACGCACTTATTTGGGATGCTGTTTGTTTGCCTTGAAGATACATCTCCCAGATTTCTTCTGCTGTCGCTTTGCGTCCCCCACTAAAACGATGGCCGCACACCATACACTTGTAACGTTGGACGTTCTTACGTTTCCCGTCCTTTTTTACAATGGGGGAATTGCATGATGGGCATTTTTTTATTCATAATGCACTTTGAAAATTTTCAAATGCACAAAGTTATTGATTTTTAGCGTGTTTGATGCGCTTTTAGCACCCGTTTTGACCCATAGAATGAGTTTTTATGTTTTTTGCCTCTAAAAACACCCGTTTTGACCCATAAGCCCTTTTTTATCAGACGACACAAGGTTTTCATAGCGGTAGCGACGAGCTACTTTGGGAGATATTCCTTCCATCAA
>CAVCBR010000046.1:0-8921 GCA_963600695.1 bacterium
CTTAACACGAAGCGTTGTAAATCAGCACTTCACAACCAAAATATTTTCGAATGAAAATATTTAATCATCAATAACTACAAATATGGACGAAAATGCTCTCAACTTCAAAATATTACAACAACTGATTGACGATGCGGTAAAAAACGATAGACCTTACGCCCATTATGTTAAGAAACAAATTCATTTACTAGATGTGTCACATGATCAATTTCTTAAAAGTGCAAAGGAGCAAGGGTACGATATATGCAATCCTCGTGTGGGTGATATCGAAGTTGCGCAATATACTGCTATGAAACAGCTTGCAACGAAAATTGGATTACCAACTGAATGTTATGATGAAAAAATCAGGCAAATTAGAATCAGAATTTTTGGCGAAGAAAATTATAAAATCTATTTTGAAAAATAAGTAATTTGTAACAATCCCATATAATTAGGTCGCTGCCTTCGAACAAGACAGCGACCTAATTATATGGGATTGGGGGATTATTCTTCGATGGCGGCCTGTGCGGCGGCTACGCGAGCGATGGGTACGCGGAAGGGTGAGCAGCTGACATAGTTCATGCCAAGTTTTGCACAGAATTTAACCGATGAGGGTTCTCCTCCGTGTTCACCACAGATACCGACTTTGAGTTCGGGTTTAACCGAGCGGCCTTTCTTAACGCCCATTTCTACAAGTTGTCCGACACCGTCTTGGTCGAGGACTTCGAACGGATCTGTTTTGATTACACCATGTTCTTTGTAGAATTTGAGGAATTTGGGCGCATCGTCACGTGAGAAACCGAATGTCATTTGCGTGAGGTCATTTGTGCCAAATGAGAAGAAATCGGCAACAGTAGCGATTTCATTAGCCGTGAGTGCTGCGCGAGGAACTTCTATCATTGTACCAACAAGGTAAGGTATGCTTTGTCCTTGTTCTGCGAAGACTTTTGCAGCTGTGGCGTTGATAACATTTGCTTGGTTTTGGATTTCTTTGAGTGAGCCAACGAGAGGTATCATAATCTCGGGGTGAACATCAATACCGCGAGCACGGCATGCAAGTGCAGCCTCAATGATGGCGCGTGTTTGCATTTCAGTGATTTCGGGATAAGTGATACCAAGACGACAACCGCGGTGACCGAGCATGGGGTTGAATTCTTCGAGTGAATCAACTTTTGCTTTAACTTCTTCAAGGGTGATGCCCATTTCGTCAGCGAGTTCTTTTTGTGTCACTGTCTGATGAGGCACAAACTCATGCAATGGAGGATCAAGCAGGCGGATAGTGACGCCAAAACCGTCCATAGCCTCAAAGATGCCTTCGAAGTCGCCACGTTGCATGGGCAGCAGTTTAGCGAGGGCGATGCGACGTCCTTCCTCGTCTGAGGCAAGAATCATTTCGCGCACGGCTTTGATACGATCGCCTTCGAAGAACATGTGTTCTGTGCGGCAAAGGCCAATACCCTGTGCACCGAAGTTGCGAGCTTGTTTGGCATCGCGAGGAGTATCGGCGTTGGTGCGAACGAGTGTTTTGGTGTATTTCGAGGCGAGGTTCATGATGGCTCCAAAGTCACCGCCGAGTTCAGGCTCGGTTGTTGGTACTTGTCCGTCATAAACTTCACCTGTTGAGCCATTGAGTGAAATCCAATCACCTTCGTTGTATTTGATGCCACCCATTTCAACAGTTTTTTCTTTGTAGTCGACTTTGATTTCGCCGGCACCCGATACACAGCATTTACCCATACCACGAGCGACAACGGCTGCGTGAGATGTCATACCGCCACGCATAGTGAGAATACCTTGTGCTACTGCCATACCACGGAGGTCTTCGGGAGATGTTTCGATGCGCACGAGAACAACTTTCTTTTTGCGCTCTGCCCATGCCTCGGCTTCATCTGCCGAGAATACTATTTGACCGGCAGCGGCACCGGGAGATGCCGGTAGACCTTTGGCAACGACTTTGGCGCGTTTAAGGGCATTCTTGTCAAATACGGGGTGAAGAAGTTCATCGAGTTTTTGGGGTTCCATGCGCAACAGGGCTGTTTTCTCATCAATCTCACCGGCACGCAGGAGGTCCATTGCGATTTTAACCATAGCTGCACCTGTGCGTTTGCCATTACGAGTTTGGAGCATCCACAGTTTACCATCTTGGATTGTGAACTCCATATCTTGCATATCTTTGTAGTAGTCTTCAAGACGATTGGCAATAGCTATGAGCTCAGCGGCACAAGTTGGCATAGATTCTTCCAAAGAGGGATATTTTGCCACACGGTCTTCTTCGCTGATGCCTTGGAGAGCTGCCCAACGACGAGAACCTTCTACAGTAATTTGTTGAGGTGTGCGTATGCCGGCAACCACGTCTTCACCTTGTGCATTGATGAGGTATTCTCCGTTAAAGATATTTTCGCCGGTAGCTGCATCTCGTGAGAATGCCACACCGGTTGCCGAGTTGTCACCCATATTGCCATAAACCATGGCTTGTACGTTGACTGCAGTGCCCCACTCTTCGGGGATTTGGTTCATACGGCGATAGATGATGGCACGCTCGTTCATCCAGCTGTCAAACACAGCACAGATGCCACCCCAAAGTTGTTCCCAAGCAGAATCGGGGAAGTCTTTACCTGTAAAGTCTTTAACCGCAGCTTTAAACAATTTGACAAGGTTTTTGAGGTCTTCAACATCAAGCTCTGTATCAAGCTTAACGCCCTTGACTTCTTTAACCTTGTCCATTATCTCTTCAAAGGGATCAATATCGGTTTTTGATTTGGGTTTCATTCCCAAAACGACATCGCCATACATTTGAACAAAACGGCGATAGCTGTCCCAAGCAAAGCGAGGATTGCCTGATTTTTCGGCAAGCGATGCAACGGTAGCATCATTCATACCGAGATTGAGGACAGTGTCCATCATACCGGGCATTGAAGCACGTGCACCGGAACGTACTGAAACAAGTAGCGGATTTTTAGAATCGTCAAATTTTTTACCTGTAAGGCTTTCAACATGAGCGATGGCTTTTTCTACATCGTCTTTGATGCGGTTGACAACTTCGTCTTTACCACATTGTGTGTACTCTGTACAAACTTCTGTTGTGATTGTAAAGCCCGGAGGAACAGGCATACCCAACAGATTCATTTCGGCAAGATTAGCGCCTTTACCACCAAGTAAATTGCGCATAGAGGCATTACCCTCTGCTTTTCCGTCACCGAATGTATAAACTCTTTTCATCGTATAAAACAGTTTAGGATTTATAAATTAGTAATAATTTTATTCTGCATATAATATCGCCAATTACGATAGAATGTCTTTTGGCTATGTTCACGACTAAAATTCACAAATAATGACTTTTAGTATTTGTAGACCAGTGTAGCCGACAACGATTTTGCAAAGTTAACCAAATTGCCCGAAATGCACAATATAAAACCTCCACTTTTTTTACATTGCCGTACTGACAAATGCTCAAAAGTGGAGGATATAAAGTAACCGCAAAGTGTGCTATGCGTATAAATAACGTTTTATTGACTTTTTGGGAGTTTTTGCAAACGGCTCGTCAACAATTTCAATAGACGAAATTCGCTCAAAAGGCGCAAGTTTAGCGTTTATCAAGCGAATAGCCTCATCGAGAGCCTCTTTGTGTCGCTCAGGCTCATAACCCTCTTCGGCAAGAGCGTCTGCATCAGGATATACCAAACCATGCAAACGACGGTCACGCTCAACGACAATTGATTCGCTGATATATCGGTGTGCATTAAGTCTGTCTTCAATTGTTTCAGGATAAATATTTTGCCCGGAAGGTCCGAGAATCATAGTCTTGTACCTGCCACGTATAAGAATGGTCTTACCATCTTCATCAAGATATCCCATATCACCGGTGTGTAACCACCCATCAGGCTCCAATACCTGTGCCGTGAGATCGGGGCGCTTGTAGTATCCTTTCATAACGTTTTGTCCTTTAACAAGAATTTCGCCACACGCACCATCATCGCTACGACTCTCATCTACCATAATTTTGACCTTCATGATGTCTGGCAATATGCGACCGGAGGACTCACAAACAAACTCTCGCCATGGTGTATAGCTGATTAATGGTGCACATTCAGTCATCCCATAGCCAACTGTAAAACGAAAGCCTATTTTACGTAAAAACTTCTCCACCTCGGAGTTCATAGGCGCACCGCCGACAATAACCTCTTCAAATTGTCCACCAAAAGCCTTTATCAACTTATGACGTATTTGTCGATATATCAATCGATCGACACCTGGTATTGCCAAGGCTGCTTTCACTGATTTTTTGTTCAATGCCGGCACAATCATGTGCTTATATATTTTTTCCAAAATCAATGGCACACAAAGCACCAATGACGGACGTACTTGGGCAAAAGCCTTGACCAAGGTGCGCGGAGATGGTGTGCGCCCCAAAAACGTTATATGTGTACCGACTGCCAGCGGTGTGAGCATATCAAACGCACAACCATAGGCATGCGCCAATGGCAAGAACGACAGACAACGAGACTCACGATAATGAAGTTTGGATTCAACGCCAAAAATAACATTTCCGGCAAGGTTATCCAAACTGAGCATTACGCCTTTTGAAAAGCCACTGGTGCCTGATGTGTAATTGATGACAGCCGTAGATTGTGCATCAAATCTGCCATATTTAATATCTGATGGCGAAAATGACTGTTTTGTATAGTATGCATCGAAACATTTATTAGCGTCAGTGATTGCTTGGCTCAGACTTTTATTGTGTTTGATTGTCGTATTATTTTGCTGTTCGCCTAATACCTTACCGAGATCTTCAAGTGAGACAACGCCTTCAATTGCCGGCATCGCGTCAATTTTGAGATTACGCCAAATAGATTCACTGACAAACAACAATGTTGAATCTGAATGGTTGAGTATTGAATGTACATCATCAGGCGAAAACTCATGCAATACAGGCACTATAACTGCACCATAAGTAATTGTAGCGATGAAGACCATTGCCCAGTTTGACGAATTTTTTCCGATAAGAGCAATTTTGTCTCCCGGCTTTATTCCAATTTCATGATACAACATATGTAGGCGAGCTATTTGCTCTGCCATCATTCCGTAAGTTAATGTTGGCTGATCCGAATCATAATCGGTTAGCGCCGGAAGATCAAAATTGTTGCGAAACGACATTTCGTATATCTCAATCAAGTCAGATTTTGAAGGCATTAGAAACTTTTGATTTATTAATAAACCAGTCGTGAAAAGAGACTGTTGATAAATTATTGCGACTCATTGACTCAATGAGGCTATTGTTTAATTATTGTTTGTCACCCAACAAATCGAGTGTGGTAACGATGTTGGCAAATACATCGTCAACAGAACCACCACCATTTATACCATGGTATAGGTTTTCGTTTATGTAATACTCGTGTAATGGGCAAGTTTGATTGTGATAAACATCAAGGCGTTTCTTAATTGTTTCGAGATTGTCATCTGCACGACCCTCTACTTGTCCACGTTTTATCATACGATCTACGAGTTCATCTTCGGGCACTTCGAGTCCGATAACGGCATGTATGCGAGTGCCACGTTTTGCAAGCATATCTTTGAGCGCAACAGCCTGGGCTATCGTGCGCGGAAAGCCATCAAATATCACACCGTTCGCTGCCTTTTGCGGATTATTATCAAGCTCATGGGACAACACGTCAATCATTAATTGGTCGGGTATCAATTGTCCCTTAGAGATATACGAATCAGCAATGACACCAAGGTGTGTGCCACGCGCTATATGATCTCTAAGCACTTCACCGGTAGATATATGGTGAAGATTATATTTGTCAATAATTCGTTGGCTTTGCGTGCCCTTTCCGCTACCGGGGGCACCAAAAATCACAAGATTCAGCATAATATCAATTATAAGTATAAATGTTGGCGATATCGCACAAACACAAACGTGAGACAATGGCGTCAGTCACGCATATCAACTTAATACCACACATCAATGCTATAAAGCAGACATGTGCGATTTTAGTTGTTCTCTTTGAGTATATAAATATCGTTGAGATTACGAGCCAAGCCGTCCAAGTCAAGCCCAAAGCCGATGATAAACTTCTTGGGAATCGAAAAACCGACATAGTCCGGATGAACATCTTTTACCAATGCTTCCGGTTTAAAAAGTAACGTGGCTACTTTTATGGAGTTGGGCTTTTTAGCTTTCAAATCGCTGACAAGCTTGTCAATGGTGTGACCGGTATCAACAATATCTTCAACGATAATCACATCACGACCCTCAATTGAACGTTGAAGTCCTAAAACTTCTTTGACCACACCTGACGTAGATGTGCCCTGATAGCTTTGCAGACGAATAAAATCTATTTCGGCATCACCCTCATAGGCACGAAACAGGTCACTGGCAAAAGGAAAAGCCCCGTTCAGCACACAGATGAACACGGGCTTTTTGCCGGCGAAGTCGCGCGTAATAGTTGCACCCAATTCTAAAATTCGGGCGTCAATTTCTTGTCTCGTTATATACGGCTCAAAAAACATGCCGTCATAAGTTACATCTCTCATCGCTTATAGGAGTGAAATTGTATAAATTTGGGCAAAGTTAGTGTTTTTTCACCAAATAGACAAAAACATTTTTGCGCAAGCCTGCTTTATTGTGTTGTACTTAAATAACAATCACACACTTAGCGCCATCAAATAGTTATCAACATTTGTGTTCCATCATTAATAGCTAAAACTACGATTTACATTCAATCATTATTGGTAGCAATCGCAACTCGTTTGAGTTTGATGCGTTTCTTACCTGATTGGTCAAGGAGAGTTACTACATCTTTGCTTTTGCGATTAACAGTCACCGTTTCTTCGAGAGCAACGAGCATATTGCGCTCTTGGTCTCCTTTGTAACAAGCCATACGAGTCACGATCATACCTGTAAAGTTTATGGAGTTGGCAAGCGTTGGATCAAACGATACCGAACCATTAAAAAAGTTGCACCCGGTATTCCCATGTACCTTTTGCTCATTTACATCAATAAATATGTTTGCTTCGTCATCATCAATGGCTTGACCATCAATTTCTACAACTTGCCATTTACCATTCAAATAGTCCATATTTGCCCGGCGCAGTGTCATTATTGTTTTACCACCGGCGATAAAGTTCAAATATGATTCCGTGCCAATTGTTTCGAACTTTGTCATCAACAACTTATCTTCTGCAACAATCTGATTAAACTCAGTTGCGTATTTTGCATCAGGACAAAGTTTCATTGTCGTCAGAGTGTTATGAAAAGATATTTGTCCATCAGTTCTCAGATTATAATCACCATTAATAATATTACAGCCATTTGATGCGTAAAAGCGATTATCATCGGGTACGAATGTAATATACGGATAATCATCACTTTCAATTGCATTCGAACCCATCGATACAACAATCCATTCGCCGGCAATAGCTTTAGTGATGTTGCGTGAACCAGACGCCGGTGTAGGCGATGTAGTTTCGATATCTTTTTGAGGGGGCGTCGCATTTGACACTGCTTTATTCGCTGCCGAGCAACCGCTCACAATAAGCAACATTGCCATTGGTGTAAGTACATTACGAGTCAATTTCATAATAATCTGTATTAATCTCATTAATTTAATAACTTTTTTATAGAGACTTCTGTCTGAAGCAATAGTTTAATACCCTACCCTTATATCTTACTTTGTAGTCATTAAAAATTCATTCAGGCTTACGATATTTCTCCGGATCAACATCTTCAAGAATACTCAAATATGAATTATATCGTGACTGTGATATATAATGATTGCCTATTGCTTCAATAACTGCACAACCCGGCTCATGGGTATGTGTACAGTTTGAAAAGCGACAATCATGTGAAAATTTAAAAATCTCAGGAAAATAATGAGCTACCTGATATCTATCAAAATCTATGGTGCCAAATCCACGTATTCCGGGTGTATCAATAATAGCGCCTCCTGTGGGCAGATGGTATAACTCTGAAAATGTCGTTGTATGTGTTCCCGAATCATGTACTGCTGAAATATTTGCTGTCTTGACATTCGCTTCAGGAATTAATGCGTTGATTATTGTTGATTTGCCAACGCCTGAATTACCGGAAAGTAATGCCGTCTTATCTACCAGATAACCTTGTAATCTGTCTATACCAATATGGTTTGTCGCCGATAAATGTATCACATCATACCCAATGTTCTCATACAAGTCAGTGACTGCTTGAAGTAGTTCAATATCTTCACTATCAGTAAGAAGGTCTATTTTATTGATAACAATCACTGCTGTGACATTGTAAGCCTCAGCCGTTGCCAAAAATCTATCAATAAAGACTAGTGATGTCTCAGGGTGTTTCAATGTCACAACAAGCATTGCCACATCTATGTTTGCGGCAATAATGTGTGACTCTTTTGAGAGGTTGGAGGCCCTACGTATAATGTAATTGGTTCGAGCCTCAATATCTGTAATATATGATGTCGCCCCACTGTCTGTCGCCGGTATAAAGTCGACATAATCACCGACCGCCACCGGGTTTGTGGTGCGTATGCCCTTTAATCTGAACTTGCCTTTTACACGACAAGTAAAACTGATGCCATCGCTGTTCTCAACCAAATAATTAGCTCCGGTACTTAATATTACACGACCTTTCATATTGCTGATTTTAGTGCATAAAATTACAAAAAATAATTAATATGCAAACGTTTTTATATTTTTATCAAAACATTATTATTCAACATTTTATAGCAACAAACTGACATATTCATAAAAATTAAAGCCAACCTACTGATACACAATAATAAAAATTTTACTAATTTTGCAACGCGTTAATACGCCAATGGTTGCATTATAAGGCATTAATAACTATCATTTAAGTAATAATATTTGTCTAACATTCTTAACAACACTGAAAAATGAACACAGAGACAATCGGCTTCAATGCCGGCACCGTTTGGGGTGCTCTT
>CAVCBR010000046.1:8998-17808 GCA_963600695.1 bacterium
GCACCGTTTGGGGTGCTCGTAACGAAGCAAACACTTTGGGCATCAAACAGCTTAAAAAAGCGACAAAACTAAAAGAGAAGGATTTATATGCTGCTCTCGGTTGGCTTGCACGTGAAGGCAAAGTTAATATCACCGATAATCCCGAAGATGAAAAAGATCTTCTGGTAACTCTCGTATAATATTCTTCATCAATCCAAACATACGCAAAACGCGATCGTTCTATGTAGCGGTCGCGTTTCGTATATATATAATTGCTAAACAAAAGACTTTAAGTGTTGGTATAATGTATGTAGCGGTAACCCCATAACATTATAGAAACAGCCATTTATCGATTTGATGCCAACAGCACCAATCCACTCTTGTATCCCATATGATCCGGCTTTATCAAGCGGATTATATTGTTTAATATACTCATTGATCTCGTTTGAAGACAATGTGCCAAACGTCACCTCTGTTGTTTCGGCAAATGTTATGCTCTTGTTTATGGACATCAGTGTAACACCTGTCATAACCCTGTGTGTATTACCGGAGAGAGTGCGCAACATTATGCTCGCCTCTGCAATACTATGTGGTTTCCCCAATATTTCACCATTGACAATGACAATCGTATCAGCTGTTATTAACACATCACCATCATCAATAATATCACGATATGCATTGGCTTTGACACGAGACAAATATGGGGCTACAGCTTCTGTCGGCATATCCTGAGGATATGATTCATCTATTTTGCGCGTAACAAGCGTATGATATTGGGGGACAATCATTCCGATCAATTCTCGACGCCGAGGCGAATTTGATGCCAACAGAATACGTTTATTCGTTGGAGACGGCATTTTTGCGCCTAAAAAACTATCTTCGAATGCTTTTTGCTGTTTTAGTATCATATCGCAATTTTTTTACCAGCCGAAAGCATCTGCATTATTCAACCATAAACCTCGTGCAGAGAGCATCTGCTCCAATAATTCGCGAGCCACGCCATAGCCACCATTTGCAACAGTAATATAACGAGCGATTTGTTTTACTTCATTAGCTGCATCAGCCGGAGCCACGGGCAAGCCGACATTCTTCATACATTCAATATCCGGTATGTCATCACCGACAAATGCCACATTTTCGGCTGCCAAACCATTATCATTCAGCCAGCGGTGCATCACGTCTATTTTGCGAGACGCTCCGATAAATACATCTTTAATACCCAACGAGGCATATCTTTTCACCACTGATTGAGTTCTCGCACCGGTTATTATCGCAATTTTAATTCCTGACTTCACTGCCAACTGCAGTGCATACCCGTCTTTTATGTTCACCATACGTGACGGTTCTCCACTTAAGTCCATAGGCACTGTCGATGGTGACAATACACCATCAACATCAAAAACCACGGCTTGCAACGTAGATAAATCAAAGTCTGTTTTACTCATCTTTGCTGATATTAATCAAAATGATGCGTATTGTGAGTATTCATAATACGCTGTGTCAGTAGGTCATAAATTTGACAAAGTTCAGGTGATAGTTGCTGCTTGTGATATGCTATAACATTCATATCGTGCCTCATCGCCGGACCTGTTTGTGCGTTATGAGGTCCAACGGTCTCTGCTTTTTGTAACGCCTCTTTCAGTAACGGAGCAAACACATCAAAGCCATAACCATAAGGTTTTAGCAATTTATCTGCTTCGTCCCACAGATAGTTCGCAAAATTACAGGCAAACACAGCGGCGATGTGCAGTGCCGCTCTGTGTGCCGAATCCGCATCATACACACGTGGAGAAAGAGTTAAAGCTAACTCTCGCAGACTTTGCGCTGACTCAACATCACTACCCTCAATAAAAAATGGCACTTGACTGATGTCTACTCGTTTACCGCGAGTAAAAGTCTGCAACGGATAAAACACACCTCGGTGTTTTGATTTGAGAGCTGTTATCGGCACACTCCCCGATGTATGAGCGACAATGCCATCAAAGTCGTCAAATGTCCCGGCAACATCACCAATGGCATCATCAGCTACAGCGATAAGAATAGTATCGACTGTCCGATCTACCGCTGATAAATCATTGACAGCTCGTGCTGTTTTGAGCAATGATGCCACGGTCTGAGCCTTCTCATACACACGCGAGTAGATGCAAACGACATCTGCGACGTTATCTAAGGCAATAGCTATATTTTCACCGACATTGCCGGCACCAATGATTGCTATTCGTCTACGCTCTGAACGTTGTCTTTCCATTCTTCGATATGCACCTTTTCCCACAACAATTTTGCCGGATCAACGGGTTTACGCACCTCATTTTTATATCCGAATGTGACAATACACTCCACTTTCAGATATTGTGGGATATTAAGAAGTGCCTGTATATATTCCTCCGAACTTTCACCTGTCCCGGTACTGCGTCCGCGCACTTGTATCCAACATGATCCAAGCCCGAGTGATTCAGCTTGCAATTGCATTAATGCCGCAGCATAAGTGGCATCTTCAATAAACACCTCACTCTTGCCGGGGTCTGCCAAAACTACAACTGCAAATGCCGCACCGGCGATAGGGTGTGAGCCAAAGTCTTTGCATTTTGCCATTGCCTGCAACTTTTCACGATTTTCAACAACAACAAATTGCCATGGTCTCGCACTCTTGCTCGATGGCGACAATAGAGCTGCCTCAAGTATAGTTTTGACATCTTCGCCACTGACAGGTTTATCTGTATACCTACGAATAGAGTGACGTGTAAACAACATTTGGTGAAAAGAGTCTTGCATAGTCGATTGTATTAATAGTGGTAATAATCCTATTTGATATTATATAACGAACGTGCTTGACACATATGGCACATCATCACGTTTGCCAATCGTCTAATATTAACGAGCTGTCACCCACGCACCTTTATATCGCGACAACATCGGAGTCGAAGCCATTGCTTGTGCCTGTGCACGCGTGCGTCCCGTTGCTGCATATATGCGATAACGTCCGTTTTGTTCTATAACACTCATAACAACCCCGGGGTTTCGGCGACTTTCACTTTCTATGAATTTATAGGCATCATCTTCGGTAGTAAGCGAAGCGATAACAAGGCAATAGGCATCAAAATCGTTCATGCGCAATGCTGTAGAAGGTGCAGTTTTTGCCTTTGTTTTTTTGCTAATTACGGGCGTTGACGTCTGTTGTGTTTCAACGACCGGTTTGGGTTTAAATACCGCATCACGAGTATTCATTCTTGCTGCCTTATTGTCAACAGTTTGTGGTTGTATGCGTGATGGTGCCTTTATGGGCGATACTTGTTTTTTTTGTATCTTTGAAATAATCGTTGTCCCAGCCTTCGTTGCATTGGTTTCCATTGATGCCACGGACGATTTTTTCATCATATGTATGGACAAGTCTGCATACTGTGCATTTTCGACACTTACCGGAGTTGATACTGCCAAGCCAATAACAACAAGTATGATCACCGCAGCAGCAACCCGCATAAACCTTCCGAATGATTTGAACACGCCATGGACATCAACAGAATGTTCATATTTTTCCGATGCCACAAAATCATAAGGTCTTATCTTGATCTGAGGAAACCAACCTGAAAGCGGGCTTATTGAGTCAGTCTCAGCAGTGGTAAAAGTTATGGCATTATTTTCGTCAAGAGATAAAACTCCAACCCTGCCAATAGTATAAACATGCTCATCCGTGAGTTTGCGACGAATGTCGGCGACATCATCTGCAACGAGCATCGAGGCTCGCTCATGTGACACCTTTTCTGCTCGCGCAACCGAACTGACCAACAAGCCATCACTCTGCGTCAATCCCCCATTAAACGAGTAGATTTTTGATGGTGACAGCCACGCACCACTCGTTGCATCTTGACGCGCCGAATGACTATGTGACAAGAATGCCCCAAGCCCCGGCACGATAACGCATTCGTGTTGTGAAAGCAAAAATTCGATGTGGCGTATCGTCCGATTCATACCACAAAGATAATCCAAAAAAACGAGTTTGACCTTACTGATAAGTTTAAAAAGTTATCAACACTTGTCAATAACATCTATACCGCTTTTGCAATAAACAATGATATTGAGACATACACAAACTTTAACTCGTTTTGCAATTTTTTACTTAAAGAGTGCGTCTATTTTTTGTTTATTCACGCCAAGAGACAACGCTTTTTGTGCATCGTCCTTTGCCTCATCCATCTGATAACGATCGCGCTTTAACCATGCGCGATAATAATATAACTCACCATCTTCAGGATATAATTCGAGTCCTCGCACAATCATATCAGACGCCGCGACAAGATCACCTGTTGCCAGATAACAGCCTGTAAGCGAAGCGATATACTCAGCCGCCGGCTCCACATCAACTAACTTGCGCCAATATGGTATGGATTGCTTATCGCGTCCGGTCATCGCATATAGTGTCCCCATCGCTAAATATGTCGTGCGTGCCAACGGTATCACTCGTTCCAGCACGGCAAAATCTTGCTCGGCATCAGACATATTGCCACCATATAATGACATCATACCATGATAAAATCTTGCATCTGTATTAAGTGAGTCTAACTCTATGACCTTGCCATATTCAGCCAACGCCTCACGATCTCGCCCCAATCCCGACAAAACACGAGCACGATTTTCATGTCCCATCACTAATGCCGGTTCTTGTTGCACAACTTTATCCAAACAAGACAACGCAAGTGAGTCTTGACCATCATAAAAATAAATCATACCCAAATTTGACATAAGGGCAATATTCAATGGATTATCCGGCTCCACGCCCATAGCCTCGACAAGCCTCAATGCCGCCGATTTATAGTCGCTGTCAGACAGAGCTTTCTCTGATTCTCCGATAAGGATGAAGTAGGGTCGCTCGTCAAACTCAGAGGTATCACTTTTTACCGTGACCGTCTTGGGTATCTCTATTTCAGGGGTACGCGATTGAGCTATGGCATTGCTGACACAAGTCAAAATCCACGCAACAATCACCAAACATATAATTTTACTGCACCTCATACTATTTAACTGCTATTTTCTCAATGATGTGTCAGATGCCATTATCTCATTAATCCATGACGTGATGACACCAAGCGTCAATGGCGAAAATGCCTGATTGGACTGTGCATATTCGTCAACCATACCGGTCTCACAAACTTGGAACAAATGATTGTGTTTTGGCAATAGCATAGTATTTACATTGCTATTCAATTGTTTTATGGTCAACAGATTGTCTTGTAGCACCTGTATGTCTTTCTCTCCGTTGAGCGCAAGCCAATCAACATTGACACGTTTAATACCTTCGCCGGGATCACAACGCAAAAATTCACGATATGCCGGATTCAACAGTTGGTTTACCTGTGCCGCAAGTTTATCCTTCACACCGGGGAGCTGAGTGGCTTCACCCACCATTTTCATCATCTTATCCATCAGCGCAAAGCGAGCCGCAAACGTCGACATTGATGATTTGGCAATATCGAGCAATTCGCGCTGACTTTGCTCCTGTTCCCACTTGCCGGTATATGCTACAGCTATCGCCCGAGCCTGAGACATCACGATTGAGTCACCACTCCATGCCGGAGCCGCAAGGGTAACAATAAAGCTGACGCGCTTATCATCTGCCGCCAACTTCACTGCCGTGTAACCACCCATCGAATGTCCTATTATTCCTATCGGCTGTCCTTTCCTTATTGAGTCAAGATATGCCACACCGGCACGAGTGTCATCAATAAAATCACTCAGCGAGGCTTGGTCATACGATCCGGTGCTCGCCCCCACCCCACGGTCGTCCATTCTCAACACACAGCAACCGGTTGCCGTCAACGTGTCTGACAACAATTTGAACGGCTTGTGTCCGAACAGTGTTTCATCTCTGTCCTGAGCGCCACTACCCGTAGCCAAAACTATATAACATTTGGGTGCGCAATCATCAGGCATCGACAGTGTGCCGCCAAGCACAACACCTCCCGAGCGGTTAAACACCCTGACCTCACTTTCGGCAGCATCAGACACAATGCCCGACAGCAACATAACTATGGCGGCAATAAAAATCTTTATTCTCATACATCAACTTCTAATGGAGACAACTTGCGATTATTATCCGCGACAAAGTTAAACATTTTTGCCGAATGATGCCAACCACACCTTATCATTGAATAACATCAATCGAAGTTCAATAACTTAGCGAATAGGCAAAAACTTTTACTCTTTTTGGAATTTTTGTAACAACTTGGTCTTTTGAGAAAAATCTGATGTGCGCGATCCTCGTCATATGAATTTTATGGGTCGGTATAAGTCACGGGGCAAATGTAGACGATTTATATTGTTTTGTCATTTTTGCAAACATTTTTTACCTTTGCGGCGTTATTACAAATATAAACATTACCAAAATCAACAATTATGCCTAACATATATAACAATCTCACCCAACTGATTGGAGATACGCCGCTATTATCCCTTGACCGACTCGCCAACCATTATGGCTTGAAAGCCCGTCTATTGGCGAAGTTGGAATCTTTCAATCCCGGTGGCAGTGCCAAGGATCGAATAGCTCTTGCGATGATAGAAGATGCCGAGCGTGCCGGGCGATTGACGCCCGGTGGCACCATAATCGAACCAACGAGTGGCAATACCGGTATAGGGCTCGCATGGATTGCCCGACTCAAAGGTTACAAAACAATACTCACAATGCCCGACACAATGAGCGAGGAACGCAGGAAACTTTTGGCTGCATATGGTGCAACATTAATTCTAACTCCCGGAGCACAGGGTATGAAAGGTGCCATCGAGCGCGCCGAGCAACTTGTGACAGAAATTCCCGGCGCAGTCATTATGAGCCAGTTTGACAATGCGGCAAACCCCGAGGTGCACACACTGACCACGGCACGCGAAATATGGCGCGACACTGACGGCAAAGTAGACATCTTTGTTGCCGGCGTGGGCACCGGTGGCACTGTCAGCGGCACGGGGCGCGGACTCAAAGCAATGAATAAAAACATTCAAGTCGTTGCTGTCGAACCTGCCGAGTCACCGATTATCACCACCGGACATGCAGGAAAGCATAAAATACAGGGCATCGGTGCCGGATTTATCCCAAAGAATTATGATAGCAGCATCGTTGATAAAGTTTTAGCCATCACCGGCGACGAAGCCACCGCCACGTGTCGCGCTCTCGCCCAACACGAGGGACTGCTCGCCGGCATTTCGTCAGGCGCCGCACTCGCCGCCGCCATCAAATTAGCCGCCGATGTCTCAAACGACAACAAAACCATCATTGTGATGTTACCCGACACCGGTGAACGATATTTGTCAACATCATTATTTGACACCACAAATCAAGAGCAATGAACAGCGAGCACCATACCTTGCAACAAGTCATAAATCGTTTATCGAAAGACGATATCATCGCCGGCAACAATATGTGCCATGAACCTTTGCCGTCAATCGATGCCGTCACCGAGATTATTCGCCTGGTCAAAGCCATATTGTTCCCTGAGCACTTGGACGCCGAGCGATATGACGCCTCGATGAGACATTATTATATTGGTGCCAACATTGAGAGACTGCACACATTGTTAGCCGAGCAAATAAGGCGCAGTTTGACATTCTCCAACTCCGACTGTTCAGCTGACCAAGATTCAAAAGCAAAAGAATTGTCTTTACATTTCATTTCTGCGCTACCCGAGATACGCCATCTGCTACTTCAAGACATAACAGCGATGTACGAGAACGACCCGGCGGCATCAGGGGTCGAAGAGGTCATATTCTGTTATCCCGGAGCCAATGCCATGATACACTACCGCATAGCCCACACACTGCTCACTGCCGGCATACCATTATTGCCACGCATAATCACCGAACTTGCGCACTCGGCGACCGGCATTGACATTCACCCCGGAGCCGTCATCGGTTCACACTTCTCGATAGACCACGGCACGGGCATCGTCATTGGCGAAACCTGTATCATCGGACATCATGTGCGCCTGTATCAAGGCGTCACCCTTGGTGCCAAAAACTTCAAACTCGATGATGTCGGACACCCTCTAAACATACCGCGACACCCCATTATCGAAGACCACGTGACCATCTATTCCAACTCCACAATCTTAGGACGCATAACCATCGGTCATCACACGACCATCGGTGGCAACCTCTGGGTAACTCGCGACATAGATCCAAACTCGCGCATCATTCAACGCCCCGCGCTCACCGACCCCTCCTAACTCGCGCGCATCTCAACCATGATTCCACACACGCCGTGCTATGTTGCCGCTCCACATCCATATGTACCAACGAACAAATACCACTTTCAAAACCGAAGTGTAAAATTCTTTATCCTGAATAGCCTTCATATTTCCTAATGGATACGGATTAATGGCAAGCTCACAGACCCGCTTCAATTTGATATTAAATGCTCAAAAGGTAACATTCAATCGGCAACACAAAAATGAGACCGAATACACCCTGGTATTAACTAATTTTACACTTGCCGATTGAGGGTCGGATCCGTGAATATAAAACGTTTTATATGTCTATGTGGAAGAAATTTAGTAATTTTACACTCGCAAAATGTTTTCGTTCATACTATGAACATCTTAAAAACAGATAGACCTCACCACTCGAAAAATAGGCAAAATGACTCAAAACAGACATCATTTCTCAGATGCATATCATCGTCCATACTTTATGGGCGTAAGTATCATCGCAATATTTTTTATGCATATTTGGTCTTTCACTAAAAGTGGCGACAATATTGATCTTAAATTCATAAGTAATTTCTTTTTACATGGAGATTTCGGTGTTGATATATTCTTTTTCTTATCCACCTATGGTTTATCCTATTC
>CAVCBR010000047.1:0-17285 GCA_963600695.1 bacterium
AGTTGCCGTTTTATTATTCTCGGTTATCGCTTTGACAGCATGCTCTAACAGCGCCAAACTACAAGCTGGTTTGGACAAAGCAAACAAAGAGATGCCGATGGAAATTGTACAGGGTATCACCGTTAACAAAGTCATCGACGATGGCAATAACATTGTCTATTTGACAGACATCGATGACACAATCTATCCATTAGATGTCATCGAAGAACAAAAAGACGTGCTTAAAGACAATATGAAAAGTATGCTTGACCAACCCGATACCAAAGAGTTGTTTAAAATTGCCGGCGAACTTAATCGCGGTCTCGTGTATCAATATAAGGGCACAACATCAGGAGACAAAGTAGAGATCGCTTTCTCGCCTGAAGAAATTCGCGAACTGGCAAAATGATGCCACAGACATCGAAATCATCAGTTTAACTCACAATATACAAAAGTCCTGCACCAATTTGCGTGCGGGACTTTTGTTTTAGGCGCTTGGGGCTAAAAAATGCCACAAAACAACGAGTTTTTGTGTCAACAATGGTCCTTTATCGCCGTTTTTGTGTAACTTTGCAGAAATGCTTTGCCCCTTGAAACGATGTCGGGCATCAAGGTATTCATCACGACAAATTAATTAACAATTCAATCAATAATATCTGTTTGATTATGGCAAACGCTGCTACTAAACTCACTGCGACACTCGCCGACAAGTCTTGGGCGAGATGGACCGCGTTGGCTCTGTTGGCGTTGGCAATGTTTTGTTCATATATATTTATGGACATTTTGTCACCCATCAAAGACCTTATGCAATCTACACGAGGCTGGGATTCCACCGCATTCGGAACTATGCAAGGCTCCGAAACATTCTTAAATGTATTTATCTTTTTCTTGATTTTCGCCGGCATCATACTAGACAAAATGGGCGTGCGCTTCACAGCAATTTTGTCGGGAGCGGTAATGCTCATCGGTGCCGTCATCAATTGGTATGCTGTCACCGACTGGTTTGTCGGCAGTGATTTAGAGCAATGGTTTACTGACAACCTGAATTACATACCCGGATTTGACGAATTAAATATATCTCCATTCTATAAGGGTATGCCAGCATCGGCAAAATTTGCGGCTATCGGCTTTATGATTTTTGGCTGTGGCGTAGAAATGGCGGGCATAACCGTATCTCGCGGTATTGTTAAATGGTTTAAGGGTCGTGAGATGGCTATGGCTATGGGGTCGGAAATGGCTCTCGCTCGTCTTGGTGTTGCCACATGTATGATATTCTCTCCGATGTTTGCCAAAATGGGGGGCACTGTCGATGTCAGCCGTTCTGTCGCATTCGGCGTTATACTGTTGCTCATCGCCTTGATTATGTTTATCGTCTACTTCTTTATGGATCGCAAGCTCGACTCGCAGACACACGCCGCCGAAGAAAAGGACGATCCATTCCAACTTAAAGACCTTGGTAAGATTTTAAAATCACAAGGTTTTTGGCTTGTGGCGTTGTTGTGCGTGCTTTATTACTCGGCGATCTTCCCCTTCCAAAAATATGCCGTCAATATGTTGCAATGCAATTTGACTTTGACGCCGCCCGCCGCAGATTCATTTTGGGCATCTGACACGGTGACGATTATGCAATATGTAATAATGATTATTGTTGCCGGTGCATCGTTTGCCTTCAACTTCTCAAAAAACAAAACACTCAAATACTCATTGTTGGCAGTTGCTATTGTTGCGCTCGTCACATATTGCTTCTTTGGCTATATGCGTCAAGAGGCTTCGGCAATATTTGCGGTGTTCCCCTTGTTGGCTGTGGGCATAACTCCAATACTCGGCAAATATATCGATGTCAAAGGTAAAGCAGCTTCGATGCTCGTATTCGGCTCGTTATTGCTCATTGCCTGCCACTTGACATTTGCCTTTGTTTTGCCAATGTTTAAAGGATCTACCGTTGGCGGTGTTTGCATTGCATATTTGACTATATTAGTATTGGGTGCATCGTTCTCATTGGTTCCGGCATCATTGTGGCCGTCAGTACCCAAGCTTGTAGATTCGAAGATTATAGGCTCAGCATACGCATTGATATTCTGGATACAAAACATCGGTCTGTGGCTATTCCCCTTGCTTATCGGCAAAGTTCTTGACAATACTAATCCGACCATTGCAGCCGCACTTGAACAAAAAATCATTGATCCGGAGACTGCTGCCGTCAGCTATGACTATACATGGCCTCTTGTAATGCTAGCATGTCTGGGCGTTGCCGCATTCTTCATCGGTCTGTATCTCAAAGTCGTAGATCGTCGCAAGAAGCTCGGTCTCGAACTACCTAATATTCAGAAATAATAGTCTTTAATGACACGTCTGTCACACAAATAATACCTTTGTGCTCGCAACATACCGTGGAAAGCGGCTGTGTTTGCGAGCACATTTTTAATTCATACGAAATCCTACTTAATGACATGAATATTAAACAAATATTGACCCTTGTAACCTTGGTGGCATCATTAACGGTAAACGTCTCAGCCAAAACAGACAACAATCCACGCCGAGAGTTCCGTGGGGCTTGGTTACACACCGTCTATCAATCGCAATACTCACGCCTTACAACACCTCAACTAAAACAATATCTCACCGACCAACTTGACAAACTTCAAGCTGCCGGTTGCAATGCCATATTGTTTCAGGTGAGACCATCAGCCGATGCGTTCTACCCCAGCAAACTCGAGCCATGGAGCCGCTTTCTCACAAAAAACGGCAAAGCTCCAAATCCATATTGGGATCCACTACAATTTATGGTTGATGAGACTCATAAACGCGGCATGGAGTTGCACGCGTGGCTAAATCCATATCGTGTGACGACTTCTCCGAACGAAAAATTGGCACCCGGACATTTATATCACCGCGAGCCGTGGCGTTTTGTCACATACGAAGGTGACGGCAAAATCTATTTTGATCCCGGTATTCCCGAAAATCGTCAATTCATCGAAGATGTCGTTCTTGATATTGTTAACAGGTATGATGTTGACGGCATACACTTTGACGACTACTTCTACCCCTACCCTGCCAAAGGTAAAGATTTCCCCGATGACCAATCATACAAACGTTATGGTAAAGGCATGAACCGTGGTGATTGGCGTCGCCACAACGTCGACTTGCTCATCGAAGAGATTAACAAAAAAATGAATGAGGCAAAACCTTGGGTTCGTTTCGGTGTCAGCCCGTTTGGCATTTGGCGAAACAAGAAGTCCGATCCTCGTGGCAGCGATACGAATGGTCTTCAAAATTATGACGATCTTTATGCCGATGTTTTATTATGGTCTCAAAATGGCTGGGTAGACTACCTGTTGCCTCAACTGTATTGGGAACTTGAACACAAACGTGCATCATACCTCGTACTCGTTGATTGGTGGAACAATAATGCAGGGCCTCGCCACATGTATATCGGTCAGGATGTCGGCAAAACTATGAAATTGCCCGATCTTGCTCCATCAAAAGAGAATTCACAACTGCGCCACAAAATCGAACTTACGCGCTCTGCCAAAAATATACAAGGCAATTGCTGGTGGTCGGGATATTCGGTGTCAGATAATACCGGAGGCATTGCCGACTCATTAGCCAATGACCTGCAAAGTAATATTGCCCTCGTGCCCAATTATCCGTGGATTTCAACCGAGACAC
Source organism: bacterium (assembly GCA_963600695.1). Lineage (GTDB taxonomy): Bacteria > Bacteroidota > Bacteroidia > Bacteroidales > Muribaculaceae > CAG-873. The sequence goes on from CAVCBR010000047.1 coordinate 3,649, forward strand.
CGGCAACCGTCACCAATGTTAAGGCAGAAGGACGAGTGTTGACATGGTCGTCACCCGCTTGTAAAAACAAAACAAATGATGCCGTGCGCTTTGTGGTGTACCGCCTTGATAACACGAGCACAAACAAAATTTCATCTACCGCCAAAATTGTCGCCGTGACGCCTCAAAAGAAATTTGAGGTAAAACGCCCCGGAGTCTATATGATAACGGCTCTCAATCGCGTCAACAATGAGTCGGCACCATCTAAATCTGTCGTCATCAAACAATAGACAAGGTATTAACATGGAGATTTCGGTCATAATCCCGGTATATAACGGCGAGCGTTATCTCGTCGAATGCCTTGACAGCGTGTTGAGCCAAAAAGGTGTCAACTATGAGGTCATCATCGTTGACGATGGTTCGACAGACTCATCGGGAATTATCGCCGACCGATATGCTTCACATGATAAAGAACTTAGAGTTATCCATGTAGCCAACGGCGGACTTTCATACGCACGCAATCACGGCATCGACATAGCACGCGGTGACACCATAGTGTTTGTCGATGCCGATGATATGCTGTTTGACAACGCATTGGGCGCGATGCACAAAGCGATGTGTGAAACTGCTGCCGATGTCATTGTTGCCGGTTTTTTGAGTAAATCGCGCTCTCGATGTCGTATGGTTGCACCTTCATTAAACACACACATCATAAGTGGTACAGACGCTGTACGCACTATGCTCTATCAGCATCATTTCGAATCATCGGCATGGGCTAAGATGTATCGGCGAGAGCTGTTTGAGAGAAACCGATTCACACCCGGTCTTTATTATGAAGATCTTGATTTTAATTATCGCTGTTTGCTCGATTGTAAATGTGTGGCGGTGTCTGATACCCCGGTGTACTTTTACAGACAGCACGCAGCAAGCATATTGCACGTGTGGGCACCGCGACGCCTTGACGTGCTCACCGTTGTCGACAATATTGAAGCTCACGTCACCGAGCATAACAAATCATTATTGCCGGCGGCTCGCGATCGCAAATTTGCCGCCGCATACAATGTGTTTCTCAGCGCCTCTGCCAACAAACAACACGATGTCGCCAACAGATGCTATGACATCATCAAACGATACCGCCGGTTTATTTTGAAAGATAAACATGTACGGATAAAAGACCGCATCGGAGCATTCGTCAGCCTATTTGGACGCAATGCCATTAAATTTGTTGCACTATTGTCCGGGCGCAGTTGAACACCTTTTATGGCAACAAATTTATTAATTGTCTCTTAGTCGATTTTGGAGTATGTGTGCATCAACATATACTCCACCACGAAAGATCCATGAGCGCAGTGTTCCTGAAATCGCAAACCCCGACTTTTTAAAAAGCGCAAGTGACGCATCATTGTCAATAGCTATAAGACACGACAAATCTGTTATGTTTAGAGATTCGGCACAATATTGTTTCAATCGTTCGACGGCATTAAAACCATAGCCTTTGCCACGATATCCGGTTGAAATAAAGATGCTGACAAAAGCACGTTTCAGACGCATATCCACATCATACAAACTGACCATACCGATAGTCTGAGATGTCAACGTATCACCATCAAAGATGTCAATCATCAACAAAAGCTGATGCCACGCGGCGATATCGCCGTCAAATCCGTCAATATACTGCCAAATGCGATAGCGCGATACATTGACCGGCGTCAAAGATGTCACCCATTGAGTAGGATCATTCTCCCACTGATAAATTTTGTCAAGGTCTTTTTTTTCGGGAGCTCTGAAAGTTATGGCATTCATTGCAGTCTGTCAAATTTATTTTATGCTTTGTGGCGTGATGCCATCACAATTTGTCTCATTCAAATGCTTCATCAAACGGAATACGAGCGGCGAGTGAACGTCCAAGAGTGATTTCGTCTATATATTCTATCTCGTTACCGACGGCGACACCACGTGCTAACTGTGTAACCTTTACGTTAGTATCGGCTAAGCGACGATATATGTAGTAGTTTGTCGTTTCACCCTCCATCGTTGCCGATAATGCGAGTATCACCTCTTTGACATCTGATTTTTTGACTCTTTCGACGAGCGAATCTATTTCGAGACAATCGGGTCCCACACCGTCTATAGGTGAGATCACGCCTCCCAAGACGTGATACAAGCCATTAAACTGTCCCGTACGTTCAAAGGCTATGACATCTTTTACATTCTCAACCACACACACCGTGTGGCTGTCACGCGATGACGTAGAGCATATGGGACATAATTCAGATTCCGATATGTTATGACACACTCGACAGTATTTCACGCCTTTGCGCATCTCGATGATAGCCGTGCCTATCTGATTTGCCATAGACTCGTCTTGACGCAAAAGATACAAAGCCAAACGCAAAGCCGTTTTGCGCCCTATGCCCGGCAAACGTGATAATTCGCCAACTGCATTATCAAGGAGCGTGGAGTCAAATTCTTGTTCGCGATTCATTGTTTATAATGGTAATGGTGCAGATAACACGTTAATATCATCGTGTTTGGCATTACTTGTTGTCATGAGCAAAAGCTTGACTCAGACGTTGTTCAAGTTCGGTGGAGTTAATTTTTGTTTCGAGTTTGCCACGATGAGCCACCGAAATATTGCCTGTTTCTTCTGATACGACAATAGCCACCGCGTCACTTGCCTGAGCGATACCCAGTGCCGATCGATGGCGCAAACCCAACGAGCGAGGCAGTGACGTATCGTGACTCACCGGCAAAATGCAACCGGCAGCGACAATTCTATCGTTTTCGATGATGAGTGCTCCATCGTGTAACGGAGAGTTCTTAAAGAATATATTCTCTATCAGTCGGGCATTTATCACAGCATCAATTTTGTCACCGGTTTTTTGATAAATTTCAAGGGGCATGGTTTGAGCAATGACAATCAACGCTCCGGTCTTGCTTTTAGACATCGACATACAAGCATATACGATTGGCATTGTCACCTGACGTATGTCAACAGCAGCTTCCTCGCTGTGATGCTTGAAAAATCGCCGTAAAAAACGCCAACGTCGTTGCGAGCCCATCTCGACAAGAAAGCGTTTTATCTGCTCTTGGAACAATATGACGAGTATCAGCAGACCTATACCCATAAATTTGTCCATAATTGAGCCGAAGAGTTTAAGGTCAAAGACTTCCGATGCCATTGCCCAAACGACAATAAAAGCCATCACGCCATAGAAAATATTGAGTGTGCCTGACTCTTTCATGAGTCTGAAAATGTAATAGAGCATAAACGCAACTATCAGTATATCAAAAGCATCTTTCAGACTAAACTCTATCATTGTTCAACTGTGTTTGGTGAAGAAACTGCTTGGTATATCTCAATGGCTTGACGCGCGGCACTCACATCATGAACACGCAATATCGCCGCGCCACGATCAAGTGCATAAGCGTTAAGAGCCGTCGTCGCTTGCAAAGCATTATCAGAAGTGATGCCAAGCAAACGTGTAAGCATTGATTTGCGCGATATGCCAACAAGCATCGGACGCTGCAACAGGCGCAACATCTCGGGCAAGCGCGACATCAATCGGTAATTTTGTTGCAGTGTCTTTGCAAAGCCAAAGCCGGGATCTATGATGATGTCACCAACGCCTTTGGCGTCAAGCATCGCTAATTTTTCAGCGAGGAAACGCACGACATCGACTGTGACGTCATCATAATCGGTAAGACTTTGCATAGTATCAGGTGTGCCGCGCATATGCATCAGTATATATGGCACATGCAGGCGAGCCACTGTGTCTGCCATATCGTCATCAAGCGTTGTTCCGGATATATCGTTGATGATGTCACAGCCCATCTGTGTGACGGCAACTTCGGCAACTTTGGCTCTAAATGTATCGACCGACACCGGCAGGGAGCAACCTGTTTGGCGTATCGCGTTCATACCTCGGGCAAGTCGGTCTATCTCTTCATCAACACTCACATTGTTTGCCCCCGGACGTGACGAATATGCGCCTATGTCTATCATATCGGCACCATCGGCAATGATCTGTTCTACTCTTCGCTTGATTGCGCCATGGTCAAATGTGCGCGACCCTTCGTAGAACGAGTCAGGTGTGACATTGACAATAGCCATCACCAATGGGCGTTCATAACAAACGATATTGCCTTTAAGATTGAGTGTAAACGGCTTCATATTGAGTATGACGTGATGATACGGTCAAGAGCGTTTATGCTTTATTGGCACGTTTGCGCTCTATCTCGTCAAGGATGATTTTGCGCAGACGTATGTGATGTGGCGTCACTTCTACATATTCATCTTCTTTGATATATTCGAGTGCCTCTTCGAGACTGAACACCACCGGCGGAACAATTCGCGCTTTATCATCTGCTCCCGATGCACGCATATTGGTGAGCTTCTTTGACTTTGTAACATTAACAACGATGTCGTTGTCTTTGGCATTCTCGCCTACAACCTGACCGGCATAAACTTCTTCTTGAGGGAAGATGAAAAAGCGTCCGCGGTCTTGAAGTTTGTCTATGGCATAAGCATAAGCCGTGCCCGCTTCGAGAGCAATCAACGAGCCGTTTGTGCGACGCTCGATATCGCCCTTCCATGGCTGATATTCATGGAAACGGTGTGCCATTATAGCCTCGCCGGCTGACGCTGTCAACACATTGTTGCGCAATCCGATAATGCCACGCGAGGGTATCATAAATTCCATATGTGTGCGTCCGTTTTGCGAGTTCATAGAGACAAGTTCACCCTTGCGGCGTGTCACCATATCTATGATTTTTGAGGCATACTCATCTGTCACGTTTATTGTCAGCATCTCTATCGGCTCACACTTCTGTCCGTCAATTTCTTTGATGATGACCTGTGGCTGTCCGACTTGCAGCTCATAGCCTTCGCGACGCATGGTCTCGATAAGCACCGACAAATGGAGGACTCCGCGACCATAGACAGTCCAAACATCTTCATGGTCGGCTTTGGTCACACGCAGAGCGAGGTTTTTGTCAAGTTCGCGCATAAGACGATCGCCAATGTGTCGCGAGGTGACATACTTACCGTCACGCCCGAAAAACGGCGAGTCGTTGATGGTAAATGTCATCGACATCGTTGGTTCGTCAATGGCAATGCGTGGCAATGCTTCGGGATTGTTGATATCAGCAATGGTGTCACCGATTTCAAAGCCCTCAATGCCGACAAGAGCACATATATCGCCTGAGCTGACAGCATCTACTCGTTTGCGTCCCATACCCTCAAATGTATGCAACTCCTTGATGCGTTGACGAGAGATTGTTCCGTCCCGTCGCATAAGGGCAATATCCATACCTTCGCGAATTGTGCCACGGTGCACACGCCCTATGGCAATACGTCCCACATATGTCGAGTAGTCGAGCGAGGTTATCAACATCTGAGCGTCTCCCTCGAGGGTCTGAGGCGCCGGTATATATTTGATGATGGCATCAAGCAAAGGCAAGATGTTGTCTGTGGGTTTGCGCCAATCTGTTGACATCCACCCCTCTTTTGCCGAGCCATATATGGTCGGGAAATCCAACTGATCTTCTGTGGCATCAAGGCTGAACATGAGGTCAAAAACCATCTCCTGCACCTCATCGGGGCGACAGTTTGGTTTATCCACCTTATTTATGACAACGATTGGTTTGAGTCCTATTTGCAACGCTTTCTGCAACACAAAGCGTGTTTGAGGCATAGGACCTTCAAAGGCATCGACAAGCAACAGGCAACCATCTGCCATATTTAATACACGTTCGACCTCGCCGCCAAAGTCGGCGTGTCCCGGAGTGTCAATAATATTAATTTTTGTACCCTTATAGTTAATAGAGACATTTTTGGACAATATTGTGATACCTCTCTCTCTCTCGAGATCATTGTTATCCAATATCAATTCGCCAGTATTTTGGTTATCTCTAAATAAATGTCCTGCCATCAGCATTTTATCCACGACCGTAGTCTTACCATGGTCAACGTGGGCAATGATGGCGATGTTACGAATATCCTGCATATATATCTGTGTGAAAACTATAATGTCATTGTGGCTGTTATCAAGGTGCAAAGATACGTAGTTTTTGGCACATTTCAGCCACAAATCTCAACAAACATCGCCATACCTTGTTTTTAATGTCTTATTTCACATAATTTATTGCCAAACTGCAAATGAAATTAATGTCTTGTTATAATGCCGGTTAAACAAAAACATCGTTAAAGATGTCAGATAAACCTACAAAAATTTGTACCTTTGTGCGCTCCAAGGTCTCAAATAACGTCGCTGTTTGCGTTGTTCAAACATTTGGAGTATTATTGTTATCAACGACATAATCTCTCAAAAACAATATTTTAGCAATGAAATTACTTGAAGGAAAAACCGCCCTCATCACCGGTGCCGCTCGCGGCATTGGCAAAGCTCTCGCTTTGAAATTTGCACAAGAGGGTGCCAACGTAGCTTTTACAGACCTCGTTATCGATGAAAACGGCAAACAAACCGAAACCGAAATCGCCGCCTATGGTGTCAAAGCCAAAGGTTATGCGTCAAACGCAGCCGACTTCGCCCAAACACAAGAAGTTGTGGCAAAAGTCATCGAAGACTTTGGTCGCATCGACATTCTTGTAAACAATGCCGGCATCACCAAAGATGGTCTTATGCTACGCATGACAGAACAACAATGGGACGCCGTTATTGCCGTTAACCTCAAAAGCGCATTCAACTTTATCAACGCCACACTGCCAACAATGATGCGTCAACGCGCCGGTTCTATCATCAATATGGCATCTGTTGTCGGCGTGCACGGCAATGCCGGACAGGCAAACTATGCTGCGTCAAAAGCCGGTCTTATCGCCCTCGCTAAAAGTATCGGTCAAGAGGTCGGTTCACGCAACATTCGCGCAAATGCCATCGCTCCCGGCTTTATTGAGACCGCTATGACTGCCGCTCTCCCCGATGACATACGCAAAGAATGGATAAAGAAAATTCCTTTGCGCCGCGGAGGTCAAGTCGAAGACATCGCTAATGTTGCCACATTCCTCGCTAGCGATATGTCGTCTTACGTCACCGGTCAAGTCATTCAAGTTGACGGTGGTATGAATATGTGATAGTCATCACACTGTTGAAAACATCATAACACGACTGAGACTGTGAGGCAACAACATCATGGTCTCAGTTGTGTTTATAATGGCGTCGTCATTACCTCCTCATACCCGCCATAACAAGCTAACAGTAAACAATATATATACACCCACACATTGTCATTAACACATTTAAACTGTTTAATGTTTTGCAGAGTTAAGGATTTTGTATAGTTTTGACCCCGATTATCTCTCTATAAGATTTGAAAAATGTACAACGATAACGATATTACACAATTCTTCATCTCACTCATAGAGTCTCACGGCAGCCTTGATGTTGCCGAGGCTGAGTTTAAACGTATCATAGCCGATGACCCCGAGCTAAAAAACGCCTACAAACAATGGTGCGAAGAGACAGGTGTGAGTGAACGCCACGGATTTAGTGATTTTGGCGAAGAGTTTTTGGAATCTCGCGAATCCAAGTGGGACGTTCTCGATGAATATAGTGATGAAGGCGAATAACGAAAATAGCTTCCCGGTGCGCTTGCCCGCAGAGTGGGAAGATACCGCAGCTGTTATCATTGCTTGGCCTCATTGTGATACAGATTGGGCGTATATGCTTGATGATGTCTGCGTCTGTTATCAGACTCTGACACGCACATTGTTGCGATATGACATACCCACAATCATTGTCACTCCCGAACCCGAGAATGTCAAAACAGCCTTAAACGACATAGCATCTTCTTCCAAACTTGCCATCTTTAAGTGTAATACCAACGACACTTGGGCTCGTGATTTTGGTGTAATAACCACCATTTCCGCCACCGGCGCACCTATTGTCAATGACTTCAAGTTCAATGGATGGGGGCTCAAATTTGCAGCCAATTATGACAACCTCATAACGAGCACGATGTGCACAGCCGGCATATTTGACCGACTGTTTGATACCAAACCGGCATATAACAACTGCTTGGGCTTTGTGCTCGAAGGCGGCTCTATTGAAAGCGATGGCAATGGAACTTTGATGACCACTTCACGCTGTCTGTTGTCGCCAAACCGAAACGGAGATCTCTCACAAGACGACATCGTTGCACGGTTGAAAAACTTCTTTGGCATCTCTCGCATACTTTGGGTAGACTATGGCGAACTTGCCGGAGATGATACCGATGCTCACATTGATACTCTTGCCCGGTTTGCGCCAAACGACACAATCGTATTTTGTGGTTGTGACAACCCTCACGATGAGCACTATGCCTCACTATCTGCGATGGCTGAGCAACTTGCTACATTCACAACAACAAGCGGCAAACCATACAAGTTGGTACCATTGCCCCTACCCGACCCTATCTATGATGAGGACGGCGAACGACTTCCGGCAACATACGCCAATTTCCTTGTAACATCGACATGTGTTTTGATGCCCACCTACGCTCAACCCGACAAAGACCGCGTGGCTGCCGAATTATTATCACAAATCTTTGCAAATCGTGATGTTATAGGCATTGACTGCCGAGCGCTCATACGTCAACATGGTTCGTTGCATTGCATAACCATGCAAGTACCAAAATCACACACCATTAACGGCTAAATACGATTAATCTCTCACGTGTGATTTTGCCAAGTCACGTTTTTCAATTAACTTTGAGGTCAATTTGAAACTCAAACAAAGCACTAAATAATGCTTACATACAACACCCAACAAAAAGAAATTCTGTTGCCCGAATACGGACGCGCCATACAGCAAATGGTCGACTATTGTTTGACCTTACAAGATCGCGATGAGCGCACGCGTTGTGCCTATACGATCGTTAAGACTATGACAACGCTATTCTCCGGTGAGCAAGCCGATGAAGAGAGTGATCACAAATATTGGGATCATTTGGCTCTGATGAGCAACTATCAACTTGATATCGATTGGCCGTATGAGATATTGCGCCCCGAAGAAATAGAGCAACACCCCGAGCCGGTGACTCTCGACACAGAAAGGATACTCGCCCGCCATTATGGCAAAAACCTCGAACGACTCATTTATATCGCCGCCGAGATGCCCGAAAGTGAAGATCGTTGGGCGTTAGTAACACTCATCGCCTCACAAATGAAAAAAATGATGCTCGAGATTAACAAAGATGCAGCCGATGACGAAAAGATTTTTCAAGATCTCGCCGACATCTCCGGTGGGCGTATTCTCATCAATCCGGATGATATGCCGTTGCACGAATTTGTCCTCGCTCCTTCATCTAAAAAGAAGAAAAAATAAATCACTTCAAGCCTCGGTCAATCTCTAACACACTATGATTTCAAGTAATGAGATAAAAACTATCGGACGTGTCACCAAGACTCATGGTATAGCCGGCGAAATGGTGATGCAACTTGATTATGACTGCGACCCGGCTGACCTCCAGTGTCTGATTTTTGACATTGATGGCATTTTCGTGCCTTTTTTTGTCGACTCGTCGCGCGAGCGGTCAACTATCTCGTGGTTGGTGAAATTGACTGATGTCACTGATGACTTGCAAGCCGCCGAGTTTGTCAACAAGCTTGTGTATGCTTTACGCAATGAAGACATATTCTCAGCAGATGGTGAGAATGATGACATCATTTATTACGAAGATCTCGAAGGCTTTATTATAATAAATGATAATCAGACAATCGGGCGAGTGACACACGTTGACACATCAACTGACAACACATTGTTTCATGTTTCCCCCGATAATTCAAATTCCGAAATACTCATCCCGGCTCACGAGACATTTATCACGGAGATAGACACTGTCGGACACAAGATCCGTATGTCCTTGCCACAAGGCATAATAGACCTAAACGAAAACAACTGACCAACACATAAAGCAATATGGAATTTGACGAACAACAAGCCGTCGAGTATATGCAACAGCATACCGAAAACGGTCACAAATATAGCGACGACCAAATACTCAACCTCATAGACATCATTTGGGATTTCTATGAAGATAATGGTATGCTTGAGATCGGTCTTGACGACGATGATACAGAATTAGACGTTGACGCACTCATCAAATATGCAAAAAAGATGATCAGCCGTGATCGTGGCGCCACCATCGCACAAGAAGACATTGAATCTCTCGTGAAAGCCGAACTGGAATACGAGAGTACCCTCGACATCTGACATCACATCTCAACCGCTTTACAGATATAAATATGCCATTAAGAAATATCAAACTGTTGATTTCTTGTATTTGTGCGATGTGTATATCACTATATGCTAATGCACAAGACATTGATGACGGCATGAGTATCGAGGAGCACTTGTCGTTGCCGGCAATAAAATCATCGTCTGTCTCATCATCCATCATAAGACACTTTGAAACTTTACAAAAAACCTTTAAGAAAATCGGCTATGAAACACGCGCCACACGCAAAGGCGAAGTCTTATGTGTTACAATCCCTGCCGACAAACTTTTCGGTGCCAACAGCACGACATTATTATCCACTGCAAAAAACTATTTGGACATATTCAAACAACTCGTCGTGCGCCCCGAACTATACAAACTGCTGATATTGGTGCACACCGATAACACCGGCGATGAGCAATACTCTGACATTCTGAGCGCCTCGCGTGCCGATGCCGTCAACGAATACTTCGAAACTTTCACGCCAAACGATATCAATGTTTACTCTTTTGGAATGGGTTTTGACGAACCACGCATGAAAGACAACAATTCACTCGAAAACAGACGCAAAAACCGCCGTGTCGAAATATACATCATTCCCACACAGCGGTTGATAGATCAAGCAAAATCCGGGCACCTCACCTGATGCCCTGCTCATCGAGCAAAGCATAATCAAGCACATCGTGCACGGTATTGACATAGTGAAATGTGATACCTTCGATATATTGTGCCGGGATGTCCTCTATATCCTTGCGATTGTCCTTTGATATCACAATATCCGTTATACCCGCACGTTTGGCTGCAAGTATTTTTTCCTTTATACCGCCTACAGGTAGCACTCGTCCGCGCAACGTGATTTCGCCGGTCATAGCTATGCGCTCACGCACCTTGCGCCCGGTGAATGCCGACACAAGCGATGTTGCCATCGTGATGCCTGCCGAGGGACCATCTTTGGGTATCGCACCTTCAGGAAAGTGAATGTGAACATTGTGTTTGGCAAACTGCTCGGGTTTTATTCCCAGTGACTCACAATGAGCTTTTACCCACTGTAATGCAATCGTTGCCGACTCCTTCATAACATTGCCGAGATTTCCGGTCAAAGAGAGTTTTTCGCCCTCGCACGTTGATAATGACGTTTCGACAAGCAATATTTCGCCACCGACTTCCGTCCATGCCAAACCGGTAACAACACCGGCATAATCATTACCTTCATAACGGTCCTTGATAAACGGACGCACGCCCAATAACTCTTTCAGATCTTCACTTTTAACCGGATTTGGAAACTCTGTGCCACACTTGGCAGCAAGCACACGCTTGCGCACTATCGCCTCCAAACGCTTCTCAAAGCCGCGCACGCCACTCTCAGATGTGTAATTTTCTATTATCGACACGAGAGCTTCGTCTGATATTGACAAATCGGCAGCCGATGGCACGTCTGCCATAAGGCGTGGCAACAGGTGACGACGCGCGATCTCAACTTTTTCCTCGACAAGATAACCTGACAACTCAATAACTTCTATACGGTCAAGCAGAGGTCGAGAAATTGTGGACAGAGTGTTTGCTGTGGCAATAAACAACACCTTTGACAGGTCAAAATCCACATCTATGAAGTTATCATGGAACTTGCAATTCTGTGCCGGATCAAGCACTTCGAGCAAAGCCGAAGCCGGATCACCTTTGAAGTCAGCACCAATCTTATCCAACTCATCAAGCAATATCACCGGATTTGATGTGCCGGCTCGCTTTATGGCGTCCATAATACGTCCGGGCATAGCACCTATGTATGTGCGACGATGTCCGCGTATCTCAGCCTCATCATGCAAGCCACCCAATGACACGCGAGCATATTCGCGCCCCAAGGCTTTTGCCACTGATTTGCCAAGCGAGGTTTTACCTACTCCCGGAGGTCCTACAAGGCACAAAATCGTAGCGTGATTGTCAGGATTATCCATCAGCATGGCAAGTTGTTCGAGTATGCGTTTCTTGACAACTTCGAGCCCATAGTGGTCACTCTCGAGTATCTCACGAGCCTTCTCAAAATCATCATTAAGTGCCGAATACACACCCCATGGCAAAGATAACAACGTGTCTATATAGTTGTATTGCACCGAGTAATCAGGCGATTGAGGATTATAGTGTCGCAACTTTTCAATTTCCTTATTAAAAGTCTCACGCACCGCCTCCGGGAAGTCTACCTTCTCGCCACGTTCGACCAAATTGTCAATCTCATCATCTTGCTCGCCATATAGCTCTGTGCGTATGGCGTCCATCTGATGTTGCAGGAAAGCATTTTTTTGATTTTGCTCGATCGTGGCTCGCGCACGTTCCACAATGTGACGCGTCAGATCGACACGTTCCTCATCGCGTATCAAAAGCCCCATGAGGTTATAAGCTCTGTCTTTGAGGCGTGAGCACTCCAAGAGTCTCATTTTATCGCTCGGACTGAACGGTAATTGCGTAGATATAATATTTATCGTCAAACGATGAGGTGCGTCATCTCCTATTTGCACAAGAAAATCGGGCATATCGCCATCGTTAGCTTTTTTCATAATACGCTTGGTGATCTGCTTGATGTTTGCCACCAATGAGTCATACTCCTCTTTGTCTGCACGAGGTTCGGTTTCACGCACAGGTTTCACACGAGCAATAATCAGACCTTCGGAACTCGCTGTCTCAGATTCACTTATCACCCTGAATTTCTCACGTCCTTTGACTATCGCAGAACGTGTGCCGTCAGGCAGTTCAAAAACTTTAAGCACATCTGCCACAACGCCATATTTATATAAATCGCCAAGCGACGGGTCTTCGACAGACGCATCACATTGACACACCACACCTATCGGTCGTCGTGAGTCTTGCGAAAATTTGGCTACTGCCAAAGATTTTTCACGTCCTATGCTGATGGGGATAGTCACCCCGGGAAAAAGCACCAAATTGCGTGTCGGCAGTATTAGCAAAGCATCATAATCAGGTCGCTCATCAAAACGTGACGAGTCTATGTCTATTTGTCCTATCTGTACAAATTGCCTTGGTTGATCGTTGTCTGTGTTCATATGTCAATAAATATCTTAATCATTTCCTACTCACCACACTCTCTTATGTGAGTAATGTTTATCATCTCCGGGATCAACTGCCATATCATGCCAAAACGCTTATTTTTGATATGCAGCATCGCCATATACCTTACGATAGCAAAAGCTATGCCAAAGGTAAGAATTATTATCGTAATTACAACCCTACTCATCCACATAAACATCATAAACGCGTCACTCTCAAATTCTTTTCGCCACCCAAAACTTTCTTCACATTATTTTCATTATTCTCTTGTTTTTTAATAATTTTTATGCTAACTTTGGGGCGTCAATAAAATCTAAGACAAACAAAACTATAACCATCACCAACAAAACTGACGCCTAAAACGACATTAATCACTTAAATATTAA
>CAVCBR010000048.1:0-17267 GCA_963600695.1 bacterium
ATCAATAGATATACGTTGTAGGCTGATGTCTATTTGTTTCTTTGGATGCTTGCGACGAGAGTATTTCACAGGCAGATATTTTATGCGAAGTGTATAAATATCAAGCAATTTTGATATGCTATCTCTTACCGGTTTGGGATATTCACGATAATCCCAGTTCGACATTTTGTCAATCTGCAAACTATACTTTACTCCTTCATACTCAATACTATCACGCTCAATTTTAGACGGCAAATATCTGCGCAATTCTTCAATGCTTCCATCTTTTTGACGAACATATATTTGGGGGCAATCCGCATAATTGAAAGATGTTGAATCATTTATCTCATAAGGGTGTAATTTAATATCATCATACCCCTTCGACGTAAAATCCATTGCTAAAGATGGCGATAAAATCAGAGTATCATTACGCTCTGTATACGTACCGGTAAGAAGTGGAGCCCTTTCGCCATAGATAGTATAACTTTTAAATCTTGGACATAGCATGATGACGTTTATCCAATCGCTTTGAATTGTTCCATCATCATATATGTCTACAATATCAGAACTCCAATGATACACATACATTTCCGTGTACATGTCCAAATAGTCAATGCCTGTTAGTTTAGTCTTGCACGAAATTGTAACTATTGACAATAGCATGCTCAAAATAAGTATTTTTCTCATTGTCTATAATTTATTTTTTGTTAGGAGTGTATAATTTGCCATTAACTTTGAAAATTATTCCGTTTTCGTTGGCTTTCTCTTGTAGTTATGCATCTGTTTGCATTGACCGACGTGACAATGATTATATTAAAAGAGTGCCGTGGCTTTTTTAAAAAGTTTTGATGCGTTTGCCGCTTGCTTTGTCATAAATCTTAACCGGCTCTGCCGGACTAATACCTCTTTCCCCTTCAAATGGGGGGAAGTGTATTTTTTGGTGCGGATTTCGGATGTCATCCCATTGTAACAGATATGGGATAAAAGAATCAAAACACGTGGGTGTATCCGGCATAACACGAATACATGTAAAATAATCGTCAAATGGATCATCGTCCCAACTAAAGCAATAACGCAAAGGTCTAAAATATAATCCGATAGAATCTTCGGCTATTAACGCACGAAGTTCATTGCGCCATTGCAAAGTGTGTCCCTGTTCATATTGTCTCATAAGGATTCTGCCAAATATTTGCCCACCTCTGATAGTCGGCTTTTCGAAAGAAAACGAATCTATGTCTACCAAATCAATCTCAGGTTTAGGTTGCCCATCCTCAGTAAAAAAGAAAATATCGTTGTTCTCATAAAAGATAATAGTATCACCACTTAGCGTCCATCTGCCTTTATATCCGTTTGGTGACATATCGCTCTTTACTATGTATGTAGAGTCAACATCTAAATTAATAAGACCAACGAATGTAAGCGGAAGCGCAGCCCAATCGAGTACCATCGTTTTTAATAAGATCTTTTTGTCGGAGTGGAGCCTGTTGTTAAAACGCATTATCGGAGTTTGTGTCGGAATTTGTGCCAAAGCAATCAATGCACACATAATACCGATTAACACTATTGAACTTTTCTTCTTCATTGTATAATTATTCAAATCTTAATGATATTTTATTGTTGAGGTCGAAAGATAGTTGCCCCCGGCCATGGGTTTGTTCGTGATATTGTGTGGAATTTATTGCTTTTACCTTGATAATAGTCGCGAATTCTACTATTTATTAATGGTTCCAGATGTATTTCTGCTCGTCCTATAAGTTTGTATTGTTTCATTGTCAGAATTTCGTCTTTTGTTGGTATATCTGTACTAAATAAGGCTTCTCGATCATAGGCTTCGAACTCATCAAACACGTCATACAAATATACCAACCCCTTCGGAATCTCTTTTTTTGTACCATACTTTAGATCAATTTTTCCGGTAAGAAACTGGTAACCATGTTTGAACTCGTGAGCGAACTCGCCTAGTCGTAAGTTTTTGACCGCATTAGATTCATTTTCAACGAACATAAATGAAGGAAAAGCAAAAGTTACAGCGTTGTTATCCAAATTGTAATATGTGTGAGGTTCCTCTTCCATACCAGGCTTTTCCCCTTCAAATACTTCGACATCAAATAGTTGGTCACTGATAAGCATTGTGCCTATCTCTTGAACAAATTTAGCATATTGGTCTTTTTCTTCCTTTGAGATGCCCTTTTCTTGCATTTTTGAAAACGCCTCTGTCACAAGCTCGCTTGCATAATTGATGGCATTGTCGGTAAACGCCATCCCGGTTGGGTCGGTGTAGCGGACGGGGTTAGCGCCACAGAAGAGGTAATGAGATTGGTCTGGGTGCTTTTCGCAGAGGGGGTCGATGGAAGAGAAGCGGTTGCCGCCATCGTATGTATATGTCAGATACTCCAACTCGCCGAAGGTCTCCACGTTCTCCGTGCGGTCGATGACGCCGTTGCGCATAATGTCGGTGATGTTACCTCGCGAGTCGTATGCATACGACACCGAGAAATCCGCACCCTCCATAAACCATCGCCTACCGCTCATAACCTACACACTTCATTCAAACTTTATTCAAACTACATTCAGACTAATTCACACGTTATTCAGACTTTATTCGGGAAAAAACTTTCAGGGATAGTATTTAAGAGACAAATTGAGAAAATTTATTTAAGGAATATATTCAATGGAACTCATTCAAGGGGAAATTGTTTAAGGGTCAACAGCGTACAGCTCTGTTTTTAGCGTTGAAACGGCTTGGCAGGGGTGTACTTTGCAAATTTAGTAAACATATTTAAAATTAAGGCTACTTTTCGTCAAAGATGTTTAACGATTTTAATAATAAGAGAGTCTAAAAATGTTGTTTTGATTAGCTGTATAGGGTTGAAAAAACAGAAATAATGATGATTATTGTGTTAAAAAGATGTTATGAAACACAAATGTTGTATTATTCGATAATTTATTCTTAACTTTGAACACTTTTTCCCGGTTGTTTTGAGCGGGGAGTGTTTGTGTGCCTTTACAAGAGGACACATAACAAAGCAAACAAATAAAAATAATCAATAAACCAGTAACATTTTTATGAGACTAAAACTATTATTGACCATGCTTATAGCCGCAATCTTGCCGGCTTTGGCGCAGACTTCGGCTGTTGTCGGAGTCGTGGTTAACGGTTCGACGGGCGCACCCGTAAGTGGCGCCAAAGTATCCCTGCGCAGCCAGGGTGTGGAAGCCACGACAAATCTTGCCGGAGACTTCACGCTCAAAGCCGCTTCGGGCTCAGATTACCTTTTGGTGACAGCCACGGGTTACGAGACTGTAGGTATAGATGTCACTATCTCGGGTAGCACTAATGTGGGTACTATTCGATTGACATCAAACGATGCCGTTGCCAACTATTATGGCGACAATGATGATATGGTGTTTGATGAGTCGGTACTCGAAGACGAGGAAGGCAATTCGCAAGCCATCGTTGCACTGACCGGCGCCAACGACAACATTTATTACAACACGGCGTCTTACAACTTCGGTCCGATGTATTTCCGCTATCGCGGTTATCAGAATGAGTACCAGACCGTATATCTCAATGGTATCGATATGAACGACCCCATTCGCGGACGTTTTAATTATTCGACATTGCTCGGTCTGACCTCGCGTGCATTCCGCAACAAAACGACAACAGTCGGTATGGATGCTTCGACTTATGGTTTTGGCAATATCGGTGGTTCGACCTCTTACAACACAATCACTGATACTTATGCTACAGGATTTAACGGTTCTTTGGCATATACCAACTCTAACTACTATGCTCGCGCAATGGTTCAGTATACGACCGGTGTGAACAAACACGGTTGGGCATTTAGCATTGCCGGTATCGGACGTTATTCTGACGAGGGTATAGTCGAAGGCACATTCTACAACTCGGGAGGTCTGTTCCTGTCTCTCGAAAAGGTCTTTAACCAGCATCATTCGTTGACACTCACAGCATTTGGCGGACCCACACAACGTGCAAATGCCACGGCAACATATCAAGAAGTGTATGACCTTGTGGGTTCAAATCTCTACAATCCCAACTGGGGCTGGCAAAACGGCAAAAAACGCTCGGCACGCATAGTTGAGACATTTGACCCGACAGCGATGCTCACATGGCTTTATAAAGACTCAAAAACAACGCTCAACACGACGGCTTCTTTGCGTTGGGTAAACTATACGCAAGCAGCCTTGCAATATTACAAAGCCAACGACCCCAATCCGACATATTACCGTTATCTGCCGTCAAACTATATTGACAACCAAGAGGAATATGACTTCTATACCAATTTGTGGAAAAACGACCCCTCGGTGCGTCAGATTAATTGGGATGCTCTCTATCAAATCAACTATTTGAACAACGTTCAAAACCAGACGCTTGATGAGGCAAACAAAAAAGGCTCGTCATATATTCAAGAAAACCGCCATTCTGACATGTTCAGCTTTATGATTAACTCTTATGTTAATCGTCGTCTCAACGATAACTTCTCACTTCAAGGCGGTGTGTCGTTTAACTTCACAAAGGGTTTCTATTACAAGACCATTCGAGACCTTATGGGCGGTGAGTTCTGGATAGACATCGACCCGTTCTCAGACCGCGACATCACGATTGCTCCCGACAACCTCCAAAATGACCTTGACAATCCCAATCGCCGTGTGCGCAAAAACGACAAGTTCGGCTACAACTACAATATCTTCTACCTCAAAGCCAATGCGTGGTTGCAAAACACATTTACTTCTACACACTGGGATGCATTCTATGGCTTGCAGATGAGCTATACACAGTTCTTCCGCGAAGGACATATGCGTAACGGTCGTGCCCCCGAAAATTCACTTGGCAGATCAGCTGTGGCACAATTTGACAATGCTATGGCAAAAGCCGGCGCAACATACAAATTAGACGGTCGCAACTTCTTCTCGGCACACGTGGCATACGGCACACGCGCTCCGCTTGCCGATCAATCATTCATCGCTCCCCGCGTTAAAAACACTCTCGTCAGTGGTCTTGAAAGCGAGCGCGACTTCTCTGCCGACATCAGCTATGGCTGGTCATATCGCCGATTCCGCGGTTCTATCAATGCTTATTATACATTGATGGAAAACGCTATCGAACGTACAGGCTTCTATGATGACCGCTACTCGACATACGCTATCTATGCCCTCCAAGGCGTACGCAAAGTGCACAAAGGCGTAGAACTCGGTATGGCATTTAAAATCACACCGTCGATCACGGCAACATTTGCCGGAACATATGCCCGTTATCAATATAAGAATAATCCTAACGGCACGCGCTCGTTTGAAAACGGACTCTATCCCGATACGACGCAAACCGTATATCTCAAAAACTTCTATGTCGGTTCAACACCACAAACAGTGTGCAACCTCGGTATCGATTATGCCGCTCCCAAGAATTGGTTCTTCAACGTCAATGGTACATTCCAAGGTGATGCATACGTAACCCTATCACCGGCATATCACGAGGCATTACCCGACTTGTGGAAAAACATTGATAACTGCACCCCCGAAAAATTACAAGCCAAAATTGAAGAGCTATCTGCACAAGACAAGCTTAAAAATGCGTTCTCGCTCAACTTCTCAATTGGCAAATTGCTCTATATAAATCGTAAAGTATCGATGAACTTCAATGTTAATGTCAACAATGTGCTCAACAACAAAAACGTTTGCACATATGCATACCAACAAGGACGTCTCGATACCAAGAACTATGAGCGTGACAAATATCCCAACCGCTACTCTTACGCCCAAGGCGTCAAAGTGTTCGTTAATGTCGGCATTCGCTTCTGATAACAAACAGTATATTAACGACACTTTTTAATAACAATCAAACTCGTTTCAAAAACAAACGACAAATGAAAATGAAAAAGACATTATTATATATAGCAGCCATCGCCTTGGGCTGCGGTGCATTCACCTCGTGTGATGACGACTTTGAGCGTCCGCCGATGGTTACACCCCAAGCCACAATCAAGGCAAACACTACCATCAAGGAACTCAAAACAAAATTCTATACCACAGAGTTTAACTATGCCACAGAGATTGCCAAGCGCGAAGATGGTACCAACTATATCATCTCGGGTCGCGTGATATCATCAGACCAAGCAGGCAACTTCTTTAAACAAATAGTTATCGATGATGGAACATCGGCAATACAGGTAAACATTGACTCCTATGACTTGTACCAATCTTATCAATATGGTCAAGAAGTAGTGATTGATGTCACCGGATTATATATCGGAGGATATGGTAAATTAATGCAGATAGGAGCCGCTCCCACATCTGGTTATCCTTCGCGCATCAATACCGATGAGTTTGGCAAACACGCTCAACTCAATGGACTCTCCAAAGCCGAAAATATTAAAATTTATCCCATAACAATCGCTGAGCTTGACAACATCAAGGCAGACAAAGATCAATGGCTTGAATGGCAATGCCGCATGGTTCAAATCAGCAACGTCACATTCAACGAAGCCGGTCGCGCAACCCTCGCACAGGAAGGTGGCAATACCAGTCGCAATATCACTGATGGCACAGGTTCACTGATACTTTACACTTCGGGCTATTCAGACTTTTGGGATTATTACTGTCCCACCGGCTCGGGCACTGTTATCGGCGTGCTCAGCTTCTATAACAACAACTGGCAGATACGTCTCAATTCTATCGATGGACTCCAAGGATACGAGCTCACAAAAGAACCGAGTGGAGACGTCCCCGGTCCCGGCACTGTTACCGGTGACGGCACAGAAGATAAACCCTATACCGTTGACGATGTCAAGGGAGGAGCTACCGGCAGCGACAAATGGGTAACCGGCTACATTGTAGGTTGGGTCGATGGTCAAGTGCTCAGCACCGGAGCCAAGTTTAACAACGAGGCTACGGCAAAATCAAACCTTCTTATAGCCCCCACCGCCGATGAAACCGACGTTAACAAATGTATTCCCATACAACTCGTAAGTGGCACAGACGCTCGCAATAACCTTAACCTCGCCGACAACAAAGGCGTGTACAAAAAAGAAGTCAAGGTAAAAGGCTCACTCGAAAACTACTTCGGCGTTCCAGCTGTCAAAAATGTCTCAGACTATCGTATCGATGGCGTAGATCCAACACCCTCGACTCCGACAGATCCTGTCAGCACTATTAACGAGAATTTTGATGCAGCCAAAGCAGTACCCGCCGGCTGGACTCAGGTACAGGTTGCCGGTAACAAAACATGGTATGTCAACACGTTCAACAATAACAACTACATTGCCATGACCGGTTATAAAGGTACAGCTCCGTTTGATCAATGGTTGCTCACTCCGCCGGTTGATATGTCGAAGGTCTCAGACAAAACTCTGACTTTTGACACACAGGTTAATGGCTATGGTTCAAAAACCACCGTACTCGAAGTGTATGTACTCGACGGCCCTGATGTTTCGACAGCCAAAAAGACAAAACTCAACCCCACGCTTGCTACAGCTCCCGATTCGGGTTACTCAGACTGGGCGGCATCGGGCAAACTCGATCTGTCGTCATACTCCGGCACAATCTATATTGCCTTCCGCTATGCAGCAACCACAGATGCAAATTATGCGACATGGTGTGTTGACAACGTAAAACTCAATGCCAATTAAAACAGGCAGCAAACCACGTTTATATCCCTCTCCTCTCAGATTTTTAACTACACATAGATAAAATACAATCATTACAATATGAAAATTCTAAAACAATATTTTGTCTGGTTTGTTGCCATGGCGAGCGTGCTTGTGGGCTTCACCGCCTGTCAAGATGATATTGATGCTCCCGATGTCAATGTCCCCGTCGCCAAAGACCAGCCCAATACATCTATTTTTGAGCTTAAACAGCTCTATTGGAATGATGCCACAAACTATGCCGACACTATCGGCACACGTCAAGATGGCTCACACTATATCATCTCAGGTCGCGTGATTTCGTCAGACGAAGCCGGGAACGTGTTTAAATCTCTTGTTATTCAAGATAATTCTGCCGCGATAGCACTATCTATCAATTCATATAATCTCTATTTGAAATATCGCCGCGGTCAAGAAATCGTGCTTGATGTCACCGGTATGTATATCGGCAAATACAATGGACTCGTACAACTCGGTATGCCCGATTGGTATGAAAATGGCAATGCTTGGGAAATTTCGTTTATGTCTCCCGAGTATTTTGCAACCAAAGCACAACTTAACGGACTCCCCGAAGTAGCGAAACTTGATACGTTGGTTATTAACTCATTTGCCGAACTGCCGACAAATCCCGATGGGCTGTGTCGTATGCAAAGTCAGCTTGTGAGATTTAACAATGTCAAATTTACCAACGGCGGAAAAGAGACCTTCTCAACCTATCATTCTTCGGGTGTAAATCAAACAATTGAAGACGCTGACGGTCAATCTCTCAATGTACGCACCTCAGGCTATGCCAATTTCTGGAACCGCACTCTTCCTGAAGGCAGATTTGACCTCGTTTGTATCCTCTCATACTATGGGACATCCGGTTGGCAACTGACACTCATCGACTATGACGGCTGTATGAATGTCGGCAATCCTACCGAACCCGAAGGCACTCGTGGTAAACCATGGTCGGTAGATCAAGCCGTTGCTAACATCGCTGCCGGCAACTCCACTGCCGGTTGGGTTACCGGCTACATCGTCGGCGCCGTTGCTCCCGAAGTCAGCGAAATCACCACAAACGACAACATCGAATGGACATCGACTCCGGTACTTGGCAATACCCTTGTTATCGGTCAAACCGCCGACACTCGTGACATAGCCCACGCTATGGTTATCGAACTTCCCGAAGGCTCCAAACTGATGCAATATGGCAACTTGATTGACAATCCTTCGGTTTATGGCAAACAAATTTGGCTCAAAGGCACTATGGGCAAATACCTCGGCACATTCGGTATTCTTGGCAACACCGGTACTGTCGACGAATTTAAAATCGATGGCGTTGAGCCCGATGGCTCAGGCATTGGCGAAGGTGACGGACAAAAAGAAACTCCCTATAACGTCAGCCAAGTTATCGCCGGCTCAGGCTCCGGAACAACAGCATGGGTCAAAGGTTATATCGTAGGTTCGTCTGCCGGTAAAACTGCTGCCGAATTTACTCCGACAGCCGAAGGTGCTTCACAAACAAACATCTTCATCGCCAACTCTCCCGACGAAAAAGATTATACCAAATGCCTCCCGGTACAACTTCCTGCCGGTAGTGCTGCTCGCACAAACCTCAACCTCTCGGCTAACCCCGGGAATCTTGGCAAAGCAGTCTCACTCTACGGCTCACTCGAAAAATACTTCGGACAGCCCGGCGTGAAATCTGTTTCCGATTACGACCTCGAAG
Source organism: bacterium (assembly GCA_963600695.1). GTDB lineage: Bacteria > Bacteroidota > Bacteroidia > Bacteroidales > Muribaculaceae > CAG-873. The sequence continues at coordinate 9,355 of CAVCBR010000048.1, forward strand.
GCGGCGTTACACCGCCCACACCTCCTGTGACCGATGGTGATGGTTCGGAAGAAAAACCGTTCAGCGTTGGCGAAGTTATTGCGTTTAACCCACAATCGTCACAAGAAGCAGTTAAATCAGGCGTTTGGGTTAAAGGTTATATCGTTGGTTGGGCAGACATGTCGTCTGAGTATTACATTAACGCCAACACTGCTAAATTTACAGTTCCGGCAACGATGGCGACAAACATACTCGTGGCAGCCTCGGCTGACGTCACAGACTTCTCAAAATGTATCGGCGTTCAACTGCCGACAGCTGTTCGCGCCGCTTTGAACCTCCAAGACAATCCCGGTAATCTTGGCAAACAAGTGATGCTTAAAGGCGACATAATGAAGTACTCAGGTGTCCCCGGTCTCAAAAATACATCTGCATATAAAATAGATGGCGGTGGAGACCAACCCACACCGCCTACACCCTCCGGAGACCCCGTGACATCGCTTGATGAACAATTCTCGGCAAAAGCTCTACCCACCGGTTGGACTTCAGCTCAAATCGCGGGCGACAAATCTTGGTACTTCACTGAATATCAGTCTAACCAATATGCAGCTATGACCGGATACAAAGGCACTCAACCTCCGTTTGACTCATGGCTGATGACTCCGGCTATTGATATGTCAAAAGTCGCTGACAAAAAACTCTCGTTTGACACCCAAGTAAATGGTTATGGCTCGACAACAACAGTGTTTGAGGTTTATGTTATGACTTCGAACGAACCGTCTAAATCCACCAATACCAAACTCAACGCCACTCTCGCCGAAGCTCCGGCATCAGGATATTCATCATGGGTAAATTCAGGCGAAATCGACCTTTCGGCATTTAATGGCACCATCTATATCGGTTTCCGTTACTATGCTACGAGTGACGCCAACTATGCAACATGGTGTGTGGATAACGTTAAGTTGAATGCTGCCGGAGGAACAACAAAACCCGATGATCCGAAACCGACACCTTCGGGCGAATACAAAGGCGACTTCAACACGTTCAACAACAGCACGGCATGCTCTAAACCTTATGGCACATACACTAATGCCACAGGTTGGACAGCCACGAACGCTATCATCCTCGCCGGCGGTGAAACAGATTCAAACCCCAACTTTAAATTTATCGGCGACGCCACAACTCTTGCCCCCACCATTTGTGGCACAAAAGGCAAAGAAGGTACAATAGTATCTCCGTTGCTCACCGGTGGCATCAAAACGCTGACGTTCAACTATGGTTTTGCTTTCTCTGAAACAAAAGCCGGATTTACAGTGCGCGTCAAAGACGCTTCGGGCACCGTCGTTAAAGAAGAAGTTGTATCACTCGATACTATCACCAAACAAACAGCTCTCACGTTTACACTCGACGTGAACTATACCGGTGACTTTACTATCGAAATAGTTAACAACGCTTATTCCGGAGCAACGCAAGGTAACAAAGACCGCGTTTCGATCTGGAATCTGACTTGGACCAATTGATTTAACGATATCTGCATCTTGTTACCTTATTTTGGTGACAAGATGCAGATTTTTTAACCAATCAATATCATTGCTAATACATTAATATCTGTATCATGATGATTAGACGTTATTTAATATTGTTGATTGCCATTACATTTGTGGCTACGGGATTGACGGCTCAAAATTCAGGACGACGTATGCAGGTGGCAGGCATCGCTTTTTATAATCTTGAAAATTTGTTTGACACCATACCAAATAATCCCGAAAATCGCGATGCCGAGTTTACACCCACTGGTCAACGTAAATGGACGGGAGACAAATATTGGTCAAAAATCCACAACCTCGCACGTGCCATCTCCTCGTTTACATCAAAAACAACTCCCAACGGACCTGCCATAATAGGTATTTCTGAAATTGAAAACCGCTCGGTTGTTGAAGATCTTGTCAATGACCCACAAATTAAAAATTGGGATCTGCAAATCGTTCACCACGATTCGCCCGATGCTCGTGGCATTGATGTCGGTCTGCTTTACAACCCACGCTATTTCCAACTCGAAAACGTTACGCATCATACATTGACCGAAGTCAAGTTCCGCACACGTGACCAAACATGTGTTGTTGGAAAACTCCTTGGTCAACGTATTGCCGTCATCGTCAACCACTGGCCTTCACGCCTTGGCGGGCAGGAGAAATCATCTCCCAATCGCGAAGCGGCAGCTCGTCTCTGCAACCATATTGCAGACTCGCTGTGGCGCGTAGACCCCGATATGGGTGTTGTCATCATGGGTGACCTCAATGACGACCCGATGGATAAATCTTGTGCAAAAGTTCTTAACGCTAAACGTGAGCGCAAAGGCGTTGCCGAACACGGATTTTTTAATCCGTTCTGGAAAAAACTTGACGAAGGCATCGGCACACTTGCCTATAAATCGGCATGGAACCTTTTTGACCAAATCATCATTTCAGGCAACCTTGCCAATGGAGAGGACGACAAATGGCATTTTTGGAAAGCCGAAGTGCTCAATCGCGAATTTCTAAAAGACACCGAAGGCAACCGCCAAAACTACCCCTTGCGCACCTATGCCTCCGGCGTGTGGCTGAACGGCTATTCAGACCACTTCCCGACAGAAATCTTCCTTGTGCGTTATCTTGACAAGAAATAACACCACATTAGTGCATAACAAAAATGCGACCCGATAAAAACCGAGTCGCATTTTGTTTTATGTGTACTATTGATATCAGTTAATGATGTCAAAACCGGTGTAGGAGCGCAACACCTCCGGCACAACGATGCCCTTCGGTGTTTGATTGTTCTCAAGCAGAGCAGCCATAATACGTGGCAGAGCCAATGCCGAGCCGTTGAGTGTATGACAAAGTTTGATTTTCTTATCCTCGTCGCGATAACGACATTTCAAACGATTGGCTTGATATGTCTCAAAGTTGGAAACCGATGACACTTCCAACCAACGTTTCTGTGCCCCGGACCAAACCTCAAAATCAAAAGTAATGGCTGACGTAAACGACATGTCACCGCCACAGAGACGTAAAATGTGCCATGGCAGACCGAGAGCGTCAAGCAACGATTGCACGTGATCCTTCATCATTTCAAGAGCAGCGTACGAGTTCTCGGGTTTCTCGATGCGCACAATTTCGACCTTGTCAAATTGGTGCAAACGATTGAGACCCCTTACATCTTTACCGTATGAACCTGCCTCACGACGGAAACAAGCCGAATAGGCACAATTCTTGATTGGCAAATTCTCGCCGGGAATAATCACATCTCTGTATAGATTGGTGACCGGAACTTCGGCTGTGGGGATCAAATAGAGATTGTCGAGGTTGCAGTGATACATCTGTCCCTCTTTGTCCGGCAGTTGTCCGGTGCCATAGCCCGAAGCCTCGTTGACGACATATGGAGGTTGTACCTCGAGATAGCCGGCAGCCGATGCGCGGTCAAGGAAAAACTGTATGAGGGCACGTTGCAACTTTGCTCCTTTACCAAGATATACCGGAAATCCGGCACCGGTGATTTTTACACCGAGATCAAAGTCGATGATGTTGTATTTTTTCGCCAATTCCCAATGGGGTAGGGCATCTTCGCCGAGATTGGGCATTGGACCACCGGTTTTTTCGACAACATTGTCAGCGGCAGTTTTGCCCTCCGGCACCATGGCACACGGCACATTCGGCACAGACAACAAAATGTCTTTGATTTTATCTTCGGCGGCAGACAACTCTTCGGCGATGACCTTCTGCTTCTCTTTTAACTCGGCGACTGTGATTTTGAGTGCTTCTGCCTTGTCTTTCTCTCCGGCTTTCATCATTTTGCCTATTTCACCGGCATATTTTTTTAGTTCGGCGGCGAGAGTGTCATTTTCAAGCTGCAACGCACGACGGCGATCGTCGTTGGCTATTACTGCTGCAATAGGCTCTTTGGCGTCAAAACCCTTGACCGCAAGACGCGAAATGATTTCTTGCGGATTTGCTTTGATTTGCTGAATTGTGAGCATAACTTAAAATATTTATTATGATCGTATTTATTAATTGCGTTAATAGATATATTATTTTGCCAACAGCGCACGTACACGAGCCGAGATCGTTTTGCCATCGGCACGACCGGCAAGCGCTTTGGTTGCCACGCCCATTACCTTACCCATGTCGGCAGGCGACGATGCACCGACATTGGCAATTATTGCTTGCAACTCTGCATCAAGTTCCTCCGCGCTGAGTTGTGCCGGCAGATATTCTTCGATAACCTTAGCCTCTTCAAGTTCGGTGGCTGCCAACTCCGGGCGATTGTTGTTATTATATATATCGGCTGATTCGTGGCGCTGTTTCGCCATCTTTACCAAAATCTTGATGGCATCGGCATCTGTCAACACGCCATTGGCGCCCGGAGCAGTCTTTGCCTCCAAAAACTCCTTTTTTATGCCACGCAGGGCTTGAAGTCTGATTTTTTTGCGTGCGAGCATCGCTTTTTTGATGTCTTCGCTTATTGTGTCAAATAAATCCATATTGTTTTTACAAATTTTTCGAGAAAACCGGTTAAGTTTATCGTAAACACTAAATTTCAACCCACAAAATTAGTAAAAAAACATATATATAACCTGTTGGTTGAATTAAATTTTTAAAATATTTATAATGAAAAAGTTGCACATATCGCTGATATTTAGTAATTTAGTGGTGAACAAAACATTAAATACAAACATCGCATATGCACAACTTCATCGTAAAGTTCGGAAAAATCCTCGACATATTCAAAGAATTTGCCGGAAATCGTGTTACACCACTTGGGAACATCCCTCGCAGAGGTGTGGTTCCCAAGTTTTCGGATCTGGAAGTCATCGCTTTGTCTGCTACCGCCGAAGCCTTCGGTATCGACAGCGAAAACTATCTTTTCAAACGACTTGAGAATGAAAAGGGCGACGACCTGCCCAACCTTATCACAAGACGCCAGTATAACCAACGCCGCAAATACACAATGAGTTTGAGTGAGGAAATTCGGCGTGACATTGCCGCTGCCATAGACGGCAGGGAAGATGTGCTCTGTATTGATTCCAAACCGGTAAAGGTATGCCAGAACGCCAGAGGTAACCGCTGTGCTATGGGGCGCAATAATTCCGAGACAGCACCCGCTTGGGGTTATTGCGCTTCTCAAAATATGCATTACTATGGCTATAAACTCCACGCGGTCTGTGGTATAAGCGGTGTGATACATTCCTATGACATGACTGCCGCCAACGTGCACGACCTCCATTATCTTGAAGACGTCAAATGGCAATATCATGATTGTATGATGCTCGGCGACAAAGGTTATCTCAGTGCCCAAGTGCAAATGAATCTTTTTGAGGTTGCCAATATCGAGCTTGATGTGCCTTATCGGTTGAATCAAAAGAATTGGAAGTCCCCTACTTGGGCATATAAGAGATTCCGCAAAAGGATAGAAACTATTTTCTCCCAACTTAATGACCAGTTTATGATGATACGAAACTACGCAAAACAACCGACCGGTCTGTTTGCCCGGACAGCCGCAAAGATAGCTGCGTTGACTGTGCTTCAATATCTCAACTATATAAATCATCGTAAAATCGGTCAAGTAAAATATTCTCTAATTTAATTCAACCAACAGGTATCTACAGTATAAATTAGAAGAGGCATATAGCCTAAGCTACAAGAAACGCGTCGCCGATATATCTACAACAGTAGAAATTAGAAGAGGCATATAGCCAGCTGCCGGAGCTTGCGGTGCGGTGGTTTATCTACAACAGTAGAAATTAGAAGAGGCATATAGCCGGGTTGTGTATGTGTGCGTTGTTTGGTATCTACAACAGTAGAAATTAGAAGAGGCATATAGCCCGAATGACCAAGAGCGGGCAAATTCAAAATCTACAACAGTAGAAATTAGAAGAGGCATATAGCCAAATACCCAAAAGTGCTCTTAAATAACCTATCTACAACAGTAGAAATTAGAAGAGGCATATAGCCCCTATCTGTATGCAAAGGTACGGAAAAAACATCATATATGAAGGCTTTATCCTTCTTTTTTTGTTAGCGTGCTTAGCCTCCCCCTGTTGCATAGAATGATACGCAAGCAGCTATTAGACAACAGGTAATATATGCGTTTATTCGTACATAGAACCAGCGGTCTGTAAATCAGAAGTAGACCACGGGGCTGTCTCTGTGTATGGCATTGCCAAATTTCGAGAGCTTGTCGGGTGCAACATCGAATATGACTACGCTGTCATCAGCCGTGAAATGCTTCGAGAAGGCTGTGATTTTCACCATTAGATTGTCTGTCATTCTCTTGGTGTTGACCATTTCGTAGACGGAGAACTGAAGGCGTATTGCACCATGCTTTTGTAGCATCTTAGCAAAACGCGTGCGCATCTTGTGGTCGGAGATGTCGTAACTGACGATAATCATAGGTTGTCATAGGTTAAACACCGGATAGGTTTGGGTTGACTTGCGACCCATAAAACACCGGTAGTATTGTTGTACATATCTGAAGATGTCCATTTTCCGAGCTATCAGCGCATCGTAGAACACCTTGTAGTAGTGGGTACAACGTTCTTGTTTTAAGTGATATTCTCGTTTTATCAGCTGGAAATCCTTTTCGGAAAACTGCTTTCTGTTGTATGCTAACAAAGTGGCGTGGTCAATGATGCAGCGGAATGGCTCAATGAGGTCGCAAACCAACGATTTGCGTTTGAACCACAGTCGGTGGTAAACACCGACATAGAGGTCGAAGCCGAACATACGAATGAAACTTTCCATAAAGTTAAAGAGGATGGTGTATCCGATGTCAAGGGTCGCGTTCATCACATCACATTTCATACGCGGATGTCGCCCGTCCCAACCATGATATTGGAAATAGGCGAAGAAGAAACTTTTGGCAACATGTCCCTCTATTCCCATCAGTTGGTTGTAGTTGGTGATGTTTGGGATGGCAGCGAGTGCGTCATCGCATTGACTGACGGCACAGAGCGTTGCTTCGTCCTTCCTGCGGGTGCGGAGCAGTGCGCTTTTTTGGTTGCGCACCTTGTTGAGAATAATAACTTTGCCAATGGTCAGATTATCAGCTTCATATTCAAACTGTCGTTTGCGTAACAGATAGTTGGCCTCTGCCGTATCGGACCAGAAGAACACTGGGCGGAGATTTGGTTTCATCACCACGAGTGTCACGCCGTGACGCTTGCAGTTCTCGATGAGCGGTGTGGTTATTGTGATGTGTCCCACGACAAACAGAGCAAGGAGCTTTTGAAATGGAAACTTTGTGAGTGTCACATGTCGATCGCCGTCAACTTGATCCAGTAATAGTTCGCCACAGCTCACCCTGAGGTGGCGGTCGTGGTCTATGCAGTTGATGACGAAGATTGTGCGCGTGTCGATGTCTTTATGTGTAAACATTGTCGGATTCGGTCTTGTCGCACAGGTTGCAATAGATGCAGTGTGTGCACTTGTTGGGGGTGATGTCAAACGGTGTTGAGGCGGGGTCGAATAGACGGAATCGTTCAATCATATCCTTCAGTTCGCGTTTTTCCTCCTCATTTGGCAACTCTATAGGATCCATCGCACGGGTCCTGATTTCGTAGAATGCAAGGTGGTCAATAGGATAGCCCATTTCTGTAAGGCAGAAATACTGCCCCCACAGTTGGTAGATTTGACCTCGAAATATGCGCTTAAGTTGATTCTTGCGTTCCACAAGCAAGTGACGGTCGCTCTTATACATATCAATGCGCCCGAAAATACCCAATTCGTCACACCACACGTGGAGTGCCATGATGTCGTCCTTGCGTGTGCTGCCGCTCTTGTTGTCGGAGCCTTGGTGTGCGAGGTCTCCTATGGTCTGCGGAGTGGCTTTGTAAAGTTCTTCGTCATGGGGCTGTGTCAAAATAGGCGCAGCCCCTTTCTACAACCTGTTGTAAAACATAAAAC
>CAVCBR010000049.1:0-735 GCA_963600695.1 bacterium
CCTTTATCTTGAGCATCAATCCCATATATTTTTAACAAGTTATATGTTTATAATTAATCTTTTGTAAATTATCACAATATGAAAATTTTTGGTTTAGCAAATGAATTGACTAACGCTTTGGATAGAAAAGTATCTTCTTCAATTCGCAATAAAATAAAACAATGGAGCCCTGACGACGAAGATGATTTTGAAGAAGAGGATGAAGAGGAAGAAGATGATGAGGAAAATGAGGATGATAATGATGGCATTAGAAAAAAACGACACAGCAATACAGACAATGCAAAAGAAACCGTTTCTTTGTATGATCCTCAAATGGAAAAACTCATTGATCTTGCCCTCGCCGACGGCGTTTTAACTGAAAAAGAAAAGCAAGTACTGTTTAAAAAAGCTGAGGCGCTGAATATAGATCTTGCTGAATTTGAAATGGTTTTGGAAGCTCGACTCTATGAAGTACAAAATAAAAACAGAGTGGTAGCTCAACCAGATCCGGTAGCACCTAAATCTAACAAATACGGAGATGTTCGTAAATGCCCTGCCTGTGGTGCTATCTTACAATCTTTTCAGACAAAATGCCCTGATTGTGGTACAGAAATAACGAATATTGACGCTGTTAATTCAATTAACAAATTGTTTAATATGCTCAACAATGTAACCTTAAATGCCACAGACAAGCGAAGAATTAGAGATTCATGGGATGACGAATCGCTATACGAAAAAATTAAAACAGACAAAAAG
>CAVCBR010000049.1:827-17204 GCA_963600695.1 bacterium
CAAAAAGGCAGAAATTATACGAAACTTTCCGGTTCCCAATACCAAAGAAGATATATTTGAATTTTTAAGCAATGGTATACCTTATGCAAAAGCGTCTGGACAAAATAGCACAATTAAAGATGCTTGGAGATTAAAATGTGAACAGGTTATAGAAAAAGGCAAGTTGCTATTTGGTGGAGACGATAAAATAATGGCTGTTATTCGCAATTATGAGCAACAATTATCCAACAGTAAAGGTAAAATATTTAACCGCTTAGGCAAACTATTTGGTAAATAAAATTATGGGAATATTTGGATTAGGAGCCAAAGGAAAGTCCGGAGGTATGATGAATGTCATACGCTGTGACGAAGAAGAATATCTTGTCTGGAAATGGCGTCCATTGGGACAAGATGTTAACACTACATCGCGAGAAAATGCCATACGCTATGGCAGTAGCTTGAGAGTCAAAGATGGAGAAGTGGCAGTGTTTGTGTACAAGCAAAAAGATGGTACTCTGCAAGATTTTATTGTGGGTCCATACGATGACACAATCAAAACTGCCAATTTCCCGGTGTTGTCAGGCATTGTCGGTATGGCTTTTGGTGGTGATTCTCCATTTCAAGCAGAGATTTATTTTATAAATCTTGCCGGCATCATACAAGTGAGATTCGCTGTTCCATATTTTGACGTATTTGATCCTCGCTTCTTGGACTTTGCCGTACCAATGAGCGCAAGAGGTACGATTACGTTTCAACTCGAAGACTATAAGCGTTTTATAAAGTTACATCGTCTGATAAACTTTGATCTTGAAGCTTTTAAAGCTCAGATTAAAGATATGGTCATTAAATATGTGAAAAATTTCATATCCAATGCGCCACAAGATTGTCAGATTCCTGTGTTACAAATAGAGCGTAAAGTCTTGGATATAAGCGATCGTATTCAGCAACGGTTAGCACCTGAATTTGAGGATTCGTTTGGTGTTAAACTCAAACGCTTTGATCTCGCATCAATAGAACCCGACAAGGAGAGTGATGGTTATGCCGAACTGCGCAATGTGACAGCAAAGCAGCAATCTGACACTATCAGTGCACAAACACAAGTTGGTATCAAAAATCTGCAAGACACCCAACAGATTAATGCCAAGAATATGGAAGAGTCTCTGCGTATACAGCGCGAAGAAGCACAGCGTGCTCAACGCCTGCAAACAGAGACCAACTATATGGGAGCACATGCTCTTGATCAGCAAACAACCGTTCTTAATACTGCTGCACAAAGCCTCGGACAAATGGGGACAATTGACTCCGGAAAAGGAGGTCTAAATCCGGCAGGTATGATGACAGGTATGATGATGGGCAGTGCTATGGGCACCCAAATGGCAGGTATGATGAACCAAATGGGTAACGCAATGAATGGGCAGATGAATACTCCGCCTCCACCGCCAACTTCGCAATATTTTGTTTCAGTGAATGGTCAACAAGCCGGACCGTTCACAGTGCCTCAATTACAACAATTGGTGCAACGTGGAGATGTTAATGCTCAAACGTATGTTTGGAAGAATGGAATGTCAGGCTGGATGAATGCCGGAAACGTCTCTGAACTTCAAGCATTATTTCAACCCCCGATGACACCACCGCCTCCACCAATGCCTTAACCAATTAATCGTCATTAAAAAACTTTGTTATGAGTAATTCTTTTAATTCAATTGATCGATTGATGGAGTTTGGTATGGGATTGGCTGTTGCCACCCAAATGGTACGAACAATGAATCAGTGTATCGACACAATGAAAGTTCCCGGAGCAAACAATTCCATATCAAATAACAGACCAATGTCGCCGTTTTTTATCGTAAACGAAGATAAAGTTGTTGGCGGTTTTACGGATGCTGAATTATCAACGCTGATTAAGGCTAAAACAATAACCCAAGATACGTTGATATGGCGAATGGGTATGCCCGGATGGACACAAGCCAAAGATGTGCCCGAAGTCTATAAACTTATCATTTTAAATGATTAATAATTATGAAAATTGATATAATACGTTTAATTGTTGCAATAGCTTTGAGTGCATTAATAGCTTGGGGCTTTTCAGCTCTCTCGGTAGATGCTTCGTCAGCATTGACATTGGGAATAGTCTCAAGCATAGAACTTGTATTCTTTCTGTCAATGTTAATTGCTGTGAACATACCCGATTATCCTCGCACTTGTGTGATGATGCGCACAGCGAGTGGTCTTGGTATCTTGGTAACATTGGTTATCAATGGCATTTATGCTTTTATCGGTGTGGGCAACTCTTACTACATCATTAGTGGTATAGTATTATTGACATTCTTATTAATCCTTAATTCTATTTATAAGAGTAAGCAATAGTTGATATATAACATGGTAATGCGAGGGCGGTGGCGCGAGTGATTTCGAGCACAGCCCTCGCTGTTTTTAGAAAAAGGTCGCGTTTTAATTTATCATTTTGGATAGGCTCTTTGTTGGGAAAAGGAAAATCTTTGGGAGATTTTTGGGAGATTGGGCGTGTGGGTTGGTATATTTGAGGGGTAATGTTGGTGGAAAAATGATAAATTGTGAGTAACTTTGTGGTCTGTAATGTGTCGGCGGTGATGGCTGTGGCTGTCAGAACGGGCGTTACAGGTTATTTTTGTGTCGGCTATCTGATGGTTGACAATGGTCGCTTGATAGAGGTTTATTGTGTAAGACGTTTGGTGTCTGCCACTTGGCTTATTCGGTCGACTGTGTTTCGGATTGTATTATAGTATAGGTTTGTATGTTTAAATTTTTCTCAAAAAGTAAGCAGGAGTCATCTGATAAGGGTCTTGAAAAGACTAAAAAAGAGACGTTAGACAAGGGTCTGGAAAAAACCAAAGAGGGTTTTTTCTCAAAGATAAGACGCGCCATTGCGGGTCGCTCGCGTGTCGATGAGGATTTTCTCGATGATTTGGAGGAGATTTTCATCACTTCTGATATCGGTCCTGAGACTTCGCTCAAAATCATCGATCGTCTGCAAGAGCGTGTCGCTCGTGACAAGTTTATCAACACCGATGAGTTGAACGAGATTTTGTATCAAGAGATTTCGTCGCTGTTGACTGATAACAAAAACGGGCAAAGTGATGATTTTGAGGTAGAATCAGATCATCGTCCGTATGTCATTATGGTTGTGGGCGTCAATGGCGTAGGCAAGACAACGACCATCGGCAAGTTGGCTCATCAGTTTAAGGCTGCCGGTAACCGTGTGGTGCTTGGTGCCGCCGATACTTTCCGCGCCGCCGCCATCGAGCAGCTTGAAGAGTGGGCACGGCGTGCCGATGTCGAAATCATCAAGCAGCAGCTTGGCTCAGACCCTGCCGCCGTGGCTTTTGACACTTTGTCGTCGGCAAAGGCTTCGGGCGCAGACGTGGTGATCATCGATACCGCCGGACGTCTGCATAATAAAATCGGTCTTATGGACGAGCTGTCAAAAATAAAGCGCGTGATGAAGCGCGTTGTTCCCGAGGCTCCGGACGAAGTTTTGTTGGTGCTTGACGGCTCGACGGGGCAGAATGCCTTTGAGCAGGCGCGTCAGTTCTCCGAGGCGACACAGGTCACCGGCCTTGTTATCACCAAGCTCGATGGCAGCGCCAAGGGTGGCGTGGTCATCGGCATAAGCGACCAGCTGAAAGTGCCGGTGCGCTTCATAGGCTTGGGTGAAGGCATCAATGACCTGCAAGTGTTTGACAAACGTGCTTTTGTCGAATCGTTGTTTGACCGTTCAAAGTAATATAAGACGCATAAGTAATGGCAAAGAAGAGTGTGGCACTTATCACGATGGGGTGCTCAAAAAACCTTGTCGACTCTGAACGCGTCAAGCGTATGCTTGAAGATGCCGGTTATACTGTCACTCACAATCCCGAGCATTTGCATAGTGATGAGGTCATTATAAACACTTGTGGCTTTATCGGTGATGCAAAAGAAGAGTCCATCGAGATGATTTTGCAATGTGCCGCCGAGAAAAGTAATGGTAATATAAAACATATTACAGTTATGGGGTGTCTCTCAGAGCGTTATCGCGCCGAACTTAAAGCCGAGATACCCGAAGTTGATCGTTGGTATGGCAAATTTGACTGGGCAGACATCGTTAAGGATTTGGCTAATGCCAACGCTGCGTCTGCCAAATGGGAGCGATCGCTGACCACCCCACCCCACATGGCTTATGTCAAGATTTCTGAAGGCTGCAATCGTTTTTGTGCTTTCTGCGCCATTCCGCTGATTACCGGTCGCCATCATTCGCGTGGCAAAGATGAGATTTTGGCAGAAGTAAAAACGTTGGTGGCTCGTGGCGTTAAAGAGTTTAACATCATCGCTCAGGATCTGTCAAGCTATGGCACGGATATAGACGGCAAGTCACATCTCGCCGAACTTATTGAAGCTATGGCACAAGTCGAGGGTGTCGAGTGGATAAGGTTGCATTATGCCTATCCGGCAGATTTTCCATACGATGTGCTTGGAGTCATGGCGCGCTATGATAATGTCTGCAAGTATCTTGATATAGCCTTGCAGCACATTTCAGACAAGGTGCTTGATAACATGAGACGACACATTGACGGTCGGCAGACTCGCGAACTGTTGGCACGCATAAGGCACGAGGTGCCGGGCATACACATACGCACCACGCTTATGGTGGGCTTCCCCGGCGAGGGTGAGAAAGAGTTTGCCGAGTTGCTCGATTTCGTGCGTGAACACAAATTTGAGCGCATGGGCGCATTTGCTTATTGCGAAGAAGATGACACCTATGGCGCGCGTCATTTTGACGACAATATTCCGGCAGAGGTAAAACAAGAGCGTCTCGATCGTCTTATGGCAGCGCAAGAAGATATTGCCTATGAATGTAATCGGCAGAAAATCGGGCAAAAATTGCGCGTAATCATTGACTCTGAGAACGATGAATATTATGTGGCTCGCAGCCAGTTTGATTCGCCCGAGGTAGACCCCGAAGTTTTAATAAAAAAAGGTGACAAGCGACTCGCTCGTGGCTCATTTGTCAATGTTAATATTGTCGATGCCATGCCATTTGAACTGATAGCAACGCTTGACGAATAAATTATGATTGACAGACTCTTATCAAACGCCGTCACACGGTGTCTAAAACACCAATGGCAATTTGTGCTTTATCGCCTCCCCGGTGCTGTGGAGGTTAAGTTTTTGTGTGACCCTGACAAGAGTCTGGCTTCGCGTAGCAATAAGACGTTTTTTGCCACGGCATTTAATCATGGTTACGCCTCGCGTTTGGAAATCAGAGATGTGTTGAGTGCAGATGATGTTATGGATTATAACGGCGCCGCCGGACTCGGATTTGGTGAACCGGAACAATATAGCACCCCTATCGATGAATATCTTGACAGCGTGAATAAAGTCATCACATTGTTAAAGGAAACCCAAGACAAATGTGTCATCTCTCGCGTGGAATGTTGTGACATAAATAGTGATATAATCACAGTCTGTGAACGCATATTCAGTGATAATCCCAAGGCATTTTGTGCATTATTCGGCATTACCGGTAATGGTTGTTGGATTGTGGCTTCGCCCGAGATTTTATTGCGATTAAATGGCAATAACAATCGGTTCGAAACTATGTCACTCGCCGGGACTCGCCCCAAAAGCGATGACGCCACGCCTTGGAACACTAAGAACATCAACGAGCAACAAATTGTTACCCAATATATTGTGAATGCGCTCGAACAACTGCACATCACATATGACACGCCTGAGACCTGCACACTAAGGTCAAACAATGTCGAGCATATATGTACGACGATATCCGGCACTCTTACCGGTGACAATGATGTCGCAGACTTGCTTGACACACTATCGCCGACACCGGCAATTGCCGGTTATCCGAAAGCTCGGTCAATCGATATAATATCAACTGTTGAACGACATACCCGTCGTTTGTATGGCGGATATTTTGGCATCGAAGATGATGAGATGTTTTTGGGACACGTAATGCTCAGATGCGCGCAACTCTCGACACATCACGCGGCAATATATGCCGGTGGCGGCATAACGGCAGCATCTGTCGCAACCGACGAATTTAATGAAACTAAGATAAAAGCACTGCCGCTTAAACAGGCATTGACCCAATAAATTTATATTGCAGACAGAATATGAGTGATAAAGATATGAACAATGATAATAAACAAGATAACGCATCACGCGACGGCAAACCGTTTTTGATTGTGGGCGTTGCCGTTGTTGCGCTGATAGGTTTGTCTTTGTTGCCATGGGGAGAGTGGACAGACAATATATTCAAAAACTTCTCATTGTTTTCAGATTTGTTCCCAGGACAAGAAAAATCGGTAGCCGAGGAGATTGTAGACCCTGAACTTGCCAAGGTATTAGATGAGCTTGATGATGGCAATGCCATAGCGGTAACCACACCCGACACGATGCAACAGACAACGACAGACGTAAATAAGTCAATGGGACAAGCAGAGGCAACGCCTTCGGTATCAGGCATACCCACGGCTGATCAAGTGAAGTCGGTGCAGAACAATCGTGTCGGAGATAATGTTGTCATTGAGGATTACACAATAAACTCATGTGGTGCCGCCAACTTGCGCCGAGCACTCGTAAATCGTACCATACGCCCGGCACGCATAGCCGTCATTGGTGATTCATATATCGAGGGGGATATTTTGACTATGAATTTGCGCGCAGATTTGCAAGACTACTATGGTGGTACAGGCGTGGGATATATGCCGTTACATTCGGATCTTGTGGGATTTCGTACATCAGTCAAACAAAAATGTTCGGGGTGGACGGCTCATGACATACGCAAAAATTGCGACAACGCTTATAAATGGCTGTCGGGCGAATATTTCGTGTCATCAGGAACTGCCACAACATCATACAAAGGTTCGTCAAAACTGCCACATTTGTCGCTATGGTCAATGACAAAATTACTATTTGTTTCTCCCAAAGATGCAAAAATCACTATTTCAACAGATACCGAAACAAAGACATATGACATCAATGGTTCGCCTGATGTGCAGTGCCTAAGTGTAAGCGGCACGACATCATCTGCCGAATTTAAAACATCGACACCCGGCGTTGTCGCATTGGGAGCATATCTTGACGGCTCATCGGGTGTTCAGGTCGACTGTATGTCGTTGCGTGGCAATTCAGGCATTTCACATCGTCAGCTCAATCTCTCACTTGCGTCACAGCTGAGACAATTTGTCAATTATGATATGATCATAGTAGAATATGGTATCAATGCCCTAACATCACAACAATCCAATTATAACGGATATAAAAAATTGATGATAAACGTCGTAAAACGTCTAAAAGCTTGCTATCCGAATGCCGATATTCTGATAATGGGCATAGGCGATCGCGGTCAAAAAATCGGTTCGACGGTAAAATCCATACCAACTGCACAATATATGGTCAACGCACAACGTGATGTGGCTCGTGAGACAGGCACACTGTTTTGGGATACACGCGAGGCAATGGGTGGCGAAGACGCCGTCATCGAATGGCGTGAAAAAGGAATGATAAATCCGGACTATATCCATCTCAACGCCAAAGGCGGAAAAGCACTTGGTGCGCTATTGTTTGATGCCATAAAGGTCGCCGTTAAATAATGATTATAAACAGATTAACATATTATTATAAGACAACGCAATTCCCCTACTCTCTCCTATGAATAAATATTTACTATATATATGTCTTGTATCACTCAGTTTGCTGTGTATGCCGCATGCCTTTGCCGGGGAAGATGACGATGAGGACGTTCGCCTAAATCCCACGCTCGAGCAAACGCCCACACAACAGACATCATCTACGTCATACTCATTTATCAATCGCGCGGCAAATCATATCACGATGAATGGTCATTCGTGGCGCCGCTTAGCTGAAAAATTTGAGAATATTAATAACGATGGTCACATTGTCCGCATTGTTCATATTGGCGACTCGCACATACAAGCCGAGGGTAACACCTCGCAAGTGCGTAAGCATTTACAACAACGTTATGGCAATAGCGGACGCGGTCTCATTATCCCATTTCGCATTGCCGGGACAAATCAGCCTCTTGACTATAAATTATCATCATCGACACCATTGACGTCAGCCAAGTTGCTCAAAACTCCGTGGACGACAAAAATGGGTTTTACAGGCATATCACTGGCTGCACCTCAATCACCATTTACTCTTAGTTTGTCTGTCGAACAACCATTTATAAAACTAATTATTCACGGATCGGGGAACATTGATGTAACATCTGTGCATAGCAACGGACACAATATAGCTTTTGTTGATACAAAGACTCCTGATGGCACGGCTGTGATTTTAGACGAGAAACTTACCTCAGTGCAAATTACAATCACGGCACCGGGAGCAAACATCTATGGCATCGAATTGCTTAACAATACTGCCGGCGTGGTTTATAGCGCGATTGGCAATAACGGAGCAACATTTGCAAGCTATACTCAAATACCAGATATGGGACGCGGAGTGGCAACACTTCATCCTGATTTGGTAATCTTAGCACTTGGCACCAACGAAGCATTCGGTAAAATGTCTGATGCTACATTCTATAATACCATACGTGCACTTATCAACGAGATAAAACAATATAATCCTCACGCAGAATTTCTCTTGGTAACACCATCAGAATGTCAGCGCAGTGTCTACTCGACAGTTCGCACCGGACGTCGTAAACGCCGCCGCACACGCCGCATACGCACTTTTGCCGTCAACACCAATGTCGCCCGTATGGCAGAAGTCATACGTAAATATGGCATCGAAAATGATATACCTGTATATGATTTCTACAAAGTGGCAGGTGGATCAGGCGCTTCGAATCATTGGGCGAAAAACCGTTTGCTCAGCGGCGATCGCATACATCGCACATGGTCAGGATATCGACTTGAAGGTGATTTGCTATATGATGCACTCGTGCATGCCATAGATAATCCTTCGGTGGCAGAGCATAGCAAGCAACAAGAAACCGATCAAAAAGTCTCCAATGCCTTTGCCTCACATAATAGTGAGATGGAGAAAGATAACATCTCTGTCACAAATAGTGATAATGACAAGAAATCGTCATCACAAGTTAAAAACAAACAAAAGACAAAACCCAACAAAAAAGTTAAGAGTAAAGCCAAAAAATCAAAGAAAAAGAAGACCAAACGTCGTCGCAGACGTTAGTTATACATTTAATTTTTGGCTTAAATTAAGTAGCTTGATTTATACAATACAATTTGACAATGGACATTATGTCATTTGACAATTTTGATATCAATGGTCTCAAACAGATATTTATGTTTGACAAGACATCACCACTCCTTTTTAATAGTGGAGCATTTCTATTGCTGTTTTTTGTGTTTCTCGGCATCTATCAGCTACTGAAACGGCGACATTATGCCAAGATGATTTTTGTGATACTGTTCTCACTTTTCTTTTATTATAAATCGAGTGCCGAGTGTTGTTTCATATTGTTGGGCGTATGTGTCAGTGATTATGTTTTGGGACGACTGATGGGAGCAACAGACACTAAGGTTCTCCGACGATTGATAGTGTTGACCAATGTTTTCATCAATGTCGGTATGTTGTTGTACTTCAAATATTTCAATCTGTTGTATGAGACATTTGCCAATTTGACACACACATCGTTTGATGCTCTTGACATTGTGCTTCCTGCCGGCATATCATTTTTTACATTTCGCTCTATCAGTTATATAGTTGATATTTATCGCAGGCAATTGACGCCGGCAACAAATTTTTTGGAATATACGTTTTTCCTCACTTTTTTCCCTCCTCTGTTGGCCGGTCCCGTGGTCAGAGCAAAAGATATGTTGCCACAGATACAAGCTCGCCCTGTTGCAACTCGTGCTATGGTTGCCGAAGGATTATTCCTTATTATGTGTGGCTTAATCAAAAAAGTTATCATCGCCGACTACCTCAGTGGCAACTTTGTTAACCGTATATTTGAAAATCCGACACTTTATTCAGGTGTTGAAAACCTCTTGGGCTCTGTTGGTTTCACGATTCAAATATATTGTGATTTCTCAGGATATAGTGATATGGCTATTGGCATCGCATTGCTCTTGGGATATCGCTTTAAAGACAATTTCCAAGCACCTTTCAAAAGTCAAAGTCCCACGGAATTTTGGCGTCGATGGCATATGTCTCTGTCATTTTGGTTGCGCGACTATATCTATATACCTCTTGGCGGCAACCGCAAGGGTAAGATACGTCAATATCTCAATCTTATGATCACAATGGTCATCGGCGGATTGTGGCATGGTGCATCGTGGTTGTATCTTGTGTGGGGTGCATATCAGGGTATATTGTTATGTATACACAAACTCATCAAAAGCATATTTAGAGTACCATCGTGGCTTAAACGCAATGCTCTTACGCAGATAACCAACATCGCGATAACTTTTGCACTGACCATTATAGGTTTCACGATCTTTCGTATGGCATATTTTGACGAGGGGTCTGTTGAACGGCTGACAGATATGACATCACAAATATTCACAAACTTTAATGCCGATGTCCTACCACAATTTGTCAATGCCTACCCACTTATAGTCTTGGCTATAATTGCCGGATTGTTTATGCACTTTGCACCCGGGACATGGACCACGAATCTAAAAGCAAGATACACTGCGAGTCCGCTTTTGATGCAATCAGCAGTACTTGTCATCGTTATATTTTTCGTGATACAGACTCGTCAAAGCGACCTCGTACCATTTGTTTACCTGCAATATTAATTAAATTAACAACATCGTTATGAGCAAATTTGATAACCTAAAAGTAGGCATAATACAACAACATAATACTGACGATATCACTGATAATCGCAATCGTATAGCACATAAAGCTCGTGAGCTTGCTCGTGATGGAGCCAATCTTATAGTGAATCAAGAGTTGCACGACTCATTATATTTTTGTCAAACAGAGAATGTCGATGTTTGCTCGCTTGCAACGCCGATACCATCGTCAGTCACGGACTTTTATGGTGAACTTGCCAAAGAATGTGGCACAGTCATTGTCACCTCTTTGTTCGAACGCCGTGCACCGGGGCTTTATCACAATACTGCCGTTGTTTTTGATACAGATGGATCTATTGCCGGACGATATCGTAAAATGCACATTCCCGATGATCCGGCATATTATGAAAAGTTTTACTTCACCCCCGGAGATTTAGGCTTTGAACCAATAGATACATCTTTGGGACGTCTTGGTGTGCTGGTGTGTTGGGATCAATGGTATCCCGAGGCAGCACGTTTAATGGCTCTGCGTGGAGCTGAGATACTGATATACCCCACGGCTATAGGTTATGAAAGTTCTGATACTGATGAGGAGAAAGCGCGTCAACGTCAGGCATGGATAACCATACAACGAGCTCATGCCGTAGCCAATGGGTTACCGGTGGTCGCTGTAAATCGTGTGGGACATGAAGCTGATCCTAGTTCTCAGACTCAGGGCATAAACTTTTGGGGGACAAGTTTTGTTGCCGGTCCACAAGGCGAGATCATCTATCAAGCACCCGAAGATAAAGAGGCGACTGCCATTATAGACCTTGATATGAAACGCTGTGAATGTGTGCGTCGATGGTGGCCATTCCTTCGAGACAGACGCATAGACAAATACCACGGCCTGACATCTCGTTATCTTGATGATAACACGAAGATGTAAATAATTAAGGCAGTTCGCTCAGTCGTTTATCTTCACATAACAAGACCCTGCCATTATACCGGTCAATCATCTGATGATTGTGAGTGGCAATTATCACTGCCGTTCCCTGATTTGCTATACCTGACAACAGACTAAAAATTTGTTCTCCTGTATCAGGGTCAAGATTCCCGGTAGGTTCATCGGCAATAATAACATCCGGGTTATTTAACAAACTGCGAGCAATGACAACTCGTTGTTGCTCGCCGCCTGATAATTCATGAGGCATCTTATAATTTTTATTGACCATATCGACTTGGTCTAACACCTCGTCTATACGTTGTTCGATATCATTACGGTTTTTCCACCCCGTTGCACGCAAGACAAACTCTAAGTTGGCATATACAGTGCGATCAGTCAATAATTGAAAATCTTGAAAGATTATACCAAGACGTCGACGCAACATTGGCACATCTTTGCGCTTTAATGACGTCAGATCATAATCTAAAACTCGTGCTGTTCCCGATGTCACAGGAACCTCGCCATACAAAGTCTTTATTAACGACGTTTTGCCACTGCCAACTCTGCCGACAAGATATACAAGTTCGCCGCGTTGTACATTAAATGTAACACCTTTTAGAACTATAAACTCTTTGCGAGCGATATCGACATCTTTATAATCAATAAGTCTTTCTTGCATAACTGCTAATTTGAAGTCTTTTACTAAATACTCGAAACGAGTGACAACACTTTTTGCATCGCCTTTTCCCGAGACACAACAAAGATAGTAAAAATAACTGATAAGTAAATTCAATCACGTTTTTTGTATATCTTTGTGATGACATAACAGAAAAAATGTTCTTAAATGACAAAGATATATCCCGATACTATTGAGTCTAAAATTGGTTTTGACATCGTGCGTCAGGCAATTATCAACGGTTGCTCATCTTCGTTAGGGCGTGAGTTGACAAAAGCCGAGATGACGTGGAATGACAATAGTGATAAAGTCATAGCTGATTTATCAGAAGTTGACGAAATGGTGCACATCATGACGTCTGATGCGCCATTATCTTTGACTGGTATCGTTGATGCCACGCCTTGGCTCAAAAAAATAGAAATACCGGGTATGTTTGCCGAAGCTGCCGAATTGGCGGCAATTAAAACGTCACTTTTAACCGCCGAGAATATAAGGGCATTTTTTGAAAGTAGTGATACTGACAATATGTCAGACAAATCTGCTCTATATCCGCACCTTGCACACCTAGCCTGTCGACTCGATTCGACAAAACAGATTGTACTAGCAATATCTGCGATCATAGATGATCATGCGAATGTCAAGGATAGTGCCTCGCAACGCCTTGGCGATATACGCCGTGAGATGTCTACAATAGCACGTCGCATATCCACTGCCATGCGGCGCGTAGTGGCAAATGGTATCGCCTCAGGCATACTTGACGCCGATACATCTCCATCTATACGCGATGGACGCCTTGTGATTCCGGTATCGCCTATGCATAAGCGCAGTATCTCCGGTATCGTTCATGACCACTCTGCATCGGGCAAAACAATATTTATCGAACCTGCCGAAATAGTCGAGCTGTCAAATCTCGAGCGCGAATTACAAATTGATGAACGACGCGAGATTATAAGATTATTGATTGCGCTTGCCGACGAGATACGTCCGTCAATACCCACTTTGACACAAGTATATGCCGTGCTCGGTCGTTTTGATTTTATATCATCAAAGGCACATTTTGCCATAGAAAATAATGGCACGATGCCTCACTTCACAACCAAAGACGAGATTACATGGTATGGAGCAGTGCACCCCGTATTGCAACAACATCTGCGAAGTAAAGGGCGCGAAGTCGTCCCTCTTGACTTAAAGCTCGGCAGTGACGAAGGTCGCGGACGCATCATTGTTATCTCGGGACCTAACGCCGGCGGCAAGTCTGTGGCACTAAAAACTGTTGCCATCATACAATATATGGCACAATGCGGCATTTTACCAACCTTTGCCCCCGGATCGACAATGAAGTTGATGCAAAAGATTTTTATAGACATTGGTGATGATCAATCGATAGACGACGACTTATCAACTTACTCGTCTCATTTGAAAAATATGAAACACTTCTTGACCTATGGCGACAAGAATACTCTATTCCTCGCAGATGAGATGGGATCCGGCACAGAGCCACAGATAGGAGGTGCTCTTGCCCAAGCACTGCTTGAAGCTTATAACAACAATGGTATGTGGGGCGTGGTCACCACTCACTATCAAAATCTCAAAACGCTCGCCGACAACACTCCGGGCTTGATTAATGCGTCAATGCTGTATGACCGTCAACATATGTTGCCTCTGTTTAAACTCTCAATAGGACATCCCGGCAGTTCGTTTGCAATCGAGATTGCTCGTAAGACCGGTTTGCCCGATGCCATTATAGACAAGGCAGGAGAGATTGTCGGTTCTGATTATGTAAATCTTGACAAATATTTGCTCGATATAGCTCGCGACAAACGATATTGGGAAACAAAACGCGAGAACATACGTCGGCGCAACAAACATCTTGAAGAAATCATTGCCCGCTATGAGAGTGATGCGGATGATCTCAGATCTCAACGCCGACATATCATCGAAGAGGCTCGCCAAGAGGCTAAACAAATTATAGATCAAAGCAATGCCGCTGTCGAAAAAACAATACGTGACATACGCAATGCCCAAGCAGACCGTGAGCGCACACTTCAAGCCCGCCGTTCCCTTGCCGACACACGCCACAAACTTGACAATGGCGACATCGCCGATACTCCGGCTCTTGCCAAAGCACCTAAACCCCAAAATAAGAAGAAAAAAGATAAGCAACCGAAAATTGAGACAAATCCTCCCCAACAGATTATCGCCGGCATAAACGTGCTGCTTGACAATGCCGGACAACCCGGTACTGTCATCGAGGTTAATGACAAAAAAGCCACTGTCGCGTTTGGAGCGATGAAATTGTCTGTGCCCATCTCTCGTCTTACGCCCACAATTCGCCAAACACAACGCATAAGACCGACAGCCGTTTCCAATACTTCGTCAGAGCAGCAACGTTCGCGACAGCTCAATTTCAAACCCGAGCTCGACGTGCGTGGCTTTCGTGCCGACGAAGCCATACAAGCCATCACATACTTCATAGATGATGCCATACAATTCAATATTGGGCGCGTGCGCATACTTCACGGCACAGGCACCGGAGCCTTGCGCATGGCAACACGGCAATACCTCGCCACCATACCAGGCATTAAAAACTATCACGATGAAGACGTGCGCTTTGGCGGTGCCGGCATCACTGTTGTCGAATTTTCATAAAATTTTATCATCTCGCCAAAACTTTTCACAGTCGTCAGTGTTATATATGCAAACAAGACTATATAACATTGACGATTGATTATGAAACACTCTTTGCCACCCCTACCCTTTGCTACCGATGCACTTGCGCCGGTATTATCACAACGCACCATCAATGTGCATTATGGCAAACACACTGCGGCATACTACGACAAACTCAACGAACTGATTCGTGACACCGCATTTCAAAATATGCCCCTGCAAGAAATTGTCACTAAGTCTACTGTTGATACTGCGATATATAACAATGCCGCACAGGCATGGAATCATACATTCTACTTCGCAGCCCTTAACGCCAACGGCTCACGACAACCATACTCCGAATTGATGCACGTCATCACACGTGACTTTGGTTCATTTGCCGCCATGTGCAAGATGATTATTGACACTGCCATCGGTATCTTTGGCTCGGGGTGGATTTGGCTTGTCTGTGATGACAGCCACAAACTCTCTGTCATCGCCACACAAAATGCCGGCAACCCATTACGAGGCGGCTTTACCCCACTGCTAACAATAGACGTCTGGGAGCATGCCTATTATCTCGACTACGAAAATATGCGTGCCTCATACCTCAAAAACATATTCGACATTATTGACTGGAATATCGTCTCAGACCGCTTTGTCGCGCATTGTAAAGACAGATTGTAAATCCGAGTCCTGTTCCCTCTCATATTATATATGACTTCTCAACAGAGAATTAATACAAAATCAGACATCAATTATAATGCTACGAACAACGGCACACACAAGATTGACTAAATACATAAGCATAATGTGATGAATCGAAAGGGCGGCACTCGTGAGAATGTCGCCCCTTCACCCTTTTTATGCCTGAACGATAGTTTGTAAAACAGAGCAATCTGTAAAAAACACACAGACAAATCTTTTTATTTTAACGCTGCTGAGTCAATATTGTCCTAAATAAATTTAGGGCGTCCAAAGGAGGCTGACGGCAAGCGGTTTGGTGATTGGGAGATGGATACGATTGTGGGTAAAGATGGTAAAGATGGTAAAGGAGCCATTGTCACTCTTGTTGAAAGAAGTACAAATATGATACTAATGGAGCGACTGCCTCAGGGCAAGCGACCCGAACCTTTGGTAAAAGTCGTTATCAGGTTGCTTTTTCCTTACAAGCACACTATCCGCTCTATTACTACTGATAATGGTTCAGAATTCAGATGTCATCAGACGATCTCAAAGACGTTGGCTCCAAAAGAGGCAAAGAATATGAACTTGGTGTTTTTTGCTGATTTATACTCTTCATGGCAGAAAGGTGCCATTGAGAATGCCAACAAGCTTATTCGCCAATATATACCAAAAGGCTCTGACTTTTCTTCTCTGAC
>CAVCBR010000050.1:0-16831 GCA_963600695.1 bacterium
TGGCGAAACAGTCCAAAAACGGAGGAAATACGCCCCTTTTTGACCTGCTTTTGTGCCTATCTTGGTTTTTATTGCCTGCAAACCGATTTCTTGAAAAAAATCCGCAAAAATCCGCCGCTTGATAAATTATCAGAGTCGCGGAACAAAAAAGCAGAGGGCGTGCCGTAAAACTCAATTACGACACACCCTCTTGTCGGGTGGTCCCACTAGGGCTTGAACCTAGGACCCACAGATTATGAGTCTGTTGCTCTAACCAACTGAGCTATAGGACCGATGCTTGCCTCCGGCGTTGTCTGCCTTGGCTTTGCAGATGCAAAGGTATAGCTTTTTTGCGGTTTTGACAAGTGTTGAGCTGTTTTTTTGTCTTATTTTTCAGACAAATTTATTTGTCAATTTATATCTATGCTGTTTATCAGGTGGTTATCAGACGTATAAAAACTGAGGCTCACTATAATTTGCGAGCCTCAGTTTTTAGCGTTTGATTGTTATTATTATCAGTCGATCTGTATCACGAGATAGCTTGTCGATGACCAGAAGCGATTGGCGTTGGTTATGCGCAGCACTTTTTGTCCGTTAACGTCCTCAATGACATAGGAGTCTTGTGGGTGATTTGTGAGAACTTTGGCTTTCTTTGAATAGAGATTAAGTTCTGTGAAGTTGCGTTTGTCTTTTGATGAGAAGAATGATTGGTTAAAGTCACTGTTAAGGATCTTTGTTTTTGAAAGGAATTTCTTTTCAAGTATCTTGTTGGCTTTGAGTTCTTTTTTGCTACCGACAGCAACATAGCAGGTATTGAGCTCATCATTCAAAGCATCGGCGTGGTGTAGTGCGGCATCGCGCTGGTCGGTGACATCGCTGACAGTGGTTTTGAGCGAATCTACGGTATTATCTAAAATGCCGATTTGAGTCTTGGCTTGTGAGAGTTCGTTGGTGAGCTTGTCGATTTCGGCTTTTTGCGTTTCGATTTGAGCTTTCATAGACTCGATGGTCTTGGAGAGTTTTGTGGTGTAAGTATTTGAAGATGCAAGTTTTTTCTCCAACTCTTCGAGGCGTTGGCGACGGTCGGCAAGCGCATTTTTGAGGGCTGTTATATTCTGCTTGATTTGTGCTGCTTGTGACGGAGTTTCTGAGTTATCGGCGGCGACAATGTTTTCGAGTTGTTTGATGTCATTGAGACCGGTGGAGATCTCGTCTACCAATGATAATAATTCATCTCGGTCGGCAACGGCGGCTTCGAGTTCTTGCTTTGATGCGGCAGCAATAGCCTCAGCATCTTGGGCATCAGTTTGTGGCTTTGTCTCTGATTTGTTGCACGATGTGACAGCGAGCATAGTCGCTGATACCATGGCGAGTGTAAACAGTTTTAAAGTCTTCATAATGCTAAAAATTAAAATGTTAAGGAGAAATATGAATTAAATATATTTATTCGATATTATTATCATTTTGGCGATACTTGTTTTTGTGTTCACCACGAGCTTTTGGCTCATGAGGGGCAACAATAATAACAATTTCGCCCTTGGGTGGGTTGTCGTTAAAGTAAGCCACAAGCTCGGCAAGCGTACCTCTCACGGTTGTTTCGTATAATTTTGAAATTTCGCGTGACACCGATGCTGCGCGCTCCGCCCCACAAACATCAACGAGCTGTGACAGTGTTTTCACAAGTCTCAAAGGTGATTCATATAATATCGTTGTCACCTCACTCACTGCTATGTCTGACAACGCCGTCGCTCTACCTTTTTTTATCGGTAAAAATCCTTGAAACATAAATTTGTCGCAAGGTAAACCCGAATCAACCAATGCAGGAACAAATGCCGTGGCACCGGGCAACGTTATGACTTCGATGTCATTGCGTCGACACTCGCGCGAGAGCAAAAATCCGGGGTCTGAGATGCCCGGTGTGCCGGCATCAGAGATCAATGCTATGTCATCACCCGACAATAGTCGATTGACGATGTTTTGCGATGTGTCGTGCTCATTGAACTTATGATGACTCGCCATAGGCGTGGTGATGCCGAAGTGTTGCATCAATGGTTTGCTCGTGCGTGTATCCTCAGCCAATATCAACGATACCTCAGTGAGTATTTTGACGGCACGTGGCGTCATATCATCGAGATTGCCGACAGGCGTGGGCACAATATATAGTCGTCCGCTCATAACTGTGTGTTCTTTAACGCCCGGCAAAATGATTTTTAACAATGTTCATAAAGTCTTTCACGTCCTCGTCTTCCTCATTCCACTTCAAATCTCCATAGAGATATTCGGTGGCTTCGTCATAAGACTTCATTGCCATCAATGTGTTGAGCGTGTCGGCAAACAATGAGTCATTGCTGTTAAAAAGACTGCGACGGAAGCGAAATTTGTCGTTTAGCGTAAATGCTCGTTTAAGATCGCGAGCTTCTCGGCGACTGAACAGTTCGTCAACTCGAATATCATCACCGGCTGTCGGTAATTCATCACTCTCCACTAGCGGTCTGTCAGTCATTATTGGTGCGTCATCAAGGGAGACGGTCTCATTTTGATTATACTGAGTCTGATTGTCGTCTTGCGTCTCGACAACTTCGTCATTGCTGTTATCGGTTATTAATTCAGTGATATCAGCATCAACTGTGGGGTTGTCATCGTCAGTGGTTATGGATATTTCATCACCAACATAGATGTCCTTGTCATCATCTTGCTCTTCTATTTCATCAACAATAAGAGGTGCATCGTTAGAATCTTCTGCAATTATTTCTTCACATTGCTGTTGAGTGGCGCATCGACATAAGACCGTCTTAATATCGGCTGTAAATATATCTACTTTTTGTGCAAGCAGACTTAACGCGTCATCGTTGTCTCGATCGGCAAGTATGCGAAGTAATCCCTCTATTTCAATACTTTGGGAGATGAGTCGTTTAATATCGGCATCCATATATTATATCAGAATTTAAGTTTGTCAAGAATAAAACGTTCGATAGCGGTTTTTAATTCGGAGCGAGAGCAAAAAAATGAATTCGCCATAATGACAACAATATGCGTGGGCATTCCTTTGTCATCGAGTACATAACCGGCATAAGTCTGCACCCCGTTTAACGAGCCTGTTTTAAAAGCCAATCGACCTTTAAGGCGTTTATCTGTGCCAAAATGCTTCATTGTGCCACTGACGCCGGACACCGGGAACAACGACACGTAAGTTTTGCTGAATTTACTTTTTGCCATCCATTTAAGCATCTTAGCCATAAATATAGGCGAAAGTCTATCGGCTCGTGACAATCCACTGCCATCTCGTATGGTTATGAAGTCCGTAGAAATGCCACATGAACGCCACAACGCCGTCTCGGCAGCAAGTGCCGCGTTACGTGTCGCTCCCGGGCGAAAAGCTCTTAATACGCCCTCGGCAAACAGATTGTCACTGCGCAACATCAGACTTTTAAGTATATCATACATACGCGGTGAACGATGTGTTACAAGCATTACAATATTAGCGTCTTGGTTATCATTTTTTTCTTTTAGTGTCAAACCGATACCCTGTTCTTTAATTTTTGAGATTAGTTCGTTTCTAAATACTTGACTCGGATCAGGCATCGTTGTTATTACATACCATTTGGGATTGCGTATGTCTGCGGCTGTTCCATACACAGTGATACACGATGAGTTCACGCCTCTTACAAGATCATAAGATTTCCCTTTTTTTACATCAATGATCAACCCCGGAATTTCAGGTTTCGTTTTACCGGTATTGGGCCACAAGTAAACAGTATTTTTTTTATAATTAAAACCATAGTGACCGGCTCCATATCCCCACGGCGTGTCATTGATTGCCCATGAATCAACCTGCCCTCTGTCAGGCATATCGTCTTTAACAATGATATTGCCACAAATTTCTGTGATGCCTTGTCGCTTCAGTCCACTGACAATCGAGTCACAAAAACCGCGACTGCTTTTAAAGTTTTCACATTCAAGCGTAGGGTCTCCACAGCTTTCAATTATAATTGAGCCATCAAACTTGCCAGAGGCATTTATTACACCTTTGAGATTGACACGTGTTTCAAAACGAAAATCATTACCTAAAAGTAATAACGCCGTAGCCGATGTCACCGATTTGGTAATACTCGCCGGCATCAAGGCTGTTTGTGCATTCGACTCAAACACAACGGTATCAGCTTTTAGATCATAGATATAAAAGCCAAACGATGAAGCCTCTTCACCCTCGACACCAAGCACAGTCTTAGCTTTTAGAGTGAAAAAAGATGTTATAGAGAATAGAGTGGCAACAACCACATATTTTATATGTTGCATAGATCTGTTTTTAACCATAAGCCAAAATTACTACAAAATTCTTTATCATACAATTAATAATTAGTACCTTTACGGCACAAAAAAGATTAACTATGAGTCAAAGCATTTTGCATTAGCAACTTTACTTTGACAAAAAATTATAACTATGATACAATCTCAACAACTATTGGCTATCATCGAAAACGCTATATCAGCCATAAAATATCCGCAACAGCCCACGGCTCTTTACGAGCCAATAAAATATACTATGTCTACCGGCGGTAAACGCTTGCGCCCCACTCTTCTTTTGGCTGTGATGCAAGCTTTGGGCAAAGACCCGATGATTGGCATAAATCAAGCCCTCGGCATTGAAATGTATCACAATTTCACCCTCTTGCACGATGATGTTATGGACGGTGCCGAATTGCGTCGCGGACATCTAACGGTACATCGTCGTTGGAATACCAATACCGCCATACTTTCAGGCGATGCTATGTTATCTCTTGCCGGACAATTAATGGCTAAGTGTGACAGTAGCCACTTGGTACCGGTTATCAATGTGTTTAACCAAACCGCCATCGAGGTTTACGAAGGTCAGCAATATGATATGGATTTCGAACACCGGTTAGACGTCACAGTTGACCAATATATTGACATGATTCGATTAAAGACTTCGGTATTAATTGGATGTGCATTAAAAATTGGAGCTATTCTTGCTGATGCTTCTGACGATGTGTGTGATGCCTTTTATGACTATGGTATAAATCTGGGGCTTGGTTTTCAGCTACAAGATGATAGGCTCGACACATACGGTGACCCTGTGATTTTCGGTAAGCAAATCGGTGGAGATATTATCAACGGAAAAAAAACATGGCTTTTGATTTCGGCGCTCAACAACGACGATTCCGGTGAGCTGAAAAATATCTTATCAGGCTCTTCATTAGACGAACAAGAAAAAATAGAGCGTGTGCGTGCCATCTATGACCGACTCGGACTGAATGAAAAATGTGCAGAATTAATCAATGTTTATGCTCAAAAAGCTATCGCCGCGCTAAGACACATCGATATGACCGGTGATGCCTCACAGTATTTCATAAGTCTTGCCGACAAATTAAACACTCGTCTTTATTGATGGTAAAGTTAACAGACACACATACGCATTTGTATCTTGATGAGTTTGCCCCAGATAACGAATCGGTGGTTAAGCGTGCTATTGATGCCGGTGTCAATCGTATGATTTTTCCAAACGTCGATCTTTGCACTATTGGTCCTATGGAGCAATTGGCAACGGCTTTTCCTAAAAACACTTTCGTTGCCATGGGATTGCACCCCACAGAGATTTCAGATAAAACTGATTGTGACTTATCCCAAATCATAAATTTAATTCTGAACCATACCGAGAAGTATGTAGCCATAGGTGAGATTGGTATGGATTTATATTGGGATAAAACCTTTGAGCGACAACAGATGGCAAGTTTCGACAAACAACTATCGATAGCTCAGCAACTTAACTTACCGGTGATAATACATTGTCGCGAAGCCCTCGATCAAACGCTCGAAGTTATGCAAGCATACCACACATTGCGTGGCGTATTTCACAGTTTTGGCGGTAGTGTCAGTGATGTGGAACGCATAAGACGTGATCATGATTTCTTTTTTGGGATAAATGGCATCGTCACTTTTAAAAACAGCCAGCTAACAGACACCCTGCAAGCTATCGGTCTCGATCGCCTACTCCTTGAAACAGATTCGCCATACCTTGCTCCTGTGCCTTATCGCGGACATCGCAACGAGAGTGCCTATTTGATACACACCGCTCAATATGTAGCCGAGCACCTAGGGGTTGACATCGACACACTATCCGCGCAAACGAACAATAACGCAGACTCATTGTTCAATTTGCTCAACTGACACTCATATCATCTGCCAAACGCTGATTTACAACTTCATACATTATAACACCGGCAGCGACCGACACGTTTAGCGAACCGATATTACCAAACATTGGTATTGCCACTTTCTCATCACACAGGCGCATTACCTCTGGGGATATGCCAATGTCCTCAGCGCCCATCACCAATGCTGTTGGTACGGTATAATCTGCTCTCGTATAGTTAGTTGTTGCTTTCTCTGAAACAGCGACAATTTTGTATCCGTTGTTTTTTAGAAATTTGACGGCACTAAACAAATTCTTTTCTCGACACACGGGCAAATAATGCAACGCTCCGGCAGAAGTTTTTATTGCATCACCACCAACAGAGACGGATCCGCGTTGAGGGATTACCAAAGCGTCTACGCCACAGCATTCGGCAGTGCGTGCTATTGCGCCAAAGTTTCGCACGTCTGTGATGCCATCAAGCACAACCATAAATGGCAGACGTCCTTGTTCGTACAACTCAGGCACCAGATTGTCCAAACGATTGTATGTTACCGCCGATAACATAGCGATAGCCCCCTGATGATTTTTGCGAGTAATACGATTCAGTCGTTCCAAGGGCACACGTTGGGTCACGATATGATGTGTGTTAAGCAAATCTATTAATTCGGCGCTAAGCTCACCGTTAAGATCTTTTTTTAAAAATACTTTGTCTATTTCTTTGCCGGCTTCTATTGCCTCGATTATGGCTCGTATGCCGAATATATAGTCATTTAATTCCATACCCTATATAGATTAATGTGTCAATTTATTTGCCAAGCATTTGTCGCGCGGTGTTTATTGCCCCTGTATTTGAGGCATCTCCGCTTATCATCATCGCTATTTCTGACACACGTTCTTCGTCTGAGAGTTGAACAATATTGGTCGTTGTCTTAATTTCATCATCAGTCTTAAAGACCTTAAAATGTCGTTCTCCTCGCGCGGCGACCTGTGCCAAATGTGTTATAGTTATCACCTGAGTATGTGTGGATATTGACACCATTTCACGTCCCATGCGATTGGCTATATCTCCGGAGACACCGGTGTCAACTTCATCAAACACAATTGTCGGCAGTGACATTATTTCTGAAATCAAAGACTTTATCGCCAACATGACTCGCGAAATTTCACCGCCTGATGCTGTTTTGCCAACAGACATCAGTTCTTGATTTTTGTTGAATGCAAACAGAAAGTCCACTTCGTCTATACCGGTTGCAGTCAACTTTGTCTGTGTCAACTTTATGTCACACCTTATGTTATCAAGACCCAATGGCTTTGCTCGTTCTATCAATCTGTCTGCAAAAGATTTGGCTGTTTTTATGCGGCATTCAGACAACTCGCGAGCGAGAATAACCGCATGCTTTTTTGCATTGCGTGCTTCGGCTTCAAGTTGCGCCAAATGGTCGTCACCATTATTAATCGTGTCAAGCTGTGCCCTCAACTTCTCGCGTAATTCTATCAGTGCATCAGAATTATCGACATGGTGTCGTGTTTCGAGTGAATATATTGCACTCAATCGTTCCTCAATGTGTTCAAGTTGTGCCGGGTCTGCCGTGAGATCCGCGTCATAATCGATAAGCGTATCAAGTATATCGGCAATTTCGATTTGTGCCGATCTGAGGCGTGATGCTAGTGACATTGCATCATCGTAAACATCGTCCAAATTGGATACTTCATCGGCACTGCGCATCAACGACGCCGTGATTTCTGTCGGATGTGACAATAAGTTAATAGCGTTAGTAATATGAGTTTTGATAGTCGTGGCGTTGGCGAGCAGATTTCGTTCCCGTTCCAATGACTCTTGCTCACCGGGAACAAGATTTAGCGCATCAATTTGTTCCAACTGATATGATATATACTCGGCGTCTGCCCGACTGCGATTTAACATATCGCGAGTTGTGGTATAAACTTTGAGTATTTTTCGGTATTCTTCAAAAGCTGCGATATACGCCTTTAAACGTTCTTCGTTATGAGCCAACGAGTCTATTATCGAAAGTTGATAAGCTGAGTCAGCTATCAATAAGTTTTGATGCTGTGAGTGTATGTCTATCAAACGAACGGCGATTTGTCTCATTAGGGGCAGATTGACCGGCGTGTCATTTATAAAAGCTCTGGAGCCTCCGCGAGCAGTAATTTCTCGTCTGAGTATGCACAAATCGCTATTTTCATCAATATCGTTATTCTTTAAAATATCATTTATGTTTTGAAGCGCACAGATGTCAAATTCTGCTTCAACAACAGTTTTCTTGTTGTGGTCACGCACCACACCGAGGTCTGCACGCGCTCCCAATATCAGTGACAATGCACCAAGCATAATTGACTTACCGGCACCGGTCTCTCCGGTGATTATGTTAAGTCCTGAGACAAAGTCTATATCGATTGCCTCAATAAGAGCATAATTGCTTATATGTAATGATTTGAGCATTATTTGGTTTTGCCGTTCTTTATCTGTTCGAGTCTTGTTGTTTCGGTCGGATATATCTCTTGCAGCAATTCATAGACTTTTGTCCGTTCCTCGGCAGGAGCTTTAGAATAGACATTCACCAACTCATCAAACTTGGCATCTTTAAACATCGACAATCCGACAGACATCGGTCTTATATCAAACACTTTTTTTAAGGCATTCAAAGACTCGGTAATCGTAGCTCGACCTTTATCCGGAGATACTGACATTTGGTCAAGCCCCAATCGGTGATAATTATACATCATCTCTCGCATTACGGATGTTTGCCCATCGGTAAATGCCGAGAGTACTGCACTGCGGTTTTTGGTATCCTCAAAAGCTTTCCAACCGGTTTCGCCCGATGATTGAGCCATCTGTACTATCTGTTTCAACATATCATAGCACGGCTCTCCCCCATTGAGCCCGAATGTATCAAAATCAAGAGCCATAATAAGATAGGCATAATAGTTTAATATGGCTGTCAGTTGTGACTCCATTGATGTTTTAGAAAATGTCAATGGTTCGTTTTCTTGATATGAAAACTCTATTTTAGTGTCTTTAAAATTAAGAACTGTCGTCATATATGACGCATTATACACAGGACGTGTCGACTGCACCTGTAAATCCCCGGAATAGATGTTATCGTTAACCTCCTTAATGGTAAACAACATGCGACATTCTATCTTCTCATTCGCTGCAAACTGAGCATTGGTAAATACTGTCGTATTCATATACTCGTTAATAGCTTGCTCCAAGGTCTGAAACACTGATTTGTTCGTACCCTGTACCTGTTCTGAATTAATCTCCACTTTACAGTTCAATTCTTGAGCCGAGGTTTCAATGGCACTGTCTATAAACGCGAGTATTAACACTAAGTATAACCAAAATGATTTATTCATATCGCTGCCTAATGCTCTATTGTCTTATGTTGTAATGAATAGTATGGTCACTCTTTTGCGAGAGACTTTATGGCGTCAAGGTTGTCGAGAATGTCCTTGGCTATTTCGGTTTTGGCTTTCGTGTCAGACGTCAATATGACACTGCCGTCACGTGTTAGTATTTTGATTTTGTTTGTCTCCACACCAAAACCTGCCCCCGGGTCTCTCAACGAATTTAAAACTATGGCATCAAGTCCTTTTCTTTTGATTTTAGATATAGCATTGTTTTCTTCGTTGTCAGTTTCGAGAGCAAAGCCTATGACCAACTGCTCTGAGCGTTTCTTGTGAGCCAATGTTGACGCGATGTCCGGATTTTTAACGAGTTCAACAAATTCAATGTTTTCCTCTTCGCGCTTAATTTTGTGCTTGGCACAAACTTTTGGAGCATAATCGGCAACGGCGGCTGCCATTATTGCTATGTCACAAGTCGGAAAATTGCTCTCACACGCACGTAGCATTTCTCTTGCACTCTCAATTTTGATGACATTGACGTTTGCCTCCTTGGGCTGTATTGATACCGGTCCGGATACTAATATAACATTTGCGCCTCGGCGAGCTGCCTCATCGGCTATGGCATAACCCATCTTGCCGGATGAATAGTTGCCGATAAAACGCACCGGGTCTATACGCTCGTATGTCGGTCCGGCTGTGATTAAAATTTTCTTACCGCTGAGAGTGTTGTCTTGTTTGGCGGCAAAATAATTTTCTATCACATTAAAGATATGTTCAGGCTCTGCCATACGACCTTTGCCAACGAGATGACTCGCCAACTCTCCGGCTTCAGAGTCGATAATAATGTTACCATAGCTCTTTAACAGCTCTATATTGCGCTGTGTCGAGGGGTGTGCCATCATATCAAGATCCATTGCCGGGGCTACAAACACTTGTTTTTTAGCCGACAGATATGTAGTTATCAGCATATTGTCTGCTACACCGTTAGCCATCTTGGCAATGCTTGCGGCTGTGGCGGGGGCTATCACCATAGCGTCTGCCCACAGACCGAGATCTACGTGAGAATTCCAACTACCGGTGTTTGCCGTGAAAAATTCGCTTATCACCGGTTTCCCTGAGAGTGCAGATAGTGTCACCGGTGTTATAAATTCTCGTCCGTTGGGCGTAATGACAACTTGCACCTCGGCGCCGGCTTTTACAAACAAGCGCAACAGCGTTGCCGATTTATAGGCAGCGATGCCTCCTGTGATGCCAAGGATTATATGTTTACCTTTCAGTATTGACATATCGTTTTTCGTGAGCGTGTCAACGTCTATATTTAATCCGTTTTTTGTATGTTGCGCAATTATCTGCAACGCAGTTTTATGCGTGTAAACGCATCTTTTGTGTTCTGTGGAAAATCGCCTTGCATAATCCAGCCATAATATCCGGGATCGTTGCGCAAAATCTCCTCGGCAACCTTTCCTTTATATTTACCAAAGTTGATGAGTTCGCGTCCTTGCTCGTCATATACAAGACGACCCATAAAGTCCACGTTGTTATTCTGTGACGAATATTTGGCAAGTTCATCGACATCGCCCGAGAGGTCGTCATATCGTTCAAGTTGTGCTTTTAAGACCTCATAAGTCGCACGAGTGTCGGCATCGGCACTATGTGCCTGAGTCAAATCTTTGTCACAATAATAACGATAGGCGGCAATGAGGTTGCGTGGCTCTTTTTTGTGGAAAATGGTCTGCACATCTATAAAGCGTGCTCGCGAAAAGTCAAATGGCACATCGGCGCGGTGGAACTCTTCATCGAGCATAGGCACATCAAAACGATTTGAGTTGAACCCGGCAATGTCACAACCCTCGAATATTTGTGCCAGTGATTTTGCCACTTGTTTAAACATCGGGCAATCTTTAACATCGTCATCAGTTATATGGTGCACAGCCGTGGCTTCCTCGGGAATATGGATACCGGGATTTATGCGACGTGTCTTGCATATCTCTTCACCGTTTGGCATAACTTTTATCAGAGAGATCTCAACAATGCGATCAGTGGTGATGTTGGTGCCGGTCGTTTCAAGGTCAAAAAATATCAACGGCCGTTTAAGATTAAGTTTCATCTGTTTCAGAGTTTGGCTAAATTAGAACTCGCCCACAGTCATAGGCATCAACAACATCATAAGCTCGGTGTCGGGCTCGTCTTCGGCAGGGCGGAATATGCCGGGACGTCCGGGGTCGCTGAGATGTATGTTTATATCTTGTGTCTTGATGGTGTTGAGGATGTCAAGCATAAACGGACCACTGAAACCGATGATAAGTTCTTCGCCGGTGAATGAGCAGGGAACTTCCTCGCGAGCCGATGTCATCAGGTTGTTATCCTGTGATTTCAGATATATTTTATCGGGTGTGATTTTGAATTTTTCGAGACCGAAACCGGGGTCAACAAAAATGCCGACACGACGCACGGCGTTGAGCAACAGCTGTCGGTCAACACTCAACATATATGCGTTGTTGCGAGGAATGACGCGATTGTAGTCCGGGAAGTTGCCTTGTATAAAGCGACAGTTGAACTGTATCACCGGCGATTCAAACGTCGCACTCTTTGTTGTCAGCGTCACTTTGATTTCTTCGTCCTGACCAAATACCGTCTTCAAGATGGCGGCAGGCTTCGGAGGCACGATGCACGATGCCGTAACACCGGGAGCCTGCGAACGGTCGACAAATTTCACGAGTTTACGTGTGTCTGTCGCCACAAAAGTGATGCCATCGGGCTTGATGTCAAAAAATACGCCCATCATCACCGGACGATAGTCATCGTTTGATGTCGCAAACGCCGTGTTCTCGATGCCTCGTGATATTTGTTTGCCGGTTGATACAAAGGTTATGGGTTCGGCTGTGTCGTCCTCATCTTTTTTGTATTCGGGATATTCCTCACCGGGGATAGCCACAAAGTCATAGCTACCGCTCGAATATACAACTTTGACATTATATGAGTCGTCAACTTCGATGCTGATGCCTTGCTCGGGTATCTCTTTGAGCAAATCGACAAAACGTTTGGCGTCAATGCAGAATGACCCGCTACCACTCGCCTCGTTTACCGAGACAAATGCCGTCAATGCGTTTTCAACATCCGAGCCACGCACGGTGAGCGTGTCGCCGTCGAGCTTCAAATAGAAGTTGTTAAGTATGGTCATTGTGTTTTTTGAGCTAATTACCTTGCTCACAGCTGACACGTATGAATAAAGTGTCTTACTCGAAACATTAAATTTCATATATTCAAAGTTAAAGTTTTTAATCTGTTTATCAATGCCGAGTCTGCCGATTGTGTGGCACAAATGCCGCCGGATAGTCGGTCGCCTCGGTATAACACGCAAATTTACGACTTTTTTTCAGCCCAACCAATAGACAGACACATTTTTAAGCATTATTTGACATTAAAACAAGGCATCGGCGAGGGCGTCGGCACAACGCTCGCCATCGATCGCCGCTGACACGATGCCGCCGGCATAGCCCGCACCCTCGCCACAGGGATACAATCCGCCGACCGACACGTCACACAGCGTCTCGGCGTCTCTGACGATGCGCACCGGTGCCGACGTGCGTGTCTCATCGCCTATCAACATTGCTTCGTTGGTCAAAAAGCCCTTGGACTTCTTGCCAAACTCGACAAATGCCTTGCGCAGTCTTGACGCCACGGCTTTGGGCAACAAGTCGTCAAACGACGCACTATGCACGCCGGGGGCATACGATGTCGCGCACAGTTGTGACGACACCCGTCCCTCGACGAAGTCTTTCATTCTCTGTGCCGGAGCATTTTGCGTACCGTCGCCCGACTCATAAAAACGTCGCTCGATGTCTTGCTGATAAGCCATCATCTTTAACGGCTCATCGCTGGCGACGTCCTCGGGGAGAATTTCGACAACCATACCCGAGTTAGCCCATCGCGTACCGCGATTTGACGGCGACATACCGTTGACGACCATCTGCCCGGGAGCACTCGCCGCCGGTATGATAAATCCGCCGGGACACATACAAAACGAGTACACCGCGCGTCCGTCTATGCGCGTGAGGTGCGTGTACTCTGCCGCCGGCAAATACTTGCCCCTGCCCGAGGGCGAATGATACTGTATGCAATCGATAAGATGTTGTGGATGTTCAAGGCGCACGCCAACGGCTATACCCTTAGCCTCCAAACAAATATCTTTATCCATTAACATATGATAGACATCGCGGGCAGAGTGACCGGTGGCGAGTATGACCATACCCTCATACACCCTGCCGTCGGCAGTCTCTACGCCTGTGACCTTACCATCCTTAATAATAATATTTGTCACTCGTGTCGCGAAATGGACGTTACCGCCACAACGTTCTATCGTTTGTCGCATATTGCGTATTACTGTCGGCAGACGGTCCGTGCCGATATGTGGGTGGGCATCGACGAGTATGTCGCGCGACGCGCCGTGCTGATGAAATATGTTTAAGACCTTGTCGACAGAACCTCGTTTCTTGCTGCGTGTGTACAGCTTGCCGTCAGAGTAGGCACCTGCCCCACCCTCGCCAAAGCAGTAGTTTGAGTCGCTGTCGACGACACCCTTGCGCGAAATTGCCGCGAGATCTATGCGACGGCTGT
Source organism: bacterium (assembly GCA_963600695.1). Taxonomy (GTDB): domain Bacteria; phylum Bacteroidota; class Bacteroidia; order Bacteroidales; family Muribaculaceae; genus CAG-873. The sequence continues at coordinate 14,120 of CAVCBR010000050.1, forward strand.
CGACATCCTTGCCACGCTCCAAAACTATCGGGCGCACACCGCGCTCTATGAGGCGTAGGGCGGCAAACAATCCCGCCGGACCGGCACCAACAACGACAGCCTCGGGTGCATCCTCCGCCAAGCGGTTATACACCACCGGACGAGCTATATCCGCACTCTCATCGACCTCATCGATATGGGCGATGACCGAGACATTGACCTTGACCTGTCGCTGACGCGCATCTATCGACCGCCTGACGACATCGACCCTGACAATACGATTTACGTCCACGTTCAACGCTGCAGACACCTCAACCCTCAGCCTCATCAGCTCATACGCCACCTGCGCATCAAGCCTCATCTCCACTCTCTCAGTCATCTCCTTCTCCTTTCCTAAATTTCTAAATATCATTTTTCTACCACAGAATAGCTCAAAACCAATAGTATAAGGAATATCAATTATAAAAATCATCTCATAAATTTAGCAACCTTTATTCATTGAATTTATATTGCTCCAATATCAGTGGAAAATTCCAATCATCTTTATGTAATTTATAAAAGTTAACCGCCTGTTCTCGAAGAGAATTAAAAGCATTTTTGGGCTCCTTCATAACATCTTCGTGTTGCTTTCGCATTTCCGCAGCGTCTGAAACACGAGGAATGGAAATGCCGGTTGAAATATCCTTATATGATAAACATTTGACAGGTACAGCATTCTTTACCAATGAAAGGACAAATTTACAGGTATCCGAACCTGCCTTTGCTACATAAATCGCTGAAATAGCATCGGCAATAGATAGTGCACGCTTTGAGTTAGATACAATACGATATTCATTTTCTCCTTTCCACGAGTTTTGTTTCGTGAAAAATAAACGCGATTGATTAGTAATGAGCCACTGATCGACATCATTTCTTGTACGCAAGTTTGGCGGAACATCTATTGTGGTTGAGACATTATTAACATAAACTATTGGTGCATGGAGACAATCATTTGTCAGTTGTAATTTATCAAAATCCAATTCAATGCATACCCCATTGGTTTTGTCTGCATAATGCCCCCACATTAACGATGACATACACCCTTTAAAATTGTTGCCATAATCCATTGTGAGGCTGATTTGTTTATACATACATCTTCCTTCATCAATCGCCGGCAAAAGAGGGATTTGCTGAGGATTGATAATATTCCATTGTATTGTCTGTTCAATTAAGTCATTAACTTTACGAACATCTGTAAAGAGCAATTCTTGCGATAACCATATTTTTACAAAACTATCAAAAGATGTGAAATGATACAAATGTTGGCTCTTTTCTATGTCAGAGAGCCACGCATATTGATTATTGCTCATAAGTATAGGTTTTAGTTATGATATGCTAACAAAAAGTATAAGCAGACTTTTTTACGTTAACAAACTTTATTCTATCATCATTCCAAATAGTATTCAACAACGCATTATTTATACTTGATTTCCTTACCATAAGGTGGATATGGTTCATGGAATAATGTACCTGCAAATGGATCTGATGTATAATTGTATTCTGTTAAAGATGGTTCAAAAATTTTAGACACGAAGTAAGACGTAGCATCATCTACAATGGGACTTCTTTCATTGTTTGATTGAATTGTGTCTTGAAGCGCTTTTGCTATGTGCCACATCAACACTGGCGGTATTGCATTTCCAATTTGTTTATATGACTTAGCCTCCGAATCATTCAATAAAAAGTTTTCGGGGAAAGACTGGATCCGAGCTGCCTCACGAGGCGTAAATCGTCGATATAATTCTTTTGTAGGGTCAACTAAAAGCAATTGATCTCGCGAATTTATACTCGTTTTTGCTAAATGTGAGGTTATTGTAAGGCATGGTCCATTAAGATCTTGCCACAAACCTCTTTTCATGTTATTTTTGGCGTTTTTCATTCCTTGAACAGCGCGTTTCGAAAAATAATATTTTTGCTCCGGGATATCTAAACGTTCTATGACGGCACGTAATGGCACAGCGTTGGCTATAGAATTTAGTGGAGTTGGATAATAATATGTACAATCGATATCTCGTCGACACCCAATGATAAAAACACGTTCTCGTCGTTGTGGAATTCCAAATTCAACTGCTTTCATAAGACGAAACTGAACATTATATCCAACACCTTCAAACTCTGATACAATTTTTTTTATTATTGCCCCTCGTTGTAAAGTTAGAAGCCCCTTGACATTTTCACAAATGAAATATTTCGGAGATTTTTCTTTGAGAAATCTAACAATTTGTTTGTATAAATTTGCTCGTTCATCATTTGTATCCTTTGTTGGATTTATTGTACTAAAAGATTGACATGGAAAACCACCAATTAAAATGTCTGTATCTGGAAGATCTTTGAAATCTACATCTGCTACATCTGCACAAATTGCATGATGAAGAAAATTGCGATTGTATGTATCAACCGCATATTTATCGAAATCGACTGCAAAAATAATCTCAAAATTAAGACGTGGATAATGGTGTCCTAAGTAAGAAAAACCACCAAGTAAGCCAAGGTCAGAGCCACCACAGCCACAAAATAGAGATGCTACCTTAAACATATATTAGAGTGGATAACGAGTTTGAATAACATCAGAGCCAAAATCCATTTGATATATAGTTGGCACCACCTCAATCTTTCCTTTCTGATATAGTGCAAATGGATTTTTAAGCCGTACTACGATAATTTCAGATTTTGTCAAATAGACACGATAAATAT
>CAVCBR010000051.1:0-16814 GCA_963600695.1 bacterium
AAATGCTGCCGTTCTACTACAAAAAAACTCGCGAATAATCCCGCGAGTTTTTTTTTAATCCTACAAGTCGGCTCCTTTCGGATGGTTACCGTCGTATTATTCAAGTTTTTCTAATCCGTTCTCATCAATCGTCTGAGAGAACGAGACGAAAACCGGTCATAGCATACCCATTTTTCGGTCTATTGCAATCTCGAGCATGAACACTCCCCAAATAACTATAATCAAAACAACAGCCCCCTCGGCGAACACGTTCCTTTATTTCTGCCTCATCATCCGTTGGTCCGGTTGGGTTATACAAATCACCGGCAGGATAAGGAGCAAACCAATCCTGACACCACTCCCAAACATTGCCTGACATATCATAAATACCTAATTCATTAGGCATTTTGGTTGCCACAGGATGTGTATGCCCATCAGAGTTTTCGGGATTCCATGCTACCGTATCGCAATCGTTGGATCCGGCATAATCATAGCCTTGTGATAAATTACCACCTCTTGCTGCAAACTCCCACTCAGCTTCGGTCGGAAGACGAAAATGTTTACCGGTAAGATCGTTAAGCCTTGCAATAAACTCTTGTACATCATACCAACTAACGTTTTCGACCGGAAGACCTATGGTATCACTCTGATGTTCACTCGGGTTACTGCCCATTACAGCCGTCCATAGTTCTTGTGTTACTTCAGTCTCTCCAATATAATAATCTGACAACTCGACATTTGGCATATTACCAACAACTTTATTCATTGAGTCTACCATAGTAAATCTTCCGCCATTGACTCGAACCATATTAAAGGAGACGCCATTGACGGTAAATATTTTAACAGACGATGTATCAACAGGCGATGTACCATATAATTCATTCCAAGCAAAGTAAGCACCAATGCCTATTGGGATAAGTAAGAGGAGCCAGAGCCATTTGCGGCGAGATTTTTTCTTTTTGTGGAAATGTTTGGCATCGCTGTCATCGTCATCTTCTGTGGTCAGAGTGAGTCTGTCTTTGGGTGCATTGTCTTCCGTCTCATTAAGCAAGGACGTTGCATCTTTGTCTGCTGTTTTGGCGGCGGGCGATAATGGCGATGGAGTTGCAGAAGTCAAAATTTGAGTGCTGTCACCATCGGCAAACAGGGCTTGATGCAGGGCGTTGGCATCGGGGTAGCGGCTTTTAACACTGAGGCTCAAAGCTTTCAAGAGTATGTCGCGGTCTGTTTGTGGCACTTCGCCGGGAATTTTGTCGGCAAAATCCGGAGCTTGTGTCGATGCCTCCGGTCGTTGTCCGGTGAGGCAAAAGAGCATCGTGGCACCGATGGCATAGACGTCTGATGCCGGCGAAAATTGCGTGATGCCTCCATATTGCTCTATCGGAGCATAGCCGTCAGAAAAGCCCTGTGAGTTTATTGTCGATGTCGCCGAGCCGTCCTCATTATAATGCTTTGACAATCCAAAATCAATCAACACCGGCCACATACCTTCGGGCTTATTCACCAGCATAATATTTGCCGGTTTTATGTCAAGATGCGTGACATGATTTTTGTGCAAAAAGTCCACAGCCGCAATCAACTTATCAAAGAGTGCCTTTACCTGCGTCCACGTCATCACCCCATTACTCTTGACGAAGTCTGCAAGAGAGCAACCGCGCAGGTATTCCATAACATAGTAGGCAGTATTGTTGGTCTCAAAAACCTCGTTGACAGTGACAATGCCGGAACATTTTTCGGCAGCAAGAGATGCCAAACGTCTCGCTTCGCCAAGAAAATCGCGACGAGCACGCTCCACCTGATCTCGCGTGGGGTTTGAATAAGACATCGTATGGGTGTCACCATCGCGCTCACAGAGCGTGCGCGGGAAAAATTCCTTGATACACACTGCTTCGGGAATAACAATATTGCCTACCTGCATATCTGCAAGATACGTTATGCCAAAACCGCCGAGTCCGAGCACACGGCGTATGATGTATGTCGCCTGAGGCGAAGTTAGCCGACTATCGGGTTGCAAAGCATAATTTGTGGGGGTTGAGTCCATGATTGAGAATTAGATTTGTTTGCGTTTTACGTTATGACAACAAAATTAAACATTTTTCACCGAAGCACAAAATCGCCGCCCTCCGACTCGCCAAAACTCAATGGCTCTCGCTCGATGACTTGTGGTAAAAAGTTCGAGAAAGGACAAAAAAACGTGTAAAATCACATAAAAATGCAGTTTTTTATGCAAAAAGTGTCAGTATGCGAAAATTTATTGCTAAATTTGCATGTTTTAAAACATAATCCAACGGCATATTTTATGCACCCCACGCGAAAATTATGATTAAAGCCGCACTTGAGAAAGTTATCAACGAAGACATGTCAGACATCTGGTCGGTGCTCAACAGCGACGAGAGACGTCTGATAGTTGATAACTTTAACATTCATCACTTCAAAAAAAATCAGATTATTTATGCTCCCGGCGAGGAAGCAGAATATTTGTGGTGTCTTCTCAAAGGTAAGGTTAAAATCTTCAAAGACGGCATCGGTGGACGGCAGCAAATCATCAGACTTATGCGTCCGGTGCAATATTTCGGCTATCGCGCATCGTTTGCCGATGAGCCCCACATGTCGGGGGCATGTGCTTTTGAAGCGTCGACCATGGGCGCATTGCCTATGACGCTCGTTAAGAGTATGATCAATGACAATATGCAATTGGCATGGTTCTTTATACGCGAGTTGTCACACAACCTTGGAGGCTCGGATACACGCATCGTAAATCTCACCCAAAAACACATACGCGGTCGCCTTGCAGAAGCCCTCATCGTGTTACGCGAAAATTATGGTTATGAAGACGATAACGCAACAATAAAAATCTATATGTCGCGCGAAGATCTTGCCAACCTGTCAAATATGACAACATCTAACGCAATTCGCACGCTCTCGGCTTTTGTTTCTGAGAAAATCATTGTCGTTGATGGCAGACGCATCAAAATCATCAACGAGCCTGCATTAAGAAAGATCAGCAAATTTGGCTGACAAAAGTTCACCGGGCTTCAAGCGTTTGATTTTTCCACTATCGGTTCTGAACAAATTTGGCACACAATACACTCGCTTGGGGCATTGATGTGGCAATAACTTGCTTTTCATTTTATTGATAAGGACGGACTCGTCACAATCATGTGCTTCTATAATCATTATCACTCTTTCGCCCCAAAAATCGTCATTATCTGAGGTTATATAAAAATCACCCTCTATCGACAATATGTTGGCAATTTGCCTTTCAAGTTGTTCAGGAAAAACCTTTATGCCTCCGGTATTGATAACATTGTCATAACGCCCCAACCATTTAAAATGTCGGCAGTCTGTCAGCGACACAATATCATTGGTTATGATACGCCCCACTGTGAGATGGGCGAGATCCGCGACCAAACAACCTCTATCATCAAGCGTAAAAGTCACTCCGGGCATCGCCGTGAAGTTCTCATCACCGTCTGCCGTGACACGCCGAAGAGCGATATGCGAGCATGTTTCGGTCATACCATACGATTCATAAGCATTAAAACCACCGGCAATCAATGCCCTGCACCTATCAGGTGACAAATTGGCACCACCGATAATTATATTCTTTATATCCGGCGCAAGCTCGCTATGTTTAACAAGTTCATCAACCTGACTCGGCACTATGGCAAGCAGCGAACAACCCGAGAACGTCGGGCGATTGGACGGTGGCAAAGCCACAAGCGTAGCATGAGCATCAACTGTCCTCACCGCCATCATCTTGCCGGCGATATATTCTGACGATAACGGCGTGAGGTAGACAGCGTCTGACGACAGCCCAAAGAAAGCGTTTGTAGCCCGTGCCGATGCCAACATATCACACTTCTTCAAATATATCGTTTTAGGCTCTCCGGTAGATCCCGAAGTATGGGCAATGATATAATCATTATCATCAAACCATTGGTCGAAAAACTGCGCGTAACTCATCATAAATCATAAAGATGGAATACTACCCCATTTCTTACTTATGTCATATGTCAGCAACTCTCCATTAAGCGTCAGTGGCGACTCGATATTGTTGTTGTATAATGCCCCGGTTCCCAATCCCTGCACCATACTCGGACGTTTGGCACTCACCCACTGTGCTATGGCATTAAGTCCGATGTTTGACTCCAAAGCCGAAGTCGCCCACCACCCTATACCTCGGCATTCGGCAGCATCTATCCACTCATCAGCCTCAGCCAATCCGCCACACAACGAGGGTTTGAGTATTATGTATGCCGGATTTATGGCATCAAGCAGCTCGCCCTTGCGGTTGCCGACATTAATACCGATAAGTTCCTCGTCAAGAGCAACCGGGATCGGACTCTTGCGACAAATGTCAGCCATCTCCCTTATCTGCCCTTTCATTATCGGCTGTTCAATAGAGTGTATATCAAACTCACTTAACCGATTAAGCATATCAAGCGCGAGCGATGGTTTAAACGAGCCATTAGCATCGAGACGTAATTCCAAGTCATATTTTGAAAAATGCCGACGAATGAAAGTCAGTAATTCAAGCTCTTCTTCAAAATTTATTCCGCCAATCTTTAATTTCAGGCATTTAAATCCGGCATTTAGTTTATCATTTATGCGTTTGAGCATAAGTTTTTTATCTCCCATCCAAATCAAGCCGTTAATGGCAATAGCACTTTCGCCACGCGACCACGGAGTGTCGAACAGTATATGATGTCCACCGCCGGCAAGGTCTGCCAATGCACATTCAAATCCAAAGCGAATGGAACTAAGCACACTATTTTTGCCGGCAGTCAACGGTTCCCGGCAAGCAGCCTTAAGCGACATTTCATACTCAGGGACATCATCGACACTCAATCCGCGGAACAGGGCGCACTCGCCAATGCCACAGACTTCGGGCGCAGACGTATCCCACACCTTTACAAAATAAGTATCTTTGTAAAGCATTCGTTGACGCGAAGTGACCGCTTCAAATTTAAAATCAAGTCGATAAGGACACCACGAGGCAACAAGCATTGTCAACCGGGAAATTGAGGGAATTTATCAAAATCAGGATCTCTTTTCTCGAGGAAAGCATTCTTGCCCTCCTGAGCTTCGTCCATCAGATAATACATCAACGTTGCATCGCCGGCAAATTCCATAAGTCCATGCTGTCCGTCAAGTTCGGCATTCAGCGCACGTTTAATCATACGTATTGCAAAGGGACTACGCTTCATGATTGTTTCGCACCACTCCACGACTTCATCTTCAAGACGTTCTAATGGAACAACTTTGTTTACCATACCCATTTCCAACGCCTCTTGCGCCGTATATTGCCGACACAGGAACCAAATCTCGCGAGCCTTCTTCTGCCCCACGCATCGTGCGAGGTAAGACGAGCCGAACCCGGCATCAAAACTGCCGACTTTGGGCCCAGTCTGACCAAATCGTGCATTTTCAGAAGCAATAGTCAGATCACAAACGACCTGCAATACATTACCGCCACCAATAGCATAGCCGTTAACCATAGCGATAACCGGTTTGGTCAGTGATCGGATGGCTTTATGTATATCGAGAACATTAAGACGCGGTGTGCCATCGACATCACGATACCCACCACGACTTTTATAATTCTGATCGCCACCCGAACAAAAAGCCTTATCTCCGGCACCGGTCAACACAACGACACATATATCCGATTGATCGCGACATACGCCAAGCGCATCAAGAATTTGCGTATTTGTCTGTGGGCGAAAGGCATTATAAACTTCGGGGCGGTTGATGGTTATGCGTGCTATACCGTTATAATAATCAAACAATATATCTGTATATTCTTTGATCGTTGTCCATTCTCTCTTATTACTCATTGTTAAGTCTTTTATTGGTCTCTAAATATTCAAAATAGTCTGTTAATACGTCTGCGCTTAATACTCCGGGGGTCACAACGTTCAGTATTGCCGGGCGAGATTTATCATGAATAAACTTGGCAAATGCTGTTTTCAAATCTTTCAGATTATCAGCGCAATAACAATTAAAGCCATAAGCATCTGCAAGTTTTGCTATTGGCAAATTAACATCGGCAGCAAAAAAACGGTCAAGCTCATCAAGCGTTCGTGTCGATTGCACAAATCTGAATATACCGCCACCACCATTATTCAACACCACCATTTTAAAACGGGGCGTGATGAGGTTTGACGACAATGCCGCAATGTCATATTGTGCGCTCATGTCTCCGGTGATTAGCATTGTTGTTTTGTCGTAACAAGTTGAGGCGCCAACTGCTGTCGATGTCGAGCCGTCGATGCCACTAACGCCACGATTGGCGTCTATGCGATGTATGTGTTGATAATCGCATAGTTGCACATATCTTACTGATGTGCCATTTGACAGTTGCAGATTATAATCGCGCGGCACTTTGGCTATGATATAATTCATTGCCACCAAATCGCTCCATGGTGCTGAAGACACAAATGCTTTGTTTTTTTCTGCCGCGCGGAGAGATATTGCTTGCCATTTTGACGCATAATTTGACGGTTCAGCAACAGACGATAATTGTCGCGCGATGGCATTGAAAAACAATGATGGCGTCATTTCCATCCGCGTTGTTAACGCGCCGAAACAATCGACTGACAAGCCACGACATCCGACATGCCAATGTTCCAATCCCTTAATTTTTCTCAACCACGCTTTAATAAAACGTGACACAAGCGAACCACCACAAGTGATGACAATCTGCGGACTCAAATCTTCTCGCTCCGCGTCATTCAAAGAGCCTATCACTCGGTCTATGTTACCGATAAACTTCTTGCCCTTAACGTTGGCTTGGGCTTCGTGCATCACAACAACATTCGGCATATCGGCAAGGAGATTTAATGCTCTTGACAACTTTATATCAGGAGGCAAAAATCCCACAACTATAAGCACTCGCTTGTCGACAAGGCGTTTAGCAAAGTCGCGAGCATCCTTGACAGAGATAGTTTGTGTGCCGACAAACGAATGTATGCCACAATTTATATTTGTCACCGGAGTAATTCTGTTTAGCGGCATATCGAGATGTATGTTGATATGCACAGGACCTTGTCTCCCGGACACGGCACTTATCAAAGCATCATTTATGCGACGTATAACCATACGTGTCACACTGTTATCGGTGCTGTCCACGCCTATATCGCAACTATATTTCACGATATTATCAAGAGCTCCCGGTTGATGAATGGTTTGGCTGTCATCTTGATCTATCCATTGTTCGGGTCTGTCAGCTGTTATTACCACCAACGGCACTTCCCGATAATATGCCTCGGCTATAGCCGGAGCATAGTTGAGCATAGCCGAACCCGAGGTGCAAACTATCGCCACCGGTCTTTGAGACTCAACAGCCATACCCAAAGCAATAAATGCGGCACTTCGTTCGTCAATGACAACACTTGTTTTAAGTCTTGCTTCCCGTGCTATGCCCACTATTAACGGAGCATTGCGCGATCCCGGACTAATGACAACATTTCGCACTCCATGCTCGATGAGTAAGTTCACCAAAATGCGAACATTCACTTTATCTGTCGTATAAGTATTCATTACAAGCGGTCTGTTGGATTAAATTATACCGATTGACTTGTTCGCAATGCCGCCCGACGCGTAAGTATAATGCCGACAATGGTCAATATAACTGAAACGGCTATAATTGCCGATGGAAAGTTTTGTGTTTCATTTGCAGTCTCGCCCACGTTGCTTCTTAACATTATCCATCGTTCACAAATAAACACGATGTTATTGAATATGTGGGCGATCATTGGCACCCAAAGGCTACCTGACCACACCAATAGGTAGCCGAAATACGCGCCCAGCAACAAGCGCGGTATAAACCCATAAAACTGCATATGTATGGCGCTGAAAACAAAAGCAACGCCCCAAACCGCAATATGTACCGACCTGTTGTCAGCAGAGAGGAAACGCTGTGCCGCTCCACGGAAAAACAATTCCTCGCTAAATCCTGCCAATATGCCTACCAATAAAATACTCATCACCAAATCTCCCACACCTGTGCCCCCAAGCACCAAATTTATTGAATGTTGGGCTACATTCTCGGCACTGCGCATAGACTCAGCAAGTGACTCCGGCAAAGGTATCGATTGGTTTAACATTATAATACAGTCTAATAATGGAACTGCTGCAATCATTGTCAATATACTTAGTGCAATCACCTTGGCAGACGGCTTGCGATCCACCGCCAACAGTGATGCCGGAAGACGCGTGACAAGCAATGACGCAACAATTGCCGGAATAATAAATACCAACAAATCTTGCACAACTGCACATATGCGCATCGCCTTTGACGAGTCACCATATCTGGTGGCAACAAAACCGATGATAAACGATGACAACATAAAACAGAACACCCACAAGCACAACAGCAGCAGCATAGATTTAAATTTATTCAACGCCATCGTGGGTTGTAGCCTCGTCCTCACGCCTTGTTTATCTCTATTTTGTTCAATACTTTTATCCATATTAATTTAATATACCTGTATTTATCAATTATGTTTTAACGCTAAAATTTAAGATAAAAACTTTGTGCCAACCGACGATAATCTTCTGTGAAATTACCGAGTGTATCTCTAATTATCAATGTTGACGATTCACTATTGCCGGGCGTGGGCGACAGCTGACATAGCAGTCTCAATGGTTTCTTACCGGTGACCGAGACCACTCGACATATACGCCTGAGGTATAGCTTAGCCAATTCGGCTCTAAAAATCATATCATCTTCATACTCTGCCGGCAGCACCATAGCCAAACTCCCGCTCGGAGCCAACATAGAAGTCGCTCGCTCTATTAAAGAACAATAGCTTAATGACTTATTTGCATGGCGAGCCGAGGCACGTGCCGTATCGGGCGACTTAACTGCTGTATCAAAAAAAGGCGGATTGCTAACAATCAGATCATACGGTTTATCATCGTGATAATCCATAAAATCACAGCAGTGAATATTGATTCGGTTTGACCAAGGACTATTCGCAACATTTTCATATGCATCCGAGGCGGCATCTTCCATAATCTCGACAGCCGCGATTGTCGCATTTTCAAATCGTTGAGCCATCATCAATGCTATCAGCCCCGAGCCGGTTCCCACGTCCAAAACCCGTCGCACATCATCAACGTCAATCCATGCACCAAGCAATACGCCATCTGTTGAAATTTTCATGGCACAATGCGCATCATCAATATGAAATTGTTTGAACGTAAAAGACATTTTATAAACTTTAATTCAGCACACACATAAAGAAGTTATGTGTAGCACTGCAAAGATACACAGATTTAGCGATATTACTATTTTCAAAACAATACAAAAAATGATTAAACTATGTCCACAACCAGCCTTACGATTATCATTACATCATATAATTATGTAACTTTGCATTATATATAATTGCGAGTCAAATTAATGCTCGCATATAGTTTTTATTAGTAAATTAGATAATGGTCATAAATACTGCTCGCTTTGTCATATCGTCTCCGTCTGTCGAACGATGCCCGGACACAAAAATACATGAATTTGCATTTATCGGTCGGTCAAACGTTGGCAAATCATCATTAATCAACATGCTTACCGGTCAACGATCGCTCGCTATGACATCGTCGACACCCGGCAAAACTATGCTGATTAATCATTTCATAATCAACGAATCTTGGCACATCGTCGACCTTCCGGGATATGGCTATGCTCAGCGTTCAAAGTCCGATCGCACACGCCTGGAGACAATGATAAAAAAATACATTCTCAATCGAGCACAAATGACAAACCTGTTTTTGCTTATTGATGGCAGACACCAACCGCAAAAAATAGACCTTGAGTTTATGTCTTGGCTTGGCGAGAATGGCATACCTTTTTCGATCGTATTCACAAAATTAGACAAGATGTCATCTTCAGCAGCAAAAGCAGCGACAACTTCCTATTGCAACAAACTGCTCGAAGATTGGGAAGAACTGCCCCCCGTATTTCGCACATCAAGCGTAGACCGTCGCGGCAAAGAACAAATACTTGATTATATCGACCAACTGTTGGCTCTACCGGTTGCCGAATAATCCATTTAACATGCATTCATAATGACTGACAATTCTGCGATAAATAACAATAATCAACCGGTGTCAATATCACAGCCAATTTCAGAACAAGAGCGGGTCTACGTCCGCGCCGGAATTGACGAACTGATTATTTCACTTGGAGACAAACTGCTCGATAGCGATAGTATCACCCTTGATACTATTCTTGCTAAAATCACAACCGATGATGTTTTTATTCGTGATACATTCGGAATACACCCCTTGATTCACAGTGTAGACACTGCTCGCGTCTTATGTGAAAAGATCGGAACTGATCGCACTTTGGTGTTGGCTATACTTGCAAGACCACTTATCGAAGCCGGAGTCATAGACACATCATCTCTATCGTCATTATGGGGCGATGATGTTGCCTCGACAGTCACCCGGCTTATACGAGCCTCTTCTTTATACACTCGACACGCCGTTGTAGAAAACGAAAATTTCAGACGTTTATTAATGACGTTTGCCGAAGATATACGAGTCATAATCATAATGATTGCCGCTCGTTTGTCGTTAATGCGAGCTATTAATCATCACCCCAACGAAGACGCTGTAAGACGCGTGGCTTTTGAGGCAGGTTATCTTTACGCACCATTGGCTCATCGTCTTGGGTTGTATGCCATTAAATCAGAGCTTGAAGATTTGTCGTTAAAATACACTGATCGCGAAATATTCACATCTATTGCCCACAAGCTCAATGAAACAAAGGTAAAGCGTGACGCATACATAAAAAGTTTTATTGCTCCTCTAAAAGCCAAACTTGAATCAATCGGACTCAAATTTGATGTCAAGGGTCGCACCAAATCGATATATTCGATATGGAACAAGATGAAGAAGCAAAAAAATGATTTGGAACACATCTATGATCTGTTTGCAATACGCATAATAATAGATACGCCACGCGAACGTGAGAAGCAGGATTGTTGGATGGCATATTCCATCGTTACGGATATGTATCGTCCCAATCCATCTCGTATGAAAGATTGGATTTCGATTCCCAAAACAAACGGTTATGAGTCTCTACACATCACCGTATATGGTCCCGAAGACAAGATGGTAGAAGTTCAAATACGCACCCGACGCATGGACGAAATTGCCGAGAAGGGTCTTGCCGCTCATTGGCGTTACAAAGGGATTAAAGCAGAAGATAATCTTGACACGTGGATGAAAAACGTGCGTGACATTCTCGAAACTGCCGAGTCCGGTCCCATGGAACTCATAAAAAATATGACCATGGACATATACAGCAAAGAGATTTTTGTGTTCACCCCCCAAGGTGATTTGCATCGTTTGCCACTCGGTGCCTCGGTGCTGGACTTTGCTTTCTCCATACATTCACGTTTGGGTTGTCAGTGTGTCGGTGGTCGCGTCAATGATAAAAATCGCAAAATCAACTATAAGCTCAAAAGCGGTGATACCGTAGAGATTTTAACTTCTCCATCTCAAACTCCCAAACAAGACTGGTTAAACTTTGTCGTCACCTCAAAAGCTCGAAACAAAATACGTGTGACGCTCAAAGAGCAGCAAAGTCGCGCCGCCGAGTTGGGCAAAGAACTACTACAACGTCGTTTTAAAAATCGCAAAATAGACATTGACGAAAGTCTCTTGATGAAATTAATCAAGAAGCTATCATTTAAAACCGTCACCGAGTTTTATAGCGCAATAGCACAAGAGTCTGTCGACATAAACAGTGTTGTCGAAAACTATGAAGCTTTGAGCAACAAAACCGCCTCAACGTCTCCGGTGGTCTCAGCAGGGGAATTTGTTTTGCAAACACAAAATACAGATGTGCCGGCAACAGACAACGACATATTGGTTATCGGTGCCGGTGATGTCAAAGGTATGAATTATCGAATGGCTAAATGCTGTAACCCCATATATGGTGACAATGTCTTTGGTTTTATCTCGGCAGAGGGCGTTATCAAAATACACCGCAGTGACTGCCCAAATGCCCACAATATCATTCAGCGATACCCATATCGTATCATTCGCACGCGTTGGAGCGGAAAATTCGGCGGTCAAATGGGCGTTACTATACGTATTCTCGGACATGACGACATTGGTATTATTACAAATATCACCTCAATAATAACAAAAGAGAAAAATGTCAGTCTCCGCAACATCTCTGTTGATTCAAATGACGGATTATTCCAAGGTTATGTCATCGTAGGCGTGAACGACAACAATGCGCTTAAAGAACTCATTAAAAAAATCAAAACCGTTAAGGGTGTCAAAGAAGTCGAACGCTCTCGGTAAACGCCCTGCCCTATTTTTTAACATTACAATCTATGTGCTATATGACATCATTCAGATCCTCCAAATTAATATTAATGATACTGACAATATCGGCGTCAATATTTGCAGCTTGTTCATCAAGCGATAACAAATCACTTACTCCGGCAACTGATCTCAGTAAAGAAATTGACAAACTCATTGCAGATGGTGATTTTGACAAAGCGCAGAGTTTAATTGATACACTTAACATCAAATATCCGGACAGTCTTGAACAACGTCGCACAACGATTGGTCAAATGGCACAGATCGCTGAAGGTGTCGCGTTAAAATCAATACCGGAAGCTGATGCACGCATTGCCAATGCGCAATCTGCGATTGACTCGCTGTCTCAGTTTTTTAACACCATTACAACATCAGAAGCCACCGGTTCTTATTTGCTCGAAAAATCTCAAAACATCAATGAAATGCGCTCAGGCAAAAATGCCATTCAGCCGCGTGTTTCAGATGATGATATGCCTTGGATGTTAGCCGTGACAACAGCCAAAATCATCAATCCATACAGCATTAAACTCATAAATCACGCCGGACAGACCATAGCCGTTGCGACAAACCCATCAGCCGAGAGTGCGACAATAACAAGTGGTGGCACACAGATATTAATATTCACTCCCGAGCAGTCAGAATCAATCGCCGAGGCACTCACAACTGCTCCGGATTTGTCAGGTTATTCAATTTCGGTTATTGGGAAAAAGGGTAATGTCACCATACCATTAAACACAGACAAAGCTCGTGCCATAGTGCGCAGTCGTGACTTGGCTAATGCCCGCAACGAGCTGAAACAAGCCTTGATAAAACGCGAAGGTTTGGAACGTCGTTTGCTCGTCGCTCGCAACCAAAGCGCCAACAACACTGCAAAATAACATTGTTATAATCCTTGTTTGCGCAGCCAATCAAACATTGTTTTATATACTTGCTCACGCACTTCACACTTTGACAAAACGAGGTCATGCATACCCTCGGCGATTGTCACTTCTTCAACGTTATTGCCGAGGTGCGTGCCATATTTTGAAATATCATTCACGTTGAGCACGGCGTCTCCATGCTGAAAATCCTCTGTCCATTTAGAACCGCTGACCGAATTATCTGAATGCATCAATAGTATGGGTACTTTGATTGCTGATTTTTTCTTAATGTTTTTTTGAGCCCGGCTGATACATCTTATCCAACCGGCTGTTACTTTGCGAGGGTGAATTGTCTTCCACTCTGTGTCAAATGTCCATTCTCCATGATATTCTTTCAACAAACTCTCGGCATATCCCGTGCCGTCTCCCTGACTAATGGCAAGTTTGGGTATGATACTCCCTATGAATGACACGGTAGGCAAAATCACCTTACGCATAAAACCATTCATATTCCATTCGAGAAAAGGGCTATTCAGTATCAACCCCCTTATCTCGTGAGTTCCACATTCATTAAGGTAAGATGTTGCGATCAATCCGCCTGTCGAGTGAGCCACCATAATAACATTATCATTACCATCTTCATTAATGACCGACATAGCTGAATCTATATCCGCATAATATTCTTTGATATTTCGTGCCTCGTAGGGGCGTTGTCCTTCTCGTAACGAGCGGCCATATTTGCGCAAATCAACGGCATAGAAATTGTAGCGCGAATCCACAAAACGATCACCCATTTCTCGTTGAAAAAAATAATCGTTAAATCCATGTATATACAACACTGCCGTTTTAACATTCGGAAGTGATTGTTTACGCACAATGGTCATAACGACCTTTCCGCTATAATCATCGGCTTGCTCAATTGTAGTGTTTTGATAACCGTCACCAAGAACGTCTTCGCTCCAAACTCGTGCATTCGCCGGCACGAACAAAAATGTAACAAACAGTATAATCGTTGTAATATGTTTCATGACACGCTCTGTATATAAAATTCAGTCCATGCCATAATGGCACGGACTGTGATAGTTATTTTGCCTATCCGTATCTTAAACAGATTTATTCGGCTGATGGTTCGTCGTTCTCTGTTTTTTCTTCTGCTTCTTCACGTTTAAATGAAGTAACACCGTTTTTCACCAAAAGGTTATACCAAACGAACACTTTACGAATATCGTTAGTGTAAACGCGATCATGATCAAACTCGGGGAGAATTTCACCAAAGTATTCGCGCAATTCTGCATCAGATTTAAAGTTTTTGAGATCGACCTCTTTATTTTCGTTTTTCTCGCTAATTTTTTCAAAAACGTCATATAAAGGGACATCGTCACCGGTCGTATAGATCGCAACATCTGCGAGAGAGATCACTTTATCACGTGCATAAGCCGGAAATCGTTTGCCGTTTTCCAAACTTTCGACAATAATCATATTTTTACCTTGATTTACAAGGCGGAAGAGTCCGGGTTTTCCCGAAATTGACAGAATACGTTCAATCATAACTATTAATTCAATCTATTTGTTACACAATTAATTATACCAAGACTGAAAATTCTTTAAGCTGTCTCGTATATTAATACCAACGAGAGTGCTCTTCTCAGTCTTTCACAATACAAAAGTAAGCATTATCACTGACTTTTATGGCGTTTGGCATTTATTTTAGTAGTAGTTTTTTCAACAACGGATAAATTGCATTGGCAAAGTTTATAAAGCCGAGGTCTGTAAGATGATAATTATCAACCGTTGCTTCGGGGTTATCGCCCAAAATATCTTTGCCATAAAAGTATGCAATGTTCTTGTCTCCTCGTTTTTTCAATGTTTTAAAAATGTCGGCAAGAGCTTGATTTTTTTCTGTAATAGTGGCATTTGTCTCGTTATTAAAACGCATCAAAGGGAACAGCGGACTCTCAACAAATACAATAGGCACTGTTGGGTGCGACTTGCGAATAACCTCATAAAATGGAATCATACGTTCTTTCAATTCCTGTGTTTTTAAGTTTGGAAGTGGTTCGAGAACAATGAGACCCGGATCGGGACAAGAGGCAATAAGTTTTGCTATTTCTATATCAAGTTTGCCATTGCCACTGAAACCAAGATTGATAACCTCTCGATCAAGCATCCGTTCGAGTATCGAAGAGTGGCACATACCGGGACGAGATGCGCAACCGCCTTGTAAAATGCTTGTGCCATACATAATTATCGGACGCGTGCGTCGAGGAGTATTTGCGAGTGGCGGCAAAACTACGGCTGTCGAATCAACGCCTATATACACCGAATCAACGCCATCATACAACGGAAGATATAGCATATATTCACGCATCTTTGGCGTCATGTCACTAATCACCAACGTGCGAGTTGATTTATCTCCAAGCGAGGGTCTGACACTGCCGACAGTTGTCCATTTGCCGGCTTCGGTCATGGCATAAAGGTCTAGACCGCGAATGCCGGTTGCCGTCATGTGATTCATCGCAAATTTACGCAATGATGTGAATTTGACACCTATCGCCGAGGCATCTGAGCGAAATCTTATAGCCATTCCTGCCGGATCTTGCCCCAAGTCCCACACATCTTTTCTCGTTTGACTCTCCAATGAGTCCGGCAGGCGCGAATATGCTTTTGATGCATCCGGCGCCAATGTTCCTATCAACGGAAGTGTTGACGCATCATGATATACGAGTTCTGACGAGTTAATTGCATATACATCTTTATTTATTGCTGCTATGCTTAATGCAATTGTAACGAAGGCTAAGGTTCTTTTCATTTGTTTATGAGATATCTCAGAAATATTTTATGTAAGTATTTTTTTGTTCATTTCTTTTTTGTGGATATCGGAACATATACGAGCGATTTCGTCTCAAAGAAATCATCGCTGTAAAACTCTGATAACGCACAATCTATGACCGGAGTATGCACGCCGGCAATCTCGTCGGTCAAGTCACCGCCTTTCAAGCATACCAACCCATTGGCATACTTGTTATGAGAGGCTGTGTATATATTTTTGCGAACAAGTGGTACCAATTTGTCAAGCGACATCACCGCTCGTGATACAACGTAATCATAATGAGAATGACATTCACCGATGTCACATTGTTGTGTTGTGACATTTTTAAGCCCAAGATAAGTAATGACCTCATCACAAACACGGATTTTTTTTGCTATACGATCGATAAGATGAAACTTAACATGAGGATAATATACCGCTAACGGAATACCGGGAAAGCCGCCACCGGTACCAAGATCAAGTATGGTTGTATCCGAATCGAGCGACCCTAAAAATTTAGCAATGGACAGCGAATGAATAATATGATGCAAATATATATTATCTATGTCTCGACGTGAAATAACATTAATCCGCGCATTCCACAGCCGATATATTTCATCAAACATCGCAAACAGGCGACGTTGATTGTCATTTAGCTCCGGAAAGTATTTAACAAGTTGATCCATAACATAAATGTGTCTCTGTCGCATTCATTTCATCAATATTGCGGTAACCGGATATGATAAATATTGATGCCTATGAGACAAATCTTCACAAAAGTACGAAAAAAAATCGTACTTTTGTGTATCTATGACCGG
>CAVCBR010000052.1:0-16523 GCA_963600695.1 bacterium
CTGTTAATATCCCCCACATCATCGATATTCGTATATTGGGCATTGCTATACGAGCCTTTGACTCCTCAATCATCTTGGAAATAATTTCCATGCTTTCTTGTGGCGAAAGTTTTTTATCTTCCATAATAGTAACATTTTAAATTAACAATAACTAAACAATATCTAATATTAATGTACGCGTAATCTCAATTAGATATTGCAAAGGTAAACAAGTTTATATTATAAACCAAATAAAAACAAAAAAATTATTTCCCACCTTTCAAATATTGTGGTGTAACAACTCGGTCGCCAAGAACTCTCGCAAATTCACCAAGCAATTGTTTTAACTCAATAATCTGTCGAATAAGGTCTTGTTGTCTAATAATATCTCCGTTATTTTGAGCTTCGGTAAGTTGCCTGGACAGCGATTTTAGCTCCCAGGTCAAAATGGCATTTTTTAATGCGTAAATAGCTAATGGGACCAATTCGTCGAGCTTTTGATCTTCCGATTCGATATGGGCAAATTTTGAATGCACTTTGCTTAGTTGATATTTTTCACTTGATAATTCATTTGCCACTTTACGCACCGCATCATCCGAATCATTCACCAGCCTCTGCATAAGATACAGCATAGCAAATTCTTTTTTCAAATTCTTTTCTTTTTCATCAAGGCTGGCAGTAAGTGTTTTTTCTCGATTTTCTATTTCGCCCAAACTTTTTGCTTCTCGTCTAATCGCCTCATATCCCTCATTGCGTAAATCGTCAACGATTTCACTTATTTTCAAATCATTAGACTTGACATCTGATTTAAAATCTCTTATCATTGACAATGAGCGTGACAAAATCAAATTATATGCCGGCACACTCAACGAAACACCATCACGTGACAATTCTGTATTAACAAAATCCACAAGAATCATCGGAGAAACACTATTATCCGGCAAAACTTGATTGCACAATTCCACCATACCATAACGAACTATATACCGAATAATTTCACGCTCATATTTCTCGAGATAAACTTGTCGTTCGTCTAACGCATCACCATTACCCGGAGACCGCTTTTGCAAATTATTTCTTGTTTTATTCGCTTCATCGTTATCCTCAGACGATATATCTTTCGTTTCTTCTACGGAATGTCGTGCTTCTATACGATCTCTATCGTTTTCTTTTTTTTCAGCGTTGTTCGACATCGTTTTGTCGACTTCTGAGGATAATACTTTTTCGTTCATATCCAACATGCGTGAGCATTCTTGGATATAAACCTGACGTTTGATTTGATCACTAATTTTGGCAATGGAACCCACGATGTCAGTTATGACACGTGCTCGCCTTATCGGATCGTTTTCTACATCAGCAAGAAGAATACGCGTTTTAAATCTGATGAAATCTGTTTCATTGTCAGCAATATATGACTCTACCTCAGTCAGACTATGCGTTTGTGCAAACGAATCCGGATCCTCGCCATCGGGCAATAATAATACTTTTATATCAAGACCCTCAGCCAAGAGCATATCGATACCACGCAGAGAAGCCTTAATGCCCGCCGGGTCAGAGTCATAAATAACCGTCACATTATTTGTAAAACGATGTATCAACCTTATTTGTCCTTCCGTCAATGACGTGCCGGATGAGGCGACAACATTATCAACCCCTATCTGAGACATAGATATCACATCCATATATCCCTCAACCAGAAAACACTTATCTTTCTTTACGATTGATGGTTTCGCTTGATATAAGCCATAAAGCTCATAACTTTTTCGATATAGGGCTGTTTCCGGTGAGTTTACATACTTAGCGACATCCTTATCCTTGCGCAATGTTCTCCCGCCAAACGCCACTACGCGCCCCGACACACTAAATATCGGATAAACCACACGTCCCTTAAATCTATCATACAGCCCCCCATTTTTGCTATTTGCACATAGCCCCGACTCAAGCAAGTATTTTTCACTGTAACCATGAGCCAAAGCGACTTTTGACAGTTCATCAGGTTTATCTATTGCATACCCGAGGTGATATTTTTTTATTGACAGATCATTAATTCCACGTTCTCTGAAATAGGCATAACCAATATTTTTGCCTTCTTCAGTATCACAAATATTGTGTTCAAAATGCTTCAATGCAAAATCATTAATAGCCAAAAGCGCCTCTCGCTCATCGGCAGCTTCCCGTTCAGCATCGGTCATTTCATGCTCTTGTATCTCAATATTATACTTACGCGCCAAATATCTCAACGCTTCATTGTAAGATAATTGTTCAAGCTCCATCAAAAAATTAACCGGTGAGCCACCTTTACCACATGAAAAGCACTTACAGATGCCTTTTGACTTAGAAACAGAAAATGACGGCGTACGCTCATTATGAAAAGGACAAAGCCCTATATAGTTGGCACCTCGCCGCTTCAAACTAACAAAATCACTCACGACTTCTACAATATCAGCCGTGTCAAGAATTTTTTGTACTGTTTCGCGATCTATCTTTTTCATTTTGCCTGACAAAGTTAAGAATTTTTTTACTAACTTTGAAAAAGAAATGGTCATATGCGCCTATTCATTATTTGATATAGCTAAATACATGATTTATAACTGATTTATAATTTATTCTCAATGCACAATTTATTCTCCAAGCACCGAATGCTATCAATTGTCACAAGCTTTATCCTTGTGTCGTTTTCACTATCTGCCACTCGCTTCGCCGTATTAAGTGACATTCACGTGACACCCGGCAATGCCAATGACAAGCAACTCCGAGAGGTTGTTGCCGAGATTAACAAAGGCTCTTTTGACGCAGTTATTGTCAATGGAGATCTCACCAACGAGGGATCTGACGAGCAAATTGCAAATGTCAAGAACATATTAGACAACATCAAATTTCCTCTTTATGTATTACCCGGAAATCACGAAAACAATTGGTCTCAATCTGCCACAAAAACTTTTATAGACACTTTTGGTGGTGATCGTTTCGTTTTTGAAGTTGACTCATTGATTGTTATAGGTATCAATTGTGGTCCGTTTATGAAAATGGGTGATGGACATATTAAACAAGAAGACCTCCACTGGTTAAACCAAACACTAAAAAATAAAGTTACCGATGGTAAACGTGTGTTATCATTTAACCACTATCCATTACTTGAAGACCTTGACAATTACAAAGCATATTTATCCATTCTCTCTCAATATCCGGTAATTGGACATATCAATGGTCACTATCATCGTTGGCGTCGGTATGATGCCGGTGATATTGAATGCGCAATGATCCGTGCTCTTGATATGGGTAATGGCGACTATGGTTACACCATTGTTGAGGTTTCGCCTGATTGGACACATATTTATAATAAGACTATCTCAAAAGCCCCTCAAGCACGTTTTGCTTTTGCCAATCATACTATTCATCAACCGGTAAAAGTTGATGCCGATTACTCTAAGATAAAATCACCCTCGGGTTATAATGTCACACGAGTGTGGGCTGATAGCGCATCAGTGTTTACTCGCTTAGGCTTTGATGCTGACAATGTATATTTTGGCAATTCTCTCGGAGGAATTAAAGCTGTTAACAAAAACACCTGTCAGTTAGTATGGCACATTGATACTCCCGACAAAGCCTCTGTTTTCTCTCGTCCGGTTGTTACAAAAACCGGTGTCCTTGCAATGCCTTATGCCTCAGGCATAATGATGATTAACACACGTAATGGTCGTATGATCCGTAATATTCCATCAAAAGAAGGTCCTTATGTGGCTGATGGCTTGGTTTTTGGCAAGTCTTATATCCAAGGAGGATACAAACGACTCGAATGTCGCCGTCCGTCTGATGGCAAACTCATTTGGAGCTATGACTCTATTTTCAACTACTGCCAAGCAGCTCCCACCGTTGACGGTGATGACATTATCTTTGGAGCATGGGATACAAACTTACGCTGCTTATCACTTAAAGATGGTCATTTAAAATGGGTATGGAACAATGGAAAGACGGCAAATATGCTTGGTCCCGGCAATGTCGTCCCGGTTGTAACAGAAGATAAAGTGATCGTTGTGGCTCCTGACAGATATATGACTGCCATCGACAGACACTCCGGCAAACAACTTTGGCGTAACAACGATCACAGATATCGTGAAAGTTTGGGGCATAGTGCAGACATGTCACGTGCCTATGCAAAAACTATGGATGGTGAACTTGTCGCTGTTGACACACGTACGCCTGATTTCAAAGAGCTTTGGACTATTGACATGGGGTTGGGATATGAACATGCTCCTTGTATAGTCGCCGAAAATGATGGCGTGGTCTACGCCGGCTCGAGACGAGGCATTGTTACTGCCGTTGACCCCATCAAACAAAAAGTCATTTGGAGCCTTCGCCTCGGAGACAGCGAGATCAATGGCATTGACATCGACCCGACCTCCAACGACATTTATGTTTCCTTAATTGAAGGTTCAATTTTCAAGATCTCAAAAAAACAATAATACCAAACATTACGACTCACCCCACCCCGATGGAGCGACAACGCAAAATCATACATATTGATATGGACGCTTTTTTCGCTGCGGTGGAACAACGTGATAATCCATCACTCAGAGGCATGCCCATTGCGGTTGGGCATGCCTCCGGTCGTAGTGTCGTTGCCACGGCAAGTTACGAAGCTCGCAAATATGGTATCCGTTCGGCAATGCCTGCCTCCAAAGCATTAAAACTATGCCCACAAATCAAATTTGTCGCCCCTCGCTTTGAAACATACAAAGCCGTGTCGACACAAATGCACGAAATTTTTCACGAATATACCGATATCATTGAGCCAATATCTCTTGACGAAGCATTTCTTGATGTTACAATAAACAAACAAAATATACCCTTAGCTGTAACAATCGCACGAGAAATAAAAGCAAAAATTCAAGACCGGCTATCCCTTGTGGCATCTGCCGGCATATCATACAATAAGTTTTTGGCAAAAATTGCTTCCGACTACCGCAAACCAAATGGCTTGTGTACCATACACCCCTCCATAGCATTACAATTCATCGAAAAGCTCAATATTGAGCAATTTTGGGGTATTGGTCCGGTCACCGCCAAACACATGCACGAACTCGGGATCCACAATGGTGCAGACTTACGCAAAACTCCCCTCCCCGACTTATGCCGGGAATTCGGGAAGATGGGTGCCGTTTACTATCAGTTTGCACGAGGTATAGACCTGCGTCCAGTGATGCCTAAATATCAGCGCAAATCTATTGGCTGCGAGCGCACCCTTGACACTGACTTAAAAACACGCGAAGAAATTCTTGCCACTATTGCAGAACTATCCACCGATCTTGAAGAACGCCTATCGCGACACGACTTTAATGGAACCACCTTAACACTAAAAATGCGGTATGCTGATTTTAGTCAACACACCAAATCTCAATCATTCCCCGAGCCTATACAATGGTCAAGTCTTAATCTGAAAAAACATGCTATGACCCTTTTCGACAGCATAAACCTCAAGGGCGCGTCCATCCGTCTTTTGGGGCTGACTGTTTCCAATCCACCACATAAAGAGACTATAAGTGCCTTCAATGACTGGGCATTATCAGATGTTTACCCTCGACAGTTGCTCTTAGACTTTGACCGTGACTATTAATTAAACATCAAACTTCATAGTCTACACACGCACGCGACTCTTTATGCTCGCCAAGTATGCCGGCTGCTGCAACATGAGCCGGATGTTGAGCATAAACAGCAACATCCGCCATTTTATCCACATAAGCGGTGAGCACAACATCCCATGTTTCAGTAGGATTCTCATTGAGTCCAACCTCTATTGAATTTAGCACCTCAATCTGTGCCGGCAGTGCTTCAAGCGCTTCCTTAAACTTCATCGCTACTGAGCGACGTTCCTCGTCACTACCTTTCAGTTTGAACATTACAATATGTTTTACCATCTTCTCGTATATTATTTATGTTAATGACATAATATTTACTAATAGTTTTCGACCTGTGCCTATTTGTCCTGCAAATTTACATAAAAACACAATATCGTCCTAAATAAAATGAACGACAGCATTAACGGGCGACATCCTCGCCTCTATGACCTACCCCATCTAGCAAGGAGAGATAAAACAATCAAATGCGAAACGTTGAACTGGGTTTAAGTTTTCATCACAAGGCGATTGAAAAGGGGGTTTCGGCAAGTGACTGACATGGGATGCCTGCTTCTTCAAGTTCTCGTATATACCTATTACAACGTATTTTATTTATATCTGCTGCAATCAATATCTTAGCTGCCTTTGTCAACTCAGCCGCTTTAACAACATCGCCTTTAAAAGAACCGCATATCAACAAATAATCCACTTTGACTGTATGGGTGGTTATGATGTTGGTGTTTGCAATAACCATAACCTTATTCCCAATAATCATAACATCTTCTTGTTTGACAAATGGACCAAAGTTAAAGTCATTTGTTTCAACAGCAAAACCATCATCAATCCTCCTCTTTCCCAGAAAATCTTTATAGTCTGCCAATGCTCGCTCTTTTTCTTCCTCAATCAATGTTTTTGTGTTTTCAAAACCTATCGAATCTTGTTTTGTTAATGTGTCAGACAGTGCCGGGAAAAATAGCATTGCCTTATCATTGTGCCGAATGACTATTCGTGCCGTTTTTTTATCTGTTGTAATATAAAGCTCATCTCCTTGTGGTATCGGTTTAAAAACAGTGGTTAATATCAAAATACACAATGTGCCTATGCCACAATATAAAATCGGTTTTTTATGCATTCGCATAAACCAAATAATCAAGAATATAAACATTATCCACAATAGTATTTGGGCAACATCAGGATATATATTTGTTATCACGCCACCGGGAATATCGGCGAACCACCCCACAATACCATCAAAAACATTAAACAACAGGTCCTCAACCCAAGCCAATGGAGATAAGACCACTCCACATAATGCACAAAGCGTCAAAACTGCCCCCAACATCAATATTGGAACTATAAGGATCCCGGCTATAATATTTGCCGGCAAGAACCATATCGGAAATTCATGAAAATATACCAGCGTCAACACTGATGTAGCCGCTACCGCTGTTATTGGCACGGCGAACACCATAATTACACGTCTTTTGGCTATTGTGAGCTCAAAACGATTTATATAATCATTTAACCATATAAGTGCTAATGCGGCAAGTGTCGAAAGTTGAAAACCTGGAGATAAGATCCACATCGGATTAATCAACAACCAAATAAACACAGTGATACACAATGTATTATATGGAAATGTACGCCATTGTAACATTCTTCCGAGAAGATATATGCCAATCATCACCGCGGCACGGCAAGCCGATGGTGACATACCCGAAATTATTGCATAAAACAAGCCTAATGACGCAGGTATGCCATAATATATATAACGTCCTCCCGGTAAAGCCTTAAATAGCATCAAACAAGCCATTACTAATGACACCAGTATTGATAAATGTAATCCACTAATAGCCAATACATGTGCCAATCCGGTGGTTCTGAAATCGTTTTCTACATCATCTGTCATTACCGCATCATCACCTCCGAGAACGGCAAGCAAAAAAGCGGCAGTATTTGAAGATACACCGGTTGACACAATTGCCGCAGTAAGACTACGATGACATTTATCCACAAATTTTTCAAAAAATGTCTGATCTGCCCTAATAAAACGCACATCAGGCTCCGGAACCCACATTCGCGACGTGGCACCGGACATTCTTGCCGACATATTATAGTCCGTTTTATCAGGAACGTCAGGTTTTTCGTCTATGGGTTTCAAATTCCCATATGCGACGATAATATCACCCGGACGATATACTCTATTAAGAGCATCAACTGTAAGTTTCATCTTAAAATCACAATCATACTTACAGATCGAGTCCATAGTTGTTACGTTACTGACTCGTACAATGTACCCCATCGTGTTTTGTGAATACCGTGCCGATTCAACACGCCCTACTACCAGTGATTTCCTATTCATAAGAAAACTTGGTGTCTGAGGCGTAGATTTAAATGTGACTGTTAATGCGCCAAGAACGGCAAACACGACAACCATTGACCACCAATGTCTGTCAACAAACATCAACACCCCGGCGATAACAATACCACTTAGTGTCACCCAAATATTTACCCCCAATATAAGAGCTATTAAAATACCTGACCCGAAACCCATCACAACGGGTAGTGCCGGCATATATGAATAGGGTGGCTTCATTGTTACATAGTGATAAATCAATATATCAATGCCAAATACGCCACGACTCTAATGCTTGAAGGTGAAGCATTTCCAGCCCATTTTTAATCATTGCTCCCCGGCGTGAGGTCCGACGTAAAAATTCTGTCATCTCAGGGTTATATACCAAATCAAAACAAATATACTGATGACCAATACTTTCATAAGGAATATTTGGTGCCGTGTTGACGTTTGGGAACATTCCAAGAGGCGTTGTGTTTACAATTATTGTGTAATTTTCAATAATATCCGGAGTTAGATCATCATATGACAATATATCTTCCCTACCCGATCTTGACACCAATTTATACTCGATACCAAGTTGGTGCAATCCTTCACATACAGCAAGAGAGGCACCACCGGTTCCCAATACCAACGCCTTGTGCATACCGGGCTTTAACATCGGAGCGAGTGACTCTCTAAATCCGATGATATCACTATTATAGCCCTTTAGCACATACTTCCCATTCTTTTTGCCCTCAACTCGTACAGTATTAACAGCTCCGATACGTCGAGCCACATCATCGACATCATCTAAGAACGGTATTATAGCTTTTTTATAAGGAATCGTTACATTAAAACCTGATAATTGCGGCATTGAGAGCACTCGGTCTTTTAGCAAATGAATATCAGGCAACTCAAAATTAACGTATTCTGCATTAATATTCTCTGCAATGAATTTATATGTAAAAAACTTTTTTGAAAAAGAATGGCATAATGGATATCCGACTAAGCCATAAATACGTTTACAATTCATCTCGTAAGCTATAATCTAATAAATCGTCGTTTGCAAAGGTACGCATTTTAATGCAATTTAATATTATAATAATCGGGAGGCTGCGCCACATTGACACAGCCTCCCGGCACATACACATAATGAATATCTTTACTTTTTCAACCAGCGGTCAAACCAGCGGAAGAAAAGACGTTGCCACATTACAGCATTTTGTGGTTTAAGTATCCAGTGATTTTCATCAGGGAACAGAACCATTTCGCATGGTATACCACGCAATTTCGCAGCATTAAACGCCTGTTGTCCTTGTGATGAAAGGATACGATAATCAAAATCGCCATGTGACACCATAATCGGAGTATCCCAGCGATCGACAAATTTATGGGGCGAATAATCAAATGTACGCTTTGCTACAGCATTATCTTTTTCCCAGAAAGCTCCGCCCATATCCCAATTGGCAAACCACATCTCTTCTGTTTCAAGATATTGTGCTTCCATATTGAAAATACCGGCATGCGCAAGGAATGCCGAGAAACGTTTGTTGTGGTTACCGGCAAGCCAATATACCGAAAAACCGCCATAGCTGGCACCTGTTGCGCCAACACGTTTTGCATCAATTGCCGGTATCGTAGCCAAAGCATTGTCTACTGCCGACAAATAGTCTCTCATGTTTTGCCCGGGATAATCTTTTGATATTTGAGATTCCCATTCCGTACCAAAACCCGGAACACCACGACGATTAGGCGCAATAACAACATATCCGTTCGCTCCCATCAATGCAAAATTCCATCGATAGCTCCAGAATTGACTGACTGCTTGTTGAGGACCACCTTGACAATAAAGCAATGCCGGATATTTTGCGGTTGCATTTGCATCAAATCCGGGAGGACAAATAATCCATGTCAACATTTCTTTACCATCCGTAGTCGGTGTTTTTGTAGCTTGTACCGTTGGCATAGCAACTTGCGCAAATATAGAGCCATTAATATCGGTAAGCTGTGTCGTGACTCCTGATAGTTTTTTGCCCTTGCCTTTTAACGATACTTTTACAACCTCATTCGGTCGCAACATCGAGTGGTTCATAGTCACAACAGTTTTGGCATCAACCGGGCTTAATGATGTATAATCACATACTCCATCTGCCACTTTAACTATATTACGAGTCGTAATATCAATAGTAAACACCGGGATAGTTCCAAGGTGTGGTGCTATAAACCATATATGTTTGGAGTCATGATTCCATGCAAACTCATCAATGGTAAAATCCCAATCGGTTGTCAGATCTATTTTTTCACCGGTAGTTATATCCAGTATAAACAGACGGTTTTTATCTGATTCATAACCATCATGTTCCATAGACAAACACGCCATATAGCGTCCATCAGGTGAAAATGCCGGATTCGTATCATAACCCATCATACCCTCGGTGAGATTCGTAGTCTTACCGGTCGTTAGATCATATTGGTATAAATCAGAATTGGTTGAAATAGAATATTCTTTACCAACTTTTTTACGTGAAACGTAAACCAACTTATTGCCATCAGGACTCCATGCAAGTGACTCAACACCACCAAAGGGCTTCATCGGAGACTCATATGGTTCACCATCCATGATATCATGCATATTGGAAACTCCATTACCGTCAAAATCAGCGACAAAGGGGTGTGGTATAGCAGTAACCCATTCGTCCCAATGCTTATACATAAGATCATCTATCACACGACCGGTTGCTTTGGGCAAATCAGGATAAATATCTTTGGCTTGACATTCATTTTTTACGTTCTTGACAAAAACAATATGAGACTCATCGTTTGAAAACAAAAAGCCATCAATACCATCATCAATTGTTGTAATCTGCTTACGCTCCGAGCCATCAGGCTTCATTGACCATAGTTGATTATTACCATCGCTGTCCGGATACATAAAAGCGATGACCGAGCCTCCTTTAATCCATACCGCTCCGTTTTCGCTTTTTACCGTCCGCGTAATGCGATTTAATTCAGTCCCATCAATTTTCATTACATAAAGATCACGATTAGAGCGATTTTGCTCGACACTTTCATAAGAAATGCCAAACAAGACATATTTGCCATCAGGTGACACCTTGGGCTCGGATACCCTGCCGAGAGCTTCGAGTGCATCTATATCAAAGACACCTGTCGTCGTTTTGAAGTCAGGACGATCAATTATCGGTTCTTCAGCTTCAACCGCGCCACAAGTGAATGTGCTTAACAATGCTGTTGCACTCATAAACAGTGTTTTGGTTAAATTCATAAATGTTATTAATTATATGGTTATACATTTTGTTTTTATCTATAATAAAGCATTTTAATGCTTGGGCTTGTTGCCTTGCTTTTTATTTTTTTGCGTAGTATGATAACTATTATTATACCTGCGTGATTCTTGCTTTTTAGGGAATAATCGTTCTATTAAGTCCGGGCGATTAAGACGCCTTAGCGCATCAATAATATCGTGACGCGCATCGGGATCATACCAAAAGAAGAACCGACGCTGTGCTAATTTTTCTTTTTGAGATGTGGCCGTAAATATTTTTTCACCTGTATATGGGTGTACGCCGGAATAATAAATCTCCGATGCAACCGTCATAGGCGTTGGTGTGAAATCTTGCACTTGTTCCAAATGAAGGCCAAAATCTTTTGTTTCGGCAGCCAATTCAGCCATATCTATTTCGTGACACCCGGGGTGTGACGAGATAAAATATGGTATCAGCTGTTGATTTATATTGGCACGGCGATTTACTTCATCAAAGATTCGTTTAAACTCTCCATATAACTTAAACGACGGTTTACGCATAACTTCAAGGACATGGTCTGCTGTATGTTCGGGCGCGACCTTCAAGCGACCCGACACATGATGTTCTATCAATTCCTCGTTGTAACGCCTATTCACACGATCTATATTTTTATCACCGGTTTTATGCATAGAGAGATCATAACGCACGCCACTGCCTACAAATGATTTTTTAACGGCAGGCAATGAATCAACACTGTGGTATATATCAAGTAATGCAGAGTGATCTGTATTCAAATTGCGACATGGCATCGGAAACAAACACGATGGGCGTAGACATTTATCACATATTGACGTATCTCGTCCGCCTACGGAATACATATTGGCAGACGGGCCTCCAAGGTCTGAAATATAACCTTTAAAATCAGGCATTTTTGTCACATATTCCACTTCCTTCAATATAGACGCTTTTGTGCGTGATGCCACAAACTTGCCTTGATGTGCTGAGATTGTACAAAAGGCACAACCGCCAAAACAGCCACGATGTAATGTGACCGAGTGGCGTATCATCTCATAAGCCGGAATTACCTTGCCTTTATATCGTGGATGTGGCAACCGAGTGTATGGCAAATCAAAGGCACTGTCTATTTCACCAAACTCCATAGCCGGGAACATCGGATTTATCTTTACGGCAAAATCATCATAGGCTTGCCACAATGTAAGCCCTCCGGAACGAGAGTTTGATTGTTGCTCTATGTGTTTAAAGTTCTGTGATTGCATCGTACGATTCCTAACACACTCAGCCCAAGAATGCAATAAAATATTCTGCTCATCAGACGATTTAGGCATTTCGTCAAGAGGTCTTCTGACAACAGTTTGTCTCACATTGACCAATGCGTCTATCTTAGTGCCTCCGGCGAGTGCACGTGCAATTTCAATAGTCGTCCGCTCTCCCATACCATAACTAATCATATCTATGGGACAATCTGCTATTATTGATTTACGCAAACAATCTTGCCAATAATCATAATGAGATACTCTGCGCAACGACGCCTCAATTCCACCGGCAATTACAGGTACATCCGGAAATAATTTCTTTAATACAGTGCTATAAACAATGGTGGGATAATCAGGACGCCCCGAATGACGCCCCCCCGGCGTATATGCATCATCCGAACGACGACGACGATTGGCTGTATAATGATTTACCATCGAATCCATCGCTCCCGCCGATACGCCAAAAAACAGCCGAGGACGACCAAACTTCTTAAAATCACGCAAATCATCTTGCCAGTTGGGCTGAGGCACAATTGCTACCCGATAACCCGCAGCCTCCAACACACGACCTATGACAGCCGCACCAAAAGATGGGTGATCGACATAAGCATCGCCACTAAAAATGACAACGTCAACATAGTCCCAACCTCTGGCTTTCATTTCTTTAACCGATGTCGGCAACCATAACCGGGAATCTATTTTACCCAAATATGTATCAGATGCTACAGTCATGTATTATATAACATTGTCTAAAGATGCTATACGATCTTCTAATTTAATGATTTCATCACGCAAACGCGCAGCTTCAATAAATTGTAAATCTTTGGCAGCTGCCGCCATCTCCATGCGCAACCGTGTGATTTGGTGTCGCAATTCATCTTCGTCCATATAAGCAATAACCGGGTCTGCAGCCACATCAACGTGAGACGTATCAAACTCTTCTGCATACATAGCATAACCGTTTTGTCGCGCAGAATGCTTGGCGTCTGACGATCGTTTCTCTCCTGATACATTCTCTCCGGTTTCAACATCTTTGCCAAGAATCACATTACGAGCCTTATTGATAGCTTGTGGCGTAATACCATGCTCATCATTATACTTCATTTGCAACGATCGGCGGCGTTCTGTTTCATCTATGGTCATCTGCATAGATTCTGTTATCGTATCGGCAAACATAATCACACGACCATTGAGATTGCGTGCTGCTCTACCAACAGTCTGCGTGAGCGAGCGATGACTACGCAGAAAGCCTTCTTTATCTGCGTCAAGTATTGCGACAAGTGACACCTCTGGCAAATCAAGACCTTCACGCAAAAGATTTACTCCGATTAACACATCAATGACACCGGCTCTCAAATCATCAAGAATTTTAATACGCTCTAATGATTTAACATCACTATGAATGTACGCACAATTAACAGACATTTTTGATAAATAGTCATTCAGCTCCTCCGCCATGCGCTTTGTGAGTGTTGTGACTAATGTACGTTCTCCGCGTTCTATCTGCACCTGTATCTCTTCAAGAAGTCGGTCTACCTGATTCGTTGTCGGCAATACAATGATTTCCGGGTCGAGTAGTCCGGTAGGACGAATAACTTGCTCAACGACAACGCCCTCAGAACGCTCTATTTCATAATCTGCCGGAGTGGCAGACACATATATTGTCTGATGTGTCAGTGCCTCAAATTCATCAAAAGTCAATGGGCGGTTATCAAGTGCGGCTTCAAGTCTAAATCCATATCTCACCAAATTTTCCTTGCGAGAGCGATCTCCACCAAACATAGCTCTGACCTGTGGCAACGTGACATGACTCTCATCAACGATGGTCAAAAAATCTTTTGGAAAATAGTCTAAAAGGCAAAATGGTCTCATCCCCGGCTCTCGTCCATCAAAATAGCGACTATAATTTTCGATTCCTGAGCAATGTCCGACTTCTTTTATCATTTCAAGGTCATACGTAACTCTCTCATATAACCGTCTGGCTTCAACAGGCTTGTATTCTTTATTAAAGTATTCCACCTGCTTACCGAGATCCAATTGTATTTGTGCTATAGCCGAAGCTTGTCTAGCCGGTGAGGTAACAAAGAGATTTGCCGGATAAATATTCATCTCATCATAATGTCCCATTGTAAATCCATCATCCGGGTGTATTGCCGAGATACTCTCAATTTCATCACCCCAAAACACTATCCTGATAACAATGTCCTCATATGCAAGACGCACATCGACTGTATCACCTTTCACACGAAATGTTCCACGCTCAAGATTGACCTCCGTACGAGAATATAAGGCATTTACCAAGTGACGCAACAACTGATTGCGACTAATCTGCATCCCGGTATTGACGTGCACGGCATTTTGATGAAAATCCTCCGGATTACCCATACCATATATACAAGATACCGACGATACTACAATCACGTCTCGTCGCCCTGACAACAAAGCCGAAGTCGTTGCCAATCTCAATCTGTCGATTTCTTGATTAATCATCAAATCCTTTTCAATATACTTATCAACAGATGGTATATATGCTTCAGGTTGATAATAATCATAGTATGAAATAAAATATTGAACCGAATTATCAGGAAAAAAACTTTTCATCTCACTATACAACTGCGCAGCCAACGTCTTATTATGACTTAAAATCAACGTTGGGCGTTGCACACGTTCAATGACATTTGCCATCGTAAATGTCTTTCCCGAGCCGGTCACGCCAAGCAATGTTTGACACGGCACCCCGTTAATAATGCCTTGTGTCAAAGAATCAATTGCTTGAGGTTGATCTCCTGTTGGTTGATATAGAGAATGAAGTTTAAAATCCATAATCGTTACAAGTCGCTTTTAAATCCGACTATCTATCCCATTTTACAAAACCATCATTACTTTAGGCTATAATTCATCTATTTTGCCTCCCATTTCATAAAGGGCATACTATATTATTTTTGATTAAACAGTCCTTTGATCGAACCGATCGAAGACAATACACTTGACGCCTCATAGGGTATATACACCGTTTTATTGTCTTTCCCGGATACCATTTCTTGAAGTGCCTCGATATATTTTACCGCAAGCATATATGTTGCAGGATCTGTTTTAGTGTCTTTGATAGCCTCCGACACGCGACGAATTGCTTCTGCCTCTGCTTCGGCTCTAAGTATTTGTGCTTTTGCTTCGCCTTCTGCACGGAGTATTTCTGCTTGGCGCACTGCTTCTGCCGCATTTATTTCAGACTCTCGTTCACCCTCCGAACGAAGTATTCTAGATTTCTTTTCACCCTCAGCGTTAAGAATTTCAGCTCGGCGATTACGCTCTGCTTGCATTTGTTTTTCCATCGCTTCACGGACGCTTTCGGGTGGAGTTATATCTTGTAATTCTACACGATTTACCTTAACGCCCCACTTATTTGTAGCCTCATCAAGGATTGCCTGCAATCGAGTATTAATTGTGTCACGCGATGTGAGAGTTTCATCAAGTTCCAATTCTCCAATTACGTTACGCAGAGATGTTTGTGTCAGTTTTTCTATTGCATTCGGCAAATTATCTATCTCATAAACAGACTTCTTGGGATCAACAATCTGAAAATAAAGGAGAGCATTGATTTCAGTGGTTACATTATCCTTCGTGATAACTTGCTGTGATGGAAAATCATACACCTGTTCGCGAAGATCTATGACTGATGTCGTGGTCATTCTAATAATACACCGCCCACGACCAATATCCTCTACACGTCGCACATAAACCACCTTCGCCTTGTCTATAAAAGGCCATATCAGATTAAGCCCGGGATTGAGCACACTATGAAATCGTCCGAGACGTTCTATTACACGAGTTTCTGATTGCGGAACTACCACTACGCCATTCATCACAAGAATCAAAACGATTAAAACCAGCAGTCCCAAAAAAATCATTGTTTGTATTCCCATAATTACTAAATTTAAGTTATTATCAAGATTTTAAATTTTCTCGGCAATCAACACAATGGAATCACGATTTACAATGCGCAATCGATCCCCTTTGCTAATTTTATCATAGTTAGGTGTGCGCACTTGCCAAT
>CAVCBR010000053.1:0-810 GCA_963600695.1 bacterium
CTTGTGGATGTAAAGGCTCGTTTTTTGCCTGTGCTTGTATTGTAAATGACACTTCGTCCCAACTTCTAACTCTATTACGAGCCATAAATTTGTAATCGAAAGAACCCATAAAAACGTCATGATTTGTTATTGATGCATTTTCAATAACAGTCTCATTAATGTATTTGGTCGGTTCGGCTTTTATGTCTCCAATAGCTTCTTTTAATGTCACTTTGGAAGAATTAATTGGATTTGGGAACAGATAATGTTTACAATAATCGTTCTTTATCCCCATTATAAAAACACGAAATCGATCTTGTGGAATCCTATAATCAGCACAGTTGACAAGAGAGTAGGTAACATCATAATCAGCTTCAGATAGTTTCGTGATGAACATATTAAATGCTTCAGAATGTTTTTTATCCAAAATACCTTTAACGTTCTCTATAAGAAAGAATTTCGGCTTTTTATCTGTTACAATACGGATATAGTCAAGAAACAATTTGCCCCTATCATCGTTAATACCATTTTGCGCACCACCTTCACTCCATGATTGACATGGAGGACCTCCTATAATACCATCACAATCGGGAATATCTGAATAGCGTAAACGCCTAATATCTCTTGTTTCCAATATTGTATTCTTGTGGTTTAGCTTGTATGTGGATTTTATTGACTTGTCAATCTCATTTGCCCACACTACATCATACCCGGCTTTTTCAAAGCCGAGATCTAAACCGCCACACCCTGAAAACAAGGATACAAGTTTCATTATTCTAATCCTTTTTCATTTAAGTATTTTTTTATTTGTAATGCTACATAGTATGCAAG
>CAVCBR010000053.1:820-15278 GCA_963600695.1 bacterium
GTATGCAAGATTTACAGGAACGGCATTTCCAATCATCTTATATCCATAGTTCACATCGTCATATATAAATTTGAAGTTGTCAGGGAATCCTTGTACTCTTGCAACCTCCCTAACGCTCATTCTGCGATAAAGATATTCTTTGCCTTCCACAAATTTTTGCAGATTTTTTTCAACCTTTATCATTTTGGGCGCCTGTGGGTGTAATTGACATTGTCTTTTAAATCCCAAATACACTCCCTTAGTGTCGGCTTATGTGTACAAGGTTTTGGATATTCAAAGTTGTGGATGTTTAAGTCTTTTCTAAAACCGATATAAAAAACTCGATCACGATCTTGCGCCACATCGTAATCGTTTGCATTGAGCAATTTATACACCACGTCATAACCGGCAGCATCAAATAATTGTAAAAATGCTTTTACCGCGGAACTATGACGATTAGCAAGCATGCCTGAAACATTTTCAGCAACGAAAAATAGCGGTTGCTTATCTCGTAAGATTCTGATATACTCAAAAAACAATTGACCACGCGCATCTTCTATTCCCTTTAATGATCCGGCTTCGCTCCATGACTGACATGGAGGTCCTCCGATGATACCGGTGATGTTGTCCGGGAATATACTACTGTCTATATTTCTTATATCACCTTCGATAAGTTTAACAGTTGGGAAATTAGCTTTAAAAGTCGGACAAATTTTCTTGTCATATTCATTAGCCACAACAGTTTTAAACCCGGCTTTATGAAAGCCGAGATCCAAACCACCGGCACCACTGAAAAGGCTTATGATATCCATATATTAACAAAAAACTCCTTATAGAAACTGATGGCGACAAAACTTGCACAATAACGCAAGAAACAGTTACACACATCAGTAAACAAAGTTACAAATTTTTACGATGACAAGTTTCAAAACCCATCTAAATTTTTATAGTCTGTTGATTAGGCTGCAAAAATAAGCATTATGATTGAGATTACTGTAAAAATGTTTAACTTTGTGGAAAGAAAGGGTTGACCTCTAAATGGTGGTCAATTGTATGTTCTTTTGTGTGAAATTATTTTGTGTGCTGTTAAAAAATAACGGCTTTTAAAGTAAAGGATGCTTGTCAGACGATAATGAGTGAGTGTTTACAAAATATGGAGGGAAAACCTCAGTGTGCGCATGACGCCAATCCCGGCATGGCAACGATGATCGGTGCCGTCAAACCTCGCTTGCACCATATGGATGTCATCAAGGGCTTGGCAATTTTTATGGTGGTGATGGGACACGTGCTGACGATGTGTGTGCGCGACATAGATCGAGCCACGGTGTTTAAGTTTGTTGGCGAGATGCATATGCCTCTGTTTTTCTTTATCAGCGGTTGGTTTACGTTTAAGTTGGTGAAAAATGGGACAGGTGTCGCTAAGAACAGTTGGCAGGTGCCGGCATTATGGTCGCGTGCTCAGCGTTTGTTGATACCGATGTTGGTGATGTCAAGCCTTTGGATTGTGTATTTTCCTCACTCGGGCTTGGAGTCGCCGTTGAACTCAACATTCAGCGGATTATGGCTGTCTGAGTTTAAAAATGGCTATTGGTTCACGCTTGTGCTGTTTGAAATTATAGCGATATATGCTGCGTGTGTACCTTTGTTGTCGCGCGTCAAAACGTTTGGCAGTCGAGTGGCAATCGGTGTGGGCGTGTGGGTGGCATTGCGTGCGGTGTGTGTTATTCTGCCGGCAGATGTCGAGGCTGTAATGTCATTTGGTTTGGTATCTCAGTTTTTCCCCATATTTCTTGCCGGAGCATTGGCTTCGGCATACCGTGAGAATTTTATGAGACTTACGCGCTCATCGATTGTATATACTACGGCATTCATTGTTGGCGGCTTCTTGTTGTATTTCGTGTGTTGGAATTGGGAGTTTGAGTCGTGGCATATCGTTGTTGCCGGTATCAAAGTCGATGTCGAAGTCGCTCGCGTCGTATTTGAGGTGGCGTTTGCCTTTGTCGTGATTGCGGTCATTGCTCCATGGTGTGAACGCGCTTTTGGCGGTGATAAACAGCCTTCACGTTCACAACATCGTTTTGCCAATATGTGGCAGTTGCTCGGACGCGAGTCGCTGACTATATATTTGATGCACTATTTTTTCCTGTTTCCCATGGGACTTATGCGACCGATGTTGGAGGGTATGAAACTTGGATTTGTGCCGACACTGGCGTTTGCCATGTTTTGGTCGGCGATAATTATAGCTGTAGTCTTGGGCTTTAATCGACTGATAGAGCCGAGCCGGTTGTTGTCGTTCATAATGGCGGGACGACAAACAAAGCAAAAATGATTTTGCCATTTTTTTAATGTAAAAGAAGACCCTATATGAAGATAACTATCGTTGGTACCGGATATGTCGGACTTGTCTCCGGCGCATGTTTTGCCGAAGTTGGTGTCGATGTGACATGTGTTGACATCGATGCCTCAAAAATTGAACGGTTACGCAGTGGGCAAGTGCCAATTTACGAACCGGGGCTCGATGAACTTGTAAAGCGCAATGCCGATGCCGGACGTTTGCATTTTGTGACTGATTTGACCGAAGTGCTTGATGATAGCGAGGTGGTTTTTTGTGCTGTCGGTACGCCTCCCGATGAGGACGGATCTGCCGACCTGAGCTATGTGTTGGACGTTGCTCGCACCTTTGGCAAAAATATTAATCATTATACTCTGCTTGTTACCAAGTCGACAGTGCCGGTCGGTACATCAAAATTGGTAAAGGACGCCATACGCGCCGAACTCGCCGAGCGCAATGTTGATGTGGAGTTTGAGGTTGCCTCGAATCCCGAATTTCTCAAAGAGGGTGCGGCTATAAAAGATTTTATGTCCCCTGATCGTGTCGTGATAGGGGTGGAATCAGATCGAGCTCGTCGTGTTATGGAACGGCTGTATCGTCCATTTCTGCTCAATAACTTTCGCGTGATTTTTATGGATATAGCTTCGGCAGAGATGACGAAATATGCGGCAAATGCCATGCTCGCCACGCGTATATCGTTTATGAACGACATTGCCAATCTTTGTGATCTTGTCGGTGCCGATGTTACTCAGGTGCGCAAAGGCATAGGCGCAGATGCTCGCATCGGTTCAAAGTTTCTTTATGCCGGCTCGGGATATGGCGGTTCATGTTTTCCAAAAGATGTAAAAGCATTGATACACACCGGTTCGGTAAATGGCTATGATATGAAAGTGGTGCGAGCCGTTGAGGAAGTCAATGAGGCGCAAAAGTCACGTCCCTATCAATTGCTTGTCGATGCCATTGGCGATCTTAAAGGTTGTCGCGTGGCACTTTGGGGCTTATCGTTCAAACCAGAGACAGACGATATGCGTTGTTCCGCATCGCTTGTGGTTATTGAACATTTGTTGGCTGCCGGTGCAACAGTCGTGGCATACGACCCGGTGGCTATGGACGAGTGTCGTCGCCGCATAGGTGATACCATCGTTTATGCGCGTGATATGTATGACGCAGTCATAGATGCCGATGCTTTGATTTTAATGACAGAGTGGAAACAATTCCGACTGCCATCGTGGCGCGTCATAGCACGTGCAATGAAAGGCAAAATAGTAATCGACGGACGTAATATATACCAACCCGTAGACCTTGAAGAGGAAGGTCTCATTTATCGTGGCATTGGTCGCCGTTGATAAAGACGCATAGCAGATATGCAAAATCCGACCATCACAATACTTACGCCAACTTATAATCGACGAGAAGAGCTTGTGAAGCTGTATAACTCGCTTGCGATGCAGTCGTGTTATGATTTTGAATGGGTGGTGGTTGATGATGGTTCTGACGATGATACGATGTCGTGGCTGTTGTCGCTTGCAGCTCCGTTTAATGTTGTGCCAAAACACAAAGACAATGGTGGCAAGCACACAGCGATCAATTTGGGCGTTATTCATGCACAAGGTGAGTGGACTGTTATTGTAGACTCTGATGACATCCTTGTGCCTGATGCCGTTGCCAATATTAAGACGATGGTTGAGTCTGTCTCCAAGTTAAATATTGAGCAATCAAATCACAGACACATAGCCGTTGTCGCCGGATTATGTGTAGGTGGCAATATGCAAAGTTTATCCCAGCCGATTTTATCATCAACAACAATAACAGATGGTGTGAGTTTGCGTTCACGTCTGCATATTGTCGGTGATTTGGCAGAGGTTTATGAAACAGCCATATTGCGTTCACATCCATTCCCGGAGTTTAATGGCGAAAAGTTTGTCGGAGAGTCGTGGTTGATTGCTACCATTGCCGATGACTGTGATACTTGTATCTTTTCAATGCCGATAATTATTCGTAACTATCGTGTTGACGGGCTATCTGCAAATTTTGTAAATTTGCTTGTCGGTTCGCCACACGGGACGGCTGCTGTTTACTCACTTCTTGCTCATCATTCAAAGCAAAGTTGTCGCGGACGACTATTGGCACGCTTATTGTATCATACATATTTACTGGGTTCGTGCATTGCGTGGCGCAAACGTATCGCCGATGTAGGGTGGATAAGTGTTTCTATGTTACCTGTCGCTGTGGCACTACGTGTGTACTACAAACTCACAAAGCGTGCAACACCACTTATTTGAATAATCGTAAAAAATATGTATATAGCATCACAAAAACGCAAAGAGAATATAGCCGAATATCTGCTATATATGTGGCAAATCGAAGATCTCATACGAGCCAATGATCTCAATATTGTCAAAATAGAACAAAACATTATCGACAGATATAATCTTGATGAAAATCATCGTCGAGAACTTAAACTATGGTACGAGTCGTTGATAGATATGATGCGCACAGAAGGTGTGACACAAACGTCACATTTGCAGATTAATAAAAACACGCTCGCACAACTTGTCGACTTCCATCGCCGACTGCTTGCCGACCCACGACAAAGCGCATATCATGCACAGTTTTATAAGGCATTGCCATTTATAGTTGAACTGCGTGCCAAAGCCGGAGAACAACGCCAAGGTGAAATCGAAACCTGCTTCACAGCATTATATGGCACACTATTGATGAAGTTGCGAGGACAGGCGTTGTCAAAAGAAACACAAGACGCTATGGGCGAAATATCAAAGCTTATTGCGATGCTTGCCGCCGGGTTTCATCAAGATGAGAATAATCCCGAAGCCGTGGATTGATTATGCATGTCTCGATTTTGGTGAGCGACGTATATAAAAATACGCTACCATCAGCATCAATGACACGGTAATAAAATATGCCCACCGTTGATCATAGGGGAACAGGAAGTATAAAGTATTAATCACTAATTGTAGGGTGGCATATCCCGACGACACGATTAGGTGTGGCAATTTCCATCGCGAAGTTAACACCTCATAGATAAAATCGCGGTGTGGCATAAGTATGTTTTCGCCGGCAAATAATCGTTGCAATGTTGTCAGTCCGGCATCAAAAATTGCGACTATAAAGAATGTGATTATCGATGCATCTTTGATGGCGAAAATAACATTTACGGTGACAAACACTATTATGAAACCAAGGGTTATCGCTCCGACATCGCCGGCAAAAATCTTGTCTCTGATATTAAAAACCGAGAACGCAATTATCGCAAGTATTAAGAACAAACACAAATCACTATACACAGTCATACTCTCGGGTGCCAACGTGTTGATGGCATACAACAAAGAGCCAAGTACTACAAGACCATAAAACGCAAGCATAGCTCTGATGCCGTCAATAAAGTTGATGGCATTGATGGTGCCGACACCACAGATTACCACTACTAAGAAATAATGTATGGTGTGTGGAGTGATGAGCTGGTAAAAAGTGCTGCCAACGACAATGGTTTGCACAATCAGCCTGAATGTCGGTGATAGCGGTTTTATGTCATCTATAAATGACATCACGGCTAATACGATAGCGCCGGATAACGCTATCCACCAAGGCAGAGTCATTGTTCCAAAATTCAGTCCGGCAAAGATGACGATGGCAATCGGGACAATAACGCCACCTGCTGTCGGTGTGAAAGTTGTGTGTGATGAACGTTCATTGACTCCGGCACCTATGCCACACCGGCGAGCGATCCAAAAAAATAGGGTCTCGATGGCGATAAATATGGCGAGCCAGATGAGGTGTTGAGGCATAGTCAATCGGTGAGGTGTTGTATAGCGAATTTAGAAATCAAGAAAAGGTTGCTCAATTGTTATGTGAATATGTGTCATTGAGATACCAATTGTACAGACGTTCAATGCCATCATCAAGTTCAACGCTATGATGCCAGCCAAGGTTATGCAGGCGAGTGACATCACAGAGTTTGCGCATAGTGCCATCAGGCTTGTCGGCGTTCCATACTATATCACCGGCAAAACCGACTTGAGCTTTGATTTTTTGAGCAAGCTCAGCGATGGTCAGTTCGATGCCGGTGCCGATATTGACGTGAGTGTTGCGCACCTGCTGTTGATCTGCAGACATGGATTTGAGTTGTTCAAAAGTCACATTCAGCATAATGTGAATAGTGGCGTCTGCCATATCTTCACTCCAAAGAAATTCGCGCAATGGTTTGCCTGTGCCCCATAGTTCGAGGTGATCGGCATATATGCCATATGAAGCAAGACGATTGGCTATATCATCATTACTCAATGTCTCATTATAATTGTCAATGGGACGGCGAGCGAGGTCTTGACGAAGGGTGTCGTAGTC
This sequence comes from bacterium, assembly GCA_963600695.1. GTDB lineage: Bacteria > Bacteroidota > Bacteroidia > Bacteroidales > Muribaculaceae > CAG-873. The sequence goes on from CAVCBR010000053.1 coordinate 7,494, forward strand.
GCCTATATTCAATAGTTTGGCAAGGTGCATTTTGCGCATCATTGCCGGAAGTACGTGAGAGTTTTGAAGATGGAAGTTATCTCGCGGACCATATAGGTTGGTGGGCATAACGGCGATGTAATCCGTGCCATATTGCAGGTTGAAGCTCTCACACATTTTGAGACCTGCGATTTTGGCAATGGCATATGGCTCGTTGGTATATTCCAGAGGCGAAGTCAACAGAGCGTCTTCAACGATGGGCTGTGGGGCATTCTTGGGGTATATGCATGTCGACCCGAGGAATACGAGCTTTTTCACACCATGGCGATATGCCTGAGAAATGACGTTTTGTTGTATTTGCAGGTTTTGCCAAATAAAGTCGGCACGATATATCGAGTTTGCCATAATGCCACCGACATGGGCTGCGGCAAGAATTACCGCATCGGGCTGTTGTTCGTTAAAGAATGCTTTTACGGCAACACTATCGAGAAGGTCCAACTCGCTATGGCTGCGACCTATGAGGTTGGTAAAACCGCGACTTTCGAGATTGCGCCAAATGGCAGAACCTACGAGACCGCGGTGCCCGGCGACATATATTTTTGAGTCCTTATTGATTTTGTTTTCCATACAATCAGCCGTTGAGTAGTGATATATGTATCTGTGAGTTAATCAATTCTTGCCATTTATGAGCATGACGTCCGCCTCGACCATTATTCGCACGAGGTCTTCGAATGACGTCTTGCGAGGATTCCAACCTAACTGTTGACGAGCTTTTGTGGGATCTCCGAGCAGTTGCTCGACTTCACACGGGCGGAAGAAACGAGGGTCGACTTCGACAAGTGTGCGACCTGTTGCTGTGTCTATGCCACGTTCATCGACACCGGTGCCTTCCCAACGCAGTGTGATGCCAACGTGCGCAAAGGCGAGAGTTGTAAATTCACGTACAGTATGATATTCGCCGGTTGCGATGACAAAGTCGTCAGGCGAGGGTTGCTGCAAAATCAGCCACATACATTCAACATAGTCCGGGGCATAACCCCAGTCTCGACGAGCATCGAGGTTGCCCAAATAGAGCTTCTCTTGCTTGCCGGCGGCGATCGATGCTGCGGCGAGGGTGATTTTGCGAGTTACAAAATTCTCTCCGCGGCGTGGACTCTCATGGTTGAAGAGTATGCCGTTGACAGCATACATGCCATAGCTCTCGCGATAGTTCTTAATTATCCAATAGGCATACATTTTGGCAACGGCGTATGGCGAGCGTGGGTAGAACGGTGTGGTCTCGCGTTGTGGCACTTCTTGCACTTTGCCAAAAAGCTCTGATGTCGATGCCTGATATATGCGTGTTTTGTGTTCCATACCGAGTATGCGCACGGCTTCGAGCAATCTGAGAGTGCCGACGGCATCTGTGTCGGCAGTGTATTCGGGCACGTCAAACGAGACTTTGACATGGCTCTGTGCCGCGAGGTTATAAATCTCGTCAGGCTTTACGATGCCGATTATGCGCACGAGTGACGATGAGTCAGTCATATCACCATAGTGCAGGTGTATCGAACGGCTGAGATGTTGATCGCGCACCCATTGGTCGAGGTATAGATGCTCTATGCGCCCGGTGTTGAATGTCGATGCTCGGCGTATGATGCCATGCACTTCATAGCCTTTTGAAAGAAGAAATTCGGCAAGATACGAACCGTCTTGACCTGTAATTCCGGTTATTAACGCTGTTGGCATTATGTGGGATAATTAGTGGATTTAAATTTGATAATGTAAATGAGTCGTCAAGCCTTGGCGAGGGTGTCGGCAATGGCTTGAATGACACGGTCAACGTCTTCATTTGTCAGAGACGAGCCACTCGGCAGACACAGACCGCGGTCAAACAATCGGTCTGAAACGTGAGTGCCATAGAAGGGAGCATCGGCAAAGACCGGTTGCATATGCATAGGACGCCACAACAAACGAGACTCGATGTTCAGATCATTGAGAGCTATGCGCAGGCTGTCGGCGGTGACGGGCGTTTGCTTGGGATCAAGGCTGATAGTTGACAGCCAGAAATTTGAGTTAGACTCAGATACTGTGTTGTCTTGCACACTGACGCCCGGTATTTTTGAAAGCTCGGCGGCATAGCGAGCATGTATCTCGCGACGACGTGCGAGGTGCGCATCGAGCACCTCCATTTGTCCGCAACCGATGCCTGCCGACACGTTTGACAATCGATAGTTGTAACCGATGACAGTGTGATAGTAGTACGGACGGTTTTCACGAGCCTGAGTGGCGAGAAATTTGACGCGCTCGGCACTCTTTTGGTCGGGGCATATCAGTGCGCCGCCACCGGATGTGGTGATAATTTTATTGCCGTTAAACGACAATGCGCCATAGGTGCCAAACGTGCCACATGCCTTGCCGTCGTATTGTGAACCTAATGCCTCGGCGGCATCTTCGAGCACCGGTATGCCATATTTGTCGGCTATCACCATAATGTTTTTGATTTTTGCCGGCATGCCATAGAGATGAACAATGATGATGGCTTTTGGATAGCGTCCGGTTTTGTTCTTGCGGTCGATGATTGCCTGTTCGAGTAAATCGGGGTCCATATTCATCGTGTCGGGCTCCGAGTCAACAAACACCGGATTGGCTCCGCAATATTTCACGGGGTTGGCAGAGGCTGAAAATGTCATCGACTGACAAATGACTTCATCGCCCGGTTCAACGCCGAGCATCACCAATCCCAAGTGTATCGCCGCCGTGCCCGCTGACAATGCTACCACTGCCGGAGCATTGAGATAGGCTGCGAGGCGATGTTCAAATTCATCGACATTCGGACCGAGAGGTACGATCCAATTCGTCTCAAATGCGTGATCGACATATTTCTTTTCTGAGCCTCCCATGTGGGCAAGCGATAGAAGAATGCGCTGATTCATAATCTTGATGTTTTGTTTGTCGGCTGTAGGGTCATGGTGTCGGAGCTAATCGGCAGGTGCGGTGTCAGCCAACGATGTTGTTATGATTTTTTCAGAGCTGCAAGTGATGCTTCGATTGAGGCAATACGGGCGTTGGCATCGGCAAGCTTTTTGCGCTCGCCATCAACGACTGCTTGTGGAGCATTTGCCACAAATCGCTCGTTTGAGAGTTTGCGTTCTACCGACGTGCGGAACCCGATATTGTATTCGAGGTCTTTTTGCAACTTTTCGATTTCGGCAGCTGTGTCGATGGTGTCGGCGAGCGGAATGTTATATTTTGTTGTGCCAACCATAAATGATGCCGCCGTGGGGTCTTCGCCACAATTTTCGTTGATATCGCTGATGACACCAAGTTTGATGATGATGTCTCGCTCTGATGTCGGCAATGTCGTTGCCACAACGTTGAGAGCGAGCTCGTGGCGAGGTGAGATGTTTTTGGCGGCGCGTGCGGCGCGTATGCCGGTGATGATCTCTTGTGCGACAGCCATTTGTGAAATGATGTTGTCATCGGTGACTATGGCTTTGGGTGTCGGAGCATACATTATCGACTCGCCGGGGCGACGCTCGCTGAGATGTTGCCACAATTCTTCGGTGATGAACGGCATAAACGGGTGGAGTAGCCTGAGCACGGCATCGAGGCGTGAGATGACGGCGTCAAGCGTCGTCTTGTCGATTTTTGTGCCGTATGTCGGTTTGACCATCTCGAGATACCATGATGAGAAGTCATCGCGCACAAGACGATAAACAGCCATCAATGCTTCGTTGAGGCGGAATTTATCGAGCAGGTCTTGCACCTCAGCCACGGTTTGACTGAGTTTTGCGTCAAACCATGCCGTGGCGCGTGTGGCAATCTTGTCGGCAGGAGCCGTGTTGTCAACATCGGCTTCCCAACCTTTGACAAGGCGGAAGACGTTCCACAGCTTGTTGCAGAAGTTGCGTCCCTGCTCACACAGCTTATCATCATAGAGTATGTCGTTGCCGGCGGGAGCGGCGAGCAACATACCCATGCGCACGCCATCGGCGCCATATTTGTTGATGAGCTCGATGGGGTCGGGTGAGTTACCCAAAGATTTTGACATCTTGCGTCCGAGTGAGTCGCGAACGATGCCGGTGAAGTAGACGTTGCGGAAGGGGAATTTGCCGACGTATTCATAGCCTGCCATAATCATACGTGCCACCCAGAAGAAGATAATATCGGGACCGGTGACAAGCGTTGCCGTCGGATAGTAGTAGTTGATTTCATCGTTGCCGGGGTTGTTGATGCCGTCAAAGAGCACGATGGGCCACAACCATGATGAGAACCATGTGTCGAGCGCGCCCTGATCTTGACGCAAGTCGGCGAGCGTGAGGCTGTCGTTGCCCGAGGCTTTGCGTGCCTTGGCGAGAGCCTCGTCGGCACTCATAGCTACGACATAATGTGCATGATCTGTGTTGTCGTCATCGGCGTTGCCATAGAACCATGCCGGTATGCGATGTCCCCACCACAACTGACGGCTGATGCACCAATCCTGTATGTTTTCGAGCCAAATGCGGTAGGTGTTTTTGTATTTCTCGGGTATGAAGTGTATGATGTCGTCCATAACCGGAGCCATAGCGATGTCGGCAAAGTGCTTCATCTTGACAAACCATTGCAATGAGAGGCGTGGTTCGATAGGCGTGTTTGTGCGCTCCGAGAAACCGACATTGTTCGTATAATCTTCGATGCGCTCCAAAAGTCCGGCGGCGGCGAGATCTTTCTCGATTTGACGGCGCACGTCAAAGCGATCCATACCGACATACATACCGGCTGCCGGTGAGACAGTGGCGTCCTCGTTAAAGATGTCTATTGACTCCAAATTATGCGTGCGACCGAGAGCATAGTCGTTCTTGTCGTGAGCCGGGGTGACTTTCAGACAGCCCGTGCCAAACTCGGTGTCGACATAGCGGTCTTCAATGACCGGTATCACGCGGCCGACGAGAGGCACGATGACCTTCTTGCCTTTGAGCCACGAGTTCTTGGGGTCTTTGGGGTTGATACACATCGCCGTGTCACCCATAATGGTTTCGGGACGTGTCGTTGCCACAAGAGCATAACGACGGCCCTCGGCATCGCGATAAACCACCTCACCTTCGGCTGCCGGCTTGTCGGCATCGGTGTCATCGGCGACATAATAGCGCAGATAATAGAGATGACTCTGCTCTTGGCGGAAGATTACCTCATCGTCCGAAATTGCCGTGCGGTTCACCGGATCCCAGTTCACCATACGCAAACCGCGATAGATAAGACCCTTGTCATAAAGATCGTTGAACACTTTGAGCACGGCTTGAGAGCGCGACTCGTCGAGGGTAAACGCCGTGCGACTCCAATCACACGATGCGCCGAGACGTTTTAGCTGTTTGAGAATGATACCGCCGTGAGTGTGAGTCCATTCCCAAGCATGCTTTAAAAACTCCTCGCGAGTGAGGTCTGTCTTCTTGATGCCCTCGGCGGCAAGTTTGGCGATAACCTTGGTCTCGGTGGCAATAGACGCATGGTCGGTGCCCGGCACCCACACGGCATTCTTGCCGTCCATACGTGCGCGGCGCACGAGAATATCCTGAATCGTGTTGTTCAAGATGTGACCCATGTGTAACACACCGGTGACATTTGGCGGCGGTATCACGATAGTGTAAGCCTCGCGACCATCAGGCTTTGACGCAAACAAATTATTATCAAGCCAATAGCTATACCATTTCTCTTCGACCTGCGACGGGTCATATTTCGGGGGTAAAGTGTTCATCTCAATGAGTTTTGTCTCTTAAAAGTTATAACAAAATTTGTTGCAAAAATAGTCAAAAAACCTGACATTTCGCCACCTCACCTCCAAAAACCACAAATCCTCCCCAATAATAGCGATGAAATGCATGGTTCCACCACTAAAATAGGGTAGGTATATAATAACCCGAGGAAACTTATAGCTTAAAAACTGTTAGAGTTTATATGAAAAGATAGTGTAATTTCAATATTGTAATAGCCAGTTATTTACTTTTTTAAAGCTAAACATATAGTAATAATAGCAAAAATGAGAATGAGTGCATACCCAAAAGGTAATTTAAACAGGAAAATCACAAAAGCAACGATAGAAAATAGGACAAGTACAACCCAAGGAGGCAATGTCCATGAAAGGGCACTTGTATTGTTGTTGTTCTTCTCGGAAACTTTCTGCGTGTCTTGTTTAGGAAAATATTTTGGAGGAAAAGGTATAGCTTTTATTATGAACGTTAACGAGTCATTGGTATTGGTTGATATGCGTGTAATTTCACTATTTGTAATTTCATTAAAAATCAGTTCTTGTTTGTCTTGTGTCGCTGAATAGTTAACTGAAGGCAACGTCTTACAATCGAGAGACATAACTTTGTCTCGTATTTTTGCTAATATCCTGTCCACTTCATTTTGTTCGTTCGTAAAACGCTTGATGTAAGGAACTATACAATTATCTACATAGCCATAACCCCACAATTTATTTTTTTTTATAATTCCTTCTGTTACGTTTTCAAAAATGGCGAAAAGTTCCTTTACTTTTTTTATTGAGACTCCGTTGAGTAAAATGCAAAAACCGATTTTCCGATTTTCGACATCAAGTTTACGGATATAGCAATAATACATCAGTTCGTTTCTGCGGAGTATGACGAGTTGTGAGTTTGCTGTGGTAGAGAAACTCTGAAAAATTTCTCGAGTATAATCTTGCGGATATTGGATATATCCATGACCGATATCTCCAAATATGTATGGTGTGCAGAGTGGCATTATTTGACCTTAAATATTAAAGTTTCATTTTCATTATCGATTGTGATTGAGGCAACACGGTCAAGAACGACATTTCCTAAAAGAAGAGGGGCATTACTGTTGTTTGAGACAGTGGCTGTAACATCTTTGCAATAAATTTGGTCATTGATAACCACTTCTCGAAGATTAACCACCATATTTTCAACGATGCTGCCGTCGGCAATCTGTGATTGTGATACGCCTTGCACATCGTCCATAGATAAAGCACCTTTGTTGTATAGATAGTTTGCCTCGTCAACGCTGATCAGTGCATGAGAGCAGCCTGTGTCAAAAATCATTTCAAACGGATAGCCGTTTACTTTGACAGTCACGTACTTTATGCCATTATCGTTTCTAAATGGTACCACAACTTCCTCTCCGCTCTTTGCATAATCTGATTGTTCGGTCTCTGAGCTATCAACTTCTTCAACGCCATAATCATAGTACACCGGTTGCTTGCGCTCCTCGCCACCACACGATGAGAGTGTGGTGGCGAAAAGAGCAGCGAATAAGATTATTGAACTTTTCATTCAGATTTTACTTTAAGTTCACGTGTTTTAGATTCTCCTTTGCTATTCTTGTATGTGAGAATAACTTTGTCTTTGTCTTTTGGAATAAATCGGACGACATCTTTATTATTGTCACCGGATATTGAACCGCCAACAATGCTCCACTCAATACCATCGTTAGATGTAGCGTTTTTGACTGCTGCAGCGTATGTTTTTTCGACTATCAGAAAAATATTTTGCTTTTCATTATAACCTTTGACATCAATGTTTAACGGCTTAGTAGGTGTTAGCTTATCAATTTCTGGACCTGTAGGCGAAATAATGTCATTGTCGTCTTGGATGTCATCTGAAATACTTGGATCTTGTGCTTGCTCATCTGTTTTACTATCATAGCCATTGTTATTGTTGCCAACGACAGATACTGTTTTGTTTGTCTCATTGGTTGCAGTATTGGAGGGAGACGATGGATTAAACAGAATAAACATTAAGACGGCAAGCAATAGACAGGTGTTGATGACCACAATCCACTCCGTTCGAGACCATTCTTTTGGAGTAGAAC
>CAVCBR010000054.1:0-14971 GCA_963600695.1 bacterium
GTACTACATATATCATAAAAAGTGTGTAGATCACAATCTTTAGAACATTCTACAAATTTCACGCCTGAATCGATACTTCGGTATCCCTCGACGGTTTTAACTAAATCCTTTTTAACAAGCATGTTGCGAAGTGGAATAATGAATCGAGACGCCAAGCAATTCTTAGTATCTTCCCCCCACCATGCGCCCTCAAGAATATTATTCAACCCTTTGATGAGATTATATCGATTGTTGTATCCACATTCAATCAAATAATCAACAATTGATTCGTACAGAGAAAGAGATCTTTCCAATATTGCCCAATTGATACCACTTTGGAGATAGAACTCTTCTTCCTGATCTGTTTCCTCGTTAGTCCTTTTTTCAAATATCTTCTTCTTTAAGTACAAAGAAGTTCGCTCTGTTGTCGGTTCAAAATCATTACTGTTGATATAGAAAGGTAATGACATGTTTTCAAAACCAATTAATGGGAGCGAGCAATATACAGCGGGAGCAATTGATGGGATTGGCAAAATGTTATTATTACTATCTACTTCTATAGCGATATGAAGCCGTAAATTTCTATCTTTTACTTTCCAGTGACTTGAGATTTCTTTAGAGTATTCTTCAATCTCTATCGAGATAAATCTGCGAGTAACAGACTCTGTTTGATCACTTTTCTCAACGAAGCGAGTTTCTTTTACCACATTTTTTCTTTCATCATTCTTTTTCCGAGTTATTTTGAACCAATTATGACGTTCTTCGTCTATAACTTCAATTGATCGAATAGACGGACAGAAAAGCATGGTTGGAGCTGCATTAGCGCGAACATTATCAATACCCATAGCCGCAGCCTTCTCATTTGCCTCTTTGTTAATATGATACGTAAATCTAGTGGGGCGGTTATGACCATCCGGAATAGGTACCTTATCCATATTTTCATCAATTTCCTTTTCCGTCATATTAACGCCATTCTTATACGCTTCATCGTCAGGACCTTCTCGATGTAAAGTAAAATCTACTGATACATTTCTATTAACATCGGGATCGTCATTGAATAATGAACCGGAAACATCTACAGTAAAAGACAAGGCGTGAGTGGTCATAAAACCTGTTCCGAAACGACCTGTACTTTGTTTGTCGCGAGTTAAGCCATCTTCAGTCGTTTGCTCATTCCGTTTCTCTGCACTAAACTTCCAAATAAGCCCTGTAATAGCTTTATTAGTAAACTGGTCTCCATTGTGTTCAAAGTATAGTTTTTTCTTACCATCACTATCGGTGTAGTATTTAATCGTTACATCAACATAACGTTCCTCAGGCTTGTCCCTTTTGACAACCGTATCTTTTGCATTTTGCAAAAGTTCCCATGGCCATCGTTGACAATCTATATCACTAGGGTCTATAAGCTGTGGCAATCTGTCATGAAGATTGTTTACGTATTGTTCATATTTGACATCATCAAGACTTTTTTCTAAAGATCTAGGTCGTTTCATTGCAGATTAGTTTGTTTTTAATTAATGGTTATTTATTAGTGCTCTAAGAATTTTTTAATTGATAGTTAGCCTATTGTGGACAACCTGTTATCGATGATTTGGTCGAAAACTAATATCTGTGGTTTGCTGATCATCGTAGTATGATTGACTTTTGTTGTCGACACCATTTTCATGGTTTTGTTGGGGCATGTTAATAAAAAAAAGGTGGGGTGCTGTTGACTTCTTACATTCGGGTCTTGGCTACCCACGAGATAGAAAAAACAACAGCCCCACACCATGAAGCATATAGATGTGTCACGCCGGGTGACGGCTATAAGCAACTGATGCAGATGCTCTCGTTCGATTGTCTCCATCTCGTTTCAGACTGCCAAGTTTGAATGTAGAAGAAAATCGGCGATTAACACCTTTGTCAATATGTCTTTGGAGTTGTGTGGCGCGAGCCTAAGGTGTGGCAACGCGTCTGAATGTCTCCAATGCCACAAAGTTACACAATTTTATGTAATTATGTGGGACTGTTGTTGATTTTTATTTTCGGGAATTTTTAGTCGTCACGGGTGTGATGCTTAAATAATTCTCATCATCTAATACCACTGTGACGTCAAAGGTTAATGGGGTGGTGGCGGTTATTGTTGCCAGTTGGGGGTGTGGAGGCACTGTATGGTGTCACCCGTGGCGATGACCAACATCGCGGAGGTGTTTTTGACGGTGGCTATCATTTTCAGGGCTTTGTCGGCAGGCATTGCCATGCAGGCGGTGGCGAGGGCATCGGCGGTCATGCAGTCGTCGGCGATGACCGTTGCCGACAGGGTGTTGGTAGTTATGGGACGTCCGGTGAGCGGCGATATGATGTGCCCCACACGTTTGCCGTCTTTGAGGTCGTGATAGTTGCGATAGTTGCCCGAGGTGGCAACGGCTCCGCGTCCGAGTTGTATGAGGCTGACGGCGGCAGAACCGGGGCGTGAGGATGCCGCCGTGGGGTCATCGATTTGCACGTGCCACGGCTCGCCGTGCTCGTTGTGCCCGCCAACGACGACTTCGCCGCCGATTTCGACCATAAAGTCTGTGACACCGCAATGTTTGAGGGCTTCGGCGACAAGATCCACGCCATAGCCTTTGGCTATCGATGAGAAGTCAAATGATGTCGCCGGGTGGGGCTTGATGATGCGTCCGTCGACAATCTTGCATCGCGATATGCCCACAAGCGTAAGGGCGGAGTCTATTGCGGATTGGCTCGGCTCGACGATGTTGGTGTCGGCAGATGCTTTTTTGCGACCGAAGCCCCACAGGTTTACGAGCGGTGCCACCGTCGGGTCATAGAGTCCGCCACTCAGGCGGTTTATGCGGACGGCAGTGGTAAAAAGGCGTTGAAATTCCGGCGAAAGCGTGTCTGTCTCGCCACGGTTTATGCGCGAGACCTCAGAGTCGTCGACAAACATGCTGAACGTTTTGTCAACGTGAGCCATAGTGGCGATAATTGTGTCATCGAGGTTTGTCGCAGAGCGATATTTTATGGTGTATGTCGTGCCCCATACCGCGCCGCCGGCGGTGTGCCAAACCTGTTTCTCGGCACACGAGGTGAGCAATAAGACGGTGAATATTGTCGTGAGTATTGATATCGTTATGACTCTGCGAACCATAAGTATTTGTTTTTATATTGGCGGTTGTTGTATATTTCTTTTGCAAAAGTAGGCATAAAAAAACGACAATGACGCTTTTGCTTAAAATTAATTTGTACATTTGTTATCACAACCGATATGATGCATTAGCGATGACGATAGATGTTTTGATTTCGACCATTGGCACTGAGCGGCTCGCCGGTATGTTAGGCGAGCGGTTGCCGTCAGTGCCCGGAGTCAGATATGTCATTGGTTGCCAGTGTGGTGAGGCTTATATTGATGAAGTCAAAGCGTCGCTCGAGCGATTGTGTGCCGGTCGCGCAGATATGTCATACGTGACGATGACGAGTCGTGGGCTGAGCCGCAGTCGCAATGGGCTTATGGCGTTGGCTGACGGCGACATCGTGATGTTTGGCGATGATGATATCGGCTATGATGCCGTAGGGCTTGCCGCGATACGGCAGATGTTTGTCGAAGATGACACGTTAGATGTCATTGTCTCTCGTGTGCACAGTGAGACAATGACTTTTGGCGGTGACCGCCGCCGGATAATCCGCCGTGGGGTGGGACATAGCTTTTATGCTCCAACTTATGCCTTGGCTGTGCGGCGCACTGCTCTGCAAGGGTTGAAATTTTGCGAAGAACTTGGCGTTGGCAGTGCCGGATTGCCTGCCGGCGAAGACGACATATTCTTATATCGCCTGCTGTCTCAATCACGGCGAAGTGTATATGTGCCGTTGTGCGTGGCAAGACATCACGGGTTGTCGACAGACGAGCGATGCGCCACCGACGCAGTCTTGCAGGCTCGGGGATTGGTTTTGGCGGCAACACATCGCCATACGTGGCTTGTGCGCATACTGCGCCTGTCGCTACTGTTACGAGGTATGCCTTGGCAGCGGCGCATAGCAAACTTGTGGAAAGGAGCCGTCATGGGCTGTCGCCATCGTGGCAAATATCTTGGCACTGAGAATGAATAGAGTGTGATGCTTAATTGCGCAGAGCTTTAAGGCAGGGGTAAATTGAGAGGGCGAGAATTATTGCCACCACCCACCAACCGATAAATATCTTTGCGGTGAGAGCGACAGCCGCTATCAAGATAGTCAGCGCGGTGTATGCGATAAGACGACGCGGCATTTGCAGCTTGTAACGTCGGCGATAAACGACCATGACGATTATCGAATAAGCCAAGTAATAAACGATATAGGCGATGCCGAGTCCTGCCATACCGCCCAACGACCAGCCTATGACGTTGAACACCAACCCGAGTATGGCGCTGATGCTCTCGACAACGATGTAAATGGTGCCGTCGCCGCGAGCCACGATGACAAAAGCCACACACCAAGAGAATGCGCGGAGAATGACACCGATGACGCCGATGGAAATGTATGGTACACCGGCGAGAAACTTATGGTCATACAATATGTTCACAATCAGGCTGTCGGCGCAAATAAACGCCAAAACCACGGGTAGCAGCACACATAGGGCGATGCCAATCTCGTGACTCACGATGGCAGATGTCGAGCGACGCGAGTGCACGGCGCGACTCAGTCGCGGATAATATTCCACCCATATTCCGGTGAAGATGATGCCCACGTAAGTGTTGACAAGGGTGTAACCTGCCTGATATATGCCGACATTGTCTGTCGAGGCTGTGCTGTTGAGGTATATGTAGAAGATATATGAGAACAGCAGAGTGATGAATGATGAGGCTGTCATCAGTATCCCCAAACGAATAAATCCGGCACCTTGCTTTACAATCTGTTTGACGGTGAGCTTGACGCGCTCGAGTCGCGGACTGAACACCATCGCCATAACCAACGTTGTTACCGCATAGATGATAATCATCGGCACTATCGCCCATTCGCCGAGCAGCCATATCAAAGCTACGGACAAAATCACGGCAATCACGGCGGCATAAGCCGAAGAGCGAGCGAGGTCGCCGAGCTTGTTCAGTCCGGTCATTATTGATGTGCGCCCGGCGGTCATGGCTGTGGCGAGAGGCACGACAGAGAGCAGGCAAAACGCCCACCAATGCCCGGTGTATTCAAACATCCACAGACTCAAAAGCGGAGACAGGGCACACATCAGCACCATGCCCATAATGCCCAGCCACAGACTCCATCGGCGCACAACCGTGGCTATCGTGGCGGCATGCTCGGGGGTACTGTCGCGCGATATGTCACGCACAGCACTTTGGTCTATCGACAAACGTGTGGCGGCACCCACCACATCTATCACCGAATTATACAGGGCTATGAGTCCCACGCCTGCCGGACCTATCAAAACCGCAATGAGTTTGTTGCGTATTATCGAGCAAAGTATCGAAATCATCTTTACGCCCGAAAAAACGCCGATGGCTTTGATTATGGTTTTAGACAAGGGACGAAACATATTGTTGACAGCGTGAATTAAATTACCTTACCCACTCTAATGGATTGAGCCTGCGTCGCTTACCATTTGGCATGTCTTTATAAATGCCAAAAATGAGTATATACCGATCGTCAAAGCCACGTACCACGGTGGCAATATTATCTCCGGTTTTTACCTTTGCCCCGGATGAGACAGAAATATTCGTTACATTTTGATATATGCTGTAATAGTCACCATGTTTTATCCAAATCATATTAAAATTGTCTTTGCGAAAGATTTTGTAGACGACACCATCGAATATTGCCCTGACCTTTGTTCCTGAATTAACGGCAATGTAGATGCCCGGATTGGAGATGTTTAAAGTTTGATAGTTTACCGATGTCCCGAATGTGCCGACAATCGTATAATTCCCGGCGACCGGAAAAAGCAGACGACCTTTGTTCTTTTCAAATGAGCCTGAGAGAGAACGATGGCTGTCGGCGTGTTGTTGACGTGGCGGCTGTGTGGTTTGGCGGTTAGAACTGCGGCGTGTCGTGCTTGCCGGTGCCGAATTGTCTGTAGCCATCAAGCGATCAAGCTCGCGCTCGAGTTGTCCGGCTTGTCGCCGTTTGTCATTGAGCAGTTGTTGCAGGGTGTTACCCTCGCGAGCCAACTGAGTTGAAAGCTGTTGCGCTTGTGAATGATGCTCGGCAATGACCTGGCGTGCGACATTCAGCTGACTCAATGCCGAGGCATGTTGATTTTGTAACTCGGTGAGTGACAGACGGCGATTGTCAAGAACGGCTATCACTCGGCGCAGTTCGCGTGTTTTCTGTGCAAATGATTTACGTAAGTCTTTGAGGTAATTATATCGTCGCGCGGCTGAGTTGAAATCTTTTGACGAAAAAATGAAAGCCACGGTGTTGATGCGTTGTCGCCATGAGCGTATCTCGCGCAAGTTCTTTTTTAAATTCAGACGCAATGACTTTACCTGTGCTTCGAGTATGGCTAACGTGTCTTGTGTTTGAGCTATGCTCTGTGTTATTGAGTCGAGATGTGCGTTAATCAGAGTTATCGCTGTTTCTTGGCGCGTTATTTGGGCATCGAGATTGTTGAGGCGTTCAAAGTTTTCTTGCACACGCCGCTTGTTATCATTGATGGCGCGTCGCGTGTTGGCGATGTCTCTTTCGTTTTGCTGTTGCTCGCGTTTGACGGTGGTCGCCGAGCGGCGATTGTTGCGAGACTTTGATGTTTTTGGCTTTGACTTGTTTGTTTTTGTTGTTTTTTTTGCTTTTGACGAAGATGTGCGCGGAGCAGGGTTTGCCATTGCCGTCATTGTGAGCGATGGCGAGACTGACAACGTCAGCAAAAATGATAATATGAGTAACAGCCTCTTCAACACATTGGTCTGGGGTTAGTTAAAACTTTCTAACATGCGTTTGACGTTAGCCATTGATATGCGGCGATAATTGCTGCCCGGAGACTTGAAAGTCACTTGTCGGTATGTATTCCATTCGGCTGATGTCAAAGACCATTTTACAGACGCATTGATTTTGCCGGTTTTTATGGCGGCGTCAATATCAACCAATGAAGCCAGACTGCCAAACATTGTTGCCACATAATCATTAAATGAGACCTTGACACTGTTGCCGGTTGTATTGAAAATCAACGGATTGTTGTCGCCACGACCGAGTAGCAAGTCTTGTATCTGAGAGATTGTGAGCTTGTGGTTGCCCATAACGTCAGGCAAACTTTCGGCAAAATACTGCTTGTTGTGTTTGTCAACAAGGAACACAGAGTCGTTAGTCATATTAGCGATGGCGACTTCAAAACCGAATACGCGCAATGATATGTTTATCAGCGAATCACGTACCATAGTAGCACGTCCCGACAATGATATGGACATTGGTGTTGACAATGATATTTTTACCGGCACTCGCAAATCGTGCCAATCACCGCCGGTTGTCAATAATTGTTGACCGGCATCGGTTGTCGATTGTGCCTGTCGAGAGGTTTTGCATGACGGCACGAGCAGACAGATTATCAAGACTGTCAGGGTGGTAAATATGATGTTTGTCAGTAGTTTCATTTAAGAGCTGTTTTATTGTCGCGATTAGCAGACGTTTTATTTGTAAAAATAAGTCTTGTTTTTGACTTTGCGTTGCAGTAACTCGTTATCCGGAGCAAAATTTAATGCACGAGTCCAAAATTCGACAGCTTTATCAGGGTCACCATACATAAAGTAGATATCGCCGGCGTGCTCAAGCACTTCGGCAGTGCCGGAGTATGGAGTTCCCTGTTCTTCGGTTTCGTCAGTTACGGTTGTGTCATCTGTAACTTCGGTTGTGCTGTCCGTGTCGACCGCAGAGATTGTAGTGTCTTGTGGTACCATTGCACTGTCAGGCACAACATTAACGTCCTCCGGAAAGAAACCGTCAGGTGGCGGACCGATAGTGTCGGTTTTGTCTACTAAATCTGATACATAGACCGGTATCAAATTAAGAGCGACAAGAGCTTTGTCGATGTAAACTTTTGCCTCGGGGTAGTTTTTTAACTTGAAGTATGCCCAAGCATAAGTGTCGAGATAAGTCGGATTTTCGAGGTCTGACAGCACGGCATAACGAGCATATTTCAGGGCTTTGTCAAGATCGCGATTGTGCGAAGACATAAAATATGAGGCATTGTTGTAAGCCAAGAAATTATCAGGATAAATTTTTATGGCTTGTTCATAAGTCTTTATGGCGAGGTCTATGCTGTCTGCCCGGGAATATAAGTCGGCTTTATGAGAAATGAAAGACGACACACCCTCAGGATTCTTTATTTCAGTGATGGTTATGCTGTCGACGAGAGCAATAGCTTCGCTGACTTTGCCTTGCTCGGCGAGTATTGATGAGGCAGTAATAGGGAAGTATAAATTATCCGGTGACAACGCAATGCCCTCACGACAACACGACAGCATAGACGCTGTGTCTCCGGTCTGTATATACAACTGTATCAACGCAATACGATAATTGTCGTTTTGGGGATCAAGATTGAGGGCATAGGAATATTGCTCGGCAGCTGCCGGCAGATTATGCTCGGTGTAATTAAACGCACCATATAGTTGGTGTATGCGCGGTTCTCCCGGGTTGATAATTGTCAGAGAATCGAAGAGGGTGTATAACAATGCATTATTCTTGCCGGCATCGTTTGCCTCATAATTCTTGCGCAACATATTTTGTAGGAGGTCTACTTTGGTGTTAACATCAAGGTTTGCACTCAGTAGAGCATTATAGATCTCATGCTCATAACCGACAGTGTCGTTAATGTTGCTGTAATACTCGGCGAGGGCAATGAATGCTTTGCCGTTTGTCGAGTCGAGTTTGCACGCTTGTTGATAGTAGGCAAGGGCTTGTAGCGAGTCGATGCCTATCGATTCGTAAACCTGCCCGGCAAAAAGATATGCGTTAGGGTCTGACGGCAAGTAATTAATCAGGTTTGTAACTTCGCCGATAATCGAAGCCGTGTCGTTTTTTAGTTGCATGGCTCTGATTTTTTGCGACGTCAGACCGATATCTTTGCCGGTGCCGCGTTCAAGGCGATTGTATATTGACATGGCTTTACCATATGCAGCGGTGTCGCCGGCAATGTATTGATATAAATATGCCGATGCAAGATTGGGTGCCGGCTCTGTGCGTGTCGGGTTTAGCGAGTCGAGCATTTGCCAAATGTGCGTGTTGGCATTCAAATCAGACAGAGCCAACGCCGCCTGTGCCGCATACAGCCCATTCTCGTAATCTGAGGGGTCGGCATAAAATTGGTCAATAATGAGGCGGCAAATATTCCTATAGTATTCTGACTCTCTGTCGGTGAAAAATAATTTATGAGAGGCGGCAAACGTGGCGATAGTGACATTGTCGGGGTCTAAAGCCGAGGCATATTCGGCAAGGCGATAGGATAGATATGACGAGTCCATAGCATTTGCCCCACACGCCGTGACATAAACATAGTCGGCTTTGCGCTGACGCGCCGCCATATCCCAATCATCGTTTGTCGGTGACGGAGAGGCATTCGTAAGTATTGAAGTGGCAAGAATGCCGATGATGACTATGAATAATACTTTTCTCGGAGATATCATATCAATGAGCGGTTGTGGCTGTGCCACATAATTGTTTGTCTGTCGACGCGACAGAAATGGAGAGATTTAAAATCGGAGGCACGAGATACTCATTTGCCGGTGTGCCCGAAACCGCCTTCGCCACGTTCTGTTGCGTCAAGTTCCTCAACGGCAGACCATTCGACGGTGGCATGCGCAGCAACGACCATCTGCGCGATACGATCACCGGGGTTTATTGTAAATGGCTCGTTGGAGAGGTTGATGAGTATGACTCCTATCTCTCCGCGATAGTCGGCATCGATTGTGCCGGGAGTGTTAACGAGAGATATGCCGTGACGCAATGCCAATCCGCTGCGCGGACGTATCTGCATCTCATAACCCACCGGTAACTGCACTCGCAGACCTGTCGGTATCAGACGACGCTCGAGCGACCCGAGTGTTATGGCTTGGGGTATGGCGGCACGCAAATCCATTCCTGCCGATGAGATTGTTTCGTAGGCAGGGAGAGCATAACCTGAATTGTTGATGATCTTTACTTTTATTGAGTTTGCAGACATTGGCAATGATTAAGAAGGTGGTAATAATTATTTTCAGCTATTGTTTGGTTGTCGTTTAAACCGTGACACGTCTGGTGTATGTTCCGGCTTTGAGTATGTAAATGCCACGAGCCGGCACTCGCAATCTCGATGTTCCCGGCTGCAGAGTCTTTTGCGAAATGAGCTGACCGAGAATGGAGAAAATTTTCACATTCACAACATGGGTGGTTGTGATGTAGATATATCCGTCTTTTACGACAACATCTATACGATCGCTGTCGCCAAGGTCTGCTGTTGATGACGAGATAGTCTCCCACCCGGGAGCTGCCGGCGGCATAGGTCGACGACCAAAGGTGTTGACACTCATCGATATTGCAAATAAAGTGACCAACACAACAACACAACTGCGAAGCACACGTGTGGCAGCGATGTGTGAGCCGATTTTTGAGATGTAATATGTTGAAATCTTTCGTATCACGCCCCAAAATTACAAAAAAAAGACGCTTGCACAAAGAGGCTGCATAAACTTTTTGTCAGCTGATGCTGAAAAATAGATTATTTTAACCGTTTTTGCTTATGACCGTTCATACCAAAATGATATTGTCAAGATGTCGGACGGGAAATATTTTGTACTTTTGCCGAACCGTTTGCAACATTGCGCATGTGATTTATGTCTTCCGGGATTGCGATTCTTGCTCTATGTTTGTTTAAACAAATAATCCTATTGAGATTTAAATGAGTTATTCAAAATTTCAAAGTCGGTTAAAACCTTTTATGTTGCCCATCGCTATGATTTGTGGCGTGGTTTTCCATACCTATATGGAGGATGTGGCATTTATGGCTCCGTATCTGATTTTTGTGATGCTGTTGATAACCTTTTGTAAGGTTGATTTTGCTCACTTTAAAATCACGGGGTTAACATGGTTTTTGTTGGCATTTCAGATTGTTGGAGCATTGTGTGTGTATTTATGTCTGTTACCGATAAATGAGATTTTGGCTCAGGGCGCATTTATCTGTGTGTTTTGCCCCACGGCAACGGCGGCTCCGGTAATCACCGGTATGCTTGGCGGTTCGGTAACACGATTGGCAACATTCTCGATAATATCCAACATCACGGTCGCCGCCTTGGCGCCGTTGTGCTTCTCGTTGATGAACGGAGATGCGGTGTCATTCATCAGTGGTTTTGTTACCATCGCATGGCGAGTAATGCCAATGATTTTGGCGCCGATAATTGTCGCCATACTGCTGAAATGTTTTGTGCCTCGTGTGCATAAAGCGATAGCCACGCGTCAATCGCTCTCGTTCTACATTTGGGCATTGTCGTTGATAATTGTTGTTGGACGAGCCGTGAGCTTTGTGCTTGCCGAGCCGTCAGGCTTTATTCCCTTGATGATCGGGCTCGCCGTGGCGGCTCTTGCGGTATGTCTCGCTCAGTTTTGGTTCGGGCGGCGTGTCGGTGCGCGATTTGGCGATAAAGTCGCCGGTGCTCAGGGTCTTGCTCAAAAAAACACAGTGCTCGCCGTTTGGATGGCTATGGCTTATCTAAATCCGCTATCATCAGTGGCGCCGGCTGCCTATGTGGCGTGGCAAAATACCATAAACTCTCTGCAAATTTATTACAAACAACGACGTTCTCGCCGGTGAACGTGTTTGTTTAGTCAGTATCTAATGCCTTTATATATGAATTCAATTTTTGATGTACTTGTCGACCTGCCTTTGTTTCGAGGTGTGACAGTGGAGCGTATGAGCGAAGTTGTCACAAAGACACGTTTTAACTTCCAAAAATATGCCGCCGGTGAGACCATTGTCTCCCAAGGCGAGCAATGTGACAGCCTGCTCTTTGTTCTTGCGGGTAGAGTGCGCCTCGTTGTTAGCGATGATGCCACAGGATTGCGTGTAGAGCAGACGCTCTGCGCTCCCGATGTGGTGTGTCCGGATTGCTTGTTCGGACTGTCGACAACTTATATGGCGACAGCCGTTGCAATTGACAGCATATCAACGGTTTCTGTGTCAAAAACAGACTACTTGGATATTCTCGCCTGTGACCGCATTTTTATGATAAACTATATCAACTTGTTGTCAAAAAATGCACAGCTGAATGTGCGCGGCGTGCTGTCAATCGCCAATGGCGAGTTGTCACGACGCATAGCTCTGTGGATACTTGCGCTGACACAAGCACGCGCCGAGGACATCACTATCATTTGTGATGCAAAAGCACTTGCAAAAATGATGGGCATCACCCCTCGCGCCATAGAGGCGACCTTGCAACAAATGGTCACTAACGGCATAATCTCATATCATGCAAACCAAATACACATCAACGATCGCCGCCTTGTGACAAAAATGCTGTCTGTTTAAATATTTGACTGATATTTTCCCCATCTATAGCAACGACAGCAATGGAGAAAAACCATTGCTGTCGCTGTTTATTGTGGTGGTATGTCGTTTTATAGCAGGGAGGCTATGATTGCCGGGAGTTTGGTGGGATCTGTGACACGCTCGACGAGTTGACCGTTGCGATCAAAAACGAACGATGTCGGCGCATTTTCAAGCGGATTGACATTGTAGGCGATCATAGCGTTAAGTCCGTCGTCACCTGTTGCCCAAACCGATATCCACGGCATATTCATGGCGTTGCGGCGCCAGAAGAGTTCATCGGGATCATACGATATTTGGTAAATCTGTACACCGGCATCATGGTAGCGTTCATAGACCTTGTTGAGCTCCACAGTGTTTGCCGGCGAAGCCTCACCATCATAACGTGTGAAGTTTAGTATGGTGACACCGCCGCGAGTCACTGTCTTTTCAAAGTCTTGCAGTTGTCCCTTGGGGTCGTAGAACGCAATATTTGCTTTGGGGCGACCTACCGCTTGTGATGGGTCTACTTCAATGGTGCGCACAGAACCGGTGCCGGTGCGTTTTGTTATTTCGCGCTTGGCATTTATGAAGAGTGTCTCTAAGTCTTTTGTGCGTGGATCATTCGGACGCAGGCGGTTAAAGTTGTTGGCAACGTTGCCGAGGGTGGCAAGGTCCTTGCGGTCGATGATGTTATATAGAGGCACAAATCGTGCACCGATGCGTTTGTTGATGATGTAGTATGATACAAGGCATGTGGTATCTTGGTTGACCATAATGTTAAGCTGTGTGCGCAGGTCTTTGTTGACAAGTGTGCCATCGATGCCGAGCTTGTCGACAGAGCTGTTGATGAGCGAGTCAACGCGAGCAAAGCCTTCGGCGGCACCGCTGCCCGAGAGTGAGAACCCACGGCTGAAATGTTTGCTGTCGGCTGTCAGTTTGATGGTTTCGGTATTTGCTGCCGGGAAGTATATGTATTCACGACCAAGGCGCACACGATATATCGAGCCGATGGTGTCGGGAACGTCGGCAGTGTATTTAAAAGTGCCGTCAGCATCTATTTCCACAGAGTCGATGACATACCAGTTGTTGAAGTTTGATGCTTCGACAAAAAGTGTTGTGTCGGCGGCTCCGGCGATAGTGCCTTCGATTGTCCACCCTTCGCCTGAATGGGAGCATGCGAAAAGTCCGGCAACCGCCGTTGCAACAATCAGAGCTTTTATAGTTTTCATTTTTTTGGGGTCTGTTGTTAGGATTGAAATGATAACCCTGAGTGGGTCAATTATTTGTCAAACTCGGTGGCAATGGCTTTTGCTATCGAGTGCATCTCGGCATCACCCAGAGTGAGTTTCTCTTTTTTGAAGTCGATGTCACCCTCGGTGTTCATTGGCACGAGGTGAATGTGAGCGTGAGGCACTTCAAGTCCCATCACGGCAACACCAATGCGTTTGCAGGGCACGGCTTTGCGCAGAGCCACCGCGACTTTCTTTGCAAACAGCCACAATGAGGCATATTCGTCATCGGCGATGTCAAAAATATAATCCGTTTCTTTCTTTGGGATCACAAGCACATGACCCGGAGCCACAGGGTTGATGTCAAGAAAGGCAAAATGCTTGTCGTCTTCGGCGACTTTATACGAAGGTATTTCGCCTGTTGCTATTTTTGAAAAAATTGAAGCCATTTTTGTTTGAGTTCTGGTTAGAATGATATTTCGACGATTTCAAACTTCATAAGGCCTGACGGCACACGAATCTCAACAATCTCGCCGAGTTTGTGACCGAGCAAGCCTTGAGCTATGGGTGTCGATGAGGCAATCTTCTTTTCTTTGAGGTTTGCCTCAGAGTCGGCGACTATTGTATATTCCATCACCATGCCGTTGGCAATGTTTTTGATTTTGACACGATTAAGTATTTGCACCTCTTCGGTGTTGAGCTTAGAGTCGTCGAGAATGCGAGCATTGGCGACAAGATCTTTAAGCTGCGAAATTTTCATTTCGAGCATACCCTGAGCTTCTTTTGCTGCATCATATTCAGCATTTTCAGACAAATCGCCTTTATCGCGAGCCTCGGCTATGGCGCGAGATATTTCGGGACGCTTAACTGATTCGAGATAAGCGATTTCTTCCATTTTCTTTTTATAACCTTCTTTGGTCATATAAGTTATAGCCATAGTGTGTAGTAAATGTATTATTTTAGGGGTTAAACTTTTATTTTAACGAGAAACTTTTTTGTTGGTGAGAATATATGTCGATAGTGAAAAAAATTAAGAACCTCGAACCGAACCAATAACTGCGGAGTCGAGACTCTAAATTTCTGTCACCATATTTTCGCCACAAAGGTATGGCTTTTTGCTCGAACAGACTCGATATTTTCATTAAATCTTGTTAAAACCGCGTCTTGCCAAGAGTGTCAAACACTTACCGGAACAACGCTTGTAGATTATTTTCAAACTTTTTTCAAGATTTCTTGCATTTTAACGATTTTTACACTAACTTCCCATTTTTGACAGTAGGGGGCGGTAATGTATTTACACACAACGAGTTGGATA
>CAVCBR010000055.1:0-14513 GCA_963600695.1 bacterium
CAGTAGATTCTGATATAGATATAAACATTCCAATTGCACAAAATGTAGATCGTAATAAATATGTATTAATCGTTGCCAACGAGAATTATGAATATGAAGCAAAAGTGCCTTATGCACAAAGAGATGGTGACATCTTTTATAAATATATGAATCAATCTTTAGGAATCCCCAAAGAAAACATTCGATTGATTACAGATGCTTCTTTAAATAAATTTTTGTTTGAAATTAATTGGTTGAAAGACGTAGCTAAAACTCATCCATCGGCAGGCATAATCCTTTATTATGCCGGACACGGATTGCCCTCGGAGACACTTTCAACTTCATATCTTCTTCCGGTCGATGGATTTGCTAAAAATGTTAATACGGGGATAGATTTAAATGATTTATTGACACAATTGTCTTTTGATAATCATACAACGGTTATTCTTGACGCATGTTTTTCAGGTGCTAAGCGAGATGGGAAAATGATGACAGCAGCAAGGGGCGTCGCTATTAAACAAGCAAAGCCGATTGTGCGGCATAGTACTGTTGTATTTTCCGGTTGCAGTGATAATGAAACGGCATATGCGTTGGAAAATCAGCAACATGGATTATTTACTTATTACTTTCTGAAAACGATAAAAGACAATAAGGGGCATATTTCATTTGGCGAATTATCGGATAAGTTGCTCATCGATGTGCCACGGGCATCAATGGATATAAATGGAAAGATTCAGACGCCGAATATTGCGGTTAGTGGTGATTTACAAAATAATTGGAGAAGTCTAAAACTATGAGAGTGTTTTTAATTTTATTGAGTTTCGTGTGTTTCATTATACCAACCATTAACGGTGAAAAAAGGATAGTAATAAACAAGAGACAATTGCTATTGTCTGTTATTGAAAAAGAGGATACCATTTTGACTTTTCCTGTTTGTTTGGGTAAAAATTGGGGGCAAAAACAGATTGCCGGTGATAAAAAAACGCCGGAAGGGACTTTTCGTATTTCTATGATTCAGAATTCAAGTTCGTGGCAGCACGATTTTAAAGATGGGAAAGGGTTGAGAAAAAGTGCTTATGGCCTATGGTTTTTTAGATTAAATACGCCAATGAGTAAACATATTGGCATACATGGGACTTGTTTCCCCGGTTCCATCGGCTCACGAAGTAGTGATGGTTGTATAAGACTGTCAAATGAAAATTTGAGGGAATTATATCCTCATGTTTTTATAGGAATGGAAGTATTGATTTTACCTGATACGATACGATGAAAGGCAAAGATGTCATATGTCTGTTTTGTTGCGTAAGCCTTTATTTGAGTGGACAATCCAATCATTTAAAAGAGGAATATGAAAATTTTAAAAAAAAGACCCGAATTGATTATACTTCGTTTAGGGATAAAGCAAATCAAGAATATAGCGAATGGATGAAGTTTGCTTGGAAATGGTTTACTGCCGACACAATTCTTCCCCTTCCCAATGACGAAGATATACCGCCCGTAATATATCATAAAAAAGACACCATTTCTATTGCGCCAAGACCAATTCCGTTTGACGAGGTCGCGCCGGTGCCACAAGAGGTTCCTCAACCGTTACCGGTTAATCCAATTTTAGAGGAACCTACGATCAAAGATGAATATATTGAGTTTGATTATTTTGGTATTAATGCAAAAATCAGATTTGGAAAGGAGTGTTTATTTGAACTAAAATCCGCTGACAATATAGAGATTGCGAATACTTGGGATAAGTTATCTCAAAAGGCATATAATAATACAATCCGCGACTGTTTAGAGTTTCGTATCCATAACGATTTATGTGATTGGGCATTTATTTTGTTCTTGGAAAATTTATCAAAATCTTGTTTTGAGAAACCAAATGAACAAAACTTATTTATGGCATATATCCTATGTCAGGTAGGATATAAAATAAGGCTTGCGAAAAGTGATGATAAATTGTTCTTTATGCTCTGTAGCCCTCATTTCATCTATGGTGCACCTTCATTTAAAATAGGAGATGATTTATTTTATGCTTACAATTGTAAAGAAACGACTTTAGAGATTTTTAATTATTCATTCCCTAACGAACAAACACTTTCTTTATGGATAACACAACAGCCCAAGTTTGGTGTGGATTTGTCATCGGAACGAATAATTCAGTCTCAACAATATCCTGATTTCAGGGTTA
Organism: bacterium; assembly: GCA_963600695.1. Classification (GTDB taxonomy): domain Bacteria; phylum Bacteroidota; class Bacteroidia; order Bacteroidales; family Muribaculaceae; genus CAG-873. The sequence continues at coordinate 2,162 of CAVCBR010000055.1, forward strand.
AAACAAGAGCAAATAAAAATTTAATCAAATTTTATGATACATATCCAACGTCAGTGGTAGAGGATAATGTAATGACAAGATGGGCAATGTATGCCAATACGCCAATGGCATCTGAAGTGACACAATTACTATACCCACAAATAAAACGTATAGTAAGTGGATTGTCTGAAAAGGATGGCGTAAATCGTGTTTTAAATTTGATACAAACCGGATTAGTGTATGAGTATGATGACAAAGTATGGGGACATGATAGAGCCTTTTTTGCCGAAGAAACATTATTCTATCCATATTGTGACTGTGAAGACCGATCAATTCTCTTTTCTCGTTTGGTTCGAGATATTTTTGACTTGGATGTTATTTTGGTCTTTTATCCTGGACATCTTGCGACAGCTGTCTGTTTTAACGAAAACGTGCCTGGCGATTATATTATCCTTGGGGACAAGAAATATATAATATGTGATCCGACATATATTGGGGCACCCATAGGATTGACGATGCCCAATATGGATAATACTTCTGCCAAGGTAATTTTACTAAAAAGATGAGGCGTATAGGTCAAAATACCTCACAAATTGTCTTTTTTAAGTTATCAAAAGGAAGGCGAGCTGAGTCTTGCGATTTGACATACAGATTTGTTCTTTTGCATAAGCTATAAATATGGCGGCGGTGTGTAGCGTGAGGCTGCACACCGCCGGAGGGTTCAAAGATGTGTCGGAGAGGGGGGCGAGGAGAGGAGTTGAGGGAGACGCTGAGGGAGAGAGGGCTGAGGAGAGAGGTGGAGGGAGGGGATTAGTAGCCGAAGATGTCTTCGGTGGTGAGGATTACGACTTTGCCGAGTTTTTTGAGAGCGTCGAGGTCGAGGTCTTCGATTTTACCGAGAATGGCGTAGTTGAAGGGGCGTCCTTTAACCCATTTTTGCTGATATGCAACGACGTCGGCGAGGGTGGTACCGGGCAGTGCGGCAAAGATGTCGCGGTCGATGTCATAGTCGCGGTTTAGGTCTTGGGCACTGATCCATGACCATGCGATGACGTCTTTGATGGTGCGCGTGGTGCGCAGACGGCTTTCGAGTCCGTCTTTGGCGAGGGCAAAGGCTTTGGGTGACTCGGGCATGTCGTTGATGATGAGGTTGAAGGCGTTGATGGCGTCAGTCAGTTTGTCGTTTTGGGTGGCGATGGTCGCCTGATAGAGATAGGGACGATCGGCGCGTGCCGGACTCGGAAGTCCTAATCCTGCCCATGCCGAGTAGGCGAGTGAGCGGCTTTCGCGCATCTCTTGGAAGACGATGGCGTTCATGCCTCCGCCAAAGTATTCGTTATATAGTGTGCGCATCGGCTCTGACGCTGCGTCATACAATTCACCGCGATTTGAGATTTGTGCCATATATAGTTGTTTGGCATCGTAGGGTGCAATGTAGATGGTGGTCTCTTGGGTGAGCGGATATGGGAATTTGTGCTCGGCGGGCAGTTGAGGCTCGGCGAGTTTCTTTGCTGTCTTGTGGTCTTTTTCAACGATAGCAAGCACGTTGTCGATGGTCTGAGGACCATAGTAGATGACGCGGTGTTTGTAGTTGTTGAGTGAGCGCAGGGCTGCAAGAACGTCTTGGGAATTGAGTTGTTGCAGCTGCTCGGGGGTATAGCCGAGAACGAGGTTGGGGTTGGCTTCTTTTGTGCCGTATACCGCATATTGCACGAGATGGCTGAAGTTGTTGCGCTGATTGGCTTTGGCGTCGGTCATCTGTTTGATTTGGCGAGCGACGAGCTGTTGCCAAACATCATTGTCGTTGACGGCTTGGACTACGAGTTCTTCGTAGAGTTTCAATGCCTTGGACAGGTTTTCGCTGAGACCGGTGATGGTGACGTATGTGCGCTCTTGGTCAACACTGATGTAGTATGAGCATGCGAGTGAATAGAAGTCGTTTTTGATTTGTGCCACTGATTTTTTGCCGGTGCCGAGGAGCCCGAGGTATGCCGAGGCATAGCGGAGGGCGCGGTTGTGGGCAGTGCCAAATTCATAGACCATAGTCATGGTGGCTATGTCGTTGGTGGCGTTTTGGTTATATAGGACTTCTACCTGACCCTTCTTGGCTTGACGGCGAGTGAGGTCTTTGTTATAGTCGAGGAACACGGGAGCGATGGGCTCAACCTTAGAGTTGACGATGCGTGTGAGGAACTCAGAGGCGTCATCGCGGTTGGTGGCGATGGGCGTGATTTTGGGTTTGGCGATTTTGAGCTCGGTGGTGTCTGTGCCCTGACGTTTGTAGACGGCGACATAGCCGTTGGGGTCAAAATAGCGGTTGGCGACGGCAACGACATCGGCTTTGGTGATATTGTCAATGGCAGTCAGGTCAGCGACGGCGTCTTTCCAGTCTTCGCCGTTGACAAAGGCATTGACAAACATTGATGCGCGGTCGCTGTTCTTTTCGAGCTGCTCTTGGCGGTTGAGTTTGATGTTGTTGATGATTGCCGGTATGAGGGCTTCGTCAAAATCGCCGGCACGCAGTTTGTTTATCTGCTCGAGGGCTATATCGCGCACGTCATCGAGGCTTTGACCCTGTTTGGGACGACCGATGAGCAAGAACGCACCTTTGTCTGCCATATCGTATGTTCCTGCCATCATCGATAGCACGCGCTGTTGTTGTGAGACATTGACATCGATGAGTCCGCATTTGCCGTTTTGGAGCACTTCGCCAAGGACTTCGAGAGCCACCATGTCTTTATCTTTGGCTGCCGGTATGCGCCAGCCGAGGTATAAAGTTTCGGCATCTATGCCTCGCACTTCGCGCACGATGGGTTGGGTGATGGGTGCTTCTTCGGGGAAGTTGAGCACGGGCAGCGCGGGGTTGGGTTGCATCACACCAAAATGTTTGGTGATGATGTCAATCATATTGTCGGGGTCAAAGTCTCCCGAGAGGCATATCGCCATGTTGTTGGGCACATACCACGTCTTGTGATAGTTTTTGACGTTGGTGATCGACGGATTTTTGAGGTGTTCCTGAGTGCCGAGCACGGTTTGCTTGCCGTAGGGGTGGTTGGGGAACATAGCGGCTAAGAGTGCCGTGGTAGCCTTGCGATTGTCCTGTGTCAGCGACATGTTTTTCTCCTCATAAATGGTTTCAAGCTCGGTGTGGAAACCTCTGAGCACCGGGTGCATAAAGCGGTCGGCTTGTATCAGCGCCCAGTTTTCGATTTGGTTTGAGGGAATGTCTTCGACATAGCAGGTGACATCGGTCGAGGTGTAGGCGTTTGTGCCGTCGGCGCCGATGGCAGCCATCAGCTTGTCATACTCATTGGGTATGGCGATTAGCGATGCCTGATATGAAATAGAGTCTATTTGGTGGTATATCGCTTGGCGTTGAGCCTCATCGGTGGTCTTGCGATAAACCTCAAAGAGGGCTTCGATTTGGTCGAGCAGCGGTTTCTCGGCAGCATAGTCTTTGGTGCCGAATTGCTCGGTGCCTTTAAACATAAGGTGTTCGAAATAGTGGGCGAGACCCGTTGTCTCGGCGGGGTCGTTCTTGCCACCCACGCGCACGGCGATATATGTCTGTATACGCGGCTGGTCGTGATTGATGGTCATGAAGACTTTAAGACCGTTGGGCAGTGTGTAGATGAGCGATTTCATCGGGTCGCCCGGCACCGTGGTATAGTCGTGACGATATGCTGAGGCACTGAGCGCCGTCAGCACAACCATCGCCACAACAGCCAATGATTTTAGTATTTGTTTCATAGCTTGAAAGTTATAATGATGTTTTATTTGCTCGTAAAATTAGCCTTTTTGACAAAAACACAACCGCTCCCGACTGCTAAAAAAATATAATCATAACACAATATTCTAATTATTAGATTATTAACGAGATAAAGAATAATACTCACGTGAGAATACAATGCGACGTTGTCTGACGTGGAGACAAATCGCTGAACCCGGATAAAAATGTAAAATATTACGGAGATTATTCACTTTATCCGTAACTTTTTACATAAAATATCCTTTATTCTCAAAAAGTAGTTGTACCTTTGCATCAAAGTGAAAAATGATATGAATAGAAGTGTAATTATTGATAAGTTGCAACAGCAAGGTGGGTTTATTACTACGATGGAAGTGAAATACCGTGGTGAATATGAACAACTGCGACGTGCCACCGAAAACGGAACGCTAATACGGCTTCGTAAAGGTATATATGCTGAAATATCTGCCTTGGCAAACAATATTATAGATGTGGAGCGTATCGTTCCAAGAGGAGTGCTTTGTCTGTATAGTGCGTTTGCTTATTATGGACTTTCTACGCAAGTTCCATCAGCTACATGCATCGCTATTGACGCCAAACGAAAGGTGCGTTTGCCCGGCTATCCTCCTATTAATCTCTGTTATTGGAAAAAGGCGAATTTGGAGTTTGGTATAATCCAAAAGAACATCTCGGAATATGATGTGCTCATCACAGATATGGAACGCACTGTCTGTGATGCCGTGAAGTATCGCAATAAGATAGGGTTTGACGTATGTGGTGAAGTAATAAACAGTTATCTCAAAAAAGAGAACCGCAATATTTCGTTACTCCATGAATATGCACAAAAACTTAGAGTGAATAATATATTGACAAAATATTTAGAGACAAGACTATGACAAAGAAACGTTGGGCTAAATTCCTTATACAATAAAAATGTGTACCTTTGTGACGTCAAAAGATGTGCCACAGCCGCTCGGGTTAAGGTCGCGGTACGCTTTTGGCTGACTAAAATACCAACACCTGAACGTACCAATCACAGAAAACAAATAATGACACTCGCTATGAAACAGCTGTTACGAACGACATTGACGCTTGGCGTGGCTTTCGCGCTGACGCTTACCACTGCCGTGCCGGCACAAGCAGAGCCGGCTCCGGTGCCGCCAATACAAAAGCCAACCCCGGCACCCAAGCCGAAACCCAAGCCGAAACCTCGAACAAATAGTAGTGTCTCGCAAGGCTCGTCATCGAATGGCAATACCAAGGTGACATACACGCCACAGAATAAGACGTATTATGCCAACGGCGTATCGTTCACGATGGTCGAAGTGCGTGGCGGTACATTCACGATGGGTGCAACCAAAGAGCAAGGCAGCGATGCTTTATTTATTGAAAAACCTGCACATAAAGTGACTCTACCATCATTCAACATTGGACAAACCGAAGTCACACAGGCTCTTTGGCAAGCCGTGATGGGCAATAATCCGAGCTATCACAAGGGTAATAATAATTATCCCGTGGAGAAAGTTAGTTGGAATGATGTGCAAACGTTCATTTCAAAACTCAATGACATAACCGGGCTAAACTTCCGATTACCGACTGAAGCCGAGTGGGAATTTGCCGCTCGTGGCGGCACAATGTCTAAGGGCTATAAATATTCAGGTTCGAATAATATCAGCTATGTTGCCTGGTGTGGCGATAATTCAGGCGATGCAACTCACCCTGTCGGCACAAAAGCACCCAACGAACTCGGTATATATGATATGACCGGTAACGTGAGTGAATGGTGTCAGGATTGGTATGGTGAGTATTCGTCGCAAAGCGACTACAATCCTGCCGGATCGATGACAGGGTCTAACCGCGTGGAGCGAGGTGGTAGTGCGTGGGGTCGTGCGTGGAGCTGCCGCGTCTCATATCGTAACGACTATACTCCCGGCTCCCGCTACCACAGCTGCGGCTTCCGCCTCGCCATTAGCAATATATCAAATGAAATCAATTCCAATAAATATGAATCATCAAATATTTCAGATGATCAAAACACTAAGATAGACTATACGCCACAAAACAAAACTTTTAACGTAAAGGGTGTAACATTCACAATGATTGAAGTGCGTGGCGGTACATTCACAATGGGCGCAACTCCGGAGCAAGGCAATGATGCCGATAGCGATGAAAAACCGACACACAAAGTAACACTGCCGTCATACTACATTGGTCAGACAGAAGTAACACAAGCATTGTGGAAAGCGATAATGGGTAATAATCCGAGCGATCATAAAGGGAATAATAACTATCCGGTGGAATGTGTGGGTTGGAATGATGTGCAAACATTCATTTCAAAACTAAACAATATAACCGGGTTAAACTTCCGTCTGCCGACAGAAGCCGAATGGGAATTTGCCGCTCGTGGCGGCACTATGTCACAAGGCTATAAATATTCCGGGTCGAACAATATCAGCTATGTCGCTTGGTATTATGAGAACTCCGGTCAAGCGACTCACCCTGTCGGTACAAAAGCGTCCAATGAACTCGGCATATATGATATGTCGGGCAACGTTAAGGAATGGTGTCAGGATTGGTATGGTAGCTATTCGTCACAAAGTGATTACAATCCTGCCGGAGCCGGTTCAGGGTCTGACCGCGTGGCTCGCGGTGGCGGTGAGTGGAGCAATGTGTGGTACTGCCGCGTCTCGGATCGTTGCAGCATTTCTCCCGACTACCGCGACTGCGACCTCGGTTTCCGCCTTGCCATTTAGTTCAAAATAGCGTTCGGAGTCCGATCTTTGAAATCTTTTGAGCAAAAAAAGAAACATAGGGAGACTGTGCCACAAAACATTAATTACGTCACAGCCGTTGATTTTGTTTAATGCCTTGACTTTTGGATAAATGTATATCTTTGCACTGTCGTTCAGCTAATTAGACGCACTATTTATATTTTGACAAGAAGACTATTATTATTGACCGATAAAAAGTGTCATAAAATTCTATTTATTGGTTAAAATTTATTAATTAGATAATACGTGGGTTGTGACCGGGGTCAGAGGGTGATTTGCCAGCGGCGGTAAACGGCGGCTGAGGCGCCGAAGGAGGCTTTTTGGCGATAGAGCCCGGCATTGAGAACTGTGCCGTGGCCTTCGTTTGAGGTGCCGAAGTCAAAAAAGCGTTTGCCCTCGCCAAATGTGCCGTCTGTTGCTTTGGCGATAAGTGTGTGTATCAACAGTGTAAGTGCATGGTTGTCGCGTCCGCGCGGAGATGTCGCGATATACTGACAGTGAACGACCCGAGGGGTATTAAATATGATGACCCCGGCATCGATGGAGCCATCGACTCCCTGCGCCGCCCACAGACTGATGTCGCCGACTTTGTCATCGCTTTTGGCGGCAAATCGGTGAGCCAACAGCAATAGCTCGTCAGATGAGTGCACCGGCTTGGCATCGTGCCTGTCAGCGAGGCATGCGCTCAGCACATCATAATATCTGGCAAAATCCTCATCGTTAGTGAGTTGTTTGACAACAAGGTTGCCACCGGCAGCACTGCGCAAATGGCGTCGGCGCATTTCGTTCTCCCCGGAATTGTCACTGAGAGCAATGGTTGCCGACACATTGACCTCGACAAGTTGTGCGCCACATCGCCACAAGGCATATTCGTCTTCATCAGAAGGCATCGAGGCATAGATATGCGGCATAGGTTTGTAGTCGATTGTTGTGATGCCGTTGTCGCGGCAATAGTCGAGCCACAGTGACCACAGCGACATAACATCGATGCAATCGACATGCTTGCGAGGCAGTACCCAACCCCCATATGTCAGTCCGCGATGCGAACTCAACACATCACCCTCGCGCTCAGCCGGCAACACGGCGACAATACGTCCGCCCTTATGTGCCACCAACGAGTAATCGTCAAACCGATCACTGTGGTAGTCCATAAACGAGCGGTTAAAAAGAAATGTGCCGTTGCGCGAGTTGGCGACAAAGTCATTCCATCGCGACATCATATCGGGAGTATAGCGAGTTATAGCGAGTTCTTTCATACTGTCGGTTTTTGAGACGACTGACGTTTGACGGCATCGTTGACGACAAGTGAGGCGAGTGTCAATCCGAAGGTGGCTGTAGCAAAAACGACGGTACCGTTAGGCAGGCGACTTCCCATGGCAATGTCTGCCGGCAACGTCTCATAGTGGTTTTTACACAATTCGGGAGAATAGACACATTTAAACTTGCGGCGCGGGAATGTGCCGGTGCGTCTGAAACGTTGACGCAGAGCGCGTGCCAAGGGACAGCCTTTGACGTCGCGAAACTCGGTGACGGCAATGCGCGAAACATCGCTTTTGAGCGCCGCGCCCATTGACGAGAACAGTCGCGCCTTCTCGCATGCCGTGCTGCGAAGTATGAGGTCGGCTTTGTCGCCGAGCGAGTCTATGGCGTCGATAATATAATCATAACTGTCAAGGTCAAAATCCCCGGCAGTCTCGGGTGTATAACGTCGATTTAAAGCCGCAACCCGGCACTCGGGATTGATGTCTTGTATGCGGCGTGCCATGATGTCGACCTTGGGTTGACCTATGGTGCTGTTGAGAGCAACAAGTTGTCTGTTGAGGTTTGACGGGGCGACGACATCGCTGTCAACAATGGTAATGGCTCCCACCGCTGACCGTGCCAAAGCCTCGGCACACCACGAGCCGACACCGCCGACACCGAAAATTATGACGCGCAGTCCTCGCAGGGCGTCAACGCCGTCATCTCCGAGCAACAGTGACAAGCGACTGAAAGGTAATTCTGTAATCATACCCATATAAAACGTGTGGAGACACATAATTAGTATGTGTCTCCACGCTATTTTTAAGCATCAAGATGATGTTTTGCTGTTATTTGACAAGCACGCGACGGCTGAAATCATCGACAACGACAATATAAAGTCCTGTTGGCAGGTTGAGAGTGTGTTTGCCGGTGGCGAACGGGCGACGCTCGTATGTGCGTCCGTCAACGCCATAAACAGCGACGGTCGAAGCGTCAGCCAACTCTATGACAAGTTGGTGATTGAGACAATAGGCGTCCCACGAGCGGTAGTCGCTGACAACGCCGTCTATGCCTCCGGTGTAGTCAAAGAGTTGTAGATTGTCGATGGCAAAACGCTTGCCGGCGGTCTGCTGTATGCGGAAGCCGAGCACGCCGGGTTTGTTGACAGTGACGGTATATTCTTTATAAGCCGACGGGGCCAATGTCGCCGATGCTTTGGGCAGATCGATGGTGGCTGCTGTTGTCCATGTCAAGCCATTGTCATCAGAAGTTTGTATGTCAAATGAGGCGTCGGCATCGCCCGGCCATATCGCAGCATGGAACACGACTTTACCTATGCCGTTGGGGCGTGTGCCGTCGAGAGTCAGTGAGCTTGATGACGTTTTGCCGGTGCGCAACGAGTAGTCACCTTCATAAGCCTCACCTTTAAACACTCCGGCATCGCTGAGCAACCACTCGGCGGCAACTCCGGCGTATGTCGTGGCGGTATAATTGCCGGTGCCGGCAACCTCGAATGTCTCTATAAAGGCGGCGACAGCGGCGACACGAGCCTCAACCTCGGCGTCATCGGTGGTGTATTCGCCGGTGGTGGCTGTTATCGATGAAGAGAAAGTGCCCTCAGTATCACTGTTTACGCGCACATATATGCGATCTTCCTCAGGGCTGATGACGAGTGTCTTGCTCCAATTAGTCTTGTCAGAGCTGAGTTCGAATGGGGTGTTGACTGACACGGTGATGTTGGTGGTGATGTTCTCGACCTCAACAAGAAGTTCGGCAGCTTCAGAAGGTGTGCCCGGTTGAGTTTCAAGCATAAGTGTGCCGTCATATAGGAATTCGATTGACGGTATCGGGTCGGCGGTGGTCACGCTGATCACATCTGATTGCAGAGCCTGACTTTTGAGTTGATAGGTGTAAGTTGTCGATGGTGTCAGATTGTCAACGAGATAAGATTCTTTCTTGGCATTGACAGCTTTGGGGTATCCGTCAACATTGTTGCCGGCATTGTCGAGAACGATAAGCGTGTAATTGCCGGTGGCATCCTCATCGCTGACGTATGTCCAGTTGGCAACGAATGACTCGTCAGAGATATTTGTGGCGGCGGCAACCGGCAGACCGTCGATGGCGTTGGCAACAAGCGTGACGGTTGATTTGAGTTCTCCGGCGGTAATTGTCAGTGTGCCGTTTTTGATACCCGTGCTTTGAGCGTTGCAGGTGATGGTGAGCGTTGCGCCGTCAACTGCATTTACTTTGGCGGCGTCTAAGGTTGTCACTGAGGTCTTAAAATCGCCACCGGTGACGGATACAGAAACGGCTTCGGTGATATTCGAACCTTTGACGACTATCTCGCGAGAGCGATCGTGACCGACGGCGACCATGCCAAAATCAACTTTTGATCCGGTCACCGGCAGTGACAGCACCGGGTCCTCGGTGATATTAAGAGACCACAATTGGTCTTTCTTGTTGCCCCAAATATACTCGGCGAGTTCGGGGTGATCGATAAAGGGGTTGCGGTTTTTTTGATACTCAGAGACAGCCTCATTGCGATCTATCTCCTTTTGGCTCACGGGGTCTTGACGATGCCATTTGAGTAGCAGGTTGATAGCCCACGATGAGAATGCGGGATAAGAATTGTTCGCGAGCATTGGCGAGTTCCAACCGCCGATTTTGTCGTTATAGGCTGCCGCCATATAGAAGTAAGACCGGGCAAAGTCACCCTTATATTCATCAACCGGCTCGAACACAGTGCCCGAATATCCGGTGAAAGTGCTCGTACCGAGACGACCGAGAGCATCGACACCGCCGTTAGACGGTAAGGTAGTACCGTTGGCGCATTCGCCATAAGGGAAATTGGAACGCTGACCATTCACTTTGCCATCAGTGGGATAGAGATGATAGGCGTCGGTGTACATCGGCTTGGCATCGCCAAACCAACTTTTGGGAAACGAATGCTCGCGGTTATAGCAATCGCCGACTTTTGAGTAATTGCCACATCGCGGTCCCGATACGTTCCACTCTTTTGTTGAATACATATCCCAAATTTTGCCGTTGGCTTTGACGTCAGATGTTGCATACACCTGAAACAAACCATTGTAAGATACTGCGGTATGCGGACCGACCTCGGCACACAGAGCCGACAGCAGAGCAGCTCCGTTTTTGTTTTCACACGAAGAATAATAACCGTCGGGCTCGGCGGCAAAAGCCGTTGTTGATGCAAGCATCAGCACTGCCACAGACATAGATTTAAAATATCTGACTATATTCATGTCAATTATTTAAGGGTTAAGTTTATTACAGAAAAATATGGCGATGCCACGCGCATCGCCTTTGTTTGGGGCGGTAAAATTAATCAATTCTGCAAAGATGGCAAAAAAAACAAGACAAAAAAAAGGAAGTGAAACGCAAATTTCACTTCCTTATGAGAGTAGTCTTACCAGGATTCGAACCTAGACAAACAGAACCAAAACCTGTTGTGCTACCATTACACCATAAGACTATCCTATGTGCTCAACACTTTCGTGCTAAAAGCAGTGCAAAATTACGCCGATTTGTTTTTACCACCAAATATTTTTGATAAAAACTTTTGCGTAAAGCTAAAAATTAACATTTTTAACACTTAGCTTTATTGGCACATTTTTGTCAATCGGTGTTATTTGCCACAATCACAGTCGGTATCATTCTTGCAACCGCAATCATTGTCTTCGTCACATTTGCAGTCTGTGCCACAATCACAGCCGGTATCACTCTTGCAACCGCAATCATTGTCATCGTCACATTTGCAGTCTGTGCCACAGTCACAGGTGTCATTGCAACCACAGGTGCAATCATCACCACAGTCACAGTGGTTACATTTGCATTTCACAAAGCGGCATGAGAGAATAAACAAAACCACACTTATTAACAAGATGAACGGCAAGATGAAGAGTTGCACGGCATTGAAATCGGCAAAAAATTCGCTGAGGTGAAACACGTTAAATGCCGTCACGAGTGCAGCCAACACCACGTTGACAATGCGACACGGACGCTTGCCGCAAAATGTGCACAGAATACCCACAACCGGTATCGTAAAACTGATACACATCATAAACATCAACAACCCGACAGGCACACACCCCGAGGTATCAACGGCGACCTTAACATTCCAAAACACAGGCATCAAGTCTGTCAAATTATGCAGGGCATAGCCACACATGAGAGCCGTCCAAAGTACGGCGATTTTGCATTTTAACATTTTCATAAGTCAAATAATTTAGAAATTACACCTTATTAATATATTGTCGTCATCACTGTGATATGATGACGCTGCAAAATTATCACGATCAAACAAACTCCACAATACCCTAAAATAGTGATTTTTATTTGCGAGTGTTGTTATAATTTGAAATGATAAATTGTTGTAGGATAGGCTGCTAAAAAAATAATCGGCAAAACTGTTGGGCATCTGAAAAAAACAATATACCTTTGCAGTCGGAAAAATTGCCTTGTGGTGTAATGGTAGCACGTCGGATTCTGGTTCCGCCTGTGAGGGTTCGAATCCTTCCAAGGCAACAAACGACAAGGGGCTGTGTCAAAATAGGCGCAGCCCCTTTCTACAACCTGTTGTAAAACATAAAAC
>CAVCBR010000056.1:0-13748 GCA_963600695.1 bacterium
CAGGAACATCCAAAAAGCATCTTCTGTTTTCATTCCGCAAATTTAACACTTTTCTAAATTTCCCATGCACCGAATATTTGGCTTGTGCCACTTTTACCCTATCGCACAGACGGGCTGTGCCGCAAAACATTAATTACGGCACAACCCTTGTCGTTTGTTGTCGTTTGTTGACCTTCGTTATTTATTGAGATGGGAGATGGGAGACGGGGTTGGAGGGGCGGTTATTGGAAGATGCCGTTTTTGACGGTGTATGTTTTGCCGGAGGCATCGTAGTAGGTGCCGCTCCACGTTTTTTCGTTTTTGATGACGCCTTCAAAGCGCGAGCCGTCGGTAAAGTAGACTATGCCCTGAGAGGCTTTGTCGTTGTCAAACGTGCCCACAAATTTGCTGCCATCGTCATCAACGAAGGTTGCGTTGCCTTGGCGCACGCCGTGAATGAAATAGCCTTCATATCGCACGCCGGTCTCGTTGCCTTTTGCGTCAATACCGACAGCCACACCATAGCCGTCAGGCTTGTTTTCTTCATCGACAGCACCTTCGTAGCGCGTATTATATTTTTTGCCCATCTTGTAGTCCATCGACACCACAGACATCGGCGACTCGGCAGCCTGTACTGCTGTGGTGTCGATGTATGTCGAGTCTGTTGCAGCCTTGCCTTTACCTTTTCCACCGGCTATGCTTATGGCGACAGCCACGCCCACAACGAGTGCTAAGAAGATGATTATGAATGCTGTTTTGCCTTTTCCTTTTTTGTGTGGTGTCTCATCGTCTTCGATAGTCAGACCTTTGATGTCTGTATCTGTGTTGGCATCAGCGGCTGTGTCGGCAACAGTCTCTTTGATTGTCGCGAGCGGTTTCTTGACGATTTCCGTATCCTTGACGGCTTCTTTGACGGTCTCCTTGGCTGTGTTTTTGGCTGTGTCTGTGTCGTTTGCCTTGTTGGCGTTGGCGGTTTTCTTGTCGATTTTGACACTGCGGTCTATGGCGGGTTCGGGGACGACGGGGGTCACGACCATTTGTGTGCTCTCTTCGGCAGATGCCGAGAGCAGTCGCATCAGTTCTCCGGCATCTTTCAGTCTGTTGTCGGCGTGAATGGCAAGGGCATGAGTCAGGGCATTGCGCAGCGATGGCGATATCCAATCGGGAATGTAAGCGGCGACGCGTTGATCGGTGAGGTCTAATGACGCCGGGAGTCTCTCGCCGTTGAGGCAATATATCATCGTGGCACCCAGCGAGTAGACGTCTGCCGCCGGCGAGAATGTCGTGATGCCGCGATATTGCTCGATGGGAGCAAAGCCGTCAGAGTATCCCTGAGAGTTGATGGTTGATGTTGCCGAGCCGTCGGGGTTGTAGTGTTTTGAGAGCCCGAAGTCAATGAGCACGGGGCGTTTTTTGTCACCATCGCCGGCGACAATCATCACATTGGCGGGCTTGATGTCGAGGTGTGTCACACGCTCTTTATGCAGAAATGCCACGGCTGCCACGATGTCATACATCAGCGACATCATCTCTTTCTCATCGAGATGTCCGCGCTCCTTGACATAGCTGTCGAGAGACTGTCCGTCAAGATATTCCATGACATAATAGGCGGTGTTGTTAGCTTCAAACACTTCGTTGACGGCAACAATGTCGGGGTGTTTGCCGGCGAGCGCACTCAGACGGCGAGCCTCGCCCATGAAGTCACGGCGCGACTTTTCGACTTGGTCTTTGAGGGGGTTGGAGTAGGACATTGTGACAGTGCCGTCAAGACGCTCGCAGAGCGAACTCGGAAAAAATTCCTTGACACACACCGGCACTTTTGTCTCGATATTCATCACCTTTACCGGATAGTCGGCGAGGTAGGTGATGCCGAAGCCGCCGACACCGAGCACCTGACGTATCGTGTACTTTCCGTTGGGAGAGGTCAGCGTCATACCCGCGGGCAGGGCGTTTTTAAGTTTTTCGGAGGATATTGTCATTGCGACAAATTGATTTGTTGGGTTTTGACAGATTATAAAATTTATGTAACGCGCGAGTGGTCGTCAGACACTTTTGCGAACACACTGCAAATTTAACTATTTTTTATTCAATGACAAAACCCAAATCTGTTTCAAAAAAGACATAAGCAGCACAATAAAGCGCAAACACACGGCGTTATTATGTGTAATGAGACGTATTATCAACATATTACTTATGGCTGTGCTGCTGGCGACAGCATTTGACGCTCGGGCGAAACAGTTTAACGACAAAGTGTTAAATCGTCCGTATGCCGATTTGCGTCGTTGGCATTTGGGATTTTCGGTGGGCGTCCACACCGAGAATATCCGTTTCACGCACAATGGTTTCACCACCGAAGACGGCGAGACGTGGTTTATGGAACAGCCGTCATACTCTCCGGGGTTTTGTGTCAACGGCTTGTTCGACTTGCGTCTCAATGACTATTTTTCGTTGCGCGTGACCCCTGGCATGTATTTTGGCAATCGCGATGTGCGTATGCTTGACACCAGTCACGGCAATGAGGCGCGTCAAAACATAAAATCGGCATACGTTGTCGCACCCATCGATGTGAAGTACTCGGCATTGCGTTATCGCAACTGTCGTCCGTATATGGTGGCAGGCGTTATGCCCACGTTTGATGTGGCAAAGAAGCGTTCAGACGAATTAAAGCTCAAATCGTCAGAATTTTACTTGTCGGTGGGTTTTGGCTGTGACTTCTACCTGCCATACTTCAAGCTCAATCCCGAAATCAAGTTTTGCTTAGGTCTCAACGATGTTTTGGAGCATGACCGCCCAGACCTCGCCGATGACCCCGGCAAACTTAAATTCACCCAATCAATCACTAAGGCGACATCAAAGATGATCGTGCTGACGTTCTATTTTGAATAACAATCACTCAGGCATGAAATACCCTACCCTGCGTCATCTCATAAATCGTTTCGCTATCCTTGCCATATCACTTATGGCAAGCGTTGGCGGTGTGGCTCAGACAGATGCGCAATTCACGCAATACTATGAGGTGCCGACATACTATAACCCGGCAGCCTCGGGACAGACCGACTTGTTGCGCATACGCGCCGGCGGTCGTCTGCAATGGGTGGGCATCGATAATGCGCCGAAAACATTTATCGGCACTGCCGACATGCCCTTTAAACTTTTTGGCAAACGATTTGGTGCCGGCATCGTTCTCAACCAAGAGAGCATCGGTTTGTATAAAACGTTAAACCTCAACGGTCAAATCGGTTATAAGTTTAAAAAATGGGGTGGCGAGTTCACGGCGGCGTTGGGCATAGGCATGTATGACCAATCGTTTAAAGGCTCGGAGGTTGTCACTCCCGACAACGATGATTATCATCAGGGCAGCGATGACGGCATACCGACACAAGACCTTCACGGCACAGCCCTCGACCTCTCAGCCGGCGTGTGGTACAAGCACAAGCTGTTTTGGGCGGGTGTTTCGATGACGCACCTCAATTCGCCGGCAGTCACGCTAAACTCGGAAAGCTCATCGGGAGCAACCGGCAATGAGCGCATCTATGAGTTTAAGACCGGGCGAACGCTGTATTTTATGGGCGGATGCAATATTCCGATAAAAAATACGTTATTTGAATTGATGCCGTCAGTCTTGGTCAAGAGTGACTTTACGTTTACGACAGGTGAGATCACGGCACGCGCCCGATATAACCGCTTTCTGTCATTCGGCGTGGGCTATCGCTATGACGACGCCGTTTATGCCACGATAGCCGCCGAAATCAAGGGCATCATCATCGGCTATGCTTATGACTATCCGACATCAGCCATCGCCAAGGCGTCATCGGGTTCTCACGAGATATTTGTGGGATATAGTCTGAAACTTAATCTCGGCGATAAGAACAAGAATAAGCATAAGGCGATACGCATTATGTAAGCGTGTTGCCGACCAATAAATCAAAATACGGTAAACTCAACGCAAAAGACAACATATAACGATAATATGAACAAACAAACCAAAATCGCTGCTACCATTTGTCTGACACTCGGTGCTGTCATCGCATCGTGTGCCACCGGTTCACGCAGTGCCGCCGGAGGTGAAGTGACCGGCATCGGAGGTTCGTCATGGGCAGAGCCGACACCATACGGCATGGTGTTGGTAAATCGCGGCTCGATGAAAGTCGGTCCGGGCGAAGCCGACAGCTTATGGAACATCGAAGCCACGGCACGCGGCATCTCTGTTGACGGATTCTGGATGGACGAAACCGAAATCACCAACGCAAAATACAAGCAATTTGTGTTTTGGGTTCGCGACTCCATCATCCGCGAGCGTCTCGCCGACCCTGCCTATGGCGGTAACGAAGAATTTAAGATTGAAGAAGATCGCGAGGGCAACCCCGTGACGCCGCATCTGAATTGGAACAAGCCTATACCATGGCGCAATCCCAACGAGGACGAGGCTCGCGCCATACAGAGTGTGTATCGCACAAACCCCATAACCGGAGTCAAAGAGCTTGACGCCACGCAGCTCAATTACAGATATGAAATCTATAATCACACCGAGGCTGCCAAGCGCAAACATCGTCTCGACCCGCGTCGTCGCGATTATAATACCGATCACCCCACGCCAACGACCGTGCCTCAGATATCAAAAGACACGGCATACTTCAACGATGAGGGCGAGATCGTACGCGAAACCATCACACGCGGACTCACCGGTGATTATGACTTTGTGAACACCTATATCATCAATGTTTATCCCGACACCACGGCATGGGTCAATGACTTTGAAAATGCCTACAACGAGCCCTATGTGCGCTTATATTTCGCCCACGGCGGCTATTCGGATTATCCGGTGGTCGGTGTGAGCTGGGAGCAGGCAAATGCTTTTGCCAATTGGCGCACAGACTACCTGCGTCGCGCTCTCGGCAAGGAAGGTGTCTATGTCGAGCCTTACCGCCTGCCCACCGAGGCAGAATGGGAATTTGCAGCTCGCGCCGGCAACAACGACAACAAATATCCTTGGAACGGCGACCTCACTATGTCTGATGATAAAGGCTGCTTCTATGCCAACTTCAAACCTCAGGAGGGCAACTATGTGAAAGACGGACACGTGATCACCTCTCGTGTCGGCACATACGCCCCCAACGATTTCGGTCTCTATGATATGGCGGGTAATGTCAGCGAGTGGACATCGACGGCGTTCATCGAGTCTGTCGACAAAGTCACCTCAGACCTCAATCCCGAATATCGCTATTATGCCGCCAAAGAAGACCCATATCGCATGAAACGCAAAATCATACGTGGCGGTTCGTGGAAAGACGTGGCACATAACATTCGCGCCGACCTGCGCATGTGGGAATATCAAAACGAACAACGCTCGTATATCGGTTTCCGTTGCGTGCGTTCACAAATCGGTTTTGCTCGCGGACAAAAGACATCTAAAAAATAACATTTTCATCTATACTTGACAATGTCAGCCAAACGAAAACGCAAAAGCAATTTCATATCAAGCGAAAAAGGACAACGATTCTTTAACTTTGCTTACTCCATAGGTGCCGCAGTCGTTATCTGGGGTGCGCTGTTCAAAATTCTTCACCTCCCCGGCGGTAACATGCTGTTGTCGATAGGTATGGGCACTGAGGTATTAATGTTCGTGCTCACAGCCTTTGACCGTCCACCGCGCGAATATAAATGGGAAGAAGTGTTCCCCGTGCTCGACAGTCACGATGAAGATGACCGTACCGAACTCCCCATCAACACCACGATCGATGACGACGCCAACATCATCACAGGTGATGATGACATCGTGGCAGAAAACACCGGTGCACAGTCGGCACCGATTGAAACTCAGCACAGCACATCGACCGTCGCCGAGTCAGTCCCGGCGACACCCGAGACAAACATTCCGGCTCCGGCGGCAGACGTCGCCACAGCCACCGACAACTATCTCGAACAGCTCAACGGCATAACGACTGAGATGGCTCAGCTGCGCGAATCGACACAGGCACTCAATCGCGTGTCAGAGATACTCCTCGAGTCATATCGCACGATCACCGAAAACTCCGAAAACATCACTCGCTCGTCAGCCGGATATGTTGAGCAGATGGGTGACCTCTCGCGCAATATCCAAGGGCTCAACACCATCTACGAGATACAGCTCAAAAGCATATCGTCTCAGCTTGATGCCATCGACAGAGTCAACCAAGGTATCAAAGACATACGCGATATGTATGAAAAAAGCTCGGCACAATCGGCACGCTATTGTGAAGAGACCGAGAAGATGGCTCGCTACATGCAACAACTCAATGCCGTATACGAAAAGATGATCACGGCGATGACCATAAACATGTACAATCCCATGATGCCCCAAGGTCAGCCAATGACCGGCAACGCTCAGCCCACAGCAGAAAATCGTCAACCCGACACAATACAATAATCGATGGGAGCAAACAACAACAGACTTTCACCAAGGCAGAAGATGATAAACCTTATGTATATCGTCCTCACAGCCATGCTTGCTCTCAACGTGTCGTCAGATGTCCTTGACGGCTTCACACAGGTGCACGAAGGTCTGTCACGTTCAAATCAAAACGTCAGCGCACGTAATGAGGACATATATCGCCGCCTCGAGTCGTTTGCCCAACAAAATCCCGAGAAAGGCAAGCCATGGCTCGACAAAGCGTCAGAAGTTCGCAAAGCCACATCACAGATATACAACTTGATAGACTCATTCAAGCTGGCTATTGTGCATGAGGCAGACGGAGTCGACGGCGACCCTACAAACATACTGAACCGTGACGATCTCGAGTCGGCATCGGTGGTGATGTTGGCTCCCGGCAGTCAAAACGGTCTGCACCTTCGTCAAAGCATCGACAAATATCGTCAGTATATTGTCAGTGCCATAGGCGACAAGAAAAAAGCCGCCAATGTAGCCGATGCTCTGTCAACCGCCCCCATAAAACGCCAAGGTCAACTCGCGCCCCAACTTTGGGAAGAAGCAAAATTTGACCAACAGCCGGTAGTCGCAGCCGTGACACTGCTGTCAAAGCTCCAAAACGACATACTCTATGCCGAGGGTGAGGCGCTCTCAACGTTATTGTCACAGGTTGATGCCGGTGACGTGCGCGTCAATGCCCTGCAAGCGTTTGTCATACCTCAGTCACGACTTGTTATGCGCGGCGGACAATATCAAGCCAACATTGTTCTTGCCGCCGTTGACACCACGGCACGACCTCAGATATTTGTCGGCGGGCATCAGCTCACCAACACCGACGGGCTATATACCGTGGGAGTCGGCTCGACCGGCACATTCACCTATAACGGATATATACAAGTGCCACACGGAGACGGCACAACGACACGCCACGATTTCACCTCGTCATACACCGTCATCGAGCCGATGGCAACGGTGTCGGCGACGATGATGAACGTTCTGTATGCCGGCATCGACAACCCCATATCAATATCAGTGCCCGGCGTACCGATGAACGACATCTCGGCATCGATGAGCGGTGGCTCGCTCGTGCGCTCGGGAGACCATTGGGTAGCACGCCCGACAGCCGTGGGTAAAGACGCCGTCATCACCGTCACGGCAACGATAGACGGACGCTCGTCAACAGTGGCGACAACGACATTCCGTGTGCGCAAGCTGCCCGATCCGACGGCATATATCTCATACGCCGACAAAGGCTCGACGAGCCATTATAAGGGCGGACGTCCGTTCTCCAAAACGCTGCTTTTGGCAGCTCCCGGACTCGAAGCCGCCATCGATGACGGACTTCTCGATACGAAATTCCGTGTCATCAGCTTTGAGACAGTGACTTTTGACTCTATGGGCAATGCCATACCCGAAGTCAGCGACGGCTCATCATTCTCCGGGCGACAGAAACAGGCATTCCAACGTCTTAAACGAGGCGGACGGTTCTTCATCACACGTATCAAAGCCATCGGTCCCGACGGTATCACTCGCGACCTGTCTCCTATGGAGGTCATAATCGGATAACAAGACCATCGTCTCTACGCAACCATAACAACGTAACAAACTCAAATCTACAAGATGAACAAAATAAAACGCATAGCGATTTACTCAATCATCACTCTCACCACAGCGGTGTCAGTCATAGCACAACAAACGACGACCGGTGTCACCCGTCGCACCACGGGTGACCGCACGCGCAACGCACAGACCGGTGCGCCCGGAGTCACTCCGCGTATGCAAAACCACTATGACGATGCCGGCGCCTCAATCACCGATGCCGACCGCCAATGGATGCGCGTCATTTATCGCCAGATAGATCTTGACAATGATACCAACGCGGCATTGTACTATCCCGAGGAGACCATCGACGGACAAGAAAACCTCTTCCGTATCATTATGAGACTCCTTGCCAACAACCAGATAGCAGCATACGAGTATCTCGACGGACGCGAGGTGTTTACAGATCAATACCGCATCAAAGTCAAAGACCTGCTTGACCGCTTTCACATCATATATACCGATGCCAAAGGGTCGACAGAGAAAAATCCGCGTTTTGTCATCAACGAGTCAGACGTGCCCACAAACGAGGTTCTCTCTTACTACATCATCGAGCGTTGGGAGTTTGACACGCGTCAAAATCGTATGAAAACCATAGTCGAAGCCATCTGCCCCGTGCTACACCGTTCGGGAGATTTTGGCGGCGAAGCCATCAAATATCCTATGTTTTGGCTTAAATACAGCGATTTGCGTCCATGGTTGGCACAACAAATGATATTTGTCAATGATGACAACAATATCCCCACAGCCACATATGACGACTTCTTCAATCTGACGATGTATAAGGGCGAGATATACAAGACTCGCAACCTGCGCAACCGCTCTATGGCTCAGATCTATCCCGAGCCCGAGCAACTCAAACACGCACAAGACAGCATACAAAACCGCCTCGAAACTTTTGAGAACAAGCTGTGGGTTCCCGACCGCGAAGATGTGATAAACGGCGGTAAGGACAAAAAGAATAAAGAATTGGCAGCCGGCAAAGCCGAGGTATCGACAGGCGGCTCGACCGAAGCCGTTGATCAGTCTTCGGCTGACGACAATAATAAATCGACCAAACGCACAACCAAGCGCACAACCAAGAAGACTAAAACTCAAAAAGTCAAACAGTCTAAGCCCAAGAGCGATAGTTCGTCATCAGCCACTCGCTCGGTGCGCCGTCGCAAGTAGCACTAAAAAATCGTTGCAATTACAAAATAAGTTGTAACTTTGCAAAGCGTTAGGCGGCACATTTAAGCAATGTGCCAAGCAATGCGGTAGTAGCTCAGTTGGTAGAGCATCAGCTTCCCAAGCTGAGGGTCGCGGGTTCGAGCCCCGTTTACCGCTCACGCAATAAATCGCCCAAAGTCAATCGTTTATCGGTGATTTTGGGCGGTTTTTGTGTGGTATGATGGGCTAGTGGAGCTATTGGAGTTATTGGAGTTATTGGAGTTATTGGAGTTATTGGAATTATTGGAAGGATTGGAAGGATTGGAAGGATTGGAAGGATTGGGTCGGTGGGGGGTTATTTTGAGGGCGAGGGGGAGGTGGCTTCGCTCTCTTTCACCACGTCGCGTATCACACCCGAGAGTTTTAGCGGTCCGGTGAGTACCAAGCCGACGGGAGCATTGACGCCTTGTGGGCGCACGCGTGAGACGATGGGTATGTCGTTGGCGGCATAGTCTCCGGCAATTTTTGTGGCATATTGACGTGTCGTTGTATCGTTGATGACAATAGGCTTGTAATGAGAGGCAAGAGCCGCGGGTGTTGACGCAAAATAATAGTGCGCCGTGTCATTAAGCATGGGTGCCACTTGTGGCAATTCGTTGGGATTTAGGGCATACATCACGGCTCCGCGGCTGAGATATGGCGCGCGTTGTGTCCAGCCATAATCAGGCACCACGGGGATAAAGAATGAGCGCATAAGCATGTATACCGCGAAGAATATGGCGACAATTTGACCGTAACGTGGTTTTAGTGCATTAATGCCTATGCCCACCGTGAGCGCGGCAACGGGAACAAACGGATAGACATAGCGCAGGGCTTTGAGCACCGAGGCATATTCTATCAGGCACATCGTAGCCATGGCGACAACAGGCAGCCACCACATCACGCGTGTGGTGAATATTTTACCACGATCTTTGCCACAGAGAGCGAGGGCAAACACGCCGGCTAACACGATAATGCCTATCAATGACAAGCCGTTGCGTATCAGCGCGCGCTTAAACACCAATGCCATGACACCTTTTGATGATGCGAATGCTCTCTCGGTGTGGATAGTGCTATGTGTTAAGAAGTTGAAGTACCCGTTATATATCAAAAATGAGACGGCGACAGCTGCCACGCCTGCGCCAAGGAAACAGAGTATTGTTCGCGGTTGTTTCTTTCCAATCGCGAGAAGTGACATGCACAGTAATACAAATGCCACATACACACTATTAAGATAGCCGGTGGATATGCAGCCGGCGATTGTCAGCGACAGGCACAGCCATGTCTTCCACCCGGTTTTAATATGTTCCGAAATATTAGAGGTAATGATGACCGAGGCGTATGTGAACAGGCAGATAAACATTTCTGCCATCTGATATTCACGCACAAGCAGAGTGTTTTGTATCGCCATGGCGTTGCCAAAAGCCACGCACATCACGGCGGCAATGATATAATCGGCATATTTGCCGACAAACAGCCGTCGCGACAGCCGCCAGACAGCGATAAATGAGACTATGAAGAACAATATGTTAAGCACGCCTCCGCGATAAGCGACATCGCCGGCGTCAAAACCGTCTTGTCCGATGAGAGCCACTCTCAGTGCCATATAGTATAATGAGGCGTGGGGAGCGTCAAGGTTGTTGGTGTAGAGACCCGCGATGTCCTCGCCGAGAGAGTTGTCTGTCAAAAGATTGTGTTTTATTTGTTCGCCTGTCAGCACGGTGTCTGCCGGCAGCGGTGTGACGTATGCCATGTTGTGGCGTGCAAGCATCACCGAGAATATCTCGTCTGAGTGCAGCTGTGAGCGACTATTGATGTTGACATAGCGCACGACAATCAGCGCCACTAAGATAATTATCGGCAAAATCACGCCGAGCTGTTTAAAACGGGAGGGTATCATTATGTTATAAAAACTATTTTTGCGCAAAAATACATAAAACCTATGAGAAATTGTGTATCTTTGCCAAAACTGAATTCAACTTTTATAAATACTACACATGAAAAAGCTTAGCCTTCTGTTAGTTTTTGCTCTGTCATTGGTATTGGACGCGCGAGCCGTAGACCTGACTTATGATTGGGGCACGCCTGACACCATAGCATGCCATATGGTGGGTCCGGGAATGAAGTACACAAAAATCATTTATCACGACAAACCTCTGATTTTGTGGAATGTTGAGGTTGATTTGACTAATCCTCACGCAAAAATAGAGCAAGTGCAGAGTCGCCATGCCGTCCCCGACGATAAGCGTTGGGACGTGATGACACATTATCGTGAAAATTCGCGCGAGGGTCATCAAGTGAGAGTGGCATGGAATCATGACTTTTTTATGTATGATCCCGGTGTGTGTATCGGATTGAATGTCAGCGAAGGCGAGGTGACATGGAACAAATGGGGACGCTCTCTGTTAGCTATCACCGATGACAAGAAAGCCGAAGTGTTCTATCCCGATCTTGATGCTCATGTTTCTGCCGAAGACGGCACCTCGGTCGACATTGACTATTATAACTCACGCACCGATGCCGTCAATGGCGACTGCATCTTGTTTAATCGTCTGAGTTCGCGCGACATCACCGAAGATGGTTTATATGTGTCTCTCAGCCCGTTATCAGAATGGCGCGTTAACGGACAGCCCACACGCTGTCTTATTAAAGACATCAGCACAAGCCCGATATCGACAAGCAACGGCAACTATGTTTTGTTCTTGCGCGGTGACAAGCGCACAACATTGGAGAGTCATTTGCAAACCGGCAAAACGCTCTTGGTCACACAGCAGTTCAGAAGCACGGGTTGGGGCACGGCTCCGCAACGCATACTCAATGCCTTCCACGGCTATCCGTCGATAGTGCATGACGGTGTTTTGCACGAGGGTGAGTTTAATAATTTTGAAAATGGTCGCGAGTATGAAAAGTCATCGCGCGTTATGGCAGGTATCTCAAAAGACAAGACCAAGCTCTATATCGTGACCACCGAGATGTCAGCGTCGAGTGTTGGTGTAGACTGCATAGAATTGTCGGCATGGCTCGTGGAGCATGGTGCCTGGGACGTTGTGAACTTTGACAGCGGCGGCTCGGCTGCCATCGTTATCGATGAGCAGATGTTGAACCTTCCCGGTCGCGGATCTGTGCGCCCTGTCGAAGATGCCATGCTCGCCGTTTCCACGGCTCCGACAGATAACAATGTTGATCATATGACGTTCTCGATACCGGCATTGACGACAAGCGTCTTGGCGCGAGTGCCGTTGCGCGTGATGTCATTTAACCAATATGACGAGCCTTTGGAACAAGATGTTCAAGACTGTGATTTTATGTGCCTGCCACCATCGATAGGACATGTTGACAGTGAAGGTATTTTTCACTCATCGACGACTGCCGGCACCGGCAGGATACTTGCCATCAAAGACGGACGCACCGCCGAAATGGTAATCACCACAAATGACATCGATAATGTTGTGGCTACGCGCACGTCATTGTTGGTCGACGGTTATTCTCATCTTATTCCCGGCATCTACACGAAAACGCCCACGGGCGATATTGCCCTCGATCCTGCCGGCTTTGACTGGGTTGTGGAGCCCGAAGGTATAGTCGAGATTTCACCCTCGGGAATGATTAAAGGTATTGCCAACGGCACAGCCAAACTCACGGCAACGTTCAAGGAGTCATCGATAAGCATCGATGTCACCGCCGAGTTGGTAAATAAACTCAGACGAGTTGTCAATTTTGCAGACATCTCAGACCTCAAAGTCACCAAGTCCTCAGCCGTCAAAAACTTAACATACGAGCAGAGTAAGACCTTTGCCGGTTCACAATATTTAAATGGTAGTACCGGTCTGAGTTTTAAGTTTGACCTCACTCCCGGTCGTGGCACAAACATAAAACTCACGCTTAACAAAAGGCTGTATGGCATACCTGATTCGTTGCGTTTGGATTTGTATCCATCAAATTATATCACTATGCCCGATGAGGATGTTATTGTGTCTAAAGTTATGTTGTTGTTATCGGATGTCGATGGTAAAAGTATATCGGTGACACGAGAATATCCCGATCACTATGGTTTTGTCGATTATTATTTCGACTTACTTGAAAATGGTGAGCATATAGAATATTATCGCTATCCTTTGACACTAAAATCGGCGACAATTTATCTTGAATCAAAGACCAAAAGCGACGCCACGCTCGATGTCTCTCCGATTTATGGTTTTTACCACTTTTTTACAGGGGTTGAAGATGTCACTGTCGATGATACTGCCGAGCCACGGCTCGATGTCGCGCTTGACGGCGAGGTTTTGCACCTGAAATTTGACGCTGCAAATGCCGGAGTGGCAGATGTGGCTGTTCACAGCATAGACGGTCGCCACGTCCTTGGACAAAAAGTTGATTGCACTGTCGGCAACAATGTGGCTGACATCGACATCAAGGCACTGTCTCGCGGCGTGTATGTCGTTTCGCTGAATGGTAGCGGACAGCACGCAGCGGCAAAATTCATCGTTCGCTAAACATCGTTCGGTCACTATACAAACAAGGGGCTGTGTCAAAATAGGCGCAGCCCCTTTCTACAACCTGTTGTAAAACATAAAAC
>CAVCBR010000057.1:0-560 GCA_963600695.1 bacterium
TTATTAAAGCGTAATCAACTAAAATATTAACAAACAATTAAGTAAAATGGAAAAAGTATTTAGATTATTAATGATGATGAGTGCCTTATTGTGCATTTCGACAAAGGTTTCAGCCTACGATTGTAAACTTGGTGCCATTTATTACGATCTCGATAAAAGTAATAAAAAGGCAATCGTGACATACTATAATTCGAGTGAGAGTAAAAACCACAATGCATACACAGGACACATAATAATTCCTCAAAATATTAGTTATGATGGCGTTGTATATACAGTTTCAGCCATTGATGACTATGCGTTTCGTTATTGCCCTGGGATGACTGAGGTGACTATACCTGCAACAATTACCACTATAGGAAGATCTTCTTTCCATGATTGTTCAGGTTTGACATCTGTGTCACTGCCTAATTCTGTCGTAACTATAGGAACATCTGCATTTGAGGATTGTTACAACTTAACATCAATAACAATTCCCAATTCGGTTACTTCTATTGGGAGTCATGCGTTTAATTGTACAGGTCTGACATCCATTAATATACCAAACAAAATAACATCTATCC
>CAVCBR010000057.1:570-13508 GCA_963600695.1 bacterium
GTACTTTTAGTGGTTGCTCAAAATTGACATCTATAATTATTCCCAATTCTGTTACAACAATAGGCGAAGACGCTTTTAGTGGGTGTTCTGGTTTGACATCAATGACAATACCCAATTCTGTCACAACAATAGGTGAGTACGCTTTTAGCGATTGTTCAGGTTTGATATCAATAACAATACCCAATTCTGTCACAGCAATAGGCGCGCATGCTTTTAGCGGTTGTTCATGTTTGACCTCTGTTAATATTCCCGATAAGATAACATCTATTCAGACCGGTACTTTTAGTAGTTGTTCAAAATTGACATCTATAATTATTCCCAATTCTGTCACAACAATAGGCGAGTACGCTTTTAGCGGTTGTTCAGGTTTGACATCTATAATTATTCCCAATTCTGTCACAACAATAGGTGAGAGTGCTTTTAGTAGTTGTTCAGGCTTGACATCAATAACAATACCCAATTCTGTCACAACAATAGGCGGAAACGCTTTTAGAAAGTGCTCTGGGTTAACTTCGGTTCTTTTTAATGCCGAAAACTGTAACAGTATTGACTTTTCTAGCTATCCTGTATTTTCCGATTGCACAAACTTGGCGACGTTAACAATAGGTGAGAGCGTAACCAAAATTCCGACTCGTATCTTTGAGGCATGGAAAGGATTAACTTCTGTCGTTATTCCGAACGCTGTTAGATCAATTGGTCGGCTTGCGTTTAATGGGTGTACCGGACTAACTTCGGTTGTTTTTAATGCTGAAAGATGTACCTATATGGGTTCTGCTAATTATCCCGTCTTCTCCGGTTGTATCTATTTGACGACATTGACGATAGGAGATAAAGTCACTACGATTCCGGATAATGCTTTCTGTGATTGCAGTGGATTAATCTCTGTAACCATACCAAACTCAGTTACTTCAATTGGTGCTTATGCCTTCGGTAACTGTCCTCAACTAAGCTCATTAATTATAGGAACCGGAGTTAAGAATATCGGTAGTTATGCTATTGGATATAAGTATAACGGAAAAACATACAATTCTGCATCTGTTGCTAAAGTCATATGGCTACCTAATACATTACCAAATGGGATGGGAAACGTTAATTCCATAAAAGACTATTATGCAAACGAATATATGATGGGTGGAACTAAATACCAGTATCTCAGCTCTATGTTCGAGGTCGATGGGATACGATATGTTCCGGTAAGTCCATCGGAACGTACTTGCCATGCGATTGATTGTACATATGATCCGGGTAATACGGATGTAATACTCAATAAAACTGTGTCTTATAAGGGTATATCAATGACGATTACAGATATCAAACCATATACTTGTTATAACAACACACATATAGCCAAAGTTATCGTTAATTATGATGGTAATATTGGAGCTCACGCGTTTGATGGTTGCACGTCGATCACGAGTGCCGATATCAATGCAAAAAATATAGACACTTATGCATTCAAAGATTGTTCAAAGATGACCAAGGTGACATTGGGTGAGTCGTTGACGAGTATTGGATCGTATGCATTCTCGGGTTGCTCATCATTGGATGAGGTCACAATACCAAATGGTGTTGAAAGTATTGGAAGCTACGCATCTTCTGACTGCTCGTCTTTGGCTTATGCGAAAATTGGAGATGGGTTAAAGACGATAGAAAAAGGCACATTTTATGGTTGCTCGTCGCTTTCGAGCATTTCTATCCCCAAAAATGTGACCAAGATCGAAGATTATGTCTTTGATGGCTGTACGTCATTGGCAGACGTGTGTATTGAGGACAGAGAAGACGAGCTAAGCCTTGGCTCGAATGGCTTATCGCCGCTGTTTTACAGCTGTCCGCTAAAGACCGTCTATATTGGCGGTAATATCGCGTATCAGACATCGTCAGGCAAGGGTTATTCTCCGTTTTATCGCAACACAAGTTTGGAGAAAGTGACTATCACAGATAAAGAGACAGAGATTAGCGAGAATGAATTTTATGGTTGCACAGGGTTGAAGTCAATCACCATGGGTGATGGTATCGAGAAAATTGGCGACTGGGCATTCAGCGGTTGCAGTTCTCTTGACTATTTCCATGTCGGTTCGGGAGTCAAAACCATCGGCAAAGAGGCATTCTCGGACTGCACGGCGATGACCAAGTTGATAACGACTGCTGCCGTGCCGCCCACGTGTGGCACTCAGGCTCTTGATGATATTAACAAGTGGACGTGTGAGTTATTTGTCCCCAAGGAGTCTATCGGCACGTATAAGGCTGCCGACCAATGGAAAGAGTTTTTCTTCATCTCTGAATATGGCGGAGTTGAGAATGTGTGTGTCGATGAGAGTGACGGCGTTTATGACGTGTATAACATACAGGGTATTGTCGTGAAACGCGGATTGCACGAAACCGAAATCGGCGAGGCTTTGCCTCACGGCGTTTATATCCTTGTGTCGCCGCAAAATCGCAAGAAAATCGTGATCTGAAACTGACCGCCAGACAGAATATAGCGAGGGTGCGCAATCGTGATGGTTTGCGCACCCTCGCTGTGTTTAAGCAGGCGAGAATCGTGTCTGTGTGTTCGCCGGCATTGGTGTGCCGATTAGGTTGTAATGTCGATACGATGGGCTGTTTGAGTGGTTTGTGCCTGTGAGGGGAACAGAATTATTGCAGACTTTTACGCGTGGTTAGGAATATTCTAACAGCCACTTCCATAAAGGTGTGATGTTGATCTGATATCCGGCTTTTTCGATAACATTTTCTTCATCTTTTGTTACAATCATCATGCGTTTTATGCTTTGCGTGGAGGCAAGTTTTGTCAATCCGTCAGTTTCACGCTTTAAGGTCTCTGTGTCTGACAGTGAATAGGAAACTTGTATTGCTATTTCAGCTTCAGGTATAACAAAGTCGACCTCTGAATTGTTGCAATTCCAGAAGTAGCATCCTTCGCCATATTTTCGCCTCAATGTTATTGCTACAATGTTCTCCAACAATGAGGTGTCGGCGTCGACAAGAAAAAGGTGAAGTAATCCATTGTCGGTGAAGTAATATTTGCGGTTGGACTCTTTGTCCTGCAATTTTCCGAACAGATTTTCATATGGCAAGATGAGCCAAGCGTCTGCCATATATCCTATGTAATCTATTGCGGCGTCTGTGCTGAGCTTTTTGCCGGTGCTGCTTACGATACGTGCTATTCGGCTGTAAGATAATGGTTGCTTTACGCTTTCAGCCATCTTGCGAATCATTACACGCAGGGCATAGTCGTTGCGAATCTTATGCCTTGCGACTAAGTCGCCGAAGAATACTTTGCTAAACAGGTTGCTCATCCACGGGCGAGGTTCACTCATCCCCACAGTTTCGGGCAAGCCACCATACTGCAAATATTTGTTTGCCGATTTCACAATATCTTTGCTATGAATGTGAAGTGCATTTTTGTCTGTCATATCGATGCCACCGGCGTTAAGGTATTCTGTAAATGAATAAGGGTAAACCTCTTGTATCATATATCTGCCTCCAAGTGTGGTAGCGATTTCACTACTCAGCATTTTGGCATTACTGCCGGTGATATATACTTGGTACTTTTGGTCTGCCAGCCTGCGAGCAAACTTCTCCCACCTATCAACCAATTGTATTTCGTCTAAGAAGAATATGGGACGACTGTCATACATCTCCTCATAGCAAGTTTTTATCAAGTCAAGGTCGCTTGCCTCCAATGAATCTATACGGTCATCTTCGAAGTTGAAATACAAAATATCTTCTTGCCTGTGTCCTTGTGTCAGCAACTGCGCTATGCGTTGAAACATCAGGTATGATTTTCCGGCATGCCTCAGTCCAACAAACACGTAGTTTTGCCCTTCCATGAGTGTTATGTCACGAGGGGTCAGTTCTACATGAGTCACATAAGCCTGATACTCTGATATGAGTAGTTTTATTAAATCCTTTGTCATATTTATCTGTAAGGTAAAACATTTTTTCATTGCAAAGGTAATCATTTTGTCGTTTATAGACGATAAAATTTGGTGGTTTTTGTCGTCTATAGACGATGAAATGGCTTTGTGATGGTTGTGATTGACTGCCAGGCAGAATATGGCGAGGGTGCGCGACCGTGATGGTTTGCGCACCCTCGTTGTGTATAAGTGTTTGTGAGCTAAATGCTTTGTGAACGGTGAAGTGGGTTACTTCACTTCGACGCCGAGGAGGTTGTATTTGTGATCACCTTTCTTGATGAGTATGCGACCGTTCTCGATGACTTTCTCTACGCGCTGAGCTTCATCGGCATCGGCGATGATGTCTTCGACACCTGCCAGCCAGTTGACTTTGATTGAGGCTTTGCGACCCCATGTGTTGGTGGCGTCAACTTTAAGTTTGATGTTTTTGGCGTCATCGTATGCTACTTCGACAGTGCCGGCGGTGCAGAGGAATAGGGGAACATTCAGGTAGCCATCGTCATCTGTCGTGGCATAGAATGTGGGATATACCGAAGAGTCATCGATGTCGCCAGGCTGTATTGTGCCGGCAGCTCCGCCGCTAGTGATACTATATGTGCCCACTCCATCGGCGTTGGTGTTTGGGAAAATAACGGCACCGAATGTCTCTTTCTTGGCGTTGTTACATTCTACGTACAAATAGCCGTCACCCTGTTGCACTTCAGTCTCTTCGGCGGTGAATGATACGTCGACATCGGCGTCTTGCATATCATATTCGTTGCCATAGACGGCATTGAGGTCGTGAGTGGCAGCGAGGGTGTATGTCTTGCCGTTGCTGCACACGAGGGTGCCGGTTACTGAAAGAATGTCATCATCTGAGACTTTGACTGTGAATGTCGTACCTTCGGCATAGGTGAGAGTGACTTTTGAGCCTGAAGTGTAGTCTAAGAGTGCCGAATATTGTGTGTCAAGGTCTGATAGCGTGAATGTGCCTTCTTTTTTGTCCTCTGACTTGGTAATGTAGTCAAGTTTGACAACGTAAGTCTTGGTTTCATCAATGGCACCGTAATACCAATCGCCTGTTTCGGCGTAATATGCAAATGAACACTCTCCGGTGCATGTGATTGTTGTGGCTGCCGCATCTGTTTTAGCAACGGCATTGGGTGTGATGATTGCCTCGGTGGGGGTTACAAGGCTTTTGCTTGTGTTTTTGACGAGGAGGTCTGTCGAGCGAACAGGCTTGAAAGTGCTTGCACATACGCATACGGGAAGGGCGAGCGCGAGTAAAAGAGTAGAGATTTTTTTCATAAGAAATACCTATTAGAATTGATTTATGTCGTTAAATGCGCTACAAAGTTCTGTCAAAATTCTGATATATGCAAGTTATTTTTGGATATTTGCTATAAAAATTTAGTTTTTGCTTGAAATTTGCTGTTTTGTGGTGCCGGTAAAGCGTTTTGGAATAATGTCAAAGGGTGCGCTATCGTGATGATTTGCGCACCCTTCATTATGATTAATATTTGTAAGTCAGAGGACATCGCGGACGATAGCTCGGACGATAGCTCGGCAATGGTCTGATAGTCGGATTAATGGCGTTTTTTGACCGGTTCGGCGACTTTTTTAAGAACGAGGCGGAAGCCAAGGTTGTCATCACGTTTGTTACTGCTTGAGTTGTACTTGCGGCAGTTTACACGACAACTTACGGTATGTTCGCTCTTGAAGCCTCCTCCGCGATTTGAATATTTGTTGTCATCGCCTTTTTCAATTAACGGTTCTTTAACGATGGTGTCTTTGCCGTTAATTATCAGTTTTGTCGGGTCTTTTTTGATGCGGTCAAAATAACGATCGGTATATTGATCGCGACACCATTCATAAACATTGCCTGACATGTCATATATTTTGAGCTCATTGGGATTTTTCTTCTTAACCTCGTGCAGTGTGCTGTCTGAATTATGAAGATACCAAGCAACGGCGTTGATGTCATCACTGCCGGCATACATGTAGCCGTCAGAATGATTGCCTCCGCGTGCGGCATATTCCCATTGAGCTTCTGTCGGGAGCATAAACTCTTGTCGGCATATTTTGTTGAGGGAGTCAATAAAAGTATTAACCATATCGATGGAGACATCAGTCACGGGGTAGTTGTCTCCGGGATGTTTCGTGTGAGGTGGGTCTTGTCCCATGACGGCTTTCCACAGTCCTTGTGTGACAACGGTTTCACCGATGTAAAAATCTGATAGCTGAATTTTTGTTGCCGGCATAGACCGATCGATAAGCAGCTTGTCGGTTTCGGTTGAGTCGGCGCCCATCATAAATGTGCCGCCATCGACTTTTATCATTTTGAATTGCACGTCGTTGACGGTGAACAGATAGCCGTTGTCTTGGGCTTTGCAGTCATAAGCCGTATCTGCCCGGGATTTACCGGTGACAATAAAGAATATGGCGGCTAACAGGGCGATGACGAATGGGAGTGTGAAGAGTAGTCGCCAGATTGTTTTTTTGCGTTTGTTTTTTGAGATGATTTGTGTGACTGACCTATCCGGTTTGTTTTTATGACTGTTTTTATGTTTGTTGATATCTGTTGTGTCGGATGTCGCCTGCGTTTCTGCGTTGGTTTTGTTTCTTTCGATTGCAATGGGCGTCGGTATGTCGAGCGGTGTCGGCAGGGCTTTCAGTAATTCCTCGGCGTTGGCATAGCGGTATTCGGGCTCGAGCTGCATGCCCTTGATTATGGCTTGATATAGCTGTGGGCTGATGTTTTGAGGGATGAGTTGTTCGATACCATCAGGGGTCAGCTCGATGGAATCACCGGGGTGCTCACCGGTGAGACAATACAACATTGTGGCGGTGACGGCATAAACATCGATTTCAGGCGAAAATTTTGTTACGTCTGAATACTGTTCCGGTGGGGCATATCCTGTTGAGTAGCCTGATACATCAATATCTGACGAGGACAAACCGTTTTCCTGATAACGGCGGGATAAGCCAAAGTCGATGAGTACCGGGCGCAGACGTGAGTTTTCGTCTTCGACGACCATAATGTTTGCCGGTTTGACATCGAGGTGCGTGATGCGATTGTTGTGCAGATAGGCGAGGGCGGCAACTATCGGATGCATGATTGTGAG
This sequence comes from bacterium, assembly GCA_963600695.1. GTDB lineage: Bacteria > Bacteroidota > Bacteroidia > Bacteroidales > Muribaculaceae > CAG-873. Next base: position 7,592 of record CAVCBR010000057.1, read on the forward strand.
CATATCATCTTCACACAGCGGATGCCCGGTTCTGTTTTTGTGCCGCTGAACGTAGCTTTCGAGTGTGCCACCATCGAGGTATTCCATGACGTAATACACGGTGTTATTTTGTTCGAAGACCTCGTTGACAGCCACAATGCTCGGGTGTTTGCCTTGTATGCTTGCCAAGCGGGTGGCTTCGCCGAGAAATCCGGCGCGAGCCACATCAATTTTTTGCTCGTCGTTTTGTTTATAGCACATCGTGCACGAGTCTGAACCACGTCTGCAGATGTTGCGCGGAAAGAATTCTTTTATGCAAAAACGCGCCTTTTGAGGTATGTATCCAACCATTATGACGCTCGTCGCCATATATGAGATGCCAAAGCCGCCATAACCGAGCACATTTTTGATTACATACGTGCGTGTCTGTGATTTAAGTTCTGTGCCTATTTTGAGCTTAAAAGCCAGGGGGTCGTTGTTTGCCATAATATCCGGTATGTAATTTAATTAATTAAAGTCCTGCCGGGCGCAATACATATGGCATACCCGGTCGCAGTGGAAACGGTTGTTTGTCGCGCAGTTGTTTGACGGCGAGCAGAGCCTCGGTTGAATTCTCGGCAGTCAGTGCTATGACGTAATAGAATGGTTCGGAGGTCTCGACGACACATGCATTTGTATAGCCGGCATCATTGAGGCGTTCGCGCATGGAGCGCGCGTTGAAAAGTTGTTTGAACTCGCCGGCAACAATCATATATGGTTTGAGTGTTGTGTTTTGTGGCGACGCCGTATCGGTGACACGCACCCACTGCACACGAGCATCGAGTGTGTCGCCTCCGACGATGATCGGGGTGGGGCGCATCTGTCGACGCGTGCGCCCATACACTGTTTGCTCATAGTCGATGATGGTGGTGTCTCTGCCGGTCATCGTGCGCTCATATGCCTGACGATAGTTTTTCTCGGTGGTCTTGCATGCCGGTATCGACGAGCATATTGCGACAACGAAGAGTAAGACGATGGTTGATGATTTAAAGCTGCGGAATTTCACGATGGTTTGAGATGTATTAATTTGTTTTTTTGAAATGAGGTATATTGATGGTGAATGGTATGTGATTGTCAGATTTTAAGTTTTTCCGAGTTCGATGACCTCAAGGTCTCTGATGTCGGAGCCATCAATGATGAGCCTTATGAGGGTGCGCACACGTTGCCAACCGTGTTTGCCTGCCGCTCCGGGGTTGATGTGTAACAAATCAAGTTCCTTATCATATATCACTCTGAGCAGGTGGCTGTGCCCGGCGATGAATAGCTTGGGCTGTTCAGCAATGAGAGTGTGTCGTATGCCGGGAGCATAATGTCCGGGGTATCCGCCGATGTGTGTCAGCATCACTTTGACACCCTCGATGTCAAAGGTGAGACGCTCGGGGCATAATCGCCTGACGAGACCGCTGTCAATATTGCCGCAGACGGCACGCAATCGCGGTCCCATAGACAAAAATTTTTGGAACGTGTCATCATCGCCGATGTCACCGGCATGCCAAATCTCGTTACAAGTGCCGAGATGTGTGACATACCGGTCATCCCATGTCGAATGGGTGTCGGAGATGATGCCTATCGTTGTCATTTGATTTTGCGTGCAATGTCTTTGGGTACTGCCTCGCGGTTAACATAGATGTTGACGGTCTTTGCAAGGAAGTAAGGCTCTGAAACATAGATGTAGCCATTATACACTTGGTTGGTGTCCCACGAGTTTTTGACTTTGTAGTAGCGGTTGCCGTCTTGGTCTTTGGCAATGCCTACAATTTCCATTGCGTGGTCATCGGTGGTCTCTTGTGAGTCAAACATTTCTTGGCGTAACTCTTGTGTGACTGTGATTTCTTCGACCGGACCGGTGAAGTTGTATTTTTCGTTGGTGCGCTCTTTGTCTGAGAGTTTTACCCAGCGTGATAGCTCTGTGCCGTCCATGTCGCTCTCCGTTTTGCCTTTGGGCATAAGCGCAACGCCTTTGTTCCATTTAAAACCGCCTTCGCTGACATCGGCAGCCCACACAACAGGATAGCCTTTGGCGATGGCATTGTCAACGACGGCTTTCAATTCATCGAGGGGAAGATTGAAATATTTGCCGTATATCCAGTTATCGGGGGCTTCAAATACAAATTCCTCATAGAAGGGGTGGTGAGTAAACGAAGTCAGCGTCACATAGTTGTCAAGATTTATGGGTAACGACTCGGCAAAAGATTTTGGAGTGTATTGGCGACCTTTGTAGGTGAAGGTTTCTGGAAGTTCGCCGAGATAGGCATCGAGCACGCCCTCGACGGCTTTGCGCCATACGGGGGTAATCTTTTTATTGGGTTTTGATACTACAACTTTGAGCATTGCCGAGAGTATGCCGTCAAGTTCGCCGTGCACATGCTTGTCTTCGCCATATTTGAGACCGGCATATACTTCTTCGGGCACGGCACCATAGCGTTTCCACACATATGGCACATCGAGCACAGAGCCGCCGGGGGCAAATGAGCACTGACCATAGTTGCGTACAAAGCGATCGGCTTTGCCTGTATAGCAGTGGCGCACCGTGAACATTTCGCTCAGGTCGAGAGAGTCACCGCCTTGGCGCAGGATTTCGTCCTCAAAGAACGATGTTCCGGCAAAGCACCAACAAGTGCCCGATTTGTTTTGATCTTTAACCGAAGTTGTGCGAACTGTTTGAATGTCTGTGAATTGAAAGCCCACAGAGTCTTTGGCTGTGCTGTCAGCCGGCAACGCATACGCGCCGATAGTGGTCGCGAGTGCCAATGTGAAGAGTATTAACTTATTCATACGACGTATATTTTTACGCCTCAAAGTTATACAAAAAAAGTGACAAACACATTAATTGAATTATCATTTCTTAAAATCTGTGGCAAAATGCTTAAAAATGTCACGATAATTTCACAAATAAACGAGAGCGCATTTATATGACGCGCCCTCGTTTATCGTTGTTCGTTAAATTGTCTACTTCGCGAGTTTGGCGGTGCGGCGCGAGCCGTCGCTGTATCGGGTGGCAACAATGGTGATGCCGCTCTCTGCCGGGGCTTGCAGGCGCCGTCCCGACAGGTCATAGTATTCGGTGGCGATGACCTCGGCAGCCTCATCGGCAGTGATATCGGAGACGCCGTTGGTTATGGGTAATATCTCCTTGAACTTGCCCCACTCGGGGTGAGCGCGATAAGCCTCGATAGCCTCTGCCGGCACATAGAGCGTGGCGCGCCCGGTGATACCCAATTCCTCATTATCACCTTCATTCATAAAGGCATGTGTATTGGCGGTTGGTGGCACTTCGTATTCACAAATCACACTCTCGATTTTAAAGCAGTCAGTAAAAAAGTGGTTTTTGAATATGGGAGATTTACCGGTCTTGGATTTTGTGATATGCAGGCATTTCAAATTCTTATCGCTAATGGCATAACTCTCGCAATCAACACTGCCGGGTAGTACCAAGGTGTCATTTAGGCAACGTAATGTGCCATGCGCGAACCAACGAAAACCATCTTCGATCTCAACGTATTTTGCTGCAAAATAACAATAGTCTTCTAAAATTAATTCGGCATGCAAACGCACAGAGTCAACAGCGGATAGATAATATTTCCAATAATATATTTCTTTAACAGTAGATGGTATGTTAATATGCTTTATGCCTGACGCCGTTAATGCTTGCCACCCGCTAAAAACTTTTAACCCTTCGGGTAAGACTATCTCAAGGTCTTTGGTTTCATTTTCACTATGTAATGATAATTTTTCAAAGCCCCAAACGGGATAAGTCTTACCATTCAGTGTTACCTCGGCGGGAATGGTAATTTTGCCGGAATATATTTTTGACTCATCTTCGTTTGCTGCTACATACGCTCCACCATAATACTTACCATAATAATCGCCCTGTGTGAAAATCTTATATTTAACGCCGTCAACATCATAAACTTCTTCTTCGGCACTCATGCTTGCGTAGCCGAATACACCGGCAACAAGGATTGCTGCTATTTTATATGTCGTTTTCATAATCAAAGCTTTGTGAATTTATATGTATCAACTTTTTCTCCATTAATCATCATCGCAATAACGCATAATCCGTTTGGTACATCATTGAGATAGAGCTTGACCTTTTTCTCTCCGGATATTAATTCGGAATTGACAATGTATTCGTTGTTGTTAAAGTCATAAACCTTAAACGTCGGATTGGCAGTGCTTGTGTATGTGACTACTGCCGTTTGTGTTGTCCGGTCGTATGTCACGCTTGTGATCGAGCCGGATTGCAGTGGCATTGAACGTCCCACAAAATTCTGAATGTAAGGTATCTTATTGGGACCGGATATTGTAATCTCGGTTGTGTCTCCCGTGGGTAAAAAGAACCTGCAATCATTAATTGTAGAGCTTTCGGTAATCATACGCATACGGATTTTGTCTGTCCGCAGGTTTCTTAGCACAACTTTTGCCGGGAGGTCTGAATTGCTGATATTTAACGTTATGTTATTATTACCCAAAACAGGGCTGACATTGTATTCCGTGGGACAAAAGGCATTGTAGTTTAGCGATGGGTCGCCATACACATGAAAGTTTACGCGTTGATAGTAAATATATTCATCACATCTTGTACTACCAATGACTCCCGGAAAATCCCAATATCCGCCACCTTGAGTTTCTTCCAAGCGAGTGTGAGCCGCGGTCATTATGTCATACAATCGATATATGGGAGTTCTGTTTGATTCAGACCACCCGTTAAATGTGTATTTGTTGGGCCAAATTGCATCTGTCAGTCCTAATAGAAGAGCATCACTCCAGCCCAAAAATGTGAGATTAGATGAAGCTATTGCTGCAATAGCTCCTGATGAGCGACGAGATAATTCTGCTATAAGACAATTTGAATACCAATGATTTGCAGTTGAACAAGATATGCTGAAAACCAATGGCGCTGAGTTTGTGAATGTGAGATGTTGACACGCATAAATGTCAAAATCATATTCAATCCACCCATCTACACGACCATGACCATTGTATATGCCAAGATTTACACCGTGATTAAACGCATCAATAATTGTCTGCTGAGTGCCGTCCCACATAAAATTTGGTTTTTTGAGATATGTTGGTAAGTCAATCGTATCTCTGACACAGCCATTTGTATAATAAGGAAACCATACACTTGGATCTGGCTGATAGTTCGAATTATATATACGTTGTGTTGTAATATCCGATGCCTGCAATATATCTCTGGCTTCTTCTAATGTAGGAATAAATCTGTCATTCCTCTTTGTCCCTGAGTCTTTTAATGCTCCATATTCGCCGGCGACAAAAGCCCGATTATATACATTGGGGTCATTAAAAAGCCCTTGCTCATATTTAATAATTTTTGCAATGGCTTCATTTGCATGTTGTTGACGTGCTGCCGGTATGCGTCCGTATGCTACGTCTGGTATTTTGTCATCAGGTCCATCCATACACATATAGAAAAAGTCTATGGGTGAGTCTTTTGCGTCATAATCTGTTCTCGGTATATTGAGGCTTTGTAGCATTTGTCCGGGTACACCAAGATGAGCACCTAAAAGTAATACATTTGTCAAATTCGGCAATGTGTTATAAAAATGCTTTATTGTGTCATTTATTTTTTTTGACGTCCAATTATAATCACCGACAGAATGCACACGATAACCGAGTTTTTTCTTCCACTCTCTCAGGCTGTCAATGGCTTGGTCAAAATCTTTACCATAAGTCACAATCAAATAATCCTCAGTTTCATCTTTGTCAATCTGGATAATATCATCGCTGATGATGCCGGCTTGTGTTGCGACATCATCGCTGCTTTCAGCGACAGGGTTGGTGACATAGTCATCACCGAGAATGCTGCTTAGTGTGCGGTTAGTGTATGAGTTGAATGCCGCCGAGCGGTTGGCGGTTGTGCTTTGCGTTGAGACGC
>CAVCBR010000058.1:0-12971 GCA_963600695.1 bacterium
TATCGTTTCGCCGTCTATTGTTTTTGATTTTTAACTTTTATTTAACAGTTAACCGCCTCCCACGTGGTATGCCAGCCATAAGCGATTGTAATATTTGGGGGGTGGTTTGCGTTATTTGTTATATTATTGTGTTATATTTGCAGAGTCGAAGTGTGTGTTTGTGTTGGCAAGCATGACATTTGGCGATGTATGTTAATGTATTTTATATATGATGATTAATAGTTATATGAATATATTTTTGGTTGGCAGACGGTCGTCGTGGCGCGTGTTTTTTGGCGTTGTTATGATGATGATTGGCATTGTTTGTACGGCTCAGGAGAATGGGTCGGCGTATAGTTTTTTGAATGTCTCGGGGAGTTCGCGTATTTATGGTTTGGGAGGCGCGAATGTGTCACTTGTCGATGATGATGTGATGACTGCCGATCAGAATCCGGCGCTATTAGGGCAGGAGATGTCCGGTCAGTTGTCGTTGAATTATATGCGCTATATCGGCGGATCTAATTTTGCGGGGTTGCGCTATGCTCATGCGGTGGGTAGTCATGGCACATGGTTGGCGATGGTCAATTATTTTGGTTATGGGTCGATGAAAGAGACTGATGTAACGGGGGCGATATTGGGTGATTTCAGTCCGAAAGATATTGTATTTGGCAGTATGTATTCGTATGATATCACCGAGCGTTTGCGTGGTGGTATCGGGTTGAAATTGGCTTATAGTAATTATGGCGATTATTCAGCATTTGCGTTGGCGACGGATCTTGGCATCAATTATTATAATGCTGAGCGAGATTTGTCATTGTCGTTGGTTGTCGCCAATTTGGGCGGTCAGGTCAAGCGTTTTAATGATAGTTATGATCGTTTGCCGATAGATGTGAGACTGGGATGGTCTAAGACGTTCGGCAATTTCCCGGTGCGGTTTTCGGTAACGGCATGGAATTTGACCAAGTGGTCATTGCCATATTATGAGAGTGGTGACGGGACGACTACCGGCGATTTTGAGGTTAAGGATTCGTTTGGATCTAATTTGTTCAGACATTTGGTGTTCGGTGCCGATTTGGTGTCGAATCCGAATTGGTATATCGGTTTGGGTTATAATTATAAGACTCGTACTGATATGGGAACTTATTCGCGTAGTTTTTTGTCAGGATTTTCGTTGGCGGGCGGAATAAATGTCAAGTCGTTTGGTATTGGCGTGGCGTTTGCTCAGCCTCACACGGGGGCGACGACGTTTATGGTAAATATCACGTGTTCGCTTAATGATTTGTTAAATCGCGGTGAGCGCGAGTAGGTGTAATTTATAAGTAACAGACATCTGTGTTATGGAATGTTTTGAAGGTTGTAATAATGGTATGAAGAGAATAATAATAGCGATTGACGGTTTTTCGTCATCAGGCAAGAGCACGATGGCACGGGCGTTAGCGTCTCGCATCGGATATAGGTATATTGATTCGGGTGCGATGTACAGAGCTGTGACGTTATATGCTTTGGAGCATGGGATCATTGATGGTTCAGGGGTATTGGATCGTGAGCGTTTGTGTCGTGAGCTTGGTGAGCTGAGCATAGACTTCAAGGTTTGTGGCGGTGGTCAACATACGATGTTGAACGGCAGAGATGTTGAAAGTGAAATAAGAGGTATGGCTGTGTCGTCGATGGTATCTCGAATAGCTGCCGAACCGTGTGTCAGAGAGCGTTTGACGGCTATGCAACAAGAGTTTGGTCGTGAACGTGGAATAGTTATGGACGGTCGTGATATAGGAACTACGGTTTTCCCGGATGCCGAGTTGAAAGTTTATGTGAATGCTCCGGCTGAGACGCGCGCTCGTCGTCGTTGGGAGGAGTTGCGCGCCAAGGGTGACTTGTCGACGAGTTATGATGATGTTTTGGCGAATGTCAGGGAGCGTGATCATTTGGATTGCACGCGTGAACAGAGTCCGCTGCGCCGTGCTGACGATGCCGTTGATTTGGATAATAGCGAGATGAGCATCGCGGAGCAGGATGCATGGTTGTTGGCGCGTTATGAAGAAGCCTGCCGGAAGGTTATGTGAGGAGTATGGCACGTATTGAGATAGATCCTCATTCGGGTTTTTGCCCGGGAGTGGTGGCGGCGATACGTAAAGCAGAGGCAGAGTTGTCGCGATCATCAACATTGTATTGTCTTGGTGATATTGTTCATAACAGTGCTGAGGTTGAGCGGTTGCGTGCCAAGGGTTTGGTGACGATAGATCATGAGCGGTTGGGTGAGTTGAGCGGTGTTAGTGTTTTGTTGCGTGCTCATGGTGAACCGCCGTCGACGTATGCTGTGGCGCGTACCCGTGGCATAAGGGTTGTCGATGCAACATGTGGTGTGGTGTTGAAGTTGCAGCAGCGCATCAAGGCGATGTATGATCTCAGCCGTAAGGAGCATCGCGATGTGCAGATTTTGATATATGGACGTCGTGGTCATGCCGAGGTTAATGGTCTTGTGGGTCAAACTGAGGGAACGGCGATAGTGATTGAGGGTGTGGAGGGACTTGATCGTGTCGATTATGGCAGAGATATTGCGTTATATAGCCAGACGACTAAGTCGTTGGAGGGTTTTAGGGAGGTTATATCGGAGATTGAGCGGAGGATTGAGCCGGGAGTATGTTTTGAGTATTTTGACACGATATGTCGTCAGGTGTCTAATCGCGTGGAATATGTGCGTGAGTTCGCATCGAGCCATGAGGTTGTGGTGTTTGTCTCGGGAGCTAAGAGTAGTAATGGTCGTGTGTTATATGAGCATTGTCTCAGTGTGAACGAACGCACGATGTTAATCGCCGGTGTTGATGATATTGATGAGGGAATGTTGAAGGGAGTGAATAGTGTTGGCATTTGTGGAGCGACATCGACACCTCGTTGGTTGATGGAGCAAGTTGCCGAGCGTGTGAAAGAGATTTTGGGTTGATTGGAATGATGTATGGTCGGGGAATATAAAAGCCACGGTTCATGGGTGTGAGCCGTGGCTTTTGTGTATGGGATTTTGTTGTGTTATTCGTTGTCGTGGTTTGTGGGGGCGATGAGTTTGTAACCTTTGCCGTGGATGTTTATGATTTCAATGGCGGGGTCTGCTTTGAGGTGTTTGCGGAGTTTTGTGATGTAGACGTCCATTGATCGGGCGTTAAAGTAGTTGTCATCGATCCAAATGGTTTTGAGGGCGAAGTTGCGCTCGAGGATTTCGTTGACGTGTGAGCAAAGAAGGCTGAGGAGTTCTGATTCTTTTGTTGTGAGTTTGGTGCTCTTGTCGTTGATCATGAGCACTTGTTTTTGGGTGTCAAAGGTAAATTTGCCAATGTTGTACATTGTTATCTCTTTGCCCTTCTTACCTTTGACGCGGCGCAAGATTGCTTCGAGGCGGAACACGAGTTCTTCCATCGAGAATGGTTTTGTGATGTAGTCATCGGCACCGATTTTGAAGCCTTCGAGTATGTCTTCTTTGAGAGATTTTGCGGTTAGGAAGATAACAGGGACTTCTGAATTGACGGCTCGAATTTCTTGAGCGAGGGCAAATCCGTCTTTTTTGGGCATCATAACGTCGAGGACGCAGATGTCGTATTTACCTTTGAGGAATGCTTTGTAGCCGCTTTCGCCGTCGGCAAAGAGGTCGGCGCTGAAACCTTTTTGTTGGAGGTATTCTCTGAGGAGCATGCCAAGACTTTCGTCGTCTTCGCAAAGGAGGATGCGTGTACGTTCTTCCATTGTTTTCAGTTTTTAGTTAGTGGTAATATTATTATAAATTTTGTTCCTTGGTTGAGTTGGCTCTCGCATGATATGTCGCCGCCAAATTCTGAAATCATCTTTTTGACGTATGCGAGACCGAGACCAAATCCTTTGACGTCGTGACGGTTGCCGGTTGAGACGCGGAAGAATTTGTCGAAGATTCGTTTTTGGTCATCGCGAGCGATGCCTATGCCGTTGTCTTGAACGGTGATTTCGAGTTTTTCGCCGGGGAGGTCGCAAGAGGTAAGTGTGAGGTTGAGGGGTATGTCTTCACGGCGATATTTGACGGCATTGTCGAGGAGGTTGAAGATGACATTCGTGAAGTGCATTTCGTCGACTTCGACAAGGGCGTTCATAGCATCGAGGTTTGCCGTGAGGCTGCCACCATATTTTTCGACTTTGAGCTTAAATGTGTTGACGATATTGAATATCAGGGCGTTTGCGTCAACCTCTTCGAGTTTGAGCGTTGCTTTACGACCTTCAAACATCGACATTTGGAGCACTTTTTCGACTTGGAAGCGAAGGCGTTTTGTCTCGTCTGAAATGACTGTCGATATTTGTTGCAGCATCGTGGGTGATTTGCGCACCGAGTGGTCGTTGAGCATTTGTGCGGCGAGTGATATCGATGATATGGGGGTTTTAAATTCGTGTGTCATATTGTTGATGAAGTCGTTTTTCATCTCTGTGAGCTTTTTTTGTCGGAAGGCTACAATGATGGTGAACACGAATATGACGAGAAGTATGATTGTTAAGGCGAATGCCGGTATCATATATGATATCGAGGAGTAGACGAAGTCTTTTTTTGTCGGGAAGTAGACTTTGAGAAAGTAGTGTTTGCCCGAGGTATCATGAGGGAACAATACCTGTATGAATGTGCTGTCGTTTTGTGATAGTGTCGCGGGGAATTGTTGTGTTTTATAAACGGGAACACCGACCGAGTTGACGACGGCAAATTCAAACGGTATGCGCAACCCCATGGTGTCGAGTTCTTGACGGAGGTATCGGCGCAGTGTCGTTGAGTCGGCTCGTTGTTGTATCGGTGTTTGTGATGTTTGTGAGATAATGTCGAGGATGACGCCTTTGATCATGTCTTCGCGTTTGAGCATACGCTCGTTGAACGAGGTTTTGACGCCTTGGTATGGGTTAGCCATCACGATAGGCGTCGATTGCAGGCGGTTTATCTCGTTGGCATTGCCACGTATTGTGAGGTCGGCTTCGAGCCCCGAGGGTGTTGTCAGTGAGTAGCGCACGCCGCCGAGGTTTGGCGTGGGATCGCCGAGGTATTGTGCATATATCGAGGTGGATTGAACAGAGTCGGCGCCGGCTTCGAGCAGTCGTTTTGTCTCGTCGTGTGATAATTTGTCTGAGACGGCGTATAGCGATTGTTTGGCGGCTTCTGAGAATTGGTCATATCTCATTTGTGCCATATTGCGCATATATACGATTTGCATAACGAGAAGTCCGACGAATGTCAGTGTCATGAGTATTGTCAGCAGCCAAATGATATGTTTTTTCATTGTGAGCTATTGTTTGTGATACGCCGTTGGGCACATCGGAGTTGAGGAGTATTTGCTTTTTGTCGTATGCCAAAACACATGCGAATATGTTGAGATTGACGTCTACGTTTTAACATTTCACGGCAAAATTAACATAAAAGTGTGAAATCAACAAGTAATTCGGCAGTTTTTTTGAGCCTTGGGCTGTTTTTTTTATTTTTTTATTGTTTGGCGGCTTGTATTAATGGTTATCAGTGGTTACATCGGCGTCGGGGTTGTCGGCGTCATGATGTGGCAGAACGTGGTTGAGCCAGATGTATCCAATGATGCCTGAGAGTATTGAGCCGACGACGATGCCAAGTTTGGCATGATCGAGGAGTGCAACGTGGTGTGGGTCGGCTCCGGGAAATGAGAGGTTGGCGATGAACATTGAGACGGTAAAGCCTATGCCGCCGAGCATGCAGACGGCAGCGAGCATACGCCATGAAGCATTGCGCGGTTTGGGGGCGAGGTGCAGCTTGATGGTGAGGAATGAGAATGTGAATATGCCGAGGAATTTACCGATGACAAGTCCGAGGATTACTGAGAGTGAGACCCCTTGGAATATAGTTGCGGGGTCGACGTCGCCAAGGAGTATGCCGGCATTGGCAAAGGCGAAGAGTGGTATTATGAAGTAGTTGACAAGCGGGTGTAAGTGGTCTTCAAGCTCTTGGAGCGGTGAGATGACTTTGTCTGATGCCGACTCGATTTCTTTGAGAGAGTTCATTTGTTCGGGGGTGAGTATTGTGCGTTTGTCGAGGTGGTCGGTGTCATCATCGCTGAGGGCTGAGAGTGAGCGACGTATTGCGCGTATGTATTTTTGTGGTGCGAAGACGGGTGTTGCCGGAACACAGAATGCAACGAGAACGCCGGCGATTGTGGCATGTATGCCCGAGTTGAGGAATAGATACCAGACGATGGCACCTATGCCGAGATAGAAGACTTTGCTTTTGATGTGCATACGCGAACCCATAAGCAACAGCAGAAGAAGTGCGGCAGAGATGAGCAACGGAGTGTAGTCGATGTGTCCGGAGTAGAAGGCGGCGATGACGATGATGCCGCCGAGGTCGTCGACAACGGCGAGTGTGGTCAGAAAGATTTTGAGAGACATTGGCACGCGTTTGCCAAACATCGACAGGACGCCGAGTGAGAAGGCTATATCTGTCGCCATCGGTATTGCCGAACCTCGAGTATAGTCGGCGCCATCGGCTGTGAGGAAGAATATGACGACGGGGATTATCATGCCGCCGCATGCGCCGAGTATCGGCAACAATGCCTGCCGTATGGAGGAGAGTTCACCAACAAGAACTTCGCGTTTGATTTCGAGTCCTATGGAGAAGAAGAAGATTGCCATTAGGGCATCGTTTATAAAATCGAGGAGGGTCATAGGCTGATCGCCGTGGCTGAGTATGTTAAAGTCACCGATTTGGAGTCTCATCGGCTGTGTCCAAAAGTCAAAGTAGGCGGTATTTATCGCTGAAATGTTGGCGATGATGAATGCGAGGATTGTAGTAATGATGAGAATGTTGCCACCGGTGGCGTGGCGTTTGATTGCCTGACGTGCGGCGTAGAACACCGAGTGTTCTGTGTTGTTATTGGTCATGAGTTTTAAGCTTTTTTACACCTTTGTCAACAAGTGGCGGCGGTGTTTTGTTTTTGTGATGAATATTTTGGTTATTTATGCTTACAAAAGTAATGTTTTATTTGTCATTGTGACATCATGGCTATTAAATATTAAGCTATTTTAAACAATACTTTATCACTCTTAACTTCGGTTTAATACATTATCATTGGTCGATGGTTTTAATCGGACGTGCGGGGTTGCCGACAGCGATAGTGTTGGCGGGTATGTCTTTGACGACGACCGAACCGGCGCCGATGACCGCGCCGCGTCCTATGGTAACGCCGGGGAGTATGATGGCGCCTCCGCCGATCCAAACATCATCTTCGATTTTTATGGGGCGTGAGAGTGTGACACAAAAGCCACCCGAGGCTTTACGTTGCTCAGGAGTGACGGTGCGCTCGGCGACACATGTCGAGTGGGTGGCGGTGTACATTTTGACATCTGAGGCAATGAGGACGTTTGAACCTATATCTATGCGATTATTGTCGACAAATGTGCAGTTCATATTTATGATGACATCGTTGCCGGTGTGTATGTTTATGCCGTATTCACAATGAAAATCAATATCGACCCAGACACCTTTGCCCAGTGTGCCAAACATTTGCGCGAGTATCTCTTGGCGTTTTTCGACATTGTCTATGGAAGTGGCATTGAGCATGGCCACGAGGCGTTTGTTACGTTGTATGATTTGCAGCATCTCGTCGTCACCGGTAAACGGCAACCCTTGCATACATTTTTGATATTCGGTCATGATGTTTTGTGTTATGATGTTTTGTGTTGTTCAATATGGGGTTATTATCGTCGCAGTCGGGTGAGGCCGAGCGTAAAAATTGATATTGAGGCAGGATGAGAGACCGATGTAATGGCAGTGATGGCAGCTTCGAGTGTCGCTCCCGTGGTGAAAACATCGTCAACTATGAGTATGTGTTTGGCGTCGAGGTCTCGGGGGTGGTTCAGTGAGAATGTGCCGAGAAGGTTTTTGGCACGCTCGACGACATTGTTCCGGGCTTGTGTAAAGTGTGGTCGCGAGGCTCTCAGCGAGGTGTTTATGGGCAAGGGGACAATTCGTGTGATGCCTTTGGCGATGGCAAGGCTTTGGTTGTAGCCGCGTTTTATTAATCGCGAGTAGTGTAGCGGTATCGGCACAATGAGTTGTATGCCGTCAAAGAAGCCCGAGGAGCGTATTTCGGAAGCAAACATTTCGCCGAGGTCGGCGCCAAGTTCGGGGCGGTCGTCATATTTTGCCCGGCGTATAAGACATGCATACGAACCGTCGGCATCGTAGTAAAACCATGATGCCGAGCGACGTATGGGATATAGGCGCGAAAGACGTTGAATGATGCGCGAATTTGGGTCGAGGTGTGAGTTTGTTCGCGGCAACCGATCAAGACATATCAGACACAGATGTCGCTCGGTGCGCACGAGCGATGTGCCGCAAATTTCGCAAACGTGCGGATATATTGTCGAGGTCAGTGCGTGAATTGCCTGTGACAGCAGTCTCATCATCGGTCATGGTTTGTTTGTGTTGCAAAGGAAAGAATATTTTTGTGATTATTGGCATTGTGACGATAAAATTATCAACATTATGTTGAAAAAAGTGTAGATAAGTATTTTGTCGACGAAGTGTCGGGAGCAGAAAATTTGTGTTAATTTTGCAGAACGCGCCAATGCCGACGACAGCGGCAAGCTCGTCGGTGACGCGTTTATGTATTCATCTGATATTTCATCGATAACAAGAACTTTATCATGCCCGAAAACGGATATAATCAGGGTGGACGCGGTCGTCGTCAGCAACCCAAACATCAGTCTCAATTTGATGTCATAGGTCGTGTGGCACCACGCGATCTGGAACTTGAAGAGGCAGTGTTGGGAGCTTTGATGCTTGAGCGCGATGCCTATACAACAGTGTGTGATTTGTTGAAGCCCGAGAGTTTTTATGAGCCGGCAAATGCCACGATATATGCGGCGATACAGACGCTTGGTGCGTCACAAAAGCCCATAGATATGTTGACGGTGACCGAGCAGTTGCGTCTTGACGGCAAGCTCGATGAGGTTGGCGGCGCGGTTTATGTAACGTCGCTGACGTCGCGTGTGGCATCGGCTGCTCACGTCGAGTTTCACGCACGCATTGTGGCTCAGAAGTATCTTGCCCGCGAACTGATAACGTTTGCATCAAACATTGAGAATAAGGCTTTTGACGAGAGCAATGATGTCGATGACCTTTTGCAGGAAGCTGAGGGTAAATTGTTTGAGATTTCGCAGAACAACGTCAAGAAGGACGTAATGCAGATTGACCCTATCATATCTCAGGCTTTAAAGCAAATGGACATCGCCAAAGCGCGTGGCACTGATGGCATCTCGGGTCTCGAAACCGGATTTCACGACTTGGATAAGCTGACATCGGGCTGGCAAAATTCAGACTTGATTATCATTGCCGCGCGTCCGGCGATGGGTAAGACAGCTTTTGTGTTGTCGATGGCAAAGAACATGGCGGTGAATTATAGCACGCCGATAGCCGTATTCTCGCTTGAAATGTCCAACCTGCAACTTGTCAACCGATTGTTGTCAAACGTCTGTGAAATCGAAGGTCAAAAAATCAAGTCGGGCAATATCTCTGATGTGGAATATGAAAAGATGATGGTGAGGTTGAAGCATCTGACGGGCGCACCCTTGTATATTGATGATACACCATCGTTGTCGATATTTGAGTTGCGCACCAAAGCACGTCGTCTCGTGCGCGAGCATCAGGTCAAGATGATAATCATCGACTATCTGCAACTTATGAATGCCTCGGGTATGAAATTCGGCTCACGCGAGCAGGAGGTGTCAATGATTTCGCGCTCGTTGAAGCAACTGGCAAAAGAGTTGGATATACCCATCATAGCTTTGTCACAGTTAAATCGTTCGGTAGAGTCGCGCACCGACGGCAAGCGTCCGCAGCTATCAGACTTGCGTGAATCGGGGGCGATAGAACAGGACGCCGACATCGTTTGTTTCATACACCGCCCCGAGTACTATCTGCGCAGCGGTTTTGATAGTGAAAATCATGATATACGCGGATTGGCAGAATTTATCATTGCCAAACACCGCAGTGGCTCGGTAGATGACGTCAAGTTGCGGTTCAGAGCTCAGTTTGCACGTTTTGAGAATTATACCGAAAATAATCCCGACATCAATGATGGGGCGCCGACACCACAGCCGTCATTCACGAGCGTCGGCTCAAAGCTCAACAACGGGACGAGTGGCATCGGTGGTGGCACAGCCGGCTTTGGTGGCGGAAGCGCAGACCTAACGACCGACAAATCTACACCGCCATTCTAAAAACATTATTAAATTCAGGTCAGAGTTACACATTAATATCTTGTTATGGCACGGCATAATGTTTTGGGCAAATGGGGCGAGCAGGTCGCTGTCGACGAACTTGCCGGCAAGGGTTATGCCATCGCCGAGCGCAATTGGAAGTGTGGCAGCTATGAGATTGACATCATAGCTTATCACGGCAACCGCATAATCTTTGTCGAGGTCAAAACTCGCGCCTGTCATTACGAGCATCCCGAGGACGCCGTTGATCGTCGGCGCATGGCTCGTTTGGTGCGTGCCGCCGACCTGTATATCAATATGCACGACATACCTCACGAGGTGCAGTATGACATTGTGGCAGTAACCGGCAGTGATCATGACTATCGCGTGTATCACATCGCCGATGCTTTTTATGCTCCTCTGCACACCTATGGCTCACGCCGCTGATTAGGGAGGGAGACGATAGCGAGTCCCCCACCCTCTCGCAATATTTGTCTTCGCAAAAGCCTCACCACGGTTTTTGCGATTTTTTGTGCATTGTCGCCGTGAGGCAAATGATGATATTTTTGTATTTGTTTAACGACAGTGTGAAATATTCACGCACATATATACAAGTAATTTTGCAACGTCAACGACGCATGGTACAGCGCGAAATACTCGCGCCGACGACATTGCCCGACAATCGTAACATTACATGTAAAAGAAATAGGAATATGGCACAAATAGGCATTACAGACATCATCTTTGCCCGCATATTGTGGGGCGGACGCGAATTGTGCAACGTGCGCCTGAGTCACGTGGCATCGGCAACAGAACTTTTGGTGAAAATCAAAACGCAACTGACAGAGATGGGAGAGCACATTGCCGGGCTCGTAAAGCTGTGCATACGCAACCTCTCGCAAGGTTGGAGCACGGAAATGCCCGTATTTCTGTGAGTTGCCGCCACAGCCCAATGTGCCATCATAAAAATATGTTTTTTCGTTAAATTGTTGTTGCTTTCATTAGTTGTAAGTTTGCATGATAAAAATAGCAGGCACGCCGCTCTCCGCGAGGAGGGTGGCGTTGTCATTCTCAGCGGTCGGAATTTTTCGTAAAAAAAATGCGTATCTTCTTGCATTTTAATGTTTTTTATACTAACTTTGGGGCGAACAATTCCACAATGGCAAGCCTATGCCTTATCGGCTACGCAAAAATGACACTCATCCTAGACAATAATCTATTGATTATAAGCAATATATTACAAGCTCTTAAAAATTTCGCCCATGAAACAAAACTTACGAATGAGCCTGCTGCTTATGATGGCGGCACTCATATCCCTTGTGGCGCAAGCTGAGGTTCGTGCTTCATCGACGTCGCCACTCAAACGGCAGTTGTCACATATTCAAGCACCAAGACACCGACATTTGAGGTTTATGATTTCAACAACAATCAATACATTGTGAACACCGAGCCCATACTTGGCGCAAAGAAGGTCAGATTACATCTGAATGAAGTGCCGAGCGGTATGTGTGTTATCGCGATGTTGGTTGACGGAGTTAAAACAGACACATATAAATTTGTAAAATAACGACTATGAAAACAAGAGTAAAAATTACAATATTAGGATTGATCACAATACTGTCATGTCTGTTTATAAAAGCAGAAGGAGAGTTATTAAAAACCTATGATATTGATGGTGTAAAATATATTCTTATAGACAGCCTGTATATAAACAATTCGCTTAGTAGATACATCGGAAGTGCGTTTGTTCATCCAAACAATGATCTCACAAAAATTTATTCCGGTAAGGTTACAATCCCATCAGAAGTAACAATAAACGGGCAAACATATCCGGTTTGGGGATATGAGAAATTATCTGACTCTCCGAAGAATGAAACTGAGGACCTTGAAATTGTGTTACCTGACGGAATTAAAATTTTCACAGGTTCTACGTGGAGGTTGAGGTCCAAAATCAAGAGTATCAACATTCCGGCAGACCTTGAGCGTATAGAACAATGGTTTTATCCCGGTTTAGATTCCATTTATTTGCATAAAGACATAAGGTTATGCAAGGAGAGTGGTTTTCATGCCAAACATGTAATTCTCGAAGATGGATTTGTCGGATTTGAATATTGCTCTTTTTTTTGCGACAATGATACGTTAGTTTTGCCCGGCTCAGTCTTTTGTATGCCGTATTCTATGGGTGATGAAAATTTGAAATGCCTGCATATCACAAAATCCAAGACTGGCAAATCACCCATATTCAAAAACCACTTTTTTAGAGACTGCTTTAAGATCGAAAGTGTGATTTGTGAATATGAGGTACCACCGACTGCCGAAACCAATGCATTTATGAATAAGGACGATAATGAGGAGTTGGGCATCACCGGGCGTGCCACGCTCTATGTGCCGGCAGAGGCTATCGAGGCTTATCGTGCCCACCCCGAGTGGGGCAAGTTTAAAGAGATATTGCCCATAACCAACGGCGTCACCGATGTCACCGCCGATGAGGCTGCCGAGGTCATCGCCACCGAATACTATGACCTGTCGGGTCGCCGTCTGCAAGCCCCGGCAGAGAGCGGCATCACCATCGTTGCCACCCGATATAGCGACGGCTCGCGCCACACCGCCAAACTCGCAAAGTAAAGCAACACCGGCGTAACACATCATCACAAAGCCATCATAAAAAAACATTTCAGAGCGCGTCAACCTCGATGCGCTCTGACTGTGTATTATAAGACCAAATCGTAACCATCCGAAAGGAGCCGACTTTTACATGGCTTTTTTGATAGCGAACTTTG
>CAVCBR010000059.1:0-12170 GCA_963600695.1 bacterium
AAAATTCAAAAAATGTGTTTCGCTTTCGATAAAATTATTTAACTTTGTGAAATACTAATAGACTCAAACTATATCGTTTTTGTTCTATTTGTTATAATAAAGAATTATAATTCAGTCATTTAATAATTTATTGTCTAATTGTTTTAAGTATGAAAAAGCTGTTTCTATTACTTGTGGCAGTATTGACTGTAAGTCTGTGTGCGTCGGCTCAGACGCGTACGATTACCGGTACTGTCCTCGAAGAGGGACATGAAGAGCCCATTGTTGGTGCATCTGTTACTCCCGGTAACAGTAAAGTCGGTGTGGCAACAGATATCGATGGTGTCTTCCACATCCAAGTAGGCCCCAACGTTAAGACTCTTACGATCTCTAACATTGGCTATGCGCCTAAGACTGTCAACATTCCTGCTTCGGGCAAAATCACTGTTTATCTCTCGCTTAGCGCTGAGATGAAAGAAGAACTCATCGTTATTGCTTATGGTAATACGACAAAAGCCGCCTATACCGGTTCGGCAGGTGTTGTGAAAGCCGAGCAACTTGAAAACTCTCTTACGTCAAACGTAACAAACTCACTCTCTGGTAGAGTGGCAGGTGTGCAAACATTCAGTTCAAACGGTCAACCCGGTACGTCATCGACAATCCGCATTCGCGGTACGGGTTCTATCAATGCCGGTGCTACACCTCTCTACGTTGTTGACGGTATGCCTTTTGATGGTGACATCGCTACCATTCCTAACAGCGATATCGAATCACTCACCGTCCTCAAAGATGCTGCTTCAACGGCTCTTTATGGTTCTCGTGGTGCCAATGGTGTGATCGTGATCACAACAAAATCAGGTAAAGAAGGTGCTGCCAAGGTTAACGTTGATATGCGTTGGGGTGTAAACTCTCGCGCCATTCCTCAATACGACGTGATCACCGACCAACGTCAGTTCCTCGAAACCGCTTACAATGCTCTCCGCAACACCGGTATCTACAACCTCGGTTATGACGAAGCTACCGCTCACGCTTATGCAAACGCCAACTTGTGGAGCACAATCGGTTACCAAACATGGACAATCCCCGCCGGTCAATCTACTATCGGCACAAACGGTAAGTTCAACCCCAACGCCACTCCCGGCTATGTTGACGGCAACTACTATTACATTGCCGACGATTGGGCAAAAGAAACCCTTATCCATGGTCTCCGCCAAGAATACAATATGTCGGTTACCGGTGGCACAAACCGCCTCAAATACTACGTGTCGGGTAGCTACCTCGGTGACGAAGGTATCATCAAAGCTTCGCACTTCAACCGCTTCGCTTCACGTATGAATGTTGACTACCAGGCAAAAGATTGGTTGACAATCGGCACACGTATGAGCTATGCATACACCAACACCGGTAGCCCCGGCGACCAAACACTTGACGCTGCTTCTTCAGTTGGTAATGCTTTCAACCTCGTTAACAACCTTGGTCCGGTTTATCCTATGTATATCCGCGACAAGAACGGCAATATCCTCATTCACGAGTCTCTCGGCACACCCGTTTATGACTATGGTGATGGTAAAGACTATGGTTATGGTCGCACCGGTTACACACGTAACACACTCTCAGGTTCTAACCCCGCCGGTGACCTCCTCTATGACCGCGAAGATTACCTCGCTGACGTCTTTGACGCAAAATGGTATGCCAAAATCAATCCTATCACAGGCTTGAACATTACAGGTACTGCCGGCTATTCTTTGGATAACACCCGTCTCCACTACATCAAAAACCCGTACTACGGCTCAGGTGTATCTTATAAAGGACAAGCTGCTCAATATCAAGATCGTTATCGCACCATCAACCTCCAACTCCTTGCCAATTATACACGCAAGTTCGGCGATCACGAGTTTGACCTCCTTCTCGGTGCCGAGAACCAATCATACCAAGTTGAAGAAGTTCACGCTATCGGTTCTAACCTCTACAACCCCGATTCATTCGTCGTTGACAACACCATCGATAACAAAAACGGTGGCGGTTATCAAGCAAACCTCGTACACCGCGGCTTCTTCGGACGTTTGAACTATGCTTATGGCGATCGCTATCGTGCTTCGGTATCTGCTCGTCGTGACGGTTCTTCACGCTTCGCCAAAGATCATCGTTGGGGTACATTCTGGTCAGCATCTGCTGCTTGGAACATCAACAAAGAGGCTTTCATGAAAGAATTCACCAATATTGACCTCCTCAAACTGAAATTCTCTTTCGGTCAAAACGGTAATGACAATGTCGGTACTCGCTACCTTGCTTATGCCGACCAATACAAGATCACAGGCGCCGACGGCGTTTGGTCTGACGCTCAACTCTCTTACAAAGGTAACCCCGACATCACTTGGGAAACATCTAACACCCTCAACACCGGTGTTGACTTCAGCTTCTGGAAAGGCAAACTCTCAGGTTCTGTTGAGTACTTCCAACGCCAAATGTCAGACATGTTGATGAACGTGCCCGTTGCTCCATCATTGGGTTACTCATCGAAACCCATGAACGTTGGTTCAATGCGTAATGCCGGCGTCGAAATCGACCTCAACTACCAACCCATCAACCTCAAAAACATCACTTGGGATCTCTTCGCCAACATCACTTTCGGTTGGAACAAGGTGCTCAAACTTGACCAACGTATCCTCAATACACAAGAAACTTGGCGCAACGACTCTCCAAAAGGTTGGCTCTCAGGCTCTCGCTACTACCAAGAAGGCGAATCTATGTACCAACTCTGGATGGTTGACTATGCCGGTATCAATGAAGAAGGTCAAGCCACTTATTGGTCACTTCGCGACAAAACCGATGCCGATGGCAACAAGATTCCTTACTCTTACAAAAAAGACGCTCAGGGCAACTTCATAACCGATGCTGCCGGCAACAAGATTGTAGAGCAATACGAACAAGAAGAGTATAAGACTCCCGACTATTCAGAAGCTTACAACAAAAACCGCAAATCGACCGGCAATATCATGCCTCTCGCTTATGGTGGTTTCGGAACATCGTTGACAGCCTACGGCTTCGACTTCTCAGTACAATTTGCTTATCAATTTGGTGGTCGCATGTTTGACTCTGCATACCAACAATATATGGCTCCCGGCACAACTGACGGTCTCGGCTCGACAATGCACAAAGACCTCCTCAACGCTTGGACACCTCAAAACACCAACACAGACGTGCCCCGTCTCGAAGGTGTAAGCAAATACTCGGTTGCAAACTCAACTTCGACACGTTTCTTGATTTCAAGCAACTATCTGTCACTTAACAACATCACTGCCGGTTACACATTCCCCAACAAGTGGACCGAAAAACTCAAAGTTAGCAACGTTCGCATATACTTCGCTGCCGAAAACGTAGCTCTCTGGAGCAAACGCAAAGGTCTTGACCCGCGTCAAAGCTTCGTATCTGCCGACAACTCTACATACTCTCCCATACGTGCCATCTCCGGTGGTCTCAAATTCAGCTTCTAATTCAGCCTGACTCGTTTAGTTATTAACAGTCATATTAATCGAATAAAAAAAGCAATATAATGAAATATCTAAATAAACTTTCAGTCCTGACTCTCGCCGCTCTCGCTTTTGCAGCGTGCGACGACCTCGACACTGATTACAAGGGTGGCTATGTCACCTCAGAGGGCAAGGAAGGAACGCTCGAGCGTAATCCGGAAATGGCGCAAGCCGGTGTTGCCGGTATCTCATCGCTGTTCTCGACCTACATGACCACATACTCAAATCACTTTGACTTTGGTTATGCCGGTGTAATGCTTGGTCTCGACCAACAAACTGACGATATGGTCTGCGGATATAACGGTTACAACTGGTTCCGCTACTGGTCATCATTCACCAGCCCCACACCCAGCGGCACTCCCGCCGGTATGGCTTGGTATCACATCTATGACCAAATCTTTGCTTGCAACGCTACAGCGTCATCAATCTCTGCCGATACCGAAGACCCCACTCTTCGCTTCTATCGCGCACAGGCTACTGCCGCTCGTGCATTTGACTACTTCGTGCTCGCACAGCTCTTCCAATTCAACTATCAGATCAACCCCCAACTCCCGGCTGTTCCTCTGATTCTTGACACCAACGCTGCCGAAATCGAAGAACACGGAGCTCCTCGTGCAACTCTTGAAGATGTTTACACACAAGTGCTCGCCGACATCAACGAGGCTATCAGTCTTCTCAGCAACACAAACGTGACACCTGAGCAAGTTATTGACACAAAACCCAAACGTTTCATCTCATTGGCTACCGCCTATGGTCTCCGTGCCCGCATCTACCTGACAATGGGTAAATATCCCGAGGCTGCTGCCGATGCCGAGAGCGCAATCGCCAACTTCAGCGGTTCACCCTACACAATCAAAGAACTCGGTCGTCCCGGTTTGACATCGCTCGAAGACCACTCATGGATGTGGGGTATCGCCATCGCCGAAACCGACCGTGTCGTAACTTCGGGTATCGTTAACTGGCCCTCGATGATCGTATCGTTCTGCGACGGTTATGTTAACTATGGCGCTTGGAAATATTGTGCATCTGACCTCTACGCCTCAATCTCGAAAACCGACGTTCGTAAAGGTTGGTGGCTTGACGAGGAAATGTCATCACCCATCCTCTCAACCACACAGGCAGCTTATCTTTCTCAATATGCCGATGAACTTCCCGTCTATACCAACGTTAAATTCGGCTCATACAACGACGTTATGGGTACTTCGACAAACGCAAATGACATTATGCTCATGCGTATTGAAGAAATGTACTACATCAAAGCCGAGGCTATGGCTCGCGGTGGCAATGCTGCCGGCGCAAAAGAGTTCTTCGAAAACTTCATCAAAACATATCGTAACCCCAACTACGTAATGCAAGGCTCGACTGCCGACGAAGTTGCCGAGGCTATCTACCAAGACAAACGCGTAGAGTTCTGGGGCGAAGGTATCGCATGGTTTGACGTGATGCGCCTCAACCGCTCTATCGACCACACCGGTAAGAACTGGGCTGCTGAACAAGCATTCAAGATCCCGTCATACTACGAAGACGAAACAGCCGACAAACAAAAAGCTCGCGTACTTATCTACTGTATACCGCAAGGCGAAATCAACGGTAACCCGATGATCTCAGCAAGCGACAACAACCCCAGCGGTACGCGTCCTATGCCCGGTCAATAAAACTCCATCATTACAATCATAAATTACTCATTCGCCTCTCTCCCCATTTTTAAGGCTCACGTTTAATCAAAAACATTAATCATCTTGATGATTTTGTAAACAAAGCCGTCACTATTCAACAAGTTTTTAACTCAAAAAAGACTATTTGAAAATGAAATTCTTTAAATATTCAATCTTAGCAATGATGGGGCTCCTTGCCGTTTCGTTCACTGCTTGCAGCGACGATGACGACTACTCAGTCGGCACACAATCTCCCGGTGCCTACTTCGCCGATGCTCTACCCTCAAGCATAGAGCTCAGCCTCGAGGCTTCATCATTTGATGTTACCGTCAGCCGCACAAATGCTGACGCTCCCGACACATACAATCTGACTCTGACAGATCCTTCCGGTCTGTTCACTGCCCCCTCACGCGTAGTGTTTGCCGATGGTGCATTGACAGCTCCCGTGACCATCACCTATGACCCCACAAAAGTTGAGGCAGACAAAGATTATCCTCTGTCGCTGACTCTCGAAGGCGCCTCACAATATGGTGATGCCACTTACAGCTTTGTTGTAAACCGCGTCACTCCGTTGGAAAGCGAAGACCTCGGCGCTGCCGTTTATACCTATTCAGGTGTATTCTACGATGGTAGCGACACAGGTATCAATGTTATCAAATCATGGAACCCCTCAACGCCCAACCACGTTTACTACACAGTTCAAAACTGGGGCGATAAAGTTGACCTTGTGATTGAAGTTCCCGATATGTCAGACGTTGAAGATGGTTTAACCACAGTCTTTGTTCACCCGCAATTCACCGGCTATACACACAGCACCTATGGTAAAGTTTGGATCGCCGACCTCTATTCATATTGGGTAGAATATCGTAAGAACCCCACCGGCACAGATGCTATCAAGGACGATAGCTACTTCAACATTGAGCGCGGTTTGTTCACACTGAGTGTTGACTACTATGTTCCCGAATATGGCACAGGTGCATCACACTTCGGTAGCGGTATCGAATACCTCCAACTCTCAGGTTATCCCGACCTCAGCGTAAGTGCCGAATACACCGGTACCATCATCCAACCGGGCAACGCATCTTACAGCGCAACAGCTCGCGTAACTCCGGGTGAAGATGTTGCCAAATTTAAAGCCTATATGCTTGCCGGTGACGACCACAACGCCATCATCACGGCTATCCTTTCAGAAGCCGACGGTGTTGTCGAAGTCACAGGTAACGAACCCGCAACCGTTGAATTCTCGCTCGAAGAAGGTGGCACATACACCATCGGTGTCGTAACATTCGACGAGGCTGGCGAAGCCGGCGAATATGGCTACACCACATTCGAAGTTGAAATTGGTGCTCCCAAATGGAACTCATTAGGCGTTAGCGACTTTGTTGACCCGTTCCTCGTTCCCGGTTTCTTGAAAGCCGAATACACCAATGCCGATTGTCCTTGGTCTGTTGAACTTCTCCAATCGACAGAAGACCCCAACGCATACGCTCTCAACAAACCCTATTCATCAGAAGACTTCCTACTCATTGACCTCAATGAGACAACACTTGGTGCTCGCATCAAATTTGACGTGACCAACCCCAACTGTGTTATCTTCCCGATTCAAAACTCAGGTTTCAAAAACCAAAATAACTTTGGTGATGCACAAGTACAAGTATCCAACTATGAAGGCTTCTTGTTAGAAAACAATCCCGGTGCTTCATATGACGCAATTATTGCTACCGTGGACAAAAACGAACTTGAACACTCAACCTTCGAAGATAATGTCGTAACCATCGGCTTCGGTATGTTTAGCAGTAAAGGCGAATTTGGCTACAACTGGAAGTCAATGTCACCCGGCTTCATCTTCTTCCCCGAAGCTGACGACGCCGTTAAACACAAAGTTGTTGCTCGCAAAGTAACTCGTCCTGCCCTTAAAGGTATGCTCAAAACCGCTCGCGGCGCTCAAATGATCAAACGCGACAAACACTTCAAAACAGAGATCGCTCCTGTTAAGAAACTTGATAAAGTCAGCAAATCAGTTAGACTTAAATAATATCGAATGACCCTGACAGGCTTGAAGTAAATCCTTACTCAATCCCGTCACATAACCCCAAAGCCCCGACGCTTGCTTGTCGGGGCTTTTTGTATATCAGCCCGATCGACACTTTTTTCGTAGCTCACGTTTTATTCGACTTGACCGCCACCCCTCCCCACGGCTCTTTCATTTAAACTTAAAACAAATGATAACTTATTGATTATGTTGCTTTTTCATTAATACAAAAATATCGTATTTATTCCTATGCTATGCCAAAAGTGATGTTAAACAGGGACTAAATATCTGTCAGTCACAAATATTGAAATTTCAAAGTATTTTTAAATGAAAGAGCCGTGACCCCTCCCAAAAAAACAGTTCAAAAACATTTCATTTCTACCACAAAAACAGTACCTTTGCGACAGATGGCAAAGTGTCGTGAAAAGGCCGGCTGATGCACGCTAAAGCCAATTTTCGTAAAAACGTATTGTGGCTTTAAGCGGGGTGGTTAAGCCCTGACGTCTGAGGTGAAGATAAACGTCCGAGAGGGTGGCAACGCTCTTGTCTATGGCAAATCAGCACTGATACATACATCTCTATGACATTTAAAAATACGGGAGGCGTCAACAATGTGACAACAGACAACATGGAGACCCCCGGTGCCCCCCGGTGGCATAACAATATGCAGGGCATGCGTGTGCTCAAAGTCGATGACTACGAACGGCGCGGAGAGTTACCGGCGGGTATCTATATTGTGAACGGACACAAAATACGCATTGGCTGACTCATCGCGAAAATGACATACAAAAAACACCCCGGGAACGGATATGCTCCCGGGGTGTTTTGTTATCGATAGTTTGCTTAAAACCTTCTGTTTTTGTTACATGTTACCCAAATGATATTAACCGCTTTTTATCAGCGGATAATCATTTTGGTGACTTTGCGTCCCTGACGCTTGATGACAAGACCTTTGGCGGTATCGGCATTGAGACGGCGACCATCGATCGAATAATATTCGACAGGGGCATTCTCATCGTCAACATCGACAGACACGGTGCCAACGCCATTGACTTGTGTTGCGGTGACTTTGAGATTTTTGAGTTCCCAAGTGCCGGCAACCGAAGTCGTCGATGTGTAGCGGAAGCCGATTTTAATCTTCTTGTTGCAATAAGACGTGAGGTCAAGGTTGCCCGACGAAACAAATGTCCAATTTGTGCCGGCAGGCCAATTAACGCCCGAGAGTGTTGTGGCATCACCGTCAACAGAGACAAACACCGAGCAATCGTTAGCCGGCGAACTTGATCCAAACTTATTGCCGGCATGTTCAAAGACCATTTCGGCTTTGTCATATCCGGTCAAATCAATTTCGGGAGTCGAGATAGACGCATCAGACTCGGTGCAAGCGCTATTGATATATCCTGAGGCACACCAACCATATTTCTCGGTGACGTTCCAGATGCCGGGAGTGCCCTCGGCTGTGCAACCGCCATTGTTGTTGAGGAAGCTTTGGTTGTAAACAATAGTGACCTTATCGCCATCATCATTGTCATCGCCGCCCTGACCGCCGTCATCGATAACTTGACCGGCTTTGACCGTGGTGTTGATGTTAAACGGAGTGGTGATAGAGTCGCCCCAAACATATTCCATCAGGTTGGGAAAGTCGACATAAGGGTTACGATTGCCTTGAATGCCATATACGGCTTCGTTGCGATCAATTTCAATCTGGTCAACCTTGTCTTGTTTTGCCCATTGGATATATAGTTTATAAGCCCACTCTTTGAGTGTCGGGTAAGCCCCGGTTGTCAGAGAGTTGAGACCCTGACTCGTCCATGTGAAATCTTGATAGGCAGTAGCCATATACATATAACCGCGAGCAAAATCACCCTTCCACTTATCGGCAGGTTCCCACAACTTGAATCCATTGGCGCCATCGCCGACTTTCGTGCAACCATTGTCAACAGTGGCATCGGTTACGATACCCATGCCATAATTGGATTTTGAAGAATTGATTTTTTGTTGACAAGGCATAAGGTTGAACAAGTCCTTATAGGCATTGTTTTGAGTGCCACCCCACCAAGATTTTGGGAAAGAGTGCTCGATATTCATGCCACTCGGAGCAGAACCGCGGCTGCCGTATGTGCGCACATCGTTTGAATAGCGATCAATAACCTCACGGCTGGAGCCGTTCATGCGATAGTCGGTGACATAGAAACCCCACCATGTTTTTTTGCTGCCCGAGCCGTATTCGAGCATAGACGCTTGTGATACCAGCTCGTGGACAGCTGTTTTAAGCTCGGCGCCGCATTTGCCGTTGAGCGATGAATAGTATGACAGAGGCACATCGGCATGTGCATCGGGTATGCAACACAACATTGCCCCAACTGCCAAGGAATAAAGTAATGACTTTTTCATACTTGAATGATACTGATTTTATTTTGTTTATTGTTTTATTATCAAGAAGTTTGCCCGTGCCGTAAAAATTGGGTGGGAACTACAAAGTTATAAACAATTTTTCAAATAAGACCATTATTGTAAAAATATTTTCTCACACTTTCACGCACATCATAATTTGTTATATATTTGCACAATAATCACCAATTTGAATAATAATCAAAACCTATCATCGTGATGAGAAAATTGCATATCGATTTTAGAAATATTTGTGGCTCATTATGCGTTGTTGCTATGATGAGTGCCTCTTATGTGCCTGCTATGGCAACAGTGACACTTCCCCAAGGACCGACCGGGTATGAAACGCGCGTCGTGTGGTCGTCGGGCGCAAATCTCACAGATTCGACAGGCAACCACTATGTGCAAAGACTTGTCATTACCGGAGACCTGAACTTTGACCGTTTGTGTTTCAATATGTTTGCTCGCAAGATGACCCCGGTTGACAGCCGTGACACGATAACGGAGATTATCCCCGGTTATTATGCTCTGACATCATCGCGCTTTACACCACGTGTCGACAGTGTTGTGGTCGATATCGACACTCGCGGACGTTTGGTTAACGCCTGTTATGCACCCGATGGATTTCATCGTGTGAATGTCGACAAAACAACAGATCCGGTGACATACGTGCGCACACCCATAACCAATCGCGAGCAATGGCAATATGGCTCGGTAGATCGTATGCCCTACGGACCACAAGTTTATGATTTTAACAAATCGCTCTCCACCGATTGGACTCCCGGCGTCTATGACATTATTCCGAGCTACAAAAAAGTACAACTCACGGGCGGCACGTCGACAATCAGACATCTTGCCTTCGAACCGAGCAGCAGTGCAAATAAAGATGCCTATCGCATAACGGTGCGCAACGACAGTGTTATCATCGCCTGTCACCCCGACAAACAATGGGCGGCGTATGTGCCGTTTCAAGTGAAAGTCATGGGAGGCAATGACACCGGTGTCACACTGCCCAACGCGGTCATCGATGATTACCCCGATATGGATTGGCGCGGACTTATGATAGACATTGCTCGCAACTATCAAACACCGCGCACGATGCAGATGATACTGCGCCTTATGGTCGCCAACCGCCTTAACCGCCTGCATTTTCACGTCACCGATGATGAGGCATGGCGACTTGAAATACCCGGTCTCCCCGAACTTACAGAGGTCGGAGGTCATCGCGGATATACTACCGACGAGCATGAATATCTGTGCCAGATATTTGCCGGAGATGGCAACCCTCGCACAACAACAAACACGGCTAACGGTTATTTCACGCGCAAGGATTTCATAGAGCTGATAAAAACCGCTCATGTGCTCGGTATCGATGTGATACCCGAAATTGAATCTCCGGGTCACGCTCGTGCCGCCATTAAAGCTATGGAAGTGCGACACCGTCGCGGTGATGACACATATCGCCTGATACACGACGGAGATACCTCAAAATATACTTCGGCACAGGCATTTCACGACAATGTTATGAATCCCGCGCTCGAAAGCACATATCGCTTTATGACCAAAGTGTGTGACGAAATCATCAAGATGTATAAAGAGGCAGACGTTCCCCTGCTCGCAATACACATTGGCGGCGATGAAGTGCCGCGCGGCGCATGGAACGGCTCAAAGGTTGCCATAGATTATATGAAGGCAAACAACATTGCCGACCAACATCAGCTTCATGCCGCTTTCGTGAGTCGTATGGCAAAAATACTCGCTTCGCGAGGCGTGAAAATCAATGGGTGGCAAGAAATAGCCCTCGGACATGACAAGGAGTTTGACGCTACTGTTCGCCCCAATGTTTATGGCGTCAACTGTTGGTCGACATTGATGTCACATAACCGCAGTTGCGTGACTGATAGCGCTGTTCGTGCCGGCTATCCGACAATACTATCCAACGTTGATCATCTGTATTTTGACCTCGCATACTCACCTCACCCCGAAGAAAAAGGTTTGACATGGGGCGGATATGTTGATGAGTTCTCATCATTCACGGCATATCGCTCAAAACTGTGTCCGGCATCTGACACTCTCGGCGGTGTCATCGGACTCAATGCTCACGTTTTCGGTGAAACCATGCGCTCATCATCACAGCTGTACACATACCTGATACCAAAAATATTCGGACTCGCCGAGCGTGCGTGGAACAATGACACGACATACACGGCGGCTCAATATAACGCCATCATAGGCACAAAAGAATTGCCGTTCTTCGCCTCGGTGGGGTTAAATGTACACATGCGACAGCCGGGCATAAAAATCATCGACGGCTCAGTGTATATGAACTCTCCTTACACGCCGTCAGGCGACATACGTTTTACAATTGACGGTACCGAACCGACAAAAGACGCCGAGAAGTATGTCGCGCCATTCAAAGTGCCCGAGGGAACAAATGTTATCAAGGCACGATTATATCGTGACAATGCCGAGTCAGTGACAACCTATCTGTTTGTCGAATAAGTAAGTATTTCCGAATATAAATAAGGGGCTGTGTCAAAATAGGCGCAGCCCCTTTCTACAACCTGTTGTAAAACATAAAAC
>CAVCBR010000060.1:0-12103 GCA_963600695.1 bacterium
TATCCAACTCGTTGTGTGTAAATACATTACCGCCCCCTACTGTCAAAAATGGGAAATTAACACATTTATTCAAACGTGCAAAATCTTTTTCAGGTTTTTTGATATAATTATTTAAATTTTAGTTGATTAATCATATATTATCATCGATTTGTTACTTTTTGTCACAAACAGCTATACTTTTTTAACAATCGAAAGACGCAATTGTTCACTTCCAAGCCCCCAAAACATCAACCATAATATAAATATATGTCAACATCATTAAATCAGCCTAAAAGTCGTCACACGAAACAACCGCCTGCAACATAAGTGTTAACGATATCGCAGTTGTAATTCCAAGCCCATTATGACGTTAAATAAGACGTTATTATTCAGTATATTATACACACAAAGCATCAAACCCCGTGTCAAGTCCGGAAGAGTAATTATTTATCGAGATAATCAAAAAGTTTTTTGACTGCCGCCATAGAACCAAACGCAGTCTGCTCAGTGACCACCGGCACTATCGATGCATATCCCCTGCCGAGATAATATTCATCGGTATCATCAGCCTCGGGTTCCTCGTTGACAAATCGCCCCGTCAGCCAATAAAACGGCACACCCGAGGGGTCGACATAGCGCTCATACTCCTCAGACCAATGTCCGCGCGCCGCGCGACACACGACAGCTCCGTGCGGAACCATCTTTGCCGGCAAATTGACATTCAAGCCCACACCGGTGGGGAGCACGGCGGCACCCGAGATGACAGCCGAAGCTATGGCGCGCACAACCTCTGCCGACAACGTGAAATCGGCTTTTAGCGAATGATGCAACAGCGAAAAGCCCACTGACGGCATCCCCACGGTCAACCCCTCGAGCACAGCCCCCATCGTTCCCGAATAAGTAATGGCATTGCCCGAGTTTGACCCATGATTTGTCCCCGAAAACAAAAAATCGGGTTTGCGTGGAACAATCGCATTCAACGCGAGTTTGACACAATCGACAGGCGTGCCGTTAATCGAAAACATACGACAGCTCTCAAAATCCTCGTGAGCATTCACTCGCAACGGCTTGTTGACAGACAACGCCGACGACTGACCCGACTGAGGTAGAGCCGGCGCGGCAACTATCACATTTGCAAACTCTTTAAGAATACCCGCCAACGATTTTACGCCCGGCGCATCTATGCCGTCATCATTTGTCAGCAACACCAGTGGCTTTGAATTATCCATAATTTTTAAACGTTTTGGGCGCAAAATTAAGTTTTTTTTCGATACTTATTGACACTTGATGATGACTTTTCAACATTGTGGAACATTTATTTGATTGTTTGGATAATTTTGGTTTCCTTTGCATACGGAAAACCGG
Organism: bacterium; assembly: GCA_963600695.1. GTDB lineage: Bacteria > Bacteroidota > Bacteroidia > Bacteroidales > Muribaculaceae > CAG-873. The sequence continues at coordinate 1,345 of CAVCBR010000060.1, forward strand.
CATTAAATGCCACACTTTTCCTCCCTGACCGACATTCAAGGTCACACACGGGCGAGGGACAGAATATCACCCGACAAAACACAACGATACAAACAGAGTTTCTCCAATGGGTAAAATCATAGCAATAGCAAATCAAAAAGGCGGTGTCGGCAAAACCACCACCACAATCAACCTCGCGGCGTCACTCGCCGCCGAAGGCAAACACGTGCTCATCATAGACGCCGACCCCCAAGCCAATGCCACTTCGGGCTACGGCATAGACCCCTCATCGATGGACTCGTCGATATACGAATGCCTCGTCGACGGCTATCCCCTCGACGGCTCACAGGTAAAAACATGTGTCGACAATCTCGAACTCATCGGCTCACGCATCGACTTGGCAGGCGCCGAACTGGAACTCATCAATCGCCCCGACCGCGAGCGAGTTCTCGGCACCCTTCTCACACCCATAAAAGACAAATACGACTACATTCTCATCGACTGCTCACCTTCGTTGGGACTCATCACCGTCAACGCACTCACCGCCGCCGACTCCGTGATCATTCCCGTCCAAGCCGAATACTTCGCCCTCGAAGGCATCACAAAACTCCTCAACACCATACGCATCATAAAATCACGCCTCAACCCGGCGCTCGAAATCGAAGGCTTTCTGCTGACGATGTACGACTCACGCCTGCGCCTCGCAAACCAAATCTACGACGAGCTCAAAAGCCACTTCGCAGATATGATCTTTGACACCGTGATACCACGCAACATACGTCTGTCAGAGGCGCCGAGCCACGGTCTCCCGGCTCTGCTATACGACCCCGAAAGCCGCGGCGCCACCTCACACATCGCCTTGGCAAAAGAGCTGATAGCAAAACACCGCCACCAAGCATAACACCCGTGCCGGCGAAACAAAACATCACAACAAAAACAACAAAACAACGCGATAAACAACAATGTCAATAAAACGCAACGCTCTCGGTCGAGGTCTCGACTCACTGATATCCATGGACGATGTGCCGGCACGCGGCTCATCAGCGATAAACGATGTGCCACTGTCACAAATATCACCAAACCCCGATCAGCCACGCACAACATTTGACGAAGACGCCCTCGACGAACTCGCGGCGTCGATACGCGAACTCGGCATCATACAACCGCTGTCACTGCGCAAAACAGGTCCCGACACATACCAAATCATCGCCGGCGAACGACGCTATCGCGCAGCACAACGCGCCGGGCTGACTCACGTGCCGGCATACATACGCACCGCCAACGAAGCCGAGCTCACCGAAATGGCGCTCATCGAAAACATTCAACGCGAAGACCTCAATGCCATCGAAATTGCGCTGACATTCAAAAAACTCATCGACCAATACAACCTCACCCAAGAACGACTGTCAGAACGCATAGGCAAAAAACGCGCCACCGTCGCCAACTTCCTGCGACTGCTCAAACTCCCCGCCGAAGTCCAACTCGGACTGCGAGACAAACGCGTTGACATGGGACACGCCCGCGCCCTGCTCACCATCGACAAACCCGCACTCCAATTAAAACTATATAACGAAATTCTCAAAAACGACCTTTCGGTGCGCCGAGTCGAAGAACTCGCACGAGCATACCAAAACGGCGACATAAAAAAAGAGACAACAAAAGCCGGCAAATCATCACGATACAGCACCGACGACTTTGACATCCTCAAAAAACATCTCACCGCCAAATTCAACACCCCGGTGCGCTTCACAATGAACAGCGCCGGCAAAGGTCAGATAACATTCCCCTTTAAAGACGACGACGAGCTCGAAAAACTCATTGCCCTCTTCGACTCGCTCAAAAAAGACAACAATTGAAGTCCATCATACTGACATCAAACAAATTCACTCGCTTCACTATCATCGCAATTATGATAGTGTGTGGCGCTCTCATCGCCAAATCACAAACCCCGGACACTCCTCTCACAAACGACAGCACGACAAAAGACCTCGTCACACAAATTGAAACAATCGCTGACGAGCCAAACCTCGTTGGCAAAGATACCCTCGCCGTTGCCAACATTTACAGCATCTTCGACGACTTTGACCAATGGGATCAACGCGAAGAAACATTCAACCCCTCACCAACGCGAGCCGTATGGATGTCGGCGCTGTTTCCCGGTTTGGGACAAATATACAACCGCCGCTACTGGAAACTGCCACTCGTCGTCGGCGGATTTATGGGACTGGCATACGCCACGACATGGAACAACTCGATGCTCAACGACTACCAACGCGCCTATCGTGACATCATGGACTCAGACCCGACGACAAAATCCTACATGGACTTCTTTCCACCCACAACCTCCGAGTCAGACCTCGACAAGACATGGCTCACAAACCTCCTGAAATCACGCAAAGACTTCTATCGCCGCAACCGCGACCTCTGTATCATAGGCATGGTCGGCGTCTACCTCCTTGCCATGGTCGACGCCTATGTCGACGCCTCTCTCAGCCACTTTGACATCTCTCCCGACCTGTCAATGGACATAAACCCCACACTCATACCCGACGCACGCTCCAAACTCCCGGGCGTAGGGCTGAGTTGGGCATTTAACTTTTAGCCACCGGTGCTAATCATCACAAAAAAAAGAACAATTAAAATCTCTCCATAATCCCTCCCCACATACAACATGTATCACAAACTAAGAACATTCATCACAGCCACGGCACTGCTCGCCACAATATGCTCCCAAGCAGCCAAATCACCCGCCAACGTGCGAGCCATAGCCACCGACACCCTCTCGACAACCTCAATCATCTATCCCGAGAGCTTTGAGACCGACACCCATCGCATGATGCAAAACTGGTACCTCACCAACTACGCCTCTCTGGACAAAGACGCCGACAAACGCCGCACAACGACACCATCAACCGAGCAAGACTACATCGACCGACTGCAATCACTGCCAACGACAATCGAAATGCCATACAACCGCGAAGTGCGCGCATTTATCGACATGTATTGCGAGCGCAAAAAATCGCTTGTCGAGACCATGCTCGGCATGAGCCTCTACTACATGCCGATCTTCGAGCAAGCTCTCGACAAATACGGCATGCCAATGGAACTCAAATACCTGCCCGTCATCGAGTCGGCACTAAACCCCGCGGCAGTATCACGCGCCGGAGCCACCGGACTTTGGCAATTCATGCTGTCGACAGCTCGCGGCGAAGGACTCGAAGTCAACTCACTCGTTGACCAACGTCGCGACCCATACGCCTCATCAGACGCCGCCGCCCGCTACCTCAAAAAACTATACAACACCTATGGCGACTGGTCACTCGCCATCGCCGCATACAACTGTGGCCCCGGCAACGTCAACAAAGCCATACGACGCGCCGGCGGCGGCAAAAAAGACTTCTGGGAAATATACCCCTTCCTTCCCGCCGAAACCCGCACATACATACCGGCATTCATCGCGGCAAACTATGCCATGAACTTCTACAACCACCACAACATCTCGCCGGCACTCGCCTCAAAACCCATAATCACCGACTCGGTACACGTGAGTCGACGCGTCCACTTCCAGCAAATCGCTGACGTTATGGGCATATCCATGGACGAACTGCGCATACTCAACCCCCAATACCGCCAAGACATAATTCCCGGCGACATACACCCCTACCCGCTGATACTCCCCAACATACAGGCATACTGCTATATCGCCAATGAAGACTCCATCGTCAACCACAATGCCGAGCTCTATGCCCGCCGCGCTGTCGTCGAACCCTCAACCGGGCGCAGCGAAAGCGAAGTGTCGGGCGATGGCGAATACATCACCGAAAACATCGTCAAATACCACAAAGTGCGCCGTGGCGAGACACTCTCCACCATTGCCCGACGCTATGGCGTGACAACCTCATCGATAAAAAAAGCCAACGGCATCAAACGCAACGTGCGCCGCGGTCAGACACTCAAAATCGTCACCGTAAAACGCCGCTGGGTGCCCTCGACAAAAACCGATGACACAAAAACCGGCGTCAACCAACCGACAATCACAACGCCAACCGACAGCACCACCGTCAATGACTCGACAACAATCGTCACTCCGGTAAAAACCGGTGAAACACCGACTCAGGTCATAGACACTCCCAAACAAAAAACCGACACAGCCACAACTCAAAACAAGAAAAAAGAAACAAAGAAAAAAGACGTCAAGCCCAAAGACGTCAAACACACCGTGGCTGCCGGTGAAAACCTCACCAAAATCGCACGCAAATATGGCGTCACCGTCGACGAAATCAAACAAGCCAACGGACTCAAAAACGACAACATCCAAAGCGGCAAAACACTCAAAATACCACAAAAAAGTTCAGGCAAAAGCTCCGGCAAAAGCAAAAAGAAACGTCGCCGCTGACGAGCACACTGAAAAAGTTATTATTTTTCAGACTGAATTTCTCCAACGCTGACCCGGATGCCAAAGCTCCTCAACACAAAAAAACAACTCACATCACATAACAATCATAATCGTTAAATCCTTATGAAGCAAAATGCGCCATCCGACACCACACGTGTCATCGACAGCAAGCCGAAAGCCGATGTCGACCCCGTTGAATTGCCCGAAAACGCTTTTCGCGAACTTGCTCCCGGCGAAGAATATCGCCCCATGATGCACCCCGAGCGCAACTACCCCGAAGTCACCCCATACTCAGTGACTATGGGACTCATACTCGCCGTCATCTTCAGCGCGGCGGCAGCATACCTCGGGCTCAAAGTCGGACAAGTCTTTGAAGCAGCAATACCGATAGCAATCATCGCCGTAGGTCTCTCCGGAGCCCTGAAAAAGAAAAACGCCCTCGGTCAAAACATCATCATACAATCTATTGGAGCCTGCTCGGGCGTGATCGTTGCCGGCGCAATCTTCACCCTCCCGGCTCTCTATATCCTCAAAGAGACACACCCCGACATCACCGTCAACTTCATCGAGATATTCCTCAGCTCACTCTTTGGCGGCGTGCTCGGCATACTCTTCTTCATACCCTTCCGCAAATACTTCGTCAAAGACATGCACGGCAAATACCCCTTCCCCGAAGCAACAGCCACGACACAAGTCCTCGTCTCGGGCAACTCCTCGGCGTCGGGAGGTCAAGCCAAGCTCCTTGTCATCGCCGCCCTCGTCGGCGGTATCTATGACTATCTCGTCGCCACATTCGGCACGTGGGCAGAAACCGTCACCACAACCGCATACTCTTGGGGCGAAGCTATAGCCGCGAAATTCAAATTCGTCTTCTCATGCAACACCGGCGCCGCCGTCCTCGGCTTAGGATACATCGTCGGACTCAAATATGCCTTCGTCATCTTTGCCGGCTCAATATTCGTGTGGTGGATAATCATTCCCCTGATGGGCTCCTATGGCGCCCCCGAAATTGCAAAACTCGCCCCCAACACAATATTTAGCGAATATGCACGCCTCATCGGCATCGGTGGCATCGCCATGGCTGGCATCATCGGCATCATCAAATCATGGCCCATCATACAACAAGCCGTGGGTCTCGCCGGCAAAGAATTTAAAGGCAACGCCAAAAAACGCAAAACAATACGTTGGCAGACCGACATCTCGATGAAACACATCACATTCTTCATCGCCATCGCCCTCATCGCCGTCCTCGCATTCTTCTGGATAGGTGTCATCACAACATTCTGGCAAGCACTCATCGCTTGGATTGTTGTCGTGGTCATCGCCTTCCTCTTCACGACGGTTGCCGCCAACGCCATTGCCATCGTCGGCTCAAACCCCGTCAGCGGTATGACTCTTATGACACTGATTATCGCCTCGGCAGTATTTGTCGCTATCGGTCTCAACGGCTCGACAGGCATGGTCGCCGCCATGGTCATCGGCGGCGTTGTCTGCACAGCCCTCTCAATGGCAGGCGGATTTGTCACCGACCTGAAAATCGGATACTGGCTCGGCTCGACACCAAAAAAACAAGAATCATGGAAATTCCTCGGCACCCTCGTCTCGGCAGCCACCGTCGGCGGTGTCATACTCATGCTTAACCACGTCTACGGCTTCTCCGGCGACAACGCCCTCCAAGCACCACAAGCCAACGCCATGGCAAAAGTGCTCGAACCGATGATGACCGACGGCAGCGCACCATGGATACTATACATCATTGGCGCAATTCTCGCCGTCATCCTCAACTGGCTCGGAGTCCCCGCCCTCGCATTCTGCCTCGGCATGTTCCTGCCACTACACCTCAACACCCCGATGCTCATCGGCGGTTTGATAGCATGGTGCGTGTCACACTCATCTAAGATCAAAGACGTCGTTCGCGCACGTCACGAGCGCGGCACACTCATCGCCTCAGGATTGATTGCCGGCGGCGCCCTCTTTGGCGTATTCTCTGCCATCACAATCATGCTCGGCGTCAAACGTCCCGACACCGACGGCACAATGCAATCACAAATCCTCGGCATCGTCGCCTACGTCGCCCTCATAGCATTCGTCTACATATACTCTGTCAAAGGCAAAGCAAAAACAAAACAATAAAAACCTTTGCCATAATTGACACAACCCCGATAAACACCCCGACCGCCCGACTTCGAAACTCCCGAACACGGCGGTCGGGATTGTTTTCAATCCCCGGCACAACGCCTTTAATTATTACAAAAAGTAGCAAAACTTTCTCAAAATTTTGTCCTATTGTACTTTGACACTCACCACCACACACCAAGATTAAAAACTTTTCACTACTTTTGCCCCACTCATATCGATTTACACATAATTATAATAATATAACCGTTCAAGCTCATTTTTCTCAGACATGAAGAAACTTGCAACAACACTCCTGTCGCTTATCATGGTCGCCATCTGCGCCACAGCCCGCCCATACGTCATCGACGTTAAAGAGTTTAACGAACTGCGCGTGATCGACGGCATCAACGTCATACACAAATGTCTCCCCGACTCTGCCGGGTTGGTAATTTTTGACTGCAACAACAACCTGGCATCACAGATAATCGTCTCAAACAACAAAAACCAACTGAAAATCGAAATCGCCGACGACGGCATTCCCGACGACTCACTGCCAACAATACACGTCTACTCATCATTCCTATCACTGGCTGAAAACTCGGGAGACTCGACACTCACCGTCATTGCCCCCACCCCGGCGTCAGAGTTCAAAGCACGCATCATCGGCAACGGCACACTCATCGCCAAAGACATTCACGCCACAAAAGTCGAAGGCAAAATCACCACCGGTCACGGACACCTCGTGCTCACCGGCAAAGCCCAAAACGTCTACTTCTCAAACACCGGCACCGGACGCATCGAAGCCGCCAACCTCACAGCCGAAGTCGGCAAATGTGCCATACTCGGCACCGGTCCCATTGACACCACCATCACCTCCGAACTCACCGTCGTCGGCATGGGCAGCGGACGAGTCTATGTCAAAGGCAAACCCAAAATCAAAAACCGCACCCTCGGCATAAAAATCGAGCACGTCGAATAGCGTGCCACCCCTCACCAAATGTCACAAAACGGCGACAACACAATCCCCGACCCCGCCAACGACCCCGCGATAAAACTCAAAACCGCGCGCTCGTTAAAGTGGAACGTCTTTGACCGCATAGCATCACAAGTGCTCTATGCCGTCACCGGCATTGTGTTGGCACGCATGCTCTCACAAGACGAGTTCGGACTCGTCGGCGCCGTGCTCGTCTTTCAGGCGTTCGCCTCACTCCTCGTCGACAGCGGCTTCTCCGCCGCCCTCATACAACGCAAATCACCATCACGCCTCGACTACTCCACAGTGCTATGGTTCAACATCGCCATGGCTGTGGCTCTATACCTGATACTGTGGCTCGCCTCACCATGGATAGCCGACCTCTTCGGCTCTGACCCGCGACTCGTGCCCCTGTCACGAGTGATGTTCCTGTCACTGATCATAAACGGCGCCGGCATCGTGCAAACAAACCGCTTCATGAAACAGATGAACGTGCGCCCCATAGCCATCGCCAACGCCATATCACTCATCATCGGCGGTGTCGTCGGCATTATGCTGGCACTCTCAGGCTTCGGCGCATGGGCAATAGTTTGGCAGACGATAACCCTCTCGGGCGTCAAAACCCTGCTGTTGTGGATTATGAGCCGGTGGCTGCCGTTGATGTCCTTTTCATTCGCCTCGTTGCGCTCATTTTTCAGCGTCGGCATCGGTATGATGCTGACATCATTCCTCAACACCCTCTTTCTGAACATATACTCATTCTTCATCGGCAACCGCGTCGGACTCGTGGCTCTCGGCTACTACACACAGAGCGACAAATGGAGCAAAATGTTCACCGCCTCACTCTCACAAGTTCTGACATCATCATTTCTGCCCGTGCTCTCAGGCGTTCAAGACGACAAACCGCGATTTGTCAACATGGCATTAAAGATGAACCGCATGACAGCATACGTCACATTCCCGGCAATGATCGGACTGACAATCGCCGCCACACCCATATTCCACCTGCTGTTCGGCGTCAAATGGGACGCCTCGATAATACTATTCCAACTGCTGCTCATACGCGGACTCTTTGTCGTCATGACCGGACTCTACACTAACTATCTCCTCGCCCTCGGTCACTCAAAAATCATCTTTTGGCTCGAAGTCGTGCGCGACGGCGTGGCACTCATTGCCCTGGCACTGACATTCCCCACACTCACCGATGCCACCGCCGACAACCTCGTGCTCGGCATCCAAATAATGCTCATCGGTCAACTCATCGCCGCCATCATCGCATGGCTCGTGACACTGCGCGCCGTCTCGCTCCGTGCCGGCGTCCACACCCTGCCACTGCTCGCCGGCTGCGCCCCATACCTCGCTCAATGTCTGGTGATTGGCGCCATAATGTACCTCGCCGGCACAGCCATCACCTCGCCACTGCTCACACTCATCGTCCAAGGCACCATCGGCATCGGTCTCTACCTCGCCATCAACGCCATACTGCGCTCACGCATACAAGCCGACGCCATAGCATACCTGCGCGGACGACTCTGACAACACAAACATAAAACACTCTCCACATGAAACGCTTACTCTTAGCCACACTCATCATCATCGCCGCCATCACCCTCAAAGCCGAAGACATCTCAGTCATCGAGCGCAGCGGCAGCTGGTATTACCTCTATGACGCCAACGGTCGCCGCTACAAAACAATTCCGGCTCAACCCGTCGGCGAAATCAAAGGCTGGTCATCGACATTCTTCGTTTCACAAAACGGCAGCTGGATATACCTCTACGACGCCAACGGTCGCCGCTACAAAACCTTGCCCGCCAACCCCATCGGTCAAATAATCTCGGTGACATCAGGCGGCTTTGTCGCCCGCAACGGCTCATGGATACGCACCTACGACACCCAAGGCAAACACATCTCAACCCGTCCCGCCTCCCACTGACCCACAAACCGACAACAGCCCACCGCCCCAATCACCAGCCAAATCATCAGCCGCGGCTCTACATTATAGGATTTGGATTGATTGAAAAAACTCACTAACTTTGTCTCTGTAATACCTCATAACAAATGAAACTCAAATTAAAAAACATCTTAAAGATTGAGAGCGCAAATATTGAGCTTGGAGGTCTAACTGTACTTACAGGCGAAAACGACTCTGGGAAAAGCACAATAGGCAAAATGCTTTTTTCAGTTCTAAAAGCAGTGAATAATGTTAGTCAAATTGATCGAATCAAAACAGTATCACTTATCAGAACTGAATTATACACCATAAAGAAACTATGTCACAATAGTGACAGACTTTCTTCGTTATTGGATGATTTACAGTCTTTGAGCATCAATCTTACAGATAAAAGTCTTTCGGTTGAATTATTCGCAAAAGATTTAGAAGAAGAAGTTGTATTAAAAGAACTCCCAATAAGAACAAGGGTAATGCTTCAAAATTGCCTAAATCGGATTCGACAACATATTCTAAAATTAGACAACCCTGAAATAGCAATAAAAAACGAATTTGAGTTAATTACTACAAGTGAGTTTATGTCTCCAATAAACTCTTATGACCAGGCTGATTCATCAATCATATTTCATGATGACACAACTGATGCAGATGGTAGTGAGATAAACATTAAACTTGTAAATGGAAAAGTCTTAATGATTAATTTGTGGGGAAATTCTTCTATTGAAGATGTTACATATATTGAGTCTCCATTATATATGCATATTCTCAATGTTTTGAGAGTATCAAGTCCTATACCAACAGCCTCTTTACGTGGCTTATCAAGTTCGTTCAGAAAAGAAAGCATTCCTTTTCATCTAGCTGATATGGCAGAAAAAATATTAAGTGTGCCAGAGGAACTTATGGGCTTATTTGTAGCAGACGACAAAATCTACCTGTCTGCATTAGAGACCATAAATTCCACGATGGGAGGTAAATTTGTTGTAGATGCAAAGACAAAACAACTGGCATTTATGCAGGAGGGGCATATAGTTCCTCCATTAAGTGTTGCATCTGGTATCAAATCCTTCGGCGTGCTTCAACGTTTAATCCAAACTGGTAATATTTCCCCATCAAAGATGTTAATTTGGGATGAGCCTGAAATTCATCTACACCCAGAATGGCAGATTGTGTTATGTCGTCTAATTGTTGAACTTGTTGCAAATGGGGTACCAATTGTAGTAAGTTCTCATAGTCCTTACTTTGTCCAAGCCCTAAGATTCTTTGCTTCAGCAAAAGGTATAGAGAAAGACGTAAAGTATTATATGGCTGAGGGGTCTAATTGTGCAAATCTCTCAATAGTAAATG
>CAVCBR010000061.1:0-11967 GCA_963600695.1 bacterium
TTATACGGTCTTCTTCGAGCATATTATATATTTTATTATTAATTCATTACACAAAGCTGAAATCGTCGGCAATCATTATTTGCCGGAATTAGCACACAAAGGTACAATTTTTTTTCGAATTAATTGCTACCTTTGGTGTCATGCAATTGTGCCTTTTGCAAATATGGCAAACAAATATGCAAAGAATGGCATTTGGCACAGTGTTTGCAAATATATTGATGATTAATGCCACGCTCGACTATCTTGGTGTATTAGTGTGTAAGTATGGCATAATTTAAATTTATAACACAAACAGACACTTAAATTAAATGCAAAATAAGTATTCGCAAGAAGGTATAGATATGCTAAACGCAAGCACAGCGATAGCATCGGGGCACAATTGTAATGAATTGTCGCCTGCTTGCTTGTTGTTGGCGTCGATTACAAAAAAGGATTCCGGTTATCGACTTATGGTTGACGTTGTTGGCGCAGATACCATTGAACGTCTTCGGATCACCCTTGATGAAGCATTGTATAATTTTGATGGCAGCGCCAACAAACCAATAACAGTCAGTACTCTGACCAATCGCATACTGCGCCTGGCAAGTTTGGAAGCCCACTTCCATAATAGTGAATTTGTTGAATCGCGTCATATTATGCTAGCTATTTTTCATAACTCAGAAGTACAAGATATGGATATTTTTAAACCTTTTTTAAATGCCGGCTTGAACTATAACTCGATGAGTGAAACATTGAAGTCTGCGTTAGCTCCTCAGAACAGTTCCGGATTTGTCGAGGAGCCAATAAATGACGATAAAACAAACGGTACAAATGCGCCGTTAGATAAAAAAGGTACCAACGATAGTGGGTCAAAAGATAAAACATCTAAGAGCAGTGATGCTGACACGCCTATGCTTGATAAATTTGGCAGGGATATGACCATTTTAGCTACCAACGGTCGCCTGGATCCTGTTGTTGGCAGAGAGGCTGAAATAGAGCGATTGGCACAGATATTATGCCGACGTAAAAAGAATAATCCCATATTAATTGGTGAACCCGGAGTCGGTAAATCGGCAATAGTCGAGGGTTTGGCGTTACGAATTGTTCAACGTAAGGTGTCGCGATCGTTATTTAATAAGAGAGTGGTCTCATTGGATATGGCATCATTAGTAGCCGGGACCAAGTATCGTGGTGAGTTTGAAGAACGCATAAAAATGGTGCTCAACGAATTACGAGCAAATAAGAACGTGATACTTTTTATTGATGAAATACATACCATAGTAGGCGCCGGAAATGCCGAAGGCTCTATGGACGCCTCCAATATACTAAAACCGGCATTGGCTCGTGGAGAGGTACAATGTATTGGCGCGACGACCCTTGATGAGTATCGACAAAAAATAGAGAAAGACGGGGCGCTCGAACGAAGGTTTCAAAAAGTTTTGGTAGAACCGACAACAGCAACAGAAACCCTCGAAATTCTTAATAACATTAAGGATAAATACGAAGAGCATCATAATGTCAAATATACTGATGGCGCTCTTCGTGCTTGTGTCGCGCTGACAGAACGATATGTCACAGATCGCAACTTCCCGGATAAAGCGATTGACGCTCTCGATGAAGCGGGTAGCCGCACCCACATAAGTACAGGTATTGCTATTCCTGACGAAATATTAAATCTTGAGACTGATATCGAAGAAGCTACAAAGAAAAAAATAGAGGAGGCTCGTGCACGAAACTTTGCAAGCGCTGCGGTGTGGCGCGACAAAGCTTATGCTTTGTCCGAAAAGTTAGAGAGTGTCAAAAATCAATGGGAATGCGAGATGAAAGATCATCGCGAAATTGTTGACGAAGAGAAAGTCGCAGAGGTTGTTGCTATGATGACCGGTGTACCTGTACAACGCATAGCTATGGCTGAGGGCGAGAAATTGCTCGAAATGGCACCATCGCTAAAACGTGCCATAATCGGACAAAATGACGCTATTGAGAAGGTTGTTAAGGCTATACAGCGCAATCGCATCGGTCTTAAAGACCCCAACAAACCGATAGGCACATTCCTATTTTTGGGTCCGACTGGTGTCGGCAAAACTTATCTCGCCAAGAAACTTGCAGAATATATGTTTGACTCGGCAGACACGCTGATACGTATCGATATGAGCGAATATATGGAGAAGTTTACTGTCTCTCGTCTCGTCGGTGCGCCTCCGGGTTATGTGGGATATGAAGAAGGCGGACAACTCACAGAGAAGGTCAGACGTCACCCCTACTCTATTGTATTGCTTGACGAAATCGAAAAAGCCCACCAAGATGTATTCAATCTTTTGCTACAAGTTATGGACGAAGGTAGGCTTACCGATAGCCTCGGGCGACGTATAGATTTCAAAAATACCATTATAATTATGACTTCTAATGTCGGCACACGTCAACTTAAAGAATTTGGCGCCGGGGTAGGCTTTAATACTCAAGCATCAGATAAGTCATTTGTACATAGCGTCTTGCAGAAGGCTCTTAACAAAACATTTGCTCCTGAATTTTTAAATCGTATTGATGACATTGTCATTTTTGATGCTCTTGATAAAGATGCGATTGGCAAAATCATTGATGTTGAGCTTGTCGGTTTTTACAAACGTGTTGCTGATTTAGGTTATGAACTCAAAATAACTGATGCAGCCAAGTCATTCGTTGCAAATAAAGGCACTGACAGCCAATATGGTGCTCGCCCTTTAAAACGTGCCATACAAAAGTATTTTGAAGACGAGTTGACTGAACTTATTATTTCGGCACAAGTATTGCCGGGCTCTCAAATTGTTATTGATTATGACAGTCAGGCTGACAAAATTGTCAGTCATATACTCATTAATCAACCTGTCGTATCACCAAGCGTTACAGCTTCACAGGTTCTTAATGTACATTGAAGCTATAAGACTTATTCATTTAAATATCAATATATAGCAGCCAAAATTTATGGTTTTGGTTGCTATTTTTGTTATATGATGTGTTCATTAAATTATTGTTTGGCATTTATTTTGCACAAAATTCACCAGAAGACATTATTAACATTAACGCAAATAATATAATTAAATACGACTATGCAAAAAGGAACTATTGGTGTAACCACGGATAATATTTTTCCGGTTATCAAAAAATTTCTATACAGTGACCATGAGATTTTCTTGAGAGAACTTGTCTCAAATGCCATCGATGCCACTCAAAAACTGAAGACATTGTCATCTGTTGGTGATTTTAAGGGAGAGCTTGGTGACCTGCAAGTCAAAGTCACTATTGACAAAGATGCCGGCACACTGACGGTCAGCGATAGTGGCATCGGTATGACTGCCGAAGACATTGATAAATATATCAATCAAATAGCATTTTCCGGCGCTGAAGAGTTTCTAAACAAATACAAGGAAACAGCTAACGCCATTATTGGTCACTTTGGTCTCGGATTCTATTCGGCATTTATGGTCGCCGAAAGGGTCGAAATTGTATCTTTGTCGTACAAAGAGGGAGCAAAAGCCGTGAAATGGTCATGTGACGGCTCTCCTGAATATGAGATGTCTGATGCTGACAAAGTAAACAGAGGCACGGATATTATTCTCCACATTGACAAAGAAAATCAACAATTTTTAGATGCTGCCAACATCGAAAAGTTGCTTAAAAAGTATTGTCGCTTCCTTCCCGTACCGGTCATTTTTGGTAAAGAACAAGAGTGGAAAGACGGCAAAATGGTGGATACCGATAAAGACAAGATCATTAATGACACCGAGCCTAAATGGAACAAAAAGCCATCTGAGCTTAAAGACGAGGACTATATCGCTTTTTACCATGAACTTTACCCCGGACAAGAAGACCCATTGTTCTGGATACACCTCAACGTGGATTATCCTTTTACCCTCACCGGCATATTATTCTTCCCCAAACTTAAAGACAACTTTGAAGTCATTAAAAATCGCATACAACTCTATTGCAACTCTGTATACGTTACCGACTCTGTTGAAGGTGTTGTCCCTGAATTTATGATGCTGATGCAGGGGGTTATAGACTCTCCGGACATACCTCTTAACGTTTCTCGTTCTTATCTGCAAAGTGATAATGCTGTCAAAAAGATTTCTTCATACATTACCAAGAAAGTCGCTTCACGCCTCGATGAAATATTCCGTAAAGATCGTGCATCATACGATAGCAAATGGGACGACATTAAGATTTTCATCCAATACGGAATGCTCACTGATGAGAAATTTTGTGAACAAGCAATGAAGTTTGCCTTGCTCAAAGATACAGATGATAAGCATTACACATTAGAAGACTATCGCAAGCTTATCGAGTCTACTCAGACCGACAAGGATTCTAATGTTACTTATCTGTATGCAACTGATTCACAAGAACAATACCCCTATATCAAAGCTGCCGTAGACAAAGGGTATAATGTTTTAATGATGAATGGCAAACTTGACAGCCATTTTATAGGTCTGCTCGAAAATAAAGTTAAGAACACGCGCTTTGTGCGTGTTGACAGTGACATTACAGACAGATTGATTGCCACTGACAATAATAGTAGCGTTGAACTTCAACCGACTGAACGCACAATCCTTACCGGTATTTTTAATGCCTTGTTGCCAAAGCTTGACAAAACCAATTTTGTCGTCACCATTGAGGCACAAAAAGCAGAGGCAGCGCCAGCAGTCATCACCACTGATGAATATATGCGGCGAATGAAAGATATGGCAGCCCTGCAACCGGCAATGTCTTTCTATTCTGAATTGCCTGACTCCTATACCCTCGTCATTAATGTCAACAGCCCGGTGGTTGAGCATATTGCCAAAGATGCTTACGAAGCGTTGACATCACAAGTAGCAACTTTGTCAGACAAGATTGATGCAGACAATAAAGTTTTGGAAAATCTGCGAAAGACAGATGCGAAAGACAGAGATGCCGAGGCTGAGCAAAAAATTAAAGACATCGAAAAACAAGTCGCCGACAATCGTGAACAGCAAACAGCTCTGATCAGCGCATATGCAACAAAACTCGACACGGCAAAACAACTTGTCGATCTGGCTCTTTTGCGTAATGGTCTATTGCGTGGCGCCGAATTGACAAGGTTTATTGATCGCTCTGTGTCAATGCTTTGAAACAATCGGGATTGACACCGACCCGGAAACGAATATTAATTTATGTCGGGTTCTCGGATATATTTTTTCGAGAACCCGATATTTATATGTCTACAATTCCGACCTTAATGTGTATTGCATTGTACTAATGACTGTTACGTAATCAATATCGCAAAAAGTGGTTTGAATATTTTGTTTGATGCCAAATTATTAACTAAATTTGCAACAATTAGTCATGCAAAAAACTAACTCATATATTTAGTATGTAAATGTTCCGTAAATTTATTACACGACTTGCCTCGTCAAACTTGTTCCAACGTTTTCTCAAAGCTCCCACGCCACAATGGGTGGTATTTGTGTTTGATGTTGGTATTGTTTTTATCGGCACATTTATAACGCTGTTGTGCAGTGATTCAATATTTTTTAATGAACCGGCAAATCAGTTTATTTTTAAAGCCTTAAGTATTGTATCACTATATGCCGTAGCGTTTGTTATTATTAAGCCCTATCGCTCAATAGTCAGATTGTCAACAACCGAAGATGCATACCGAATAGCTATATCCGTAGCATTAGCAACAATGGTTTTGTTGATGTTTGAGTCCGGATATCAATGGATGCGCAACACCCACTATGTCGGTATGTGGAATATGTGTATCATCGGTATCATTTCGTTTGCGTTAATGACCTCAACACGACTTATTATAAAGTATTGTTATATGGTGGTCACAAGTATTAATGCTTCGCGTACACGTGTGGTGGTGCTCGGTTCGGCTATAAATTCGTTTGCGCTTGCTTCTGCTCTTAAAGCTGAGCCTGACGGGCGATTTACCCCGGTGCTGATGCTGTCAATGGGACATAAGCACATATCATCGTCGGTCAACGGCATACCAATACGTCCTTATGATCCGGACAACATAGCTCAGATATTTGAGGAATATCATTCAGACACATTGCTGTTCTTATCGACACAAATAGAATTTATGCGCAGTGGTGGCGCCGATGTCTTTCTTTCAAATCACATCAGATTGCTGATGTTAAATCAGATCGAAGAGTTTGATATCGATTCTGATTCTATGCCCAAGTTGTCGTCTCACATTCAAGACATACGCATCGAGGATCTCTTGGGACGTGAACCGATAAAAACAAGCAACCCCAATATCGCCACAAATATTTGCAAACAGGTAGTGATGATTACAGGTGCTGCCGGCTCTATTGGTAGTGAAATAGTGAGACAGGTCGCCGGATTCAAAGCCGGCTGTATAGTCCTTGTTGATCAAGCCGAAACGCCTATGCACGAACTGCAACTTGAAATGGAAGAAGTGTTCCCGACAATACATATCGAATTGTGTATTGCCGATGTCTCCGATACCCGACGTATGGAGGAGTTGTTTAAAGAATATCACCCTCGTTTGGTTTTCCATGCAGCAGCTTACAAGCATGTGCCTATGATGGAACATAATCCAACGGAGGCGGTTATGACAAATATTTTTGGAACAAAAAATCTCGCAGATTTGTCACTTAAATATGGCGTGGAGCGTTTTGTTATGATATCTACGGATAAGGCTGTCAATCCAACAAACATTATGGGAGCATCAAAGCGCATAGCTGAGATATATGTGCAATCACTCGCCTATCACCTTAATACAATTAGCGACAAAAAATCAACGCGCTTTATTACAACTCGTTTTGGCAATGTGTTAGGGTCTAACGGCTCGGTGATACCGCGCTTCCGCAAGCAAATTGCCAATGGTGGACCTGTGACAGTTACTCATCGTGAAATCACACGTTATTTTATGACTATCCCCGAGGCATGCTCGCTTGTGCTCGAAGCCGGATGTATGGGCGACGGAGGCGAAATATACATATTTGACATGGGCAAACCCATCAAGATTTATGATCTCGCCATGCGTATGATATCACTCGCCGGACTGCGCCCAAATATTGACATAAAGGTTGTGGAGACAGGTCTGCGCCCCGGTGAAAAACTTTTTGAAGAATTGCTCAATGATCGCGAACGAATAACGACAACGCAGCACAAAAAGATTATGATTGCCAAAGTGCGCATCTATGATTATGCCGAAGTTTGCAAACGACTGGCACTATTATATAAAGATGTGCAAACAGGAGATACACGTGACGTTGTGACACAAATGAAACGCATTGTCCCCGAGTACAAATCTCAAAACTCGGAATGGCAAAGCATAGATAACGATATATCCTCAGCAGACGTGATGACAGAAGTCACTGCCAAATATCAATGATGTGCGCCGTCATTTTACATATTAAGAAATCGATTTATCACATTAACCATTTAACTTCTATAGGAAAAGATGAAAAAATCAGTATTGACAATTTTGGTAATTGCCGCAACATTCATCAACGCAAAAGCGTATGATTTGAGAGATATATTAGGCTCACTCTCAACATCAGATATTGCCGGAGCCATCAGTTCAACAATACAAAACGCCACAGCGACGACATCGTTCTCACTTGACGAGCTCGTGGGCACATGGAAATACTCCACACCCGGAGTCTCGTTTGCCTCTGACAACGCGCTACAAAAAATCGGAGGTGCCGCCGCCGCCACCGCTGTTGAGAATAAACTTGCGCCATACTATAAACGCGTAGGCATTAACAATTTGACTCTGACCGTCGACAATCAACACAATTTCACTATGAAGATGAAGCTTGCTACACTGCGTGGTACCATAACAAAGGACAATTCCGGCAATTTTACATTCAATTTCAAAGCACTCAGCAATATCAACATCGGCAAAGTAAACTGTATGGCAACCAAATCAGGATCGTTGTTAAATCTGACCTTCGATGCCCATCGTCTGATTGAAATACTCAAAAAGGTATCGGCTGTGGCTAAAAACTCGACATTCACCTCTGTTACCAACCTTTTGTCGTCTTATGACGGCATATATGTCGGTGTGAAACTCAAAAAACAATAAGAGCAGCCAATAGCCTGATTATCTAAGATTAACAATGTTGGTTTTGTTATCTGAGAGATAATTAGTACCTTTGCACCCTTGGAAAATATAATAATTTAACATATAAAAAATATGAGCTTAAACATCATCGTGCTCGCGAAGCAAGTGCCTGACACTCGCAACGTTGGCAAAGATGCCATGAAGGCCGACGGCACTATTAATCGTGCCGCTCTTCCGGCTATCTTCAACCCCGAAGATTTAAATGCCCTCGAACAAGCGCTCAGACTCAAAGACAGCCACCCGGGGTCAACAGTTACCATACTCACTATGGGACTCCCTCGAGCTGCCGAGGTTATACGCGAAGCTATTTTTCGCGGAGCAGACATGGGCATAGTACTCACTGACCGTGCACTCGGCGGAGCCGACACGCTTGCGACCTCTTACTCCCTGGCACAAGCTGTCAAAAAATTTGGAAACTATGACATTATCCTTGGTGGACGACAAGCCATCGATGGTGACACAGCCCAAGTAGGTCCGCAAATCGCTGAGAAACTTGGCATTCCTCAAATCACTTATGCCGAGGAAATTATTGAGATTAAAGATGGTAAGGTCATCGTTAAACGTCGTCTTGAAAATGGAGTTGAAACAGTCAAAGCCCCCCTGCCCTGTGTGGTCACGGTCAATGGCTCGGCTGCCGACTGCCGTCCTCGCAATGCTATGCGATTGATGAAATACAAACACACCGTATCGCCAAGCGAAAAGGCTGCTCTCTCGCCCGAAAAACAAGCATTCGTAGATAAACGTCCCTATCTGCAACTCCAAGAATGGGGCGCAGCTTTTGTTGAGGCAGACCCCCAACAGATTGGTCTCGCCGGCTCTCCCACAAAAGTTAAAGCTATCGAAAACGTTGTATTCACCGCAAAAGAAAACTTGCGTCTCGATGGCTCTAACGATGCTCAACTCGAAGACCTCATTAAAGAACTAATTGCTAACCATACTATCGGTTGACATCAATCAGCCAATAACAAATCCTTCTTCTTGTTATGACAAAAAAAGAAACTAACAATCTCATCGTATATTGTGAGTATGATGAAGGCCGTGTTGCTGATGTCAGCCTTGAGCTCCTCACCAAAGGTCGCGTACTCGCAAATAAACTCGGTGTCAAACTCGAAGCACTCGTCATCGGCGACAAACTCGATGGCATCGAAAAACAACTGTTTCCCTATGGCGTAGACACCGTCTATAAAGTCGAAGACAAACGTCTCTACCCCTACACGTCAAATCCTCATGCTGCCATTCTCATCAACCTTTTTAAAGAGATAGAGCCGCAGATTTGTCTTATGGGTGCCACATGTATAGGTCGCGACCTCGGTCCTCGCGTTTCATCATGCCTGCACAGTGGTCTAACCGCCGACTGCACATCTCTCGAAATCGGTAACCATACAGACCCCAAAACCGGCAAAAACTACACAGACCTTCTCTATCAGATACGCCCGGCATTCGGTGGCAACATCGTGGCAACGATCGTTAACCCCGACCATCGCCCCCAAATGGCTACCGTGCGCGAAGGCGTCATGAAAAAAGAAATCCACGATGCCAATCACAAAGGCACTGTGGTGAAACTCGATGCCAAGAAATATGTCTCTGACACCGATTTTGTTGTTGAGATCATCGACCGTCACATCGAGAAATCTAAAATCAATATCAAAAACTCGCCCATCATTGTTGCCGGCGGTTATGGCGTAGGCTCGAAAGAAAACTTTGAGCTGCTCTTTGACCTTGCTCGCACCCTCGGTGGCGAAGTCGGCGCTTCACGTGCCGCTGTCGATGCCGGATTTGCAGACCACGCACGTCAAATCGGTCAAACCGGTGTCACCGTGCGCCCCAAACTTTATATCGCTTGCGGTATATCGGGACAAATACAGCACATTGCAGGTATGCAAGAAAGCTCAATAATCATCTCTATCAATAACGACCCCAACGCCCCCATCAACAAAATCGCCGATTACGTTATCACCGGCGACATGGAAGAGGTCGTTCCCAAACTCATTAAGTATTATAAAAAGAACTCCAAATAATGGCAAACTTCTATACCGACAACCCCGATCTCAAGCATCATCTCACACACCCGATGATGCGCAAAATTGTTGAGCTCAAAGAGCGCAACTACACCGATGCCGAAAAATTCGACTATGCTCCCGTCGATTTCGAAGACGCCATGGACAACTATGACCGCGTGCTCGAAATTGTTGGCGAACTTTGTGGCAACATCATTGCCGAGAACGCCGAGTCTGTCGACCACGAAGGTCCGACAGTCAAAGACGGTCGCGTGACATACGCCTCAGGCACGATACAAAACCTTGACGCCTGCCGCAAAGCCGGACTTATGGGTATGGCTATGCCCCGTCGCCTCGGAGGTCTCAACTTCCCCATCACCCCCTACATTATGGCAGCCGACATCGTCAGCCGCGCCGATACCGGCTTTGAAAACCTTTGGGGACTGCAAGACTGCGCCGAAACTCTCTATGAATTTGGCTCTGAAGAGCAAAAACAAAAATACATACCTCGCGTGTGTGCCGGTGAAACAATGTCTATGGACCTCACCGAACCCGATGCCGGCTCTGACCTCCAAGCCGTTATGCTCAAAGCCACCAAGAAAGAAGACGGCACGTGGGTGCTCAACGGCGTGAAACGCTTTATCACCAATGGCGACAGCGACATTCACCTTGTGCTTGCCCGCTCAGAAGAAGGCACCACCGATGGTCGCGGACTCTCGATGTTCATCTATGACAAGCGCAATGGCGGTGTCAACGTGAGACGCATCGAGAACAAGATGGGCATCAAAGGCTCGCCGACTTGCGAATTGACATATAAAAATGCTCCCGCCGAGTTGTGTGGCGACACACGTATGGGACTTATTAAATATGTGATGGCATTGATGAACGGCGCACGCCTCGGCATCGCCGCCCAATCTGTCGGCGTCTCAGAAATTGCATACCGCGAAGCTCTGCAATATGCCAAAGAACGCCAACAATTCGGCAAAGCCATCATCGAGTTCCCGGCAGTATCAGAGATACTCTCCGTGATGAAAGCCAAACTTGATGCCTCTCGCTCATTGCTTTACGAAACAGCACGATATGTAGACCTCTACAAAGCTCTCGAAGACATCGCCAAAGAGCGCACCCTCACTCCCGATGAGCGCAAAGAGATGAAGCAATACAAAAAAATCGCCGATGCCCTCACCCCGATGGCAAAAGGCTTGTCAAGCGAATATTGCAACCAAAACGCCTATGACTGCATTCAGATACACGGCGGCTCGGGCTTTATGAAAGATTATGCCTGTGAGCGCGTATATCGTGACGCCCGCATCACCTCTATCTATGAGGGCACGACACAACTCCAAGTTGTCGCCGCCATACGCCACGTAACCACCGGCACATATATGACACTCATCGATGGCTATGCCGCAGAGCAACTGCGCGAAGATCTCGCCCCGCTCAAAGCCAACCTCGTGGCTATGACCGAGCAATATCAAAAAGCCGTTGAGACAGTGCTCGCCGCCGGCAATCAGACATACACCGACTTTATGGCTCGCCGCTTGGTAGAAATGGCAGGCAACATCGTCATGGGATACCTCATCTTGCTCGATGCCAACCGCAACGACTCATTCAACCGCACAGCCACCGTCTATAACAAGATGGCACAAGCCGAGGTCGCCAAACACGCCGAGTTTATCAACAGCTTTGATATCGCTCAACTCGATTTGTATAAGGCGTAAGTAAATGTTTGAAATACAGATATTTACCCCCCCCCAAAAAAAACAACTAAAATAGACACTTCAAAATTAGGCGTTCGACATCGGACGCCTAATTTTTTTGCAAAAAAAGCACATATACACGGCTCTTTCATTTAACTTGGCTTGGTACATTCAAAAAAAACTATTTTTT
>CAVCBR010000062.1:0-11754 GCA_963600695.1 bacterium
TGGCGAAACAGTCCAAAAACGGAGGAAATACGCCCCTTTTTGACCTGCTTTTGTGCCTATCTTGGTTTTTATTGCCTGCAAACCGATTTCTTGAAAAAAATCCGCAAAAATCCGCCGCTTAATAAATTATCAAAGTCACGGGACAAAAAAGCAGAGGGCGTGCCGTAAAACTCAATTACGACACACCCTCGGTGTGGAGGGAGTGTGGTGTGATTGGGTTAGGGGCGGGTTTGGCCGTTGCCGGTGAGAATGTAGCGGTAGGTGGTTATTTCGCGCAGTCCCATAGGTCCGCGAGGACCGAGTTTCTGTGTCGAGATGCCGATCTCGGCACCGAGTCCGAATTGTCCGCCATCTGTAAATGATGTCGGCAGATTGACATAAACACACGAGGCGTCGACTTCGCCGCGAAATCTGTCGGCAGCCGCCGAGTCATTGGTAATTATGGACTCGGAGTGTCCCGAGCCATGGTGTGCTATGTGGTCGAGAGCTTGGTTGATGTCGGCAACAGTGCGCACTCCCATCTTGTAGTCCATCCATTCTGTGTCCCACGTGGTGTCATCGGCGTGACACAGGAGGGCAAGAGGGTATGAAGTCTTGAGCGTGTCATAAGCCTCGGAGTCGGCATATAGCACGACTTTTTTGTCGGCAAGTGGGCGCACAAGGGTACAGAGGTCGGATAATCGTTTTTTATCTATCAGCAGTGTGTCAAGGGCGTTGCAGACGCTGACGCGCCGTGTTTTGCCGTTGGCGATGATGCGTTGTCCCATAGACAAATCGCCATCGACATGGAAATAGGTGTTGACGACGCCTGCGCCGGTTTCAATGACCGGTATTTTTGCATTTGCTCTGACAAAGTCTATGAGTCGACGACCGCCGCGAGGTATGCACAGGTCTATGTAGCCTATGGCGTTGAGCATTGCGCCGGTGGCTTCGTGAGTCGAGGGCATAAGTGTTGCTGTCGCCGTGCAAATGTCGTGCGCGGCGAGTGCGCGATGTATCAGTTCGATAGCTTTGAGATTGGAGCTTTCAGCATCGTGTCCGCCTTTTAATATACAGGCGTTAGCACTTTTGAATGTTAAGGCAAAGACATCAAATGTGACGTTGGGTCGTGCCTCATAGATGACGCCTATGACGCCGAACGGCGAACGTATTTTTTTTAAGTCTATGCCGTTGTCGAGTGTGCGATGTTCAATGACTTCGCCCACGGGACAAGGAAGTGAGGCTACGTGTCGCGTGTCATTGGCGATGGCTTTCAACCGGTCGGACGTGAGCTTTAAGCGATCATACAGGGGATTGTCGGGAGACATCTTTGCCAAATCAAGGGCATTGGCGGAGAGCATCTCGTCGATGTTTTCATCAATGAGTTTGGCAAGGGTTAGCAGCACGGCAGAGCGTTGTTCGTCGCTCAGCGTGGCAATTGCTCGTGATGCTTTCTTAGCATCGGCAAAAAGCGAAACATATTGAGACATTGTCTTTTGTGTTATGTCGATAATTATTCGAGATACAGATAATCATAGTGAACTATGGGCTGACAGCCGTGTTGACCCATAGAAAATTGAGCCACGTGAGAGTCTACCGAGGCACGCCCCACGGCAATACGAGAGCCTGAGGCATCTTTAATGGCTATGATGTCTCCTTCTTCCCATTCGCCATCGATGGCGACAACACCCACCGGCAATAGCGAAACGGCGCGCTCGCCGAGCAGAGCTTTGGTGGCATTGTCGTTGATGGTCACCGAGCCTTTGGCAAAGGAGTCGCTGTGGGCTATCCATCTTTTGATAGTCGACAATGGTCGTGACGAGGGAGTGAAAAGGGTATGAGGCGTTTTGTCAGGATTTGTCAGTATGTCAGTGAGCACATTGGCACGGTCTCCACGAGCAATGATCACGGCGATACCTTCGTCGGCGACTTTGCGTGCTATCGAGCATTTTGTCAACATACCACCGCGACCAAAGCCGCTTTTGCCGGCGACAACATTCCCGGCGACATTATCTTCTGAGTTGACCACAGGTATCAGATGTGAAGCCGGATCAGTCGGTGCTCCGGTATAAATACCATCGACATTTGAGAGAATTATCAACATATCGGCGTCTACCATAGTAGCAACCAGCCCCGACAGCTCGTCATTGTCGGTGAACATCAGTTCGGTGAGCGATACCGTGTCATTTTCATTGACAATCGGCAACACACCATTATCGAGCATGGTGAGCATACATTGTCGTTGGTTGAGGTATGCCGAGCGTGATGCAAAATTTTCTTTTTGTGTCAGCACTTGTCCCACGACGATGCCATAGCTCTGAAAAAGGTCATTATAGATGTTGAGCAATTTGATTTGACCTATTGAGGCAAACAGTTGTCGCTGAGCCACGCTGTCGAGTTGTCGCGATGGCGTAATGGCACTGCGACCACAGGCTACGGCGCCACTCGACACCAATATGATTTGATGCCCGAGTTTGCGCAGGGCTGCTATTTGGTCGACGATTGCCGACATATTGGTATAGTTGGGGTGTCGATCGGCGCGCGTCAGCACATTGCTGCCAACCTTGATAACAATGCGGCTCATTGTTTTACAGAGGCTTTAAGTCCGGCGATAACGGCATTCGTAAATCCGTTTGCTTCCATAGCGTTGAGTCCGCGAATTGTCAACCCGCCGGGAGTGGTAACTTTATCTATTTCGGACTCGGCATGAGCACCGGGGCTGGCAAGCAAAGCAGCCGCGCCGATGAGTGTTTGGGCAACGATGTTTTGGGCGTCTGAGGCGCGAAATCCGAGCTCGACGCCACCCTCGACGGCGGCACGCACATAGCGCAAGGCGTATGCAATGCCACACGAGGCGAGAGCCGTGGCTGCCGGCAACAGACGTTCTTCGATAGTCATCACAGAACCCGCCTCAGCAAAAATCTCTGATATAACGTCATCACAACCATGGAGGTTGACGATAAAAGTCATAGAGCGACCCACAGACATTGCCGTGTTGGGCATTACAAGGTTTAACGATAAGGGTAGGCGACCTCCTTTGTCAAACATTGTGCACAGATCATCGCCGGTGATGCCGGCAACGATAACGGCAACGTGCTGATGTTTATAATCAAGGGCATCTTTAAGAGAAGTGACCACTTGTGGCAAAATCCACGGTTTGACGGCGATAATCACCACTTCGGCTCCTTCGGCAGCGCGAATATTATCGGTAGTGACCAATGCGCCGGCAGATGCAAGATCTGCAACTTTTTCGACATGTGGGTTTGCTATTCGCAGGGATTTGGCATCAAGCCCGGTGTCAATAAGTCTGCGAGCTACGGCACCGCCCATAGCTCCGGCGCCGATGATTGCTATATTAAGATCTTTCATAATCACTATGAATTGATATGCACATCACACATACAAAACACAGTCTTACGATGCGATGTGCACGATTTGTCTTTTTTTGTGGCACAAAAGTACAATAAAATTGTTTGATTGTCAAATCATTTATTTTAAAACGCGCGAAACAATAGGATTTTAAAATATGAATGTATAACTTTGTAGTATATAAATAATTACATATTGCAATGAAAAATTTTGCGCAACGTGATGCAAGATTTTGCGCATCGCGGATTTAATAGGTAAACAAAACAACAAAAAAGATATGAAGAATAAAAAAGTATTTCTGATTTTGGGCGCCGCTCTTTGTGCCATGTTTCTGGCAGTGACTTCGTGTGACGACACTGACACTCCCGATTATTATAACACTATTGCACTGGTGACTGTCGTTCCCAATGCTGACAGCACCTTTGTCATGAACCTTGACGATGCCACGGTGCTGAGACCGACGAACGTCAAAACCTCTCCATTCGGGCTCAAAGAAGTGCGAGCCATCGTCGAATATACCGAAAAGTCGCCGTCAAGCCGTGAACTCGCGACAAAAGATGTGTATCTGCTGCAAATTGACAGCATACGCACAAAAGAAGCCGTGCCATCGACCGGCGATGATGACAAAGTCTATGGCAACGACCCCATTGACATTGTTGCCGACTGGGTATCGATAGCCGAAGACGGATACATAACCCTGCGTGTGCGCACACTTTGGGGCACCGGTGACGTTAAGCATATATTAAACCTTGTGGTCAATGACGTCAAAGACGGCGTAGCGCATCTGACATTGCATCATGACGCACAAGGTGATGTCCACGGCAGAATGGGCGATGCTCTCATAGCATTTAACTTTAACCGTATGAACTGCTTCAAAAATGATATGAAAGTGGTGTTGACATGGGAGTCTTTCATAGGTAAAAAAACTGCCGAGTTCAGCATGAAAATGCGTCCCACCGAGGCTCTTGATGTCACATCGCTTCACAACAAAGCCATAAGATAACGTTAACACTCTCTCCTCGCACCTGCCTCATAACCAAAAGATTGACAAATGAGAGCAAACGCTGTCGATTGCGAAGAAGATTTGGTCGCCCGCCTCAAAGCCGGAGATATTGATGCCCGACATCAAGTCTATGACCGTTTTGTGCGCTATTTGACGGCGGTTTGCTCTCGCTACGTCACTGACGATGATGATGTCGCCGATGTGCTGCAAGAGACATTCCTCAAAATATTTTTATCCGCATCAAAATTCAAGTCGCGAGGACAAGGCTCATTTAAGGCGTGGATAACGCGCATTGCCGTCAACGAATCGCTTAAATGTCTGAAACGCACCGAGAGTTTTTCGCTTTGCGATATTAATAGTGATATCGCCGATGAGCAAGACACGCCCGAGACCGACAATGTGCCCTCGGACGTGATTTTTGACTTTATACGTCAACTGCCGGCAGGCTATCGCACCGTATTCAACCTCTATGTCATCGAAGGGCTAAGTCATAAGGAAATAGCAAAAGAACTCGGCATTAAAGCCGACACATCGGCATCGCAATTTCATCGCGCGAAACTATTGTTGGCTCAACAAATCAAAAACTATCAGTCACACCTATAAATTCTCGACAGATATGAATGACCAATGGTTAAAAGATATACAACAAAGGATGTCGGAATATGAAACCGACGCGCCCCGGGAACTTTGGGACAGCATAGCCCAAAGGCAAAGCGCATCAGCCACACCGGGTAACAGCCATCGCAAGACGTTGTTGCCATTGTGGTCAAAAAGGCTCATCGGTGTAGCAGCTATGCTCGTCGTGATGTTGACAATAGTATTTTGGTTGTCGTCTGAGGATGACCACACAGCGAACAATGCCACCACGACCGGTCATCAACATCTCACACAAACATCGCCGGCAAAAATCATCAGTGCCGGAGAAATTTCCGCCGACAATGCACCGGCAGCCCCTCGCTTGACATTTGTCTCTGAAAATTACGCGACAGAAGCCTCAAACAAAACTCATGTACTTACGGATACCGGTTTGTCACCCGAGCTCAAATCACAGGACTATGTCACTGAGACAACAACTCCGAGCAACTCATCAGACACAGCCACCATACACCCCTTGCCGGCAATAGAAGACGGCGCCACACACACAGCCACACAACAACGACAACTGCACAAAACATCTACATCACCGGCGACAAGCAAATTGACGTTTGGTGTGTACACTTCGGGCGGATTGTCAGATGCCTTTGGGCATACACGTGTCGGCGATGTCAATTCCAATGCCATGGTTGCCGGCAAAGCCGACGCCGCGTGGAGCGATGCTCCAATGTTAGGATTGCTGCTTTTCAACAAAAACCAATCGACAGTCGACCAAATCAAACACCGCATGCCCTTGCACACCGGATTTACCATATCATACGCACTGACCCCACGCCTATCGCTGACCTCGGGTGTGACATACTCACTGTTGATATCAGACCTTCATTACGGGTCTGACGACAACTACCTGTCGGGAACACAGACACTTCACTATGTAGGCATACCCTTGGGCATCAAATATGACATATTCACATGGCACCGCTTTGAAACCTATGTCGCCGCCAATGTTCTCGCCGAGAAATGCGTCTCAGGACGGCAAGAACAAAACATCAACTTTGGCGACACTCGCGAGCAGACACAAACACAACACATCATGGATCGCCCGATACAATGGTCAGCGAGTGCCTCACTCGGAGTGCAATACAACATACTCCCCACGCTCGGCGTTTATATCGAGCCCGGCGTCAGCTACTACATTGACAACGGCTCAGACGTGCGCAACATCTACAAAGACAAGTGCCTAAACTTCAACCTCAACATCGGCCTCCGCCTCAACCTCAACAAATAACCCCTCGGGGAAAAATAAATTCCACTGTTTGAAATGGCGGTAAAAGATGTCATATTTTAAGCAGGGGTTATTGGAGCCAGTTGTGCCAGTTGTCGCAGGAGGTGGCGAGCATTTTGCCGACGGCGGTGTCGGGGTAGCGACGAGCAATGGTGATGAGGTTGCGCAGTTGCAGGTGTATTTGTGCCAGTGCCTCGGGGTCGGTGGTGGTGGCGAGGAGGTTGTCAATTGTTGCTTGGAACGTGGCTGAGGTCTCGGCTTGGTCCTCTTCGGTGTATGTTGTAAACCATTTTGCCAACGGCTCGTAGTCTTCCCAGCCATAGTCGGTGAGCGAGGGGACAAACCTACCGGGAATGCACCCACGGTAATACTGTGTCAATGCCCAACATTTCTCAAAGGAGTTTCTCAATCCGACGGCATAGTAAAACGTTGCCATAGCGCGCTTGCCGGGGTTTGACGAGTTGGTCATCGTCTTCTTATAATCTCTCATCTGTCGGGCAAAATAGAGTTTGGCATTGTCTTGATTGTGCGCGGTGTTGCCCACTTGGCTGTTTAACAGAGATGTGCCGGCATTTGGGTCGTGTGGCATGTCTGAATAGGCAAAGAACATATCTTTTTTGAGATAGTTGCCTTTGTATATATTTGTCAGTCGCTGATAAGTGACAGATACTTTTGATAAATATGTCACTGCTTTGTCATAATGTTGTTCGCGCAGATAGATGGTACCTATAAGTTCGTTGAGATAATCATTGTCTATGCGTGCATATTTTTCGAGATGTTGTTGCAGCTCGTCGCCACCACCGATGTGTGATTTGACGGTGGCGAGTTGGTCTCCGGTCATGGCATACATCAGTTGAAATGATAGGTTGGAATAGTCGACATTGTTATACCAATTGGGATTTTTGCGAGCGGCGGCAATGGGTTCGGATGTCCATCGCAAGCTATATAAATCATTATCGGCATAGATGACAACTTTCTGTTTGCTTAGAAAGTAGTTATCGGAATATCCGGCAAGCAGAACGGCAAGCGTGTGGTTACCATGTTCCATGAGCTGTGGCACCCATCTCATCTGAATGATGTTTTGCATCAGACGGTTCCAATGCTTGGCATCGGGATTTGTCAACGATATTTTTTGTTCTATCCACAGCAGGTCTGTGAGCAGAGTCGAGGTGTTGAGACACATGGCATCGGTTGCCATACGGTAGGCTCGGGCATAGTCCTTGTTTGTCGCGTTTGAAAAGTCGCTTTGCAATGCTTTTGCCATCAAACGTGCAGCCGCGGTATGGTTGCCGTTATATTCGCCCTCGATGTAAGCTTCGAGAAACAGCCAGTCGCCGTTGTATTTTGACTTGCCGGAGGTGACTATTTGGCGAACCATAGGCAGGAGCTTGCGCACGGCATTAGAGTCGTTGGTGGCGACAATAGTGCCGATCTTAGACCAAAAGGTCGGAGCATCGGGATTGCGTGTTGCCATAAATATTAAGGGGTTTTGACAGCACAAAGACTCAAAGTCACCGGTCTCGGCAAAATATTCGTTGGCTTTGTCCGTATCACCCAAACGGCTCCAACAGCCGGCAACATACCCCAAAGCCATACGGCGGAATATGTTGCCAGCCGGGAGTTGTTTCAGGTGTTTTTCATACTCGGTGATACATTCGTCGTATTTATTTGAAGCAAACAACGCTCTGACAAGTTGCAAGGCATAACGATCGGCAAGTCGCGTGCCGGAGTATTGGCGGCAGCCGTCTATGATGTCTTTATATCCTACCTCGGCTGCTTGGTCGGGGTCTGCCGGGTAATACCATGGCGAGTTATGCAATATGCGACGTTCCTCGAGGTCTTTTGCCAGCATCAAAAAGTCGGCAATTTCATCA
Source organism: bacterium (assembly GCA_963600695.1). Taxonomy (GTDB): domain Bacteria; phylum Bacteroidota; class Bacteroidia; order Bacteroidales; family Muribaculaceae; genus CAG-873. The sequence continues at coordinate 8,105 of CAVCBR010000062.1, forward strand.
TCATTAGTATTTTGAATATAACTGACAAACGTGTTGCCGTCGGATGCTTTCTTCCCGGAATAAAAAACGTTTCTCAGTTGTTCAAAAGTATACCTATAAACAGCCTCCTCGATGTCGTCGTCAGGAATTGTCGGCGAAGTGAGGTTTTGCCACAGCCGTATATTGATGGCTCGATATTCATCGGCGATACTGATGCCTTCGCCATGAAAGTAAAAGCATGGTGTCGGTATTGATGTGTAATAGGGTCCACAAGCCGAGGCTGTGAATATGCCTGATATTGTAAAACTAACGAGCGACAGAATAAAGCGAATCGATTTCATTTTTGGCGAATTTTGAAAGGTTGTTATAATCAAGATGATAAAGGATGTTAGAATGAGGTTTGCCTTTGAGCCGATTTTCAATGAGCGTTTTCACCTCAGATACATCTTTAAACCGTGAACATTCGCGGCGTATGATGTCTCCATCTTCAAGCCGCGTGCGCCCGATGACTGTCGCGCGTTTCACGCTGAATATGTCGGGGCGTGTTTCGCTAAACAGAGTTGTGTCGCTCAGATTAACCTCGCGCATCAACCCTAAAAACCGGCGTTGGCGAAAAAGAAGATGCCAGCTATATGTCGGATAAGCAACGTCGAGGTGCAGTGGATATTTGTCAAGATATTTCAGATAAGGTTCAACGGTAGCGCGGTCAATAATAGAGTTACGTGTGTCGGGATCATTGAAAGAGCCGGTGTTGTAAACCATTAACACCCCATAGTCAACCGGTGGCGCAGCCTTAGCTAATTGATGCAGGCGGATTGTGCTACTGAGGTGTGCAGTGGGTATTTTCTCTTTTAAAATCTGTCCGATGGTATCACAAAGGGCAAAATAAAGGTTCTCTGTCGAGGTCGTCCAATCACAATCGAGCTGCAAGCCCTCAATATTAGGAACACGATTATAAGAACACATATTGAGCGCACGGGTCACGATCTTGTCAGCCCAATCACTTACGTGCCCGGTCATAGTTTTAAGGGCGTCTACGGTAATGAAGACAGTCGGTGTGAACATTGTGCCCGTTGGCAACGAGTCATTCCACTGCCTCCGATCACAATAGTTTTCATCCAAATTAAACTGTAATGATGCGTTGGGTATCAAATTTTCTTCTCCCGGAGTCGCGCCATCGTTTTTGACCACATCAAACACTCTCAGGTAGACATGTCTCACCTCGTGTTGCCTCAAAAAATCATACAGTGTATCATTTAAATCAATTGTCGTTTTCCAATAATAGACGCCGTTACACTCTTCATGAGCAAAAGTCGGGGTGGCGACTTCCCCTTTGCACGAAGTAACAAGCAGTAATGCTGCCGATGCCATTGTTAAAATTTTCCTCATTTCGAACGATTATTAAATTGTAAGGCAAAATTAAGGACACGGCAAAGACTCGCCAAGTTTTCAGACTTGGCTTGTACAAAAGTATGCGTATGATGTACAAAGTGACTAAACCCTACCTATCGCCAAACGATATAGTTTGCATTCGCGGGCATTCGGCGACTTTTGTGACCGAAGAACGTTTTTTTGCCGTCGGCATCTTTGTAGAAGCCATAAGATTTAGAGCCGACAAGATAAATGGCATTTCGTACTCCTAATTCGGCGAGAGTCAGGGCAAAATCGGTCAATGTGAGTTTTTCATCGCTGAGAATGACACATATTTTACCATTGATCTCAGCCAACGCCTTACGCGTTGATTGCCATTTTGGCTTATTCTCAATAGCTTGTCCTTCTACAACCAAAGGATATTGACGAAAGAAATATCCACCGGTTTCGGTAGCCTTTTCGAAATATGCTGTATTTATGGCTGTGCCAACAATTGTTTCACTTTCAATGATGGCACAAAAACCGGCTTTTGATTTACCTTTGCTGATCACGTTGCCCTCTTTGACGAAGGCTCCCACTATTTTACCGTTATCGGCACGAATGTCGGCAGCCTGTGTTATCAAAACGACCGTGCTATCATTAAAACTTGCTGCTCCTATATCCAACACCGGGTGTGAGTTCTCGGGAAAAAGTAACGTCAAAGGATGTCCGTCGGCAATGGTGTCAACTTTGGAGACAAAAGCCGGACCTGAACTGCTATCGGGCGCAACCGTCGAATAAGTAACCTCTTTTTCCACAACAATCTCAGGTTGCTCTTTGGTCGTCACAACAGTCTTGGGCTCAGGTTCGGCTGAGCCACAATAATAAAGCGTAAATGCCAAAACCACAATTATGAGAAAAACAAGCACTACCCACCACAACTTTTTAAAGTAGCGACGCTTTTGTCCCGAGCTGACAATTATGCGTATCTCGTTGTCATCGATATCCTTCTTTAACTTACTCATTTTGCATTCTCTGTTTCTATCAGGTCTTTAAGCAAACGTAATGCCTCTTTTGATGCCGTTAGTTCGTGGCGGAACGAGCGGCAGTCAGAAAGCACGAGTTTCTGCCTGGTAATGTGAATAAAAGAAATAAAATCACGGTTAACAATCAGACTCTTGCCAATGCGGATAAAACGCATATCGCTTGGATCGAGACGTGAGGCAAGGTACTTCTCGATTTGACCCAACTGTAACGTGATGATATGGTCACGACCATCAGCCATCTTTATGGCAGAGTAATTGCCGTCGGCAGAAATAAAAACCACCGCCGACACGGGAACTCTTATCAGTTCTACCGATGTTGAAAAGATGAGCTGCTGTTCCATTATGTTGCAAAGTTAGTCAAAACCCACAAAAATAACAATTATGGCAAACATTTGACCAGACTGTCAAATATTTGCCATTAATTGGTTTGTGCCACAGAAACGCCTGTTCGGTAAAATAGCGTAGGCTTGTTGCTCGTTATGAACGACGTTTTAACAGTACGATTTCAGCGTCTTTGCCATTCTTTCCATATTCAGAGACGAGTATATATTTCTCATCACATGCAATACCAAAACAACGCCCGTCAGCATTTTGTTTCTCAACTTGCGTGCCCCAATATGTTTCATCATTGTTGAGTAAAAACACTGTGTTGCCATTGAGTTGATATTCCTGATTGATAAACGAGCCTTGGAGTATAAAAAGATTGTCTATTGTGGGCATACCTTTGATGTTTAACGCGTTGACCTCATCAATAAACTGCTGCTTCAATGGCGAATCGGCATAAGGCAGCTGATCTGTCGGCAAGCTCCACCGTTTGAGTGTCGGGTAATATTGCAACAAGAGATTTCGGTACTCTTCGCGTGTCAGATGATTGCCGGTGTTTTGATTATATTGCTCTACAAATTGAGCACAAAAATCAGCCATTTCCTCCATTGTGAAGTTTCCGGTAAAGGCACCATCTTTGTAGCAATAAATGCAATACTCCTCACTCTTACTGCCATCGTGATTGGTGCCGAGAATATCGTCTGTCAGCGGCATACCGCAACTCTGACAAAACTTAGATTGTTCATTGTTTATAATAAATTGTAATAATGTGTTTTGATTGTTAGTGTATATGTGTGTAAAAAACAGTGTTTTTGTGCTAATGTGTCATTTGCAAAGTAACAATGTAAAAGTTGGCGCCTTTCAGATGGTTACTGGGAGGGGGGGAATAAAAAATAGAGCCGCGCCCCAAGGGACGCGGCTCCGGATTAAAGGGGCGGTTACCTACTCTTC
>CAVCBR010000063.1:0-11579 GCA_963600695.1 bacterium
GCAAAGTTCGCTATCAAAAAAGCCATATAAAAGTCGGCTCCTTTCGGATGGTTACATTCGTGTTTACAAAACTATTATAACACCAAATATAAGTTCCAAAACTTGGTACCTCTCGAGTAGTGTCAACTTCTATTTTACCATACTAAAGTTTTATCTAACGGCAATATATTTTAATATTTGTTGCGATAAAAAGGTTAAATATCAAAATAAAATTGTAATTTTGAGCAGGAAAAAGTCTTATTTCCAAAAAATTAGTATAATAAACCAAACATGTTATTGTTTTATCAAACGATATGATGAACAATACCATTATTTTTGTAATGATTTTAGCTTTTTAATAGCAGTGACACTCAACGACATATATAAAGTTTTATTTAATGGGAAACCTTTGACCATTTCTAAAACAGAGATAGATAAAGTTGACAAATGCCATAATTTCCTTCGGCAATTTGCCACCCAAAAAGTCATATATGGCATCAACACCGGTTTTGGTCCGATGGCTCAGTGGCGTGTGGCGGACGATCATCTCAAAGAATTACAGTATAACATAATACGTAGTCATGCGACCGGCATGGGCGAACCTCTTTCGGACATTGAGGTTAAATCTGCGATGATTGCTCGCATAGGTACATTTCTACAAGCCCGATCAGGCATACATACCTCTGTAATCACATTGCTCACCCAATTTGTAAATCGTGGCATATTCCCCTTTATCCCCAAGCATGGCAGCGTAGGTGCAAGTGGGGATCTTGTGCAATTAGCACATATCGCGCTGTGTCTCATTGGCGAAGGCAAAGTGCATTATCACGGAGAATGGAAACCGACCGCAGAAGTAATGTCTGCCGAGAAGTTAACACCAATAAATATTTATGTGCGCGAAGGTTTGTCGGTTACAAACGGCACATCGGTAATGACCGGCATATCCATCGTTAATCAATGGTATGCAGAAAATATACTGCGTTATGCCACACTCGCCGGCGCCTGGTTAAACGAAATAGCCGACTCGTTTGACGATTATATGTCAGACGAAGAAAACAGATGTCGCCGCCAACCCGGACAACAAGTAATAGCTCGTTGGCTAAGAGAAATCAGTCTTGGCAGCAATCGACTGCAGAAACGCGAGCATGAGTTATATGATCCCACAAAAAACAAGGATACGTATTTTGAACATAAAGTACAGGCATATTATTCTCTGCGCTGCATACCTCAAATATACGGCCCCATCTATGACACTATCAAAAATGCCGGTGATGTCATTGAAAACGAAGTCAACTCGGCATGCGACAATCCGATAGTTGACTATGAAGCACAAAACATTTTTCATGGTGGCAACTTTCATGGCGACTATATATCACTCGAAGCTGACAAAGTCAAAATTGCAATGGTGCGATTGGCTATGACTGCCGAGCGTCAAATAAACTACTTGTTTCATGACCGCATCAACGGCATACTGCCACCATTTCTTAATCTCGGAACTCTTGGATTGAACTATGGTATGCAAGCTTGTCAATTCACGGCAACATCAACGACTGCCGAATGTCAAACATTGGCGATGCCAAACTATGTTCATAGTATTCCGAACAACAATGACAACCAAGATATTGTCAGCATGGGAACAAACAGCGCATTACTCTGCAAACAAGTTATCGATAATGTCTACCAAGTCATAGCAATATTGTACCTTGCACTCAGACAAGCCACAGACTGTCTGGGTATCGCTGACGATCTATCGCCGAAGACAAAAGAGCAATATGATGCAATACGCAAAATTTGTCCTAAATTTGTGCAAGATGCTCCATTCTATGAAGCATTAGACAACATCAACAGCTATTTAAGAAACAACATCATAAACTACCTGCAATGAACTATGCATTAGTAACCGGCGGTTCGCGTGGCATCGGTGCAGCCATAGCAAAACGCCTTGCGTCACAAGAACTCGCCATAATCATAAATTACCATTCAAACAAAAGCGCAGCTCAATTCGTCGCTGATGACATCATCAACAACGGAGGTACAGCAGAACTGATGCCTTTTGATGTTGCATGTGAAGCCGAGGTCGATGAAGCATTGGCAAATTGGGAAGACTCTCACCCCGATGATCATATCACAGTGTTGGTAAACAATGCCGGTGTGCGCGAAGACAATCTTATGATTTTTATGCAAACCGATCAGTGGCACAAGGTAATAAACACAACACTTAATGGTTTTTTCTACGTTTCGCGCCGCATACTTAAAGGCATGCTCACAAGACGCTATGGACGCATCATCAATATCGCCTCTTTGTCAGGACTGAAAGGCTTGCCCGGACAAACAAACTATTCAGCAGCCAAAGCCGCAATCATAGGCGCCACCAAAGCTCTCGCTCAAGAAGTCGGTGCTCGCAAAGTCACAGTTAATGCCGTTGCTCCGGGATTTATCAAATCAGATATGACCAAAGATTTAGATGAGACCGAACTAAAAAAACTTATTCCCTTAAATCGTTTTGGCAACGTTGAAGAAGTTGCCGCGTTGGTCGGTTTTTTGGCATCGGACGAAGCATCGTATATTACAGGTCAAACAATTTCAATTAACGGAGGACTTTATTAATGAGCAGAAGAGTTGTTGTCACCGGCATGGGTATTTGGTCATGCATAGGCAAAAATCAAGATGAAGTCAGAGATTCATTATATAACGGCAAGTCGGGGATAGGCATTGACAACGATCGCTTGGCCTATGGCTATCGTTCGGGGTTGACCGGCATCGTAGAACGTCCCCAACTCAAAGGTGTGCTTGAACGCCGCTTGCGAGTTGGTCTGTCAGAAGAAGCTGAATATGCCTATATGGCGTCAAAAGAAGCTTTTGCTCAAGCCCTTATTTCAGACGAATACTTAAAAGAAAATGAAGTTGGCATAATATTTGGCAATGACTCATCGGCAAAACCGGTGATCGAGGCAGCCAACATTATGGCTGAAAAGCATGATTCGGCATTGCTTGGCTCAGCTTTGATCTTTCAGTCTATGAACTCCACGGTCAACATGAACCTCAGCACAATATTTCATCTTAAAGGCATTAATTTCACGATCAGTTCAGCTTGTGCCAGTGGATCTCATTCGATAGGCATAGCTTATATGCTGATAAAGCAAGGGTTACAGGACATAATCCTTGCCGGAGGAGCACAAGAGACCAATTACTACTCAATGGCAACATTTGATGCTCTTAGTGCTTTTTCAATAAGAATGGATGAGCCCACAAAAGCATCGCGTCCGTTTGACAAGGACAGAGACGGATTAATACCAAGTGGCGGAGCGGCAGCTTTAGTTCTTGAAGATTATGATCACGCTATGGCTCGTGGTGCCAACATACTCGCCGAAGTAGTCGGATATGGATTCTCTTCGAACGGCGGTGGTATATCACAACCAAGTGATGACGGCTCTGTTATTGCCGTAACAAGAGCTATGAATGATGCAGGAGTCACACCTGACGACATCGATTACATCAACGCACATGCCACCTCAACTCCTCAGGGAGATGATTTTGAAGCAATCGCACTTGATCGTCTGTTCAACGGTAAAAAAGCCCTTATAAGTTCTACAAAATCTATGACCGGTCATGAATGTTGGATGGCAGGGGCAAGTGAAGCCGTTTACTGCATACTTATGATGCAAAACAATTTTGTCGCTCCAAACATCAACTTTAACGAACCGAGTGACAAAGCTCGCAACCTCAACATTGCAAAAACGACCATCAATAAACATCTCAACTTCGTGTTGTCCAATTCATTTGGCTTTGGAGGAACCAATAGTGCGTTAATATTTAAAAATTTACAGTAACCCATCACTGAATGCTGTGATGATTTAAATCACCGATAAAGCCTCTTTTCACAAAAATATGAACCTGTTCCCGGATTTAAAAAAACGCTATACCACAGACAACAACATCTCGGCTCGCGAAGCTCAACGTCTCGCCGAGTTTATCGCATTTGGACCCGCCATATTTCAAACTGCCCGCATTATGCTCAAATATGGCATATTGGAGATGCTCCGCAACAGCGGCAACGGACTTACGATAGACGAAGTGGCGGCAAAAACCGGCTTATCTCTCTATGCGACAAAATGCTTGATGGAAGCATCTCTAAGTATCGGGCTCATACTTGTTAATCTCGAAAACGATCGTTTTAAGATATCAAAAACAGGCTGGTTTTTGATTAATGACCCGGCGACAAATGTCAATATAAATTTTAACCATGATGTTAATTATCGTGGTTGGTTTAATCTCGAAGAATCACTCGTCGAAGGAAAACCAATCGGGCTCAAAACATTGGGAGAGTGGCAAACCGTTTATGAGGGGCTATCTTCCCTTCCCCCTCAAGCACAAAAAAGTTGGTTGGAGTTTGATCACTTTTATTCTGATCACTCTTTTGATCAGGCATTGGAGATAGTATTTGCCAACAAGCCGAGGACACTCCTTGATGTCGGCGGTAACACCGGACGTTGGGCTCTGCGTTGTGTCGATTTTGACAAAGAGGTAAATGTTACCATACTCGACTTGCCTCAACAAATAATTATGATGCACAACAACGTCCATAATCACCCGGAAGCCTCACGCATAGATGGCATCGGTATCAATCTTCTTGACAAAAATGTCCGAATGCCGACAAATCGCAAATTCGATGCTATATGGATGAGCCAATTTCTTGATTGTTTCAGCGAGGAACAAATCGTCAGCATTTTAAGTCGCACGACTAAACTCATGGACAGAAACTCGCGGTTATACATCATGGAGACGCTTTGGGATCGACAACGATTTGAGCCGGCGGCTTTGTGTCTCACTCTGACAAGCTTATATTTCACAGCCATAGCCAACGGCAATAGTAAAATGTACCATTCCGAAGATATGACACGTCTTGTTCATCTTGCGGGATTAACCATTGAGACAATTCACGATCATCTCGGACATGGTCACAGTATACTTGTTTGTAAATTAAATTGAATTTAACCACTAATAATAACACCTCATTATCAGATAAATGGAACGCAAAGAAATTGAAGCAAAAGTACGCGACTTTCTCATCGATGACCTGGAAGTCGAAGAAGCAAAAATTTTCCCGGAAGCCCGTCTCAAAGAAGATGTCGGCATCGATAGCCTCGATTTTGTCGATATTGTTGTTATCGTTGAGAAAAATTTCGGGTTCAAAATCAAGCCCGAAGAAATGGCAGGCGTCGTAACCCTAAGCGACTTTTATGACTATATAGACAAACAGGTTAACGCCAAATAAATACGTGAGCCAACTCAAACACGACAAATGGGTCGGTGACACCTATGGCAACAGCCTGATGCATCGATGGCTCATCAAGACACTCAAAGTTCTCGACGTGCGTTTGTTGTATGTCTTTGCGTTTGTGTTTGTTGTCCCTATAACCATAATCATAAACAAGAAGGCTCGCACTGCCATATATAAATATTTCAGACATCGTTTAAAATACTCGATAGCCAAATCTTGTTGTCTGACATTCATAAACCATTGCAAGTTTGCACAAGTGGTAATAGATCGTTTTGCGATGTATGCCGGCAAAAAATTTAACATCAGTATCAACGGGAGTGAACTTTTTGACAAACTCTCACATGACACATCCGGATTTATCCAACTCAGTTCGCACATTGGCAATTATGAACTTGCCGGCTATTCATTAGTAATTAAAAACAAACGTTTTAATGCGCTTGTCTTTGCCGACGAGAAAGAAAGTATCATGGCAAATCGCAACAAACTGTTTGACGCTCATAACATACGTATGATTGCAATGAAGTCTGATATGTCGCACTTATTTGCTATAAATGCCGCATTAGCAAATGGAGAAATACTCAGTATGCCTGCCGACCGCATATTTGGCTCTCAAAAGTCTTTCACCATTGATTTTTTACAAAAACCGGCAAAATTTCCACAAGGGCCTTTCATTTTGGCTGCTATGCGAGACCTTCCCGTGTTGTTTGTCGCTGTAATGAAATCAGGCTGCACATCTTATCGCATAACTGCAAAGCTATTAAGCATCAACAACGGCACCAATATTCGTCAAAAAGCCACAGCGCTCGCACATGAGTATGTAAACGAACTGGAAAACATCATTAAAGCTTACCCTACTCAATGGTATAACTATTTTGATTTTTGGGCAGAATAATGAAACTTGAAAATATCGACATACACGAATTATTACCACAACAAGAGCCATTTATCATGGTTGGCAAATTGGTCTCGTTTGATATGGAACAGACGACAACCGATACCATTATCTCTCAGTCAAACATATTTGTCAACGATGGAGCATTTACGCCCTATGGCATCATAGAGAACATTGCTCAAACATGTGCCACTCGTATCGGCTATGTAAACAAATACATTCGCAAAAACAATACGATTCAAATCGGTTTTATCGGAGCCATACGACATCTCAAAATTAATCGTCTGCCGAAAATCAATGAAATGATATCGACCACCATACAAACTATCGAAGAAATTTTTGGTATGACGTTGGTACAAGCAGTGGTTAAAGTCAACGATGAGCTTATTGCCACAGCTGAAATGAAAATTGCTTTAAGTAACATTGAATCCCAAGCAGTAAAGTGATGAAAAAACTGACAGCCTCAAAAAAGTTCGAAATACGATTTAGCGAAGTTGACTCAATGAATATAGTATGGCACGGTTCATATCCTTTGTACTTTGAAGACGCTCGCGAAGAGTTTGGCAAACAATATGGTCTGGGGTATATGACGATATTCAACAATGGTTACTACGCACCTCTTGTAGAGCTATCATTCAAATACAAAAAGCCTCTGTTATATGAGATGAGCCCCATCATTATTATAACATACATCCCTACCGAATCAGCCAAAATTGTATTTGATTATGAAATTATCGATGACAGGGATAAAACAGTTCTTGCCACAGGTCACTCGGTTCAAGTTTTTATGGATAGAGATTACCAACTTGTTTGGGATACGCCTGAATTTTATAAAAAATGGAAGCATAAATGGGCAGTGCTATGATCATAAAGACAGCCGACAACATTATCTCGCCATTGGGTCTGACAACCGAAGATAATTTAAACTCAATTCTTTGTGGCAGATCTGAGCTACGGCTGTATTCTCAACTCTTTGGAGTGCATGAAGCCTTTTGTGGTTCACTTATCGACCGCGCTTTTATTGACAATCTCTTTGATAATAAATTTAAAACGGGGCATAACCTTACTTTATTTGAAAAATTATGCGTTCTGTCGGCATCTGAGGCAATGACATCAGCCAACATTGACCCAAGTCAAAGAGACGTGGTGTTTGTAATATCAACAACCAAGGGCAATGTCGATTTGTTAAATTGTGATTTAAAAGACTCACGGTGCTACATATATAACTCTGCCCGAACGATATCATCATTTTTTCGCAATCCAAACGCTCCGATAGTTGTCTCAAATGCGTGTATTTCGGGAGTTTGCGGTCAAATTATCGCTATCAGACAATTATTATCAACGAGATATGCCACAGCCATAGTGATTGGCGCTGACACACTCTCTAAATTTATCATATCCGGATTTCAATCATTTAAAGCATTGAGTCAGACTCCGTGCAAGCCCTATGACCAAAATCGCACAGGTTTAAACCTCGGAGAAGCCGTGGGTACCATTGTTTTGCAAACGAGTTGTGACACGTCACTCGATTCGTGGCAATTCAAAGCATGCTCTATACATAATGATGCCAACCATATTTCAGGCCCTTCGCGTATCGGCGAAGGTGCATATCGCGTCTTATCTGATATTCTGCCACAAATTGACAGCTTAGATTTGGCATTCATCAGCACACATGGCACAGCAACAATATATAATGACGAGATGGAATCCATAGCCATACACAGAGCCGGCTTGGAGACCACACCGATAACAGCCTTAAAGGGCTTTTATGGTCACACTTTAGGTGCTGCCGGGGTAATCGAGACCATTTTGGCTATGACTGCCATTGACCACAATACAATTTTAGCGACAAAAGGGTTTGACAATCAGGGCACAACTTATAAGCTTAATATTTCAAACCAAATATCAACGACAGATAAAAAGACTTTCATCAAAATATTGTCTGGTTTTGGCGGCACCAATGCCGGCATAGCTTATTCAAAGGGAGGAAGTAAACAATGAACATCCAAAGCTCCATTTTAATAACACCGCAACACCTTGCCATAGATGACATAGTCATCGATGGGCAAGGGCTAAATGCGTTATACAGAGCACATATAGGCGATTATCCCAAATTTTTTAAAATGGACGGATTGTGTAAATTGGGTTTTATCGGTGCTGAATTTCTGTTAAAATCCATTCCTCTCGAACAAAAATCGACCGGCGCCATTATCCTTTTCAATCGCAGCGGGTCGCTGACCACAGATCGCAATTATCAAGAAACCATTTGCGAGGATAACTATTTTCCGAGTCCGGCACTCTTTGTTTATACACTCGCAAATATAGTTACCGGTGAAATAGCCATCAGGCACAAAATCTATGGCGAAACATCTTTTTATATCATGGACTCGCCAAATGAAGAAGAAATGACTGCCATTGTCTCAAGTACCTTTCAAACGTCACAACCATCATTCATCCTCACCGGTTGGCTTGAGTATAATGATGACACAGACTATATGGCAAATATGAAATTAATTATAAAATAAAACTATAATGGACAATTTGATCTCTCAATTAAAAAGACAAATCATTGATGCTCTAAATCTCGAAGACATGACCGAGCAAGACATAGATGCCAATGCACCATTATTTGGCGATGGCTTGGGGCTCGATTCTATTGATGCGCTGGAGCTTATCGTATTACTCGAAAGAGAGTATGGTGTAAAATTATCCGGTCCCGAAGAATGGAAAAAAGCATTTTCTTCCGTAGCCTCAATAGCAGAATGCATAAAGCAACATCAGTCTAAATAATTTATGGCTGAGCGAGTGTTTGTGACCGGTGCCGGAATAATTTCGGCAATGGGTGTCGGCGTGACGACCAACTATCTCTCACTATTAAAAGGAGACAGCTGTATCGGCACGATACATCATCTGCACACCGAGCATACCGAATTTCCCGTAGGAGAGGTGGCATTATCCAACATTGAAATGTCACAAATGCTTGGCGTGAAATATCCTTATTGCGAACTTCGAACCGTTCTTTTAGGACTAATCGCAGCCAAAGAAGCTATTGCCTCGGCAAATCTCACATCTGCCCTAATATCAAAAGCAGCATTCATAAATGGCACGACCGTCGGAGGCATGGATAAAACGGAGAAAATTTTTAAAACCGTCTATGACACTAATGCTCAAGACCAATGTAGCATAGATATCAGGTATAATGATTGTGGTAGTGCCACAAACCTTATGATGCGTCAGTTGGGTAATTTTGCTTTTTCTACGACAACGTCAACGGCTTGTTCTTCAGCAGCCAATGCAATCTTATTTGGAGCAAATCTCATCAAATCGGGTGTTGTTGATATTGCACTTGTTGGCGGCACAGAGTGTTTAACCAAATTTCATCTAAATGGCTTTAACACTCTTATGATACTTGATGCAGATCGTTGTCGTCCATTTGATAAAGATCGCAAAGGAATTAATTTGGGCGAAGGTGCAGCATATTTGGTGCTTGAATCGGAGCGTTCGGCAAAATCTCGCAATGCCACAATTTTAGCCGAGCTCAAAGGCTATGCCAACACTTGCGATGCTTATCATCAGACCGCAACCTCTCAAAATGGCGAAGGTGCATATCTATCAATGTGTAAAGCCATGGCGATGGCGCAATTAACACCGACAGACATAGACTATATCAACGCGCATGGTACCGGCACTCCCAACAATGATGTTTGTGAATTATCTGCCATGCTTAGAATTTGGGACAATCATTTGCCAAAATTTTCTTCAACAAAGGCGTTTACCGGGCATACGACAAGTGCATCGGGTGCCATTGAGGCTGTCATCAGTATTTTGACAATCAATTATGGGTTTATGCCAAGAAACATCGGCTGGCGTAATCCGATAATCGCCGGTTGCATCCCTGTTGTGGCTACAGAAACGGGACAAGATGTAGTCAACGTCATCAATAACTCATTTGGTTTTGGCGGCAATGATACATCGCTAATTTTTTCAAAGTATGGTAAAAATGGACAATAAGTGTTACGTCAGAGCTTTTGCTCAGATTTCTTGTCAAAAGCCTCTTTCTGAGGAATGGCTGTATGCACCCATCATCTACCATAACAACTACGAAAGAGCTATTGAGCCTGACATCAAAGGACTTATTGCTGCTCCCGAAGCTCGGCGCATGAGCAAGATTCTCAAACGAGCCGTTTGTTCAGCATTAACTGTCATCAAGACATCGGGCATATCTATGCCTGATGCCATAATAACGGGTACCGGCACCGGTTGTATGGAAAATTCAGAAAAGTTTCTCGTTGACATCAACACCTATGGTGAAAATTTTCTAAAGCCGACACTATTTATTCAGTCTACCCACAATACCATAAGCTCACAAATAGCAATTACACTTATGTGTTATGGATACAATAACACGTACTCTCATGGCGCAGCATCATTTGAATACGCTTTATTAGATGCTTGGCTACAAATCAAGAACGGGCAAATTGCGACCGCTTTGGTTGGGTCACACGATGAGGTAACTCCATTAATGCATCGGATTTTCACCAAAACCCACCCGGATTATGATTTTATATCCGAGTCTTCAGTCTCGACAATGTTGTCTTCTCTTCCCCGGCAAGGTGAAGACGGGATAGAAGTCTGCGATGTGTTCATAAACGACAACATCAGCCCGGAGGATATTGCAACCATGGTCACCGATAATATCATTATCATCGGGTCAAATGGCAACGCACTACATGACACACCATACGATGATGTTTTGAAACGCCTTAGACATCAACCTCTCGTATTAAGATATAAGCACATCTTTGGCGAGAATTTTTCATCTTCGGCAATGGCTTTTTATGTCGGCGCATGTCTGCTAAAAAATCAGATAATTCCCCCATTTCTTGTATGCAATGGCTCTAATACATGTGACAGCAGCGTCGATGCCGTAACAATCCTTAATCATTCAAATAATTCGACGTGGTCGTTCATCAGATTAAAAAAACATTAACTTAACCATGTGGCAATTACTCGGATTTGCAACTTTACAAAGTTTGATGCTGTCTTTTGGTCATTTGACATTAAAGATTGCACTATCCAAAATGCCCGCGTTTTCGTGGACATCACATTTTTGGATCGGTGCATTGACAAATTGGTGGTTTCTTCTTTGTGGCATATTGTGGGGCAGTGCTGCTCTCTTGTGGATGTATATACTAAAACATTTTCCTTTTAGTATGGCATGTCCCATGGTCAGTTTGAGCTATGTATTCACTTTGGTTTTGGGTTATGTCTTTTTCCATGAAACCATAGATTGGAATCGTTGGATGGGCGTCGCATTAATTATAATAGGGTGCATTTTTGTAGCAAAATAGATAAATTTATGAAAAAATTATTGTCTTTGTTATTATTGTTGTCCATCCCCACCTTTTTGTGGGCTTCAACAATGAC
>CAVCBR010000064.1:0-11534 GCA_963600695.1 bacterium
TGGGTGATATATTTACAAGCCCCAAGTGTCTATTGCTTGCTTATGACGAAGAAATAATAGTTGAAAAAGTGAAGAATTTGTCAGAGATTACAACAGAGACACAGATAGCAGTATTCAAAAAGATTTTCAATCGTTTGAGCGAAGATAAAAGCATTTGGGCAGATGGTATGTTGATAAATCATTATACTTCAACAAAAGAAAATATTAATCGTTGGCATTATTTGTGCTACAAAAACAAGCAAAAGCAAATAACGAAAGAGTGTTTAAGATTTGGAAATCCGGTGCCGGAACTATCAGCGATAGATAAGTTTACGTTGATAGATGCTGCCTACATACTAATGTATGACCTTGTGCTAAAAATGAGCAAGTAAATAGTAATGGAAGTGGTAATCAAACCTATTTGTTCGCAATACCAGATTTTATTTTTGCGTTTTTTTGATGTGGGGAGGAATTTAGGTGGCTGAATGCTTTGTGGTTTGGGCAGAATGTGTTAACTTTGCAATCGCTTAGGACGGAGTGTGTCTCTGTCTGAAAGCCAAATTATTAATTTTCAATAACATAAACTAAATTTCAAAAGAATGCACTTGAATTCTGAAGAAAAAGTAGAGATCTTTGAGAAGTACGGTAAGAGTAAGACTGACACTGGCTCACCTGAAGCCCAGATTGCATTGTTCTCGGTTCGTATTGCTCATTTGACAGAACACTTAAAGTCAAATAAGAAAGATCATACAACAGAGCGCGCTCTTAAAATGCTTGTCGGCAAGCGTCGTCGTCTCCTTGACTACCTCAAGCGTAAAGACATTTCTCGCTACCGTGCAATCATTGCTCAAAAAGAGCTTGGTATCCGCAAGTAAGCCCTCCTCGCATTGAGGCGCTCTGCTTAAAGACTACGCTAAAGAGGCTGACGGAGGTTTCTGTCAGTCTCTTTATGTTTTATATCGGTAGACTTGTCGGGCTTGTAAAAGCGTTAGCTTGCAAACTCTCCTGTGTATTATCGATTTTTGAAGAATTATGACACAAATAGATATACTTAAAAATAAAATTTTGGCTGGCGGTGACATTACAGCCGATGAGGCATATTCGCTGCTGTCTGTTGATCGAATGGCATTACGCGAAGCCGCCACAGAAATAACACGAGCATTATCGCGCCCGGGATTTGAATTTTGTTCTATTATTAACGGACGCTCGGGACGTTGCTCTGAAAATTGCAAATGGTGTGCTCAGTCAGCACATTATCCTACACATTGTGAGACGTATGACCTTGTTGACCACGAAACTTGTTTGCGTGCGGCACATTACAGCCATTCAAAACAGGTGAGCCGATTTTCGTTTGTAGCAAGCGGTCGCATGATGAAGGGAGAAACACTCACAAAGGTTTGCAAAATGATGGCAGATGCCCGGGCAGATGGTATAAAAACTTGTGCATCGCTCGGACTGCTCGATCGCGACTCTTTACAACAATTATGGGATGCCGGTGTGCATCGTTATCATTGCAATCTTGAAACGGCACCATCATACTTCGCTAAATTGTGCACCACTCACACCATAGACGACAAACTTAAAACAATTGCGACAGCAAGAGAACTCGGCTTTGAAATATGTTCCGGAGGAATAATCGGTATGGGTGAGACACCGCGTCAGCGTGTGGAATTGGCACTGACTCTCAGACAGGTGCAACCGGTGAGCATTCCAATTAATATCCTTGCGCCAATACCGGGAACTCCGCTTGAAAACACTCCGTTGATCTCTGAAGATGAAGTGCTTGATACGGTTGCGATATTCCGCTTTATCCACCCGACAGTCGATTTGAGATTTGCCGGCGGACGCGCTCGCTTGAGCGAAGAAACCCAACGACAGGCAATGAAAATAGGTGTCAATAGCGCCATCGTCGGTGATTTGTTGACCACAGTCGGCTCTACAATTGATGATGACAAACAACGTATAGCTGATGTCGGCACATATCTCCGTGAAATTTGAAGATAAAACATGTTCCTTATGAACACGGATAAAAGTCAGATGAGAACTCAACTGTCGGCTAAGACACGCAAAATGGTAGCCTCGCTGGCAAAGGCAAAATATCGTCGAGAACTCGGGCTTTTTGTTGCCGAGGGAACAAAGTGTGTGCTTGACACAATATCCCGCTTTGATACCAGTATGCTCATCGCCACTCCATCGTGGCTTGAAAAGTATGCAGAGTCGGTACAAGCAGTTGAAACCATTTATGTGACATCTGACGCAGATATGGCTCGCATAAGCAACTTGGCGACTCCGCCGAGAGTTGTGGCTGTCTACCACATACCGCGATATGACTTTGATTGTAGCATTGTCAATAGCGAACTTGTGGTCGCTCTTGATGCAATTCAAGATCCGGGAAATCTCGGTACAATAATCCGCGTGTGTGATTGGATGGGGGTTAGACACATCATTGCATCGTCAGACACTGTTGATGTATATTCGCCAAAGGTTGTACAGGCGACAATGGGGTCTGTTGCCAGAGTCAAGGTGCACTACGTAGATTTGCCGGCGGTATTGTCTGCCATAGCACCAAACGTCAAGGTTTATGGCACCTTTCTTGACGGAGACTCTATTTATAAATCTCAACTTAGCGAAACCGGTGTTATCGTGATGGGTAATGAGGGACATGGAATATCGCCTGCGGTTGCCGCTCACATAAACAAACATCTGTTGATACCGGCATACGTGGTAGACGATGAGACTGCCGAGTCATTGAACGTTGCCGTAGCTACATCGATAACTTTGGCAGAATTTCGACGTCGGGCATTAATCAAATAGCAATCATTGATATTTATGGCAAAAAGCAAGTACAAAACAATTTGGAACTGCACTGAATGTGGCGCCGATTCACCGAAATGGGTAGGCAGATGTCCGGAATGTGGTGCATGGAACACTATGGTCGAAAGCCGAGTGTCAACGACACCAAAGTCACCGACATTAAGGAGTAACGACTCTGTCAAATCAACGCCTATGGCTGTGTCAGACATCACTGCTGTCAGTGAGACTCGCATTACAATGCCATCACAAGAACTTAATCGTGTTCTCGGTGGAGGTTTGGTGTGTGGCTCGCTGATACTTATCGGTGGCGAACCCGGCATTGGCAAATCAACACTTGTGCTTCAAAATATCCTTGCCATAAAATCAAAGACCATACTATATGTCTCAGCCGAGGAGAGTGCCACGCAAATTAAAATGCGTGCCGATCGCATAGGGCGTGGATCAGACAACTGCTTTATCGTTTGCGAGACATCACTTGAAGAAATATTCAGACATATAGAAGAGGTAAATCCAAAAATACTTATCGTAGATTCGATACAAACCGTGGCAACAGATACGCTTGAATCTGCTGCCGGCTCAGTGTCGCAGGTGCGCGAATGTGCCGCCCAACTATTGCGCTATGCAAAAACATCAGGTACGCCGGTGATACTCATAGGGCATATTACAAAAGAGGGCGCTCTTGCCGGTCCAAAGGTTTTGGAACATATTGTCGATGCCGTATTGCAGTTTGAAGGCGACTCCAATTACCTTTATCGCATCTTGCGTCCCATAAAAAATCGTTTCGGCTCAACGAGCGAGCTCGGTATATATGAAATGTGTCAACGTGGTTTGCGCGAAGTAACCAATCCATCTGAAATGTTGGTCAGTCACAATGACAACGAGTTGTCAGGTATTGCTGTCGGGGTTACTTTAGAGGGAATACGTCCGTTTATGATAGAAACACAAGCACTTGTGTCGTCAGCGGCATACGGCACGCCTCAACGGTCGGTAACCGGCTTTGACGCCAAACGCATGAATATGCTGCTTGCCGTGCTCGAAAAGCGAGTGGGTTTTAAGCTCGGGCAAAAAGATGTATTCTTGAACATCGCCGGCGGTCTGAAAATTAGTGACCCGGCGATAGATTTAGCTGTGATATGTGCAATATTGTCAAGTAATGTCGACATGGTGATACCATCGGGGTGGTGCATGACCGGCGAAGTCGGACTATCGGGAGAAATCAGACCCGTCACGCGGCTTGAACAGCGCATACTCGAGGCTCAAAAACTCGGTATGACCGATATTCTTATTCCCAAGGGAGCACTTAAAGGTTTTGATACTTCAAAACTGACAATAAACCTACATCAGGTGGCAAAAGTCGAAGATGCCTTCCGCGCTCTGTTTGCGTGATTGACACATTCACATTGAGATATAAACAAATCGACAACCAACGAGTGTAACGCCCGGTGGTTGTCGATTTGTTTCAGATACTGTAAATCAGATACTGCTCAAAAATTCCGGCGAAGGATTTACTGACACAATGCGTCCGGCAGGGTCTACCAATATGCTACCCAATTTGCCGTCGAGTCCGTAGGCTTCGCGAATAACTCGGGCGTCATCACCCGAAACATTAATTTGTGTGTTGCAATTAAGCCCATCGTTGGCAACTATCTGAGCAAAAAGCTCGCGATTTGCATCAAAATTGACAGCTACAAACGAAACTTTGTTGTCGTCATCATCACATTGAGCATTAATCCATGATTGGTAAACATTACACAATCTGCGAGACTCGGCATCTTCTGATGACCAAAACGAAATCACCGTGAAGTGACCTGTAAAGTTTGACAACTTGGCTGTTGATGTGCTGCTTTTAACATTGACTTCGGGAGCGATATCACCGATGGACACCTGTTTGATACCATCGTTTAATCCCGATGTCGTAATAAGCAACACTGCAAGCAATGCAACAATTGTTAGTGATTTTTTCATTGCAGAAAATTATAGTTAACACTGCGTTGTGCGCCGGGTGGCAATCCTGCGACCGGACGGCTGTATGATTGTGATGAAATTACAGCTTGCACAACGTGCCGATTTTCGGCGTATAAGACACCTCTGTGTCTTGATGTGTGTCACTTAGACAATGCAAAATTATGAATAATATGTTGATTGTCAAAATTTTGGTAATAATGTAGTGGTGTAGACGTGTGCAAAAACAATACACACATACGCGCAAGTCGGCTTGTGACGCGACTTTCGTGATGATGGTTAAATAAGGTTAACTGACAACGAGATAGGTGTGTTTGCCCGGCTATTTAGGTGCATAATTTGACTCTTCCAGAGTCTTTGGCGAGTCATAAAACTGTGGAGAAAGCAAAAAAGCAAGTGTCACATTGGGGTGTCGGTTGATATATGACTCTACAATATCATAGCCAATCAAACGCACGGCACGCCCGGGAGCATCCGGGCTGATCAGCGTGCACACCGGAGCCATATCAAACAATGCTGAAATTACCGCCGGGTCAGATGAATGCAGTAAGTCGTTTGTAACCAACCGCTCCCACATAAAGCGTCGATTTGACGCGACATCGTTGAGCTGCTCTTTGGTATAGCCAAAAATCATTGGCATATCAGGGCTGTCGAGCTCGGCAATCTTGGCATGAGCCAAAGCTCCCTCATAAAGAAGTCGTGATAAAACCGTCGGTTTGCCACTTGGAGCGTATGGCAATGTGGTTGCCGTCAATGCTTCTGCCAAATCATATATCAACATTTTTCGCTCTTTGAGACAACGCTTATATTCAGGCCACCCGGCAAATGCCGGGTGATTTGCACCGAGGTAATGGTTCAGAGCGATAAGCACCACGTTACTATCGATGATAATGGATTTTTGTAAACCCCAGACGGTCGCGGCATATGTGCGCTTGGGCATCATTATACCGCCGGCGGCAGCTCGTGCCACAATATTTCCCAACGCTTTTTGCTCATAGTTTAAATCTTGAAACACAGAGTCAGCTGCCGGAGCAAACATCTTAATCACTTGTGATGAGGCAAAATCTGTGACACCCTTGTCGTTTATGCTATCGATGCCCATAACTTGCAGTTGAGTATTGATAAGCATACTGTCACGTGACGACAGGGAAGGACCTGATTTATATGCCGACCAAATGTGATCGAGTCTGACTATTTCAATCGGCTCACCTTCAATTTTTTTGTCGGCGCCTGTACAAGAACAACAACACAAGACAGTTATGGCAGACAAAAAAGCATATAAACTATTCTGATACATATACGTTAAAAACACTGACATTTGTCAGTCGCATTGCAAAGTTAAACAATACATTTCGTATTTTAAGCATGTCAGATCTGTTTTTGAACGATAGATTGGTGTCTGATATATGACATAAACGCCTATTATTGGTAAAAATTGCCGAGATATTTGAAAAATATGCCTGTGTAATATTTCAATGCACACGTTTTTTAGTATTTTTGCACAATTATACCACACTATCATTGGTTATGACAACATGTCTGCATAGGTTAATTGTTTTGCTTTTTGCCGTTGCTTTGCCTTTTGTTGCATCGGCGGCAGACTTTGTGGTCGTCCTTGACCCCGGACATGGAGGTAAGGATGCCGGAGCCGTTGGCAAAAATAGCAAGGAAAAAGATATTGTCCTCGACATAGCAAAACGTGTAGGCGACAAACTAAAAGACAACAAAAGCATAGAGGTTATATATACGCGCAAAACAGATAAATTTGTGGCATTGCCACAGCGTGTGCGTATAGCCAATAATGCTAAGTGTAATTTGTTTGTATCCATACATGTCAATTCGTTGCCAAAAGAAAATGCCAAAAGAGGCAATATGCGTGGCATCTCGGTTTGGACGGCAGGAGCCAAAACAAAAAACAATGAATTGGTTAATCGTGAAAATGGCGGAATTGACCCGGATACGGATTTTGGCGGAGTGTCTGCCGATGACATCATGTTTCGTGAAATGAATGCCAGTTGGATTACCAAACAAAGCATAGATTTTGCTTATGTTGTCAATAGCTGTTTAAAGACCGCGTCGGGACGCAGAAGTGAAGGTTTGAGACAAGGCAATTTTTATGTGCTGAAATTTACGACCATGCCTGCAATACTTGCCGAGCTCGATTATATTTGTAATCCTACTGTTGAGACCTATTTAAATTCGACAAAGGGACGGGAGCAACTTGCTACCGGCATTTATAATGCGATTGTCAAATATGCCGAGCCATACATCAATGCAAACGATTTGAAAAAAGATAAAACGGCATCAGCCCCCAAAAATAAGAAAAGTAAAAAATCAAAGAAGAAATAAAACAATAATGTGACAATCTTTCTCAATACAAAAAAACGATGACAACGTCGTCAAGTGATTAGAATATAGAGATTGCCAATAGAATCAAGTAACATAAACAAAAAACGACAATATGAAGAAAATTTTTCGCAAAGAAGTGCTTATAGGCTTTAGCGTGCTCATTGCCCTCGTGGTCATTATTTTTGGTATTGACTTTTTAAAGGGGGTCAACGTTTTTAAGGCGGCAAACTACTATTATGTATCATATACAGACGTACAAGGGCTGGCAGTCTCGGCTCCGGTGACCGTCAACGGGTTTAAGGTCGGTCAGGTGCGTGATATAAGCTATCAATATGACAACCCCGGACATATTCTTGTCGAGATTTCGCTCGACCGTGAATTGAAACTTCCAAAAGGCACAAAAGCGCTTCTAAGCTCCGATCTTCTCGGCACGGCTTCAATTTCGCTTCAACTGGCAACAGCAAAAGACTATTATGCCGTTGGAGATGAACTCATCGGCGAAGTGCCCAAGGGAATGATGGATAACGTCTCTGACAATTTGCTACCATCGGTGACCGCCATATTCCCTAAAATTGATACACTGATCACCAATATAAACACGTTGGTTGCCGACCCGGCAATATCGGCATCTTTCAAACGTCTTGACGCAATCACAGCTAACCTCGAGCAAATGTCATCGCGCCTTAACGGAATGATGTCTTCGCTGCCACCCATTGTCAACAACATTAAGACCATCACAGACAACGCCGGTGATGCTTCGGCAAACCTCGCCGGATTGTCCGGAAAACTAAACTCATTGCCATTGGACTCACTGATGAACTCTTTGCAGGCAACAACCGAAAATCTGCACCGTCTTACCAAACAGCTGAACGATCCAAATTCGACTCTCGGATTGTTGATGCACGACCCGGCGTTATATAACAATCTTAACAACACGGTGCGTAGCCTTGACTCATTATTTGTCGACATAAAAGCTCACCCCAAACGTTACATATCGATAAAACTTTTATAATAAAAGACTTATGCCAAGCACCGTCTTGGCTGTTGTTGAAAGATACATTTGAAGTGTCGCTATTTAGAATAAAACTAAATAGCGACACTTCTACTTTTTATTTACATTTATGTCGTTAACATCGGTAAAACAGCGTCAATATCTATTGATGGTATATTAAATGATGATGCGCTATATATATCAAATAAACGTCAATAGCACAGTATGTTTCTTGTTGATAGTTCAATTTTATATTTAATAGTATTGAGACGTTTTTTATAAATGATTGATATATGGTCTATTGTAGACTAAATGTAAATTCCAAATATATTTTGATTTGTTTATAAGATAAAATTTTCGCAAATTTGCATTGCAATAACGACCAATCGGGATTTAACCGGATACTATCACGCTTTGGCAATTGTGTCGTGTCGACACACTATGATTGATTGCCCTTGCAATGACACTTCTGATATGTTGGACCACCTTTGTTATTGCTATTGAGTAACAAATTTTTCTCTTATGATAAAAACCCATACCGACTTGTGGGCTGAGTGTCTCAGACTCATTAAGAACGACATAAGCGAAGAGCAGTTCAACTCATGGTTTCGTGACATTTCGTCATTGAGCTATGAGAATGGTGAATTGCGCCTTCTTGCTCCCTCGTCGGGCGTGGTGGAGGTTATCGAGAACAGATTTATTGCAGTCCTTGCCGATGCCATTCACAAAGTGTATGGTCCTAACACCCAACTACACTACCAATATTATGTCGTGGGCAACAACCCTGACACGTGTGTAGATGTGAAGTCGGCTCCGCGTTCGGCAACAATGCTTAAACAGAGCAAAGGCGACAATCCGTTTAGCGCAAAACCGGTGACAGACATTGACCCGAGACTCAACCCTCGTTTCTCGTTCGAAAACTATTGTTGCTCCGAGTCAAACAAAGATGCCCGAGCGATAGCAGAGACGATTGCCGACAACCCCAAAATTAAAACATTCAATCCACTGTTTGTGTTTGGACCCACGGGGGTTGGCAAAACACATCTCATACAAGCGATTGGTATACGCATCAAAGAACACAACCCGGCAACGAGAGTGCTGTATCTCACCGCTCGCGACTTTGAAAGCCAGTATACCACCGCAGTCTTTAAGGGCGAAACCAACAAATTTTTCAACTACTATCAATCGGTCGAAACCCTTATTGTTGACGATATTCAAGACCTTAACAACAAACCCTCGACACAAAATACATTCTTTAATATATTCAACCACTTGCACCTTAACGGGCGTCAGATAGTCTTGTCGTCAGATCGCGCGCCCGCTGAAATGAAAGGATTTGAAGACCGTTTGCTCGGTCGATTCAAGTGGGGCATGTCGGTGGCGCTTGGACGTCCCGATCCGGTGCTACGTCGACGGGTGCTTGCACAAAAAGCGGAATACGAAGGTATAAGCCTGCCCGAAGATGTCCTTGACTATATTGCCAACAATGTCACAGACTCGATAAGAGACCTCGAAGGCGTTATGGTGTCACTTGTCGCACATGCCACGGTGATGTCAAAACCAATATCTCTCGACCTCGCAAAAATGGTTGTCGGCAATGCCGTGAAAGTAAGACAAAAACAAGTGAATTTTGAGATTGTGGCACGTGAAGTCTCTGAATTTTACGGCTTGGAACCCGACCTGCTGTTCACCAAATCACGTAAGCGCGAAATCTCTGATGCTCGCCAAATAGTGATGTACCTTGCCAAGAAACTCGCCAAGATGCCACTCACAGCCATAGGCACACGCCTCGGCAGATCACACGCGACAGTCATATACGCCGTGCGCCACATCGAAGAACGCATCGAACTCGAAAAAACACTTCGCGACGAAGTCTCAAAAATAGAGACCGCCATCGCCACCCAACACTAATCTCTCCCCCCCCCAAAAAAAAGTAGGCACACAAAACACCATTTTCACCTCACAACTCCAAATTATTTGTTGACAAAATTGAGGTGATATTGCAAAATATTAAAAAAGTTTAGTAAATTTGCAACGCATGACCGCCTTGCAGAAGCCCGGTCGGGGCTGATGTGGGTGGGAAGCATTTTTATGAAAAGCGTTTATCCGCGCTGATTCTTGACCAATCGGAATTCTCGCAAAATTCATATCAAAGTCAAGATTGAGCAACGGTAGATGCCCATGGATATGTAATGATACGACATCCGATACGATGTATTGAAAACAATACATAAGGATGTTTAATTGCATATTATATGCGTGGGCTTCTGCACGTTGTCATTCGACTTTGATAGGGCAATGCGAGAAGCCTCGATTGGTAGGATGGCAACAGATACAGATTCCTACGCTTTTCCTTTATAAATATCTGATGCCAACGAGGGGAAGACCGCGGCAAAATCTAATTATTAAATGAATAAAAAATTACTAATTGTTGTGCTTGGAGTGGCGTTGGTCACTATTTCGTGCACCGAGAAGCGGACATCTGGTTCATATATTATAGATAATTACCATGAACAATTTGATAGTTTGTTGAATAGCCTTGGAAGAACCCCCGATAGAATAGACTCATTGTACACTGAAATGTATATCGCTTTTAAAGCAAGTATCAATGATTCTGTTGCAAGAAATATTGTAATTGAAAAAGCAAATCAACTATTGGAATTAGATACAATAAGAGACAATCAATTACATTATTTGGAGGCTGTGTCATTTGTGTATAGACTCAATGAAGATGATGATAAATTTAGGCAAACAGCATTTAGAGCATGGAACTTATATCCTACAGAAAGTGTTGAACGACTTTCTTCATATGCAATGTACTATTCGAAAAGTAATAATTTAGACTCGTTAAGATCGTATTCAGAAAGAGCTACAAATGCTGCGCAGCGGTTACTTAAGTCGCGAGATTCAGAAGACCGGGGCAAAGGCATTGTTGCAAGTTTGATTATTATGATAATAAATAATCAACAAAGCGAAGGAAAATTATATCTTGAAGAAAGAATTAAATCTGAGTCAGATCCTGAATTAATACAAATGTTGAAAGATATTTATGATGATTATGATTATATAGTCGTAGAGATAAAAAAATCTACTAATTGCAAATTTTTATTCAATTAATTATGCATATTTTACGTTGGCTATTGTGTGTCCCGGTATCTGTCGCTATTTTACCAATATTAACAATCGGTATAAGATGGTTGTTGGGACTAATCTATAAGGTTTTATATTACATAGTATTTTGGGGAACAAGATGTGATGTTCCGTCTGTTTTTGATTTTCAAAATCACATCAACGATTTCAAAACCTTTATATTTGTAACATGTTTGTCTACAATAATTGCTAGTGGTATGGCTGGGTATATTGGGGGCTTAATTAAAAACAAAAAAAAAAGCAATATTACTTATTGGCTGTTTGGTATTCTTGGCTTACCTGTTTTTGT
>CAVCBR010000065.1:0-9997 GCA_963600695.1 bacterium
GTCATAATATGGTGATTTTGATGTTGTTTATTTGAAAATTAGTTGAATGGAAACTCTGCGATAAGGTTGGTAAAAGCAATTAATTTTAGTCATCGTTGAAATTCCCATATTGTTCCAAAAAGAAGCGTTTTTGTTGCTCGATTTCGTTGCGTAGTTCTTCTTCTGATGGCATATATGCCATATATTTTGCTGCAAAAAGCTGCTCACTGCCGTTTAGAATAGAATATTTTGCCATAACATTGTCTGTTTCGGTGCATAGTAGTATGCCTATTGTCGAGTTGTCATTCTCGTCTTTTACGAGATCGTCATACATACGTACATACATATCCAACTGTCCCACATCGGCATGTGTCAAAGGGTGTGTTTTTAATTCAAACAGCACATAACGTTTGAGTTTGATGTTATAGAATACAAGATCAATATAAAAATCATTGGTGTCTGTCGTGATGTGTTTCTGTCTGTCGACAAAAGCAAATCCGCGCCCCAATTCCATAATAAATTGTTGCAGATGGTCTATTAGAGCTTGCTCTAACCGGCTCTCGTCGTATTTGCTGTCTTTGTGAAAACCAAGGAACTCGGCAACCACCGGGCTCTTTATATATTCTAATGGATCGTTGACCTCGATATCCGGTGTTGGCAATGTTCGACCTTCTCGCACGCAAGCCATACGACGACCATAATATTGTGTGCCAATGTTGCGATTGAGAGTTCTAACGCTCCATATTTGCTCAGAAGCCTCTTTCGCATACCACTCTCTGGCTTTGGGATCTGCAACTTTTATAATAGTGCGGAAGTGAGACCATGTTAAATTGTGAACACGCGTGTTCACAATCTCTAAATCGCTGAAACATAGGTAAAATTGGCGGAAATATTCCAAATTACGCTTGCTGAATGTACTGCCGTACTTTGGTGTCAGTTGTTCTGCCAGTGTTTTCATCAATCGAGTGCCATACTGCGCACGCACTTCGCCATGTTGCTCTTCCGCTACTATTCTTCGTCCGATGTGCCAATAGGTAAGCACGGCAGCATGATTGACGGCAGCATAAGCCTGCTTACGCCCATGTTCGATTATGCTACGAATATCAGCAACAAGTTTGTCTGTTGTTACATTATGTTGCAATTCATTTTTCTCCATATTCTGAAATATTGAAAGCGTTCAACATGATGTCTTTGTCGTGAAGCCAGACGGTCATGGCGGATTTATTTAAGAATTAGTTGGATTGGGCAGTGGTCGCTGCCGAGTATGTCGGTGTGTATGGAGGCATCGGCGATGTGGTCGGCGAGGCGTGACGAGACGATGAAGTAGTCGATGCGCCACCCGATGTTGCGTGCACGTGAAGCTGCGCGATAGCTCCACCATGAGTATTCGACGCGGTCGGGGTGCAGGTGACGGAAGGTGTCGACAAATCCGCGGGCGAGCAGCGTGGTGAGTCCGGCGCGTTCTTGGTCGGTAAAGCCGGCGTTCATGCGATTTGTCTTGGGATTTTTGAGGTCTATCTCGTTGTGGGCGACGTTGAGGTCTCCGCAGATGACCACGGGTTTGTGGGCGTCGAGGCGGCATACGTAGTCGGCAAAGTCGGCGTCCCAAGTCTGTCGGTAGTCAAGACGGCGCAGTTCGTTTTGTGAGTTGGGAGTGTAGACGTTGACGAGGTAGTAGTCGTCAAATTCGAGAGTGAGTATGCGTCCTTCGTGGTCGTGAGTGTCTATGCCCATGCCGTGCGTGACGTTTAGCGGCGTGTGGCGAGTGAAGACGGCGGTGCCGCTGTATCCTTTTTTGTCGGCATAGTTGTAATAAGCCCGGTAGCCGTCAAATGTTTTGTCAAATTGTCCTTGTGAGATTTTTGTCTCTTGCAGGCATACGATGTCGGCGTCAAGGCTGTTGAATATTTCTTCAAATCCTTTTGTCATCACGGCGCGGAGTCCGTTGACGTTCCAAGAGATAAATTTTGTCATGGCGTTGTTGATTGTTTGGCGACAAAGTTAGTGAAATCGGGCGATTGGTGCAAGCGTGTCAATGTGACCATATACAGTTTTAGCGATGGCGTTGCATAATCATCGGGCTATGAGATGTGAGAGATGCGCACTCGCTTGCCTTTGAGCTTGTTGGCGCGAGCGTGCGCTATGAGGCGGTCGGCGTTGTCATCGCCGTCAATGGCAACGAGCGAGTAGTCTGAGGCGACAAAGATTTTGCCGACTTTGTCGGGCTGAATGCCGGCACTTTTCATAACGAAGCCGGCGATGTCGCCGCGAGAGATTTTGTCGCGTTTGCCGGCATCGATGTACATCAGCCGTATGTTGCCCGACAGTGTTGCGTTTGCGGCGGCGTCGGGTGTGAAGCTGCCGTCGATGGTGATGAAGTCGGGCATTGTTTCGTCGGGACCGATGATGACGTAGACTTCGCCTTCGGCTCCGGCACGTGCCGTGCGCCCGTTGCGATGTGTATAAATTTTGCTGTCGCCCGGCAGGTGGTAGTGTATGACGGCGGCGAGGTCGTCGATGTCAAGACCGCGTCCGGCAAGGTCGGTGGCAATCATGACAGATGAGGCGTGGGCGGTGAATGCGGCGACGGCAATTTCGCGTTGTCGCTGTTCGAGACCGCCGTGATAGAGAATGGTGCCGATGCCGTGAGTGCGCAGCCATGATGCTGTGCGGTCGGCGCTTTCGCGATGGTTGACAAAGACTATCGCCGGTTTGTCTTTACCGAGGGTGAGTAGCAGTGACGAGAGTGTTTCGAGTTTGTCTTTTGTGGGCGAATTTACCTGCATCACCGTGGTTTTGTCTTGTGGTGCTTGGTCGTTAAATTTTATGGTGTGCACTGTCGCCGGGTCGACAAATGGTGGGGTGTCGTCCAAGGGTGTCGCCGATGTCAGCAGTGTCAGCCCACGTCGCCGGGGCAGACGGCGGGCGATGTCTGCCATTTGTTTTTTGAAGCCGAGTTCGAGTGCTTTGTCATATTCGTCGATGACGAGGGCTTTGATGTGGCTGATGTCGAGTGTGTGTCGTTCGAGATGGTCGAGGAGTCTGCCGGGGGTGGCGATGACGATGTCTGCCGGTGATGCAAGCAGTGATTTGGTCTCAATTTCCATCGGGTGTCCGCCATATAAGGCAACGGTTTTGAAGCCGCGTGCAACGGGGCGTATGACGTCATATACTTGCAGCGTGAGTTCGCGAGACGGGGTTATGATGAGAGCTTGCGCGCCGCGTCCGACATAAGTGTCGTCGAGGAGGCGGAGGGTGGCGGCGGCGAAGGCTATGGTTTTGCCGCTGCCGGTCGGCGACAGGAGTATGATTTGTTGCCGGGTGCTTGACAGCACGGCGAGTTGCATGGGGTTAAGAACCTTGATGCCAAGCGTGTCGGTGATGAGTTTTTTGATTTTGTCGGCTTTCATCGTGTGGATAAAAGATGGTGACCGCTTTTGTGGAGAAAGCGGTCACCGGTGGGGAGGGTTGTGTTAAATGTATTTTTGGAGTATTGCTTCAAGTTCGTCGGCAGTTGTAGAACCGTCGATTGAGGGGTAGTAAACTGCGCCGTCGGGCAAGATGACAACCATAGCGGGTATGGCTCGTATGCCGTATTTCTCGGCGACAGCGTCATTGTTGTCAATATCGATTGAGAAGAACTTGATTTGGTCGCCGTAGTTGTTTGCCACTTGGTGGTAAACGGGCTTGAATGCTTGACAGGGACCGCACCATGTCGCGTTAAATTCGAGAACGAGTGGAGTTGAGTATCCTTGTTCGTCGATATAGTTGATAAACTTGTCGGCATTGTTGACTTCGATGACGCAGTCTTCGGCGATTTCATCTTCGGCAATTTCGTCTTCGGCGTCAGCGTCATCGTTTTGTTCGACAGCTTCTTTTTCGTCAGTCGAATCGTCGTCTCTGTCGCTGTTGTTTTTTGTGGCGCAAGATGTGGCGACGAGCATGGCTGTCAGTGCGATGGCGATAGCGTGGAATTTGATTTTCATAATGATGTTTGTTTAGGGAGTGAGTGAAAAAACGAGAGGCGAACAGCCACAACCGCGGTTGGTCGTCTCTCGTTGTTAATTATGCCTGAGAGCTCTTGATATTAGAGAGCTGTGGCGAGAGCTTCGTTTGTTTTGTGAACGGCAGCGGCGCTCTTTTCGAAGAGAGCTTTTTCTTCGGCGTTGAGGTCGAACTCGATGATACGTTCGATACCGTTACGACCGAGGAGGCAGGGAACACCGATGCAGAGGTCTTTTTGACCATATTCGCCATCGAGGAGTGCCGAGCAAGAGATGACGCGTTTTTGATCGTGGAGGACGGCGGCAACGACTTGTGCTCCGGCTGCACCGGGAGCATACCATGCAGATGTGCCGAGGAGTTTTGTGAGTGTGGCACCACCAACCATTGTGTCGGCAGCGACTTTGTCGAGTTGCTCGGCGGGCATGAGTGATG
The DNA here is from genome assembly GCA_963600695.1 of bacterium. Classification (GTDB taxonomy): domain Bacteria; phylum Bacteroidota; class Bacteroidia; order Bacteroidales; family Muribaculaceae; genus CAG-873. The sequence continues at coordinate 4,417 of CAVCBR010000065.1, forward strand.
ATACGGGAACGCCACGATAAGCGGCAAAGCGTTTGAGGGGGATCATTGTTGTGTCACCGTGACCGCCGATAACGATGCCTTCGATTTCGTTGGGGTTGGCTTGGAGAGCTTTGCTGAGGAAGAATTTGAAACGTGCGCTGTCGAGAGCACCGCCCATACCGATGATGCGGTTTTTGGGAAGACCGCTTGTTTTGTGGATGAGGTATGTCATTGTGTCCATCGGGTTTGAGATGCAGAGTATGATGGCTTCGGGCGAGTGTTTCAAAACGTTGTCCATAACCGATTTTACGATGCCTGCGTTGACGCCGATGAGCTCTTCGCGAGTCATACCGGGTTTGCGGGGGATACCTGATGTGATGACAACCATATCAGAACCTTCGGTGGCGGTGTAGTCGTTGGTGACACCGGTGAGACGTGTGTTGAGACCGAGGATGTTGGCTGTTTGCATGATATCCATGGCTTTGCCTTCGGCAACACCTTCTTTGATGTCGAGAAGAACGACTTCGTCAGCTACTTGGTTGGTAACCAAAACATTTGCACAAGTGGCACCGACATTACCGGCACCGATAACAGTAACTTTTGACATAGTAGTTATTTTTTAGTTGTAGAATTAATGAGTTGCTTGTTACATTTTGATAGGTATGCCGTGTGAGCAGCCCCTATTTCGACGACAAAAATACAATTATTTTTGCGATTACGGCAATATTTGGTGTAAAATATTTATAATGCCATTTCGATGGTGACGGGCAAAAAAAACCTCGGCGCGCTTCGTCAGCGAATCGAGGACTTAGCCATTGGGCATTTAACTTCTAAAGATATTTGTCTTATAGCAAATTTAAGCGTAGAGATTATATCATACTTACTTGCAAACAGACACCGATGTGCTCGTAAATGATGCCTCGCGGCGTTATCGTGAGAGCAAAATGCCTTGACTTAGTCCTTGAAATTAGAGATTGCGTAAGCGTAAATAATAAACGTGGTCCAAGTTGTCGGTCATTAAGGCGTCTTTTGTCACCACAAAGTTAAGGTAAAAATCAGACATAAGTGTTTTATTGAGTCGTAAGATGTATCGTTTTTAAATATATTTAATAGTCGGTAATACATTTTTGCAATAATGAGTATTATAAGAGGCAGGCGCCTCCGGGTGGGAGACGCCTGTTTATGGCACGTATCAAGTCGGGTGCTGAGTCAGTCATAGTTTTTTGGGGTCATCATACATATTCGCTATGATTTGTGACTTGTTTTCGGCTTGATAATCAGTCGGGAAGTTTGCGATAGCGGCGGCGGGGCAGGGGTTTGCCTCCGTTGTGGTCGAGTTTGTATTGCTCGTAGTCTGAGTATGAGCCTTGGTAGAACACGACTTTGCCATCGCCTTCGAATGAGAGGATGTGGGTGCAGATGCGGTCGAGGAACCAGCGGTCGTGGCTGACGACGACGGCACAGCCGGCAAAGTCGTCGAGGCCTTCTTCGAGGGCGCGCAGGGTGTTGACGTCGATGTCGTTGGTGGGCTCGTCGAGCAACAAGACGTTGCCTTCTTCTTTGAGAGCCATGGCAAGGTGCAGGCGGTTGCGCTCGCCACCTGAGAGGACGGCGATTTTTTTCTCTTGGTCGGCGCCGGTGAAGTTGAATTTTGAGAGGTATGCACGGGCGTTGACATCGCGTCCGCCCATTCTGAATGATTCGACGCCTTGTGATATTACTTCATAGACCGATGCTTCGGGAATGAGGTCGTGGTGACGTTGGTCGACGTATGCTATTTTTACTGTTTCGCCGACGTCAAAAGTGCCGGCGTCGGGTGTTTCCTGCCCCATGATGAGGCGGAAGAGTGTGGTTTTGCCGGCGCCGTTGGGACCGATGACTCCGACAATGCCGTTTGGCGGCAGTGAGAAGCTGAGGTTGTCGAAGAGGAGTTTGTTGCCGAAGGCTTTGCGCAGTCCGGTGGCTTCGATGACTTTTTGTCCTAAGCGCGGACCGTTGGGAATGAAGATTTCGAGGCGTTCTTCTTTTTGTTTTTGGTCTTCGTTGAGGAGTTTGTCATAACTTGACAGACGGGCTTTGCCTTTTGCCTGACGTGCTTTGGGTGCCATGCGCACCCATTCGAGTTCGCGTTCGAGGGTCTTGCGTCGTTTTGAGGCTTGTTTCTCTTCGAGCGCCATACGCTTTGTTTTTTGCTCGAGCCACGATGAGTAGTTGCCTTTCCAAGGTATGCCTTCGCCGCGGTCGAGTTCGAGTATCCAGCCGGCGACGTGGTCGAGGAAGTAGCGGTCGTGGGTGATGGCGATGACTGTGCCGGGGTATTGTTGGAGGTGTTGTTCGAGCCAATCAATTGACTCGGCATCAAGGTGGTTGGTGGGCTCGTCGAGCAGGAGTATGTCGGGTTGTTGGAGTAGCAGGCGGCATAGCGCAACGCGGCGACGTTCACCGCCCGAGAGTGTGGCGACGGGCTGGTCGTCGGGTGGGCATTGGAGGGCGTCCATGGCGCGTTCGAGGCGTGAGTCGATGTTCCATGCGTCGGCGGCGTCGAGTTTGTCTTGAAGTTCGGCTTGGCGAGCGAGGAGTTTGTCGAAGTCGGCATCGGGGTCGGCGAAAGCGTTGTTTATTTGGTCGTATTCGGCGAGCATGTCCATGATGGGTTGCACGCCTTCGCGCACGATGTCGATGACGGTTTTGTCGGGGTCGAGCACGGGTTCTTGTTCGAGGTATCCGACGCTGTAACCGGGGGCAAATACGACTTCGCCCTGATATGATTTGTCGATGCCGGCAATGATTTTGAGCAGTGATGATTTACCTGAGCCGTTGAGACCGATGATGCCGATTTTGGCGCCATAGAAGAACGAGAGGTATATGTCTTTGAGTACCTGTTTTTGTGGTGGGTATGTCTTTGAGACGCCTACCATCGAGAATATTATTTTTTTGTCGTCAGCCATAATTTTAGGTGGTGAGTCAGAGTTATGCGGGAGTTTTTATTTATCGGTGTTGGGGAGCCATGCGGCAGGGGTAGTCGGGGTGAACGCGCCCGGCGATGATGTTGCGCAGTTTGCCTTTGATGAGTTGGCGGCGGATTGCCGAGCAGTGGTCGGTGAACATTATGCCTTCGAGGTGGTCGCATTCGTGTTGGACGATGCGGGCGAGGAAGCCTGAGAGTTCTTCGCTGTGGGGTTTGAAGTCCTCGTCGAGCCATTCGAGGCGTATGTGTTCGATGCGTTTTACTTCTTCGGAGATGCCGGGTATCGACAGGCAGCCTTCGGCGCGAGACACGGGGTCGCCGTCGAGCACTGTGACCACGGGGTTGATGAGGGCAAAGCGACGGTCTTTGCATTCGGGGAATGTGTCGCTGACGGGGTCGGCGTCGATGACGACGATGCGGTCAGAGAGTCCGATTTGTGGCGCGGCGAGTCCGACACCTTCGCTGTGATACATAGTTTCGAACATGTCGGCTATCAGTTTTTTGAGGTCTTTGTACTGTGGAGTGACCTCGTTGTTCGTTGCGCGAAGCACCGGGTGTCCGTATAGATAAATTGGTAGTTTCATCAATATGTTGTTTTGAGTTTTTGCTATATCAAGTCCTCAGCCATGCGAGAGCCGAGGAAGTCATTTAGAATTATCGATGCCGAGATTTTGTCGACGACGGCTTTGTCGCGGCGGTCAGATTTTTTCATGCCGCCGGCGATCATCGCTTTGTGGGCGAGCACCGAGGTAAATCGTTCGTCAAAAAAGATTATCGGCGTGGGGGCGATGATCTTTTTGAGTCTGTTGATAGTGGGTGTCAGTGATGCCATAGATGCTGAGGGCTCGCCGTTGAGGTTCGTCGGCTTGCCGACGATGACGGCGTCGACGGGGTTTGTGGCACAATAGTCGCGGACAAAGTCGACAAGCGTCTTTGTCTCAACGGTAGTCAACGGGTTGGCTACGATTTTTTGTGTATCGGTGACTGCTATTCCCGAGCGTTTTTTGCCGTAGTCTATGGCTAATAATCGACCCATGATGATGATAAGTTGTCGTGCGGTGGCGACATAGCGCCGCTATCGCCGACATTTGTGTGTGCAAATTTAGCAAAATAAACACTATCAGCCAAATCGTCAGCCGCGTCAGACGATTGGCTGGCAATTGGGGTGGTGTGTTGTTGTGCCTTGGAGGGTCAGTGGGAGGCGCGGGTTGAGATGTGCTTGCCTTGGGTGTCATAGGTGCGTATCCATGAGCCGTTGCGGGCGACAAAGCCGCCTGAGGTCACAGAGATGATTTGACCGATTGGGTTGGCAGGCAATGTTTTGTAGCGGCGACCGTTGGCGTCGTAGAGGTATATCCAGCTGCCGTTTTGTGACACGAAGAATGTCGATGACCAGCCTTTGATTTCGCCTCGTCAAACTTTACACCTAATTTTTAATGCTAAAATCTATCATCTTATTCCTATGCACCGACTTTTCTGCTTGTATCTGAAGTGGTTAATTGCTCGCAAAGAAGCCTGCCCAATAGCAACAATCACCGCCACATCATCGTATGTCTATGTTTTTATAAGCGAAAGTTAGCACAAATGATTGGTACTTATCACCTCTTGGTTATCGAACAGTTTGCGAATTAAGTTTTTAATGCCAATATGGTTGAGTCTATAAATAATAGGCTTATCTGTTTCCGATTTATTCATATGACATGCATCGTTATATATAATTCCCAACAGGTAGAATATGTCATGGATATCTGCTCCTACAGATTCTGCAAATTTAAGTTTCTCAGTCGTTTTATGCGTCTTAATAAATTCGTTTTGATCACCGCTGTTAAGTTTGTCATATGCAAGTTTTTCAACCCTAATTCTTGTCGCGATACATATAGCATATGGGTCGAAATCATTTGCACTTGAAAAATACTTATTGATTTCATCGACCAGATAGTTCTTAAATTTATCTCCCTCACCCCATAATTCAGGCAATGATAATGACTTAAACTCAACTCTTTTATTTATTTCATTTGTTGGGGAATAATGTAACAAATAGTAATCGACATCTTCCTGAATTGAAGCATCGGTTCTCTTTGATAATAATCGTTTAGTTTTGGTATTTGGAATAGCCTCAAATCTCAATAAATTCTGAATATTCATTACTTTATCTGAAAAAACAAAGTTTTTGAAATATTCAGGGTTTAAGTGCGTCATGATAATAGTGTATATGTCGCACTTATCTTTAAGCGAATTAATCAGGTTGCTCAGATAATACTGCGACATAGTAAGATTGACAGCATCAAGATAATCAAAGACTTCGTCTATGATGACAATGTTTTTTTTTGCGCGGCTAATATCCTTTTTAATGATTTGGAACGTAATGGCTAAAATAAGAACATCTCGTTGACCATATGATATTTCTGTGGCACGAGGAAATTTAACAATTAAAGAGTTTTTATGTTCTGTGGGTTTGATGCTTTTCCATGTTGCTCCTATGTTCCTAATCGTTTCCGTAAGATTTGCTTTGAAAAGCTCATACGACTTTCTTTCGACGTATTTCTTGAAGGAAGATTTGCTTTTTTCATAGACTTGCACTAATTGATACAACGTCAAAAAATTCTCAATAATCTTGTCTTGACCTGAGTATTT
>CAVCBR010000065.1:10007-10722 GCA_963600695.1 bacterium
CAGTTTGTCAATTTCCGAATAGACAGATTTTAATTCTACTAAGAAATGGCAGTTCTTCAAAAGATATTCAATATTACTCAATACCTTACCATTCACGCCAAATTCTTTTTTGAAATCAGATACTGAATAGCCTAAGGTTACTATCGGTGGAATATTCTTTATAACTTCGATGTCATCGATACCTAAAATACCTTTTGTATTAACATACCCACCAAAGTTCTTGCTTTTGGCAAATGCTTTAAGCATGTTCTTTACGCTAAAAATATTGAAGGCTTTTGAAATATTATTGATCTTGCTATTTGCAACATAAACCTTTTCGTTTTCAGTAATACTCAGTGAAGGCTCTAAAGTTTCATCATTATTATGATAGTTCAATTCGTCCAGTTCCAATTTGGATGGCTTTAACGATGAAAATGCCACAGTAATGGAGCTTTTCCCAAAGCCGTTGGGTGCGACTAAGATATTAACTTTGCCTGGCTTAATCTGCAAGTCAAACGAATTGTTTGATTCGCCAAAGCCCTTGATATTGTTAATGGTAATATTTGTAATCATCTTAAAAATAGCGTTCAATACAATGTTCTGCAAAAAATATGCCAAAGCATATGAAATGCAAATAATGCGTAAATCCAACAATCCATGACACAAAGTGTGTCAAAAACGGTAATCTGTTTTTATTTCTGATAAGCCCCATATTATGGGCAGATGCCCAATGAGT
>CAVCBR010000066.1:0-10564 GCA_963600695.1 bacterium
CTGCCTCCCCTCAACGCCGTTATCGGTTTCCACTGATTTAAGTCTGCCTGCGGAATCATATGTAAAAGTTACCCTGATATCGCCTGTTGGATAGTCTGTTGATGTCACTTTGAGTAGCTTGTGATTGCTATTGTAACGAATGGTTTCATTCCATGTTATTTGGTAACCTTGGTCGTCTATGTCCGAGAACCTCACCTTTGTTGGCAGTCCGTTTGTTCGTGATGTTATTTTTATGCCACATTTTGCCGGCGTCTTGCCATCAATTTTTGTCATACTTCCTGTCGGGGAGAAGGTTACCGATCTACAGTTCACCACCCATTGGGTTGCCAACCATTGTGTTTCGCTTTTGTAGGTGATTGATTTTACTTTTCCTACGACGTCAAACAATGGACGGTCGTTGGCAGTCTGTGCCACAGCGAAAGTCGCAATGCCAAGAAAGGCAATAGTCATAAAAATTTTTAGCTTTTTCATGAGGTGTAAGTTTTAAATGTGAGGTTCTATAAATTTTTTTATCATTAGCGGTGGTACGAACCCTATTTACCATCTTGGCTAATGCGCGTTTATTTTTTGCAAAGATAATGGTCTTTTGACGATTATTCAAAATACTTTTACACTTTTTTTTGGGGGGGGTAATTTGCTGATATACAAATACTTACACCGGGTGTTATATCGCCTGTTTTTTGTGCCGCTTTTGAATGTTGTGCAAACCATGATCGCACCGTGCTTGGAATGCGGTGCTTTGACAATCGAAGGAAAATTCGTAAATTTGCGCCCTGATATGCTTTTGGCTGCACTCACAATATAACAGATATAGTTGCCCTAAATGAAAAATATTCGAAATTTTTGCATCATTGCACATATCGACCATGGTAAGTCAACACTTGCCGATAGGTTGCTTGAATATACACATACGATCGCTGCTAAGGATATGGAGGCGCAAGTGCTTGATGATATGGAGCTTGAACGAGAACGCGGTATCACTATCAAGAGCCATGCCATACAGATGGAGCATGTGATTGATGGCGAATCATATATACTCAATTTGATTGATACTCCGGGACACGTCGATTTTTCGTATGAGGTTTCTCGATCAATAGCTGCGTGCGAAGGTGCTTTGTTGATTGTAGATGCGTCACAGGGAATACAGGCACAAACAATATCCAATTTGTATATGGCTATTGATAATGACTTAGAGATAATTCCGGTTATCAACAAGTGTGATCTTGAATCGGCTAAACCCGAAGAGGTCGAAGATCAAATTGTCGACCTGTTGGGCTGCGATCGTGATGAGATTATTCGTGCTTCGGGTAAAACCGGTATGGGCGTTGATGATATACTCCGTGCCATAGTGCATCGTGTGCCGGCTCCCAAGGGAGACCCGGAGGCTCCGTTGCAAGCACTGATTTTTGACTCTGTATTCAACCCGTTTAGAGGTATTATCGCTTATTTTAAGATAGTAAATGGCACAATCCGCAAGAACGATTTTGTTAAGTTCGTTTCAACTGCAAAAGAGTATCATGCAGATGAAGTCGGCGTATTAAAACTGGATATGTCGCCACGAAATGAACTGTCTGCCGGCAATGTGGGATATATAATTTCGGGTATTAAAACGTCGCGAGAGGTGAGAGTTGGAGATACTATCACCCATGTACAGCGACCATGCCTTGAAGCCATCGATGGCTTTGAAGAGGTGAAACCAATGGTGTTTGCCGGCGTTTATCCGATTGAAACCGAAGATTTTGAAAACTTACGTGCTTCGCTCGAAAAATTGCAACTTAATGATGCCTCATTAACCTTTACGCCCGAGTCGTCTGCGGCTTTGGGATTTGGCTTTCGTTGTGGCTTCTTGGGCTTGTTGCACATGGAAATCATTCAAGAGCGTTTGGGGCGTGAGTTTGATATGGATGTCATTACGACTGTTCCCAACGTATCTTATAAAGTGTATGACAAAAAAGGCGGTGTCACAGAGGTGCATAATCCGTCGGGACTCCCTGATTTGACACTGATTGAGCACATTGAAGAACCATATATTAGAGCGACAATCATTACAACGGCTGAATATATCGGTTCGATAATGACATTGTGCTTGGGTAAAAGAGGAGAACTCGTAAAGCAAGAATACATATCGGGCAATCGCATGGAGATAACGTTTGATATGCCTTTGGGCGAAATTGTTATCGACTTTTATGACAAGCTTAAATCGATCTCCAAAGGTTATGCTTCATTTGATTATCATCTTCATGATTTTAGAGAATCAAAACTTGTAAAGCTTGACATATTACTAAACGGTGAGAGCGTTGACGCGTTGTCAACGTTGACTCATGTAGACAATGCTGTAACTTTTGGACGTCGTATGTGTGAGAAACTTAAAGAGTTGATACCTCGGCAGCAGTTTGATATAGCTATACAAGCTGCCATCGGCGCTAAAATAATTGCTCGCGAGACAATTAAGGCTGTGCGTAAAGATGTGACAGCCAAATGTTATGGCGGTGATATATCTCGTAAACGCAAATTGCTTGACAAACAAAAGAAAGGTAAGAAGCGTATGAAGCAAATAGGCTCGGTCGAAGTGCCTCAAAAGGCATTCCTTGCAGTTCTCAAACTTGATTAATATTATCATTGTGTGACGTGCTGATATGGTGGTTTTCCCGAATGCCAAAATAAATATAGGTCTCAATGTTACTGCCAAACGACCTGATGGGTATCATGAGATAGAGACTATTATGATGCCGGTCAAGTGGCGTGATTCCCTTGAAGTTGTACCATCGAGCCATAAAAAATCAACGCTGACTGTGTTTGGACGAAAAGTTGATTGTCCAACTGAGTCCAATTTAGTTATGCGTGCATATCGTGCGATGCAAGAGCGATATGATTTGCCACCGGTAGAAATGTTTTTGTATAAAAATATTCCTGATGGCGCAGGTCTTGGAGGGGGCTCATCAGACGCATCTTTTACCATAAAGGCTCTTGCCTCACTATTTAACCTCAATGTCAATGATGATGAATTGGCATCGGTCGCAGCGACAATTGGTGCTGACTGCCCGTTTTTCATATATAATCGCCCGATGCTGGCTACGGGCATCGGCACGACATTAACGGCAGTTGATGTCAATTTGAGCGCAAATCATATCGTGATAATAAAACTGCCTGATACGTGTGTTTCGACAAAAGAGGCTTATGGTGGTATTAAACCTAAGCCAATAAGGCATAATCTCGTTGAGACCATAAGTGGGTCGACAGTTGATGGTTGGGCGCATTTGGTAAAAAATGATTTTGAGCCGGTAGTGTTTAATCTGCATCCGGAAATTGGTGAGTTGAAACACCGATTAATGGAATGTGGCGCGGAATATGCTGCGATGTCAGGCTCAGGGGCTGCTGTATATGGCTTATTTGCTACTGACAAATTGTCAGAACAAGCTGCGCGACAATTTAAAGGTTGCGAAATATTTGTAGGCACTATTTAATAATCGGCAATTATTAACGAGAAAAATGTCGATTATGCTTGGTTTGGCAATGTTTTTGTTAGTACACATAGTGTAACTAAAATGAATTATGTATGAACAAACAAAATAATAATCTTCACAATAATCCTGTGGATAAAGAAGACTTAAAAAATGAGTTCGCAGAAGTTCCAACAGAAGTGACACCCGAGTTGAATGCTGATGACATCATTGAAGAAGCAATGAATGATGAGGTTGCCGAGAATGCACAAGCTGAGGATTTGGCTCGTCAATTAGACGAAACGACCAAAGCTCTTGAAAAAGAAAAAAAAGAGTATTTGTTTTTGATGGCTGATTTTGACAACTTCCGCAAGCGTGTTCTCAAAGAAAAAGCCGACTTGATTAGCAATGCCGGTGAGAAAGTGCTCAGAGGATTGTTGCCTATTGTCGATGATTTTGAGCGTGGTTTGCAAGCCACGAAAAATGTTGATGACAATGACGCTGTGCGACAAGGCATGGAATTGATATATTCTAAATTGGTGAAATTCCTTGGCGAAAATGGCGTAAAGGCTATGGAGTGTGATGACGCTACATTTGACGCTGATTTTCATGAGGCTGTGGCTATGATACCTGCTGCCGATGAGTCTCAAAAAGGGCATATCATTGACGTTACACAAAGAGGATATATGATTAATGATAAAGTGTTGCGTCATGCAAAAGTTGTTGTGGCACAATAAATCATTAAATATATTTATAGATATTCTTTAATTATTTATTAAGATAATTTGTCGTAAGACATGGATAATAAAAGAGATTACTATGAGGTTCTTGGTGTTAGCAAAACAGCTACGCCCGATGAATTGAAAAAAGCATATCGAAAACTTGCCGTGAAGTATCACCCTGACAGAAACCCCGGTGATAAAGAGGCAGAAGATAAGTTTAAGGAAGCCGCCGAGGCATATAGCGTGCTGTCCGATCCCGAAAAGCGTCAACGTTATGATCAGTTTGGTCATTCGATGGGACCGCAAGGTTTTGGCGGTGGTGCCGGAGGCGGTTTCTATGGCGGCGGCATGAGCATGGACGATATATTCTCTGCTTTCGGAGATATATTTGGTGGCGGCTTTGGCGGTGGACACGCTCGTACGGCACCGCGTCAACGCCGAGGCTCAGATTTGCGTATTCGGGTCAAACTGACACTTGAGGATATTGCAAACGGTGTGAAAAAGACACTTAAAATACCTACATGGGTGCCTTGTGACAGCTGTCACGGCACAGGCGCAAAAGATGGCTCGGCTTATCATACGTGCAACCGTTGCCACGGCACCGGTAGTATCACCACAACACGCCAAACGATGTTGGGAATTATGCAATCGACATCAGTATGTCCCGATTGTGAAGGTACCGGCAAAATCATTTCCGAAAAATGTAGCAAGTGTGGCGGAGAAGGTATTGAAAAGGTAGATCAACAAATCACATTTAACATACCTGCCGGAGTATCAGATGGTCAAGTCTTGACCGTCAAAGGCAAGGGTAATGCACCGCGACATGGTGGCATTAATGGTGACTTGCTTGTTGTTATCGAGGAGGTGAAAAATGCCGAACTGATACGCGATGGCAATGATGTTATCTACAACTTGATGCTTGATTTTCCGACCGCTGTGCTTGGCGGCAGTGTTGAAGTGCCGACAATAAGCGGTCGCGCTCGCGTTAAAATCGCCCCCGGAACGCAGCCGGGCAAGGTCCTGAGATTGAGAGGCAAGGGCGTTCCTTCTACTGATGGATACGGACGTGGTGACGAATTGATAAATATAATGGTATATGTGCCACAAACGCTCAATGAGGACGAGAAAAAGGCAATAGAATCTTTTAAAAACTCGCAATCTTTTGTTCCGACTGAGAGTGAGAAGCAATCAATTTTCTCAAACTTGAACCATATATTTGAATGATATAAACAAAACAAATTTAAACGCCTCATCGACAATATCTACATCGGTGAGGCGTTGTTTTGTTTGCGAGCATAAGGTTGAGACGCTTAAAAACATCTAAAAACGTTATTAATGGCTAATGTTGTAGGCGAATATGTTGTCAGATAGAGCGATAATGCTTAAATTTGCAGTCGCAATACAAACAGGCTTTTAAAACATTAAAGTGGTGTTGCAATAATAATATATAATAAACCGATTTTTACCATTATTATGGTCTTATTTGCTAAGAATTTGAGGGCATCGTTGTTGGCAACGATGGCATTGACAGGAGTGCTGGTTTCATGTGGTTCGGGGTCAAAAAATACCGAAGTCGATACACTTAATACCGAAGGAGAAAAAGATGTGGTATCTAAAATTGAAGTCAAGTCATTGCCTGATACATCATATTCCTCAACCGGTGCTGTAAAATATAAGATTGAAATTCTTGACACTCTTGATAATGGAAGTCTTGGCAACCTTGCTGATTTGTATGCTGACGCTCCGGGCGTTTTCACTTTTCGTGGCGGTTTAAAGCGACAAGCTGATTTTATCGGCAAGGTCAAAGGAACTCCCTCAGAGATAAGTATTGATTGGGAGTTTCAAACAGCCGTAGACAATCGCAAAACCAAATACGGCACGTGGGGCGGAGGCTCAGGCTGGACCGGACAACCGCTGTATGTCGTGTGGCCGGACTCGTGTATCAATAAATTTAAAAAACTTGGTGTTGTTAACGAGAATTTTAAGCGAGAGGAGATTATTGTCGGCTCGTTGGCATCAAAAGTGTATTTTATAGATTTTGCCACCGGCAAGGCATCTCGCTCTGCGATTGATGTTGAAAACCCTATCAAAGGAACAATTTCACTTGACCCGGCATTAAATGGCAATCTGTATGTCGGTCATGGAGTGCCGGCGGTGACTCCGTGGGGCGCTCGAGTGGTAGATTTATACAAACACAGTATTACGCATCGCTTTAACGAAGATCCTAAGGCTCAGCGTCATTGGCATGCCTATGACTCGTCACCATTACATGTGGGACGTTTTGTGTTTCGCCCCGGCGAGAATGGCACCTTGTATAAATGTAGCGTTACCCCCGGTCACTTGAAAATACATTCTACTTTACGTTATACGGTTAATGGAGCAGCACCGGGCATTGAATCATCGATGGCTGTCTATGCAAATTACGGATATCTCTGTGATAATCACGGGAATGTTTTGTGTGTAAATCTTGACAATCTCAAACCTGTATGGCGCAATACGACAGGTGATGACACCGATGCCACACCGGTTGTAATGATCGAAGATGGTCGTCCGTATGTCTATGTCGGTTGCGAAATAGATCGCACAAATGCCGGCAATGCGAAATTTATGAAGATAGACGGACTCAATGGCAGCACTGTGTGGACGGCTCTAACTCCCGGACGTCGCCATGAAACCGAAGGCGGCAAGCATTTTGACGGCGGCTATTATTCTTCGGCACTTCCGGGTGTCGGTGATTGTGAAGACTTGATTTTTGCAAATTGTGTGTCTAATCTTCGGGGGCAAAACGGTGATTTCGTCGCTATATCTCGCAAAGACGGCAAAGTCGTCTATCGCACGCCGTTGAGATATTACGCATGGTCTTCGCCGGTGGCTTTTGTCAACGAAAACAACAAGATGTTTGTTGTCACCGGTGACTGCTCGGGTAATATTTATGTTATAGACGGACGCAGTGGCAAGATTCTCGTACGCCATCACGTCGGTAATAATTTTGAATCTTCGCCCGTTGTTGTCGGCTCCTCGCTCGTTGTCGGCTCGCGAGGTAACACAATTTACAAGTTGTCAATACATTAATATCATTAATCCCTCCTCGAACATGAATAATAGATCTACGATAAATACTTTGCGTGCGGCACTGTTGATTGTGGCGCTGGCGGTTTCGTTTTGCTTATCTATAAGATTGTCGGCTCAAAATCTCTCGGCTCACGTCGGCGAACTCAAAGACGGATATAATTATTGGCTCTACACGCCACCGCATGATACCGTGGAAAATGCTCGCAAACCGGTAATCATATTTCTACATGGCGCGAGTTTGTGTGGTCGAAATATTGACCGAGTACGCCGCTATGGCACGATTGATGCCCTCGAAAAAGGACGCAAACTTGACTCATACGTCATAGCTCCGCAAAATCCCGGAGGCTCGTGGAATCCGTCAAAAATTATGCGAATACTCGATTTGGTCAGCCACCGCAACGATAATGTTGATCTTGACAGAGTTTATGTCTTGGGTATGAGTCTCGGCGGATATGGCACCATCGACCTTGTCGCCACTTATCCCAAACGCATAGCTGCGGCTATCGCGATGTGTGGCGGTGGCACAGTCAGGGATTATTCGGGACTTAACGAGGTGCCATTGTGGATTATTCATGGCACAGCCGACAGGGCGGTCAGCGTTGCCGAGAGTGATAAGGTCGTGGCGGCAATGCGCTCGTCAGACAAGGATACACCACGATTGACATACAATCGCGTGTCGGGAATGAATCACTCTCAACCGGCGCGGGTGTTCTATCTGCCGGAAACCTACGAATGGCTTTTCAGCCACAATCTTAAAGACGAAGATCGCCCCATTGCCGAAACTTTTGATGTCACTCCGGCAGGTCTGTCTCATGCCTATAAGGATTTGAAATCCACAGGCAGCAAAAAGTCCAAGGTGTCAAAGAAGTCTAAACGCAAGAAATCAAAATCACGTTCGCGTCGTGGCAGACGTCGCCGCTGATTAGGGTAGGGGAACGCTCTTCTAATTACGTTGCTCCATTGCCGGATATTTTGCTGTCTGTTACTCACCACTGGTGCTGTTAAAAGCACAGTGCGCGAAACTCATCATACATATCGGCGAGTTTGTCGACAAAGTCGCGCATCGTGTCCTTGTTCAACACCGCCGGTGTGACCTGTAAATTGTTGACGAACAATGTAAAACGTATCGGTTTTATTGAGGACGACATAGCGACACCGGCGTGAAAGCTGTCTATCAGAGCCTTAACCTTTTCGTCAAACCGTTCTTTAAGCCCGGGGAGTTCGCCGTCTTCGAGTGTGTCGTCAGACATCATGCGATAATATGTTTTGTCGCGTGTCAATGTTGCGTCACAGCGCATTTCTTCGCCATAAGCAAACATAAATGTCACTCGGTCAATCGTTGCATTAGGAACGTATGCAGTATCAAGCATTGCTTAAATCTTATAATTATTTCAAGTTTATTTTTAGTTTGTTATATGCACAATGTGCCTTGTCGAGCGCTGCCGTTGTTGATGTGTCAGTGGCAAGTATGACCCCCATGCGGCGATGACCCTTGACCTCGGGCTTGCCGAATATTCTCAGGTTGACACCCGGTTGGGCAAGAACTTCTTGCAGGTTGTCTAATTCGATCTTGTCGGTGTTGCCTTCCACGACAATGGCAAACGATGCCGAATGTCCGTAAAACTTAATGTCGCCGATTGGCAGTCCGAGCATGGCACGCACGTGGAGCGCAAATTCGCTCATATCTTGCGAAATCATAGTGACCATACCCGTGTCATGCGGACGCGGTGACACTTCGCTGAAAATCACCTCATCGCCACAGACAAACAGCTCCACGCCAAAGATGCCGTAGCCACCGAGAGCATCGGTGATTTTCTTTGCTATCGTCTGAGCCTTGGCGATGGTCGTTTTTGACATGGCTTGTGGCTGCCACGAGTAACGATAGTCGCCGTTTTTCTGTATGTGCCCTATGGGCTTGCAATAATGTGTGCCATCAACGGCACGCACCGTCAGCAACGTTATCTCAAAATCAAATTTCACAAAGCCCTCGACGATGACACGCCCGGCGCCGGCGCGACCTCCGCTTTGCGCCGCCTGCCACGCGGCATCGATGTCTGCTTTATCCTTGATGGTAGACTGTCCATGACCCGATGACGACATTATAGGCTTCACAACGCAGGGTATGCCTATGGCATCGACTGCCTGACAAAACTCATCATATGTCGATGCGAAACGATATGGCGAAGTCTTGATGCCAAGCTCCTCGGCGGCAAGACGTCTTATGCCCTCACGGTTCATCGTCAGATATGCCGCACGAGCCGTGGGCGTCACATTATAGCCCTCCTTTTCAAGCTCGATGAGCGTGGGGGTGGCAATGGCTTCGACCTCGGGAATGATATGGTCAGGCTTTTCAAACTCGATGACGCGCCTCAACTCATCACCGTCAAGCATATTAAACACATGGCAACGGTGAGCAACCTGCATAGCCGGCGCACCGGCATACTTGTCACAAGCAACAACCTCGATGCCGAGCCGTTGCAACTCGATAGCCACCTCCTTGCCAAGTTCGCCACAGCCCAACAGCAAAGCCTTCTTGCCGACACTCGTCATCACACTCCCGATTTTAGTCATAAAACACAAACAATTAAAAGGTAAACAAAAGCAATAAGAACAACACGCGACATCGGGCAACCAATCAGACGCCGGCGCAAGTCACAAAACCTCGCGCCCCGGGCGACAACACCACCCATGTCACCGACAAAGATACAACAAATCCGCCAACCCACCATCATCGATCCCACTTCTACCTCAAAAAAAAACACTCCCAACACCTCTTCCATTTCACAAATAATCATTAAATTTGCAAATAAAGTTTTGGAGACACAAAATGCATCAAAATGCTTGGTCTCTATGACTTTTGAATGGTTAGTTTTTTAGTAGTGAGATAACTATGAATACAGGTATACTACATGACAATAACTCCGAAAGATTGTTTGAAGATGTAAATCATAAACTTTCTTTGCTTTCTTTCAATTTTGAAAAAGTGTACGACCTCGTACATAATTCGGGGTATGAGTACTCAATATGTTGCTGCAAATACAGAATAGCGACCTGTTGAATATGAAGCTTGTCGTGGAATATAGAGACAAAAGCACCCCTTATTAGCATGCCATAAAATCACGATGTTTTTAGCAGAACTAATACAAGTGAAATATCTCTACCTCATTCTTCTACTTAAAAAATTCCATTGAAACGTCACAATTGAATAATGCCACTAGGAAATAAAAATTCAACCCTATTATCGCAAAAACGTGTTTTTGTAAAAAAATGTGCGCAGATAAAGAACCAGAAAGTATGTCATAATTAAAACCAACGAGCAAAGAAAACTCC
>CAVCBR010000067.1:0-10382 GCA_963600695.1 bacterium
GCTCAGAATGTGCCAATACTTGAAGACGTTTATACCGGTGATGTCATCTCATTCCGAAAACGTATTGTGCGCAACATGACTCTTGAACTTGTTTGTGCCATTTATTTCTTAGCGACAATAATAGTCTTGCTGCTATGTATGGCAAATGGTTTTACGGATTGGTTTGCTCTTATCATATTTGCTGTCTTATTTGCACAATCTATTGGTATTTTGTATAAATGGAATAAAGCCAAGTCTGAGCTTGATAATGAGCCGACATCTGAGCAATGTATGAATATTGCGGTTTTTACCTATGGTTTTGATTACTCGTCATACTATGAGCAACGTGAAAATACCACGTACGATGCCATACTAGGCGATCGTCCGAGAGGATATATGGCGTTTCAAATTGTGTCCATGGTTATCGCCGCAATATGTAGTCTTTTTGGATTAATATACTTTGTGCTTGGAATAATATCTTTTTTAATTCCTGGCACAACAATGACGATTGAGGCGTGGGGGATGGTGACTTTGCTCTATGGCTCGTTGGCGACTTATTTTGGTGTGAAAGACATTATTGTGATAGCACGATCGTTTAAGCAAACTAAGAAAATTAAAATAAATTCCACACAACCGACAACGGAGATGATAGATAGTTAAAACGCAGTGTTATATTGCAATTTGATAGCCAATGGAACTTCAAAGAGACCATTGGCTATTATTTATTGTCAAATTTTTGTGAGGATTTGTCACGGCATTCGAAAAATATTTTAGTATTGGGGAGAAAATGCTTAAATTTGCAGACTCAAAGGCGAGTTGCATATTTTGTAGTGGCTCGAAGTTTAATTCTCAATGGAGTGCAAACAAGTTCACTCTCCAACGGAAAAAACAAAGATATCAATCTCTATATGTTGCAACTCCCGATAAGGACAAAAATTAGTACATTAAGATATGATAAACCGTATTCTGATTAGAATCAAGGTAGTGCAGATGCTCTACTCGTACTTATTGACAAGAACAGACTTTAAAATTAACACTGCCAATTCACAGGCGTCCGATGATAAGAAATTCGCTTATGCGGTTTATTTTGACTTGATGCTGTTGTTGCTCGAACTGTCGGGATATAGTGCTATCGCCGGGCGGCGCAAGAGTGCTATTGATGCCGATAAGAAGCTTAAAAAATCACGTGTGGCTGCGGCTCTCGCCGGCGATGACACCATAAAAACATACATACTCAGAGACGAGAGTGATATAGCAACGCTATTACCGGTAATCATAAAACTCAACGATAAGATTGTAAACTCGGCGGTGTATGCTGATTTTAAGAAACGTCGTTCACCATCTCTTGACGAGGAAGTGGCTATGTGGATCTCTGTATTTGAGACAATCATTGTGCGTGATAAAGATTTTATTGCCACTCTGCGCACTCTTGACGGTTTTACCAAATCGGGGTTGAATATCGGTTTGCAAATGTTTGAAGACACCATATGTTCTTACCGAGATACAACAGACGGATATGCCCAAGCTTGCAACGATTTGGAGCGTTCGCTTGACAAAGCCTATGATTTGTATGTGTCAATGTTTGGATTGGTAGTGACATTGACACGAGAACAGGAACGGAGGTTAGAGCTGGCGAAAACAAAACATCTTGCCACTCCCGATGACTTAAATCCCAATATGCGTTTCGTTGAAAATATGTTTGTTGAGAAATTGTTGGCGTCACCCGATGTCGAGCGATTTGTTGACGAATGTCCGGTGAAATGGGAAACGGAAATATCGTTGATCAACTCACTGTTGTCAGCCATAACAACATCTGATACATATATGGCGTATATGTCGGCACCATCGACAGACTATGTCTCCGATTGTGAGTTTTGGCGTGAGATAATGCGCAATGTAGTCTTCTTATCTGACGATTTGCTTGAGGTTTTGGAGAATAAATCATTGTTTTGGAACGATGACTTACAGATAATGGGTACATTCGTGCTGAAAACCATACGTGCCGTCAGCAACAATCCTGATCAGCCAATGCGTCTGCTTGAAAAATATAAAGATGAGGAGGATGCTACCTTTGGTCACGATCTGTTTGTTGCTACCGTGAAGCACCGTGAGGAATATCGTGGATATATAGATGCGATGATAGATAGGGACTCGTGGGATCCCGATCGTTTGGTATTTATGGATATCGTGATTATGTTGACGGCATTGGCTGAGGTTATAAACTATCCCAATATTCCATTGGCAGTCTCTATGAACGAATACGTAGAGATCGCCAACGATTATTCGTCAGCCAAGAGCGGACAATTTATCAACGGCATATTGTTTGGCGTGGTTTCAAAACTGCGCGAGCAAGGGCTGGTTATGAAATAAAGTTCGCCCACAATACGTTATAGGTACATAGAATTATTAATAGTTTAAATTATATTTATATGTTTTTCTCAACTCTTCTTCTTGACACTCCGGCAGCAGCTGATCAACAACCTATGGGTGGAATGAGCGGACTTCTGATGATTGTTGTCATCATCGCAATCTTCTACTTCTTTATGATTCGTCCGCAACAAAAACGCCAAAAAGAACTGCGCAAACAGCGTGAAGCTCTTAGCAAGGGCGATACTATCGTTACCGCCGGTGGCATCTATGGCCGCATTGTTGATGTCTATCCTGACAAAAAACAGTTTATGGTCGAAATTGATAAGAATGTAAAAATCCGTATCGACAGCAATTCTGTTTATCCTTCGGTAGAACAAGCCAATGAGGCTGCTGCTCAAAATCAGGACATCAAAAAATAAGTCGTTTAGAATTTGATAATTAAAAAAGTTGACATTCCGGCAAAAATCATTGTCGGAATGTCGATTTTTGAATAATGCAAGAATACAAAACTCATCGGCTCTCTCCGATGGCGTTGGGACGATAAGCAAGGAGCATCTTATGAATTTGAACCCATTATTTGATAAGGTCAAAAATGCCGTACTCTCACCACGAGGTCGCAATATCATGGTTTTTATGATATTTGTTGTTATTGCCTCGGTGTTGTGGGTGGTTATGACGTTGAATGAGGAGGTGCAGAAAGATGTGCGATGTCGCCTTGAGATTGTAAACTGTCCTGACTCGGTGACGATGGTTTCATATATACCTGATGGAATAGATGTAAATGTCAAAGCCCGAGGCTCGCAACTGATACGTTATTCGATGGGAGATGATCCGGTGTTGACGATAGATTACAAGTATTTTGTCAGAGGTAACACTTTGGCGTTGGGCAGCACTGAAATGCGCGGAGTCTTGCGCAACTTGTTTGGAGGCAGTGCCCAAATACTTGCAATTAATCCTGATACGTTGTGCGTCAAGTTTACATCGCGTCCGCCGGTGCGATTGCCGGTGGTTGTCGAGTCGTGCATAGAAACAGCGGCAACAGCGGTGATGGTAGACGAACCGAGAGCAATGATAGACAGTGTGTCGGTTTATTCTGTTGAGCCGTTAAAGGCGTCTATAAAATCGATTAAGACCGCCGAGATAGATATTTCAGGTTTGTCTGAAACTAAAATGATGCGTGTCAAGCTCGTTGCTCCACTTGGAACGCGCGTTGTGCCCGACTCGGTAGACGTAAAGATAAAAATCGAAAAACTTGTGGTCACAAATGCGACTGTGAATATAGAGGCTGTTGGTGTGCCAACCGGGGAAAAACTATTGCTATTCCCCAGTCAGATAGATGTATCTTATCTTACTCCGCTTGTCGACTATGAGCAGAGCAATAGGGGCTTTCGTGTGGTAGCGGATTATTCCGGGATACAAGATAATCCGGGTGCAAAGCAGGTGAAACTTCGAGTCGAAACACTAACCGGGTGCCATTCGCGCAACATAAGGTTGTCGCGTGACAGCGTGTCATTTATGGTTGAACGTTAGTCGAAGGTTTAAACCATGGGAACAACAATGTTATCAGAGGGAAAAACATATCGGGTGGTGGCGATTACCGGGGGAATAGGTTGTGGAAAATCGGTGGTTTCGGAAATTTTGCGCACAATCGGATATGAGGTCTATGATTGTGATACGATGGCAAAACGCATAATGGATTCTTCATCGGAGATTAAATGTGCTTTGATGTCATGTTTTGGTGACGATGTCATAGATGATGATGGCATTATCAATCGCAAATTGTTGTCCTCAATCGTTTTTGGCGATGAGGACAAACTACTGAAACTAAATGTCATTGTACATGATGCCGTGTGTAGAGACTTGCAAGATAGAATTGCTTTGCTCAAAGATACCGATAACTACTCTGTTGCCGAGAGAGAGAAACAACAATTATCGATTCTTTATCCATATTTCTTTTTTGAAACAGCCATACTATATCAATCCGGGTTGGATAGAATTGCAGATCAAGTATGGCGTGTCGACGCACCCCATGAGTTGCGTGTGAAGAGGGTGATGAAGCGTAATGGAATGGCAGCTAATGATGTTGAATCAAGAATTGCCACACAACAAAACGAGCACACCACATCAAGCGAACATATTATCATCAACGATGATAAAACACCACTCATACCACAGGTTATCGCGTTGTTGCAATTGCCTTATGGCAAATGATTATAGTATTTTAAAGGTGTCAGCATCATTCACCACCGGGAAGTGCTGACGAAATGAACGCAACGCTTCACGAGAACATTCGGCGATAACGACCTTGCATCCTTCAACATTTTCAATTTGATTGGCAACAGGCAAACCCTTAAAATCAAAGATATAAGACAGATTGTCATAATTGCCAAAATCATCATGTCCCGAGCGATTGGCACCTATGACATAGGATTGATTTTCGATCGCTCGAGCTATCAATAAATGTTCCCATTGATAGCTGCGTGCTTCAGGCCAATTAGCCGGAATGATTAGAATGTCATAGGCATTGGCGACATTACGCGTCCATACCGGAAATCGGAGATCATAGCATACAGCCATAGCAAAATTCCAACCTCTGAAACGAACAATCGGCGATTGTTGCTTTCCACAACTTGCCACCAAAGCCTCATTTCCCATAGAGAAAAGGTGATGCTTGTCATAGTATGTCACTTCGCCCGAAGGTTCGACAAAGACACATCGGTTGTATGGATGCTCGCCGGCATCATCAACAAGAAAAGATGTGCAAATTGCCATATTGTATTCGGTTGTCGCCTCTTTTAGAAAAGTGAGAGTCGCCGATGACGCCCAAGACTCAGCAAGTTCTGCAGCACGATCACCTCGTGTTAGAAAGCCTGTCGTGAACAGTTCGGGTAATATGGCAACATCAATGTCGTGCGGAAGATTATTTAATGCCTTTTTTGCATTAAATCTGTTTTCTTCGGGGTCTGCCCATGTGATGTCTAATGATATTATGGCAATTTTGAGGTTGTCAATAGATAGCATTTGCAAAGTTGAGTAAAACGCAAATTTCCGAATATTTTCGGTATTTCCGGAAATTGAACGATGTTAATGTTGGTTAGTTGGAGCGACACACACCACAGCGGTGAGCATATAAACTTACCGCTATTGATAAATATGCAGTCGCAGTTGTCGAATCGTGAATTTATTCGGCAGCTTCTTTTAAAGCTTTGCGCACATCGGCGGGTGTAGCCTCATTCATCATCTTGACGATTTTCTCGACAGATTGATTAAATTCGGCGATGAGTTTTGCAAAGGCTTGATTATGATATTTCTTTGCTGCTACATTATAGGCATGACGATTGTCAAAGTCCTTGGGCTGCTTGTCAAAAGAGAATGAGATGTTTGAAATTGTCGACTCTTGCAACATGGCAATGTCATTGATGATCTCATTTACCTTGTTGTTGTCATAGCCCCCAAAAATCGAACGAGCTATCAGCAATTCGGTGGCAATGTCGCCGCACACGGCATAGACATATTTTTTTAGTTGACGTTTATTAGCCATAATGTTGAGTTTTATTGGATTTTATTAATCGTTAAATGATATTTGTCGTTTAGTATGAAGCGTTAATTATTGCTTTTAATTTTTTATAGTCAGCGGGTATGCGCAACCGATGATCGCGCCCGGACATGAAAGCCGTTAGTTGCAGGGGCATATCAAGTGCTCTTCCGGTGATTGCCGCCATCGTAGCCAATGATTTTGCCGGATGAGCAGTGGCGAGAACCAATGCCGTCTCTCCCGGTTTTAGATGTTTTTTTACACCATTATAAGCCAAAGCGGTATGGGGATCAAGCAAGTAGCCTGTTTCGTTGCGACAACCGTTTATCATATCGATAATATTGCGATCATCGACGGCGTGAGGCGTTATCATTGATGAGATATTGGCAATATTGTTGTCAAACAGTGAGATAAGTCGTTCGGCATTTGACGGACGCCCTTTGTCAGCAGCATAGGCGAGCGTCGGTATTGATCGCCGCCGCTCAAAGTGTCCGTTACGAATGGCATTGCCGAGAGTGGCATTGGCATTTTCGCATGCCAAAATATGTGACATAGGCAACCCCATCTTATGAGATATGACAGCGGCACACAAGTTGCCAAAATTGCCACAAGGTATCGAAACAACGACCTTGCTGAGGTCTATCCCACGATTGGCAAGTTGTGCCATACCGATGAAATAGTAAAAAGTCTGAGGCAAAAGGCGTGCGACATTCGCCGAGTTCGCCGAGATGGTGACGACTTTGTCATCGTTTAGCGATCTGTCCACAAGGACTTGTTTCGCAAGTTTTGCACAATCGTCAATATTCCCTTGTATTTCAATAGGGTGTATATTACCGCCAAGAGTGGTGAATTGACGTTCAAGAGCACGATTTGCCGAGTTTGGCGGAAATAGAATATAGACGTGAGCTTTACCGATGCCGGCAAATGCATTCGCTATGGCGCTACCGGTGTTGCCGGTGGTAGAGACAATGATATTTATGCGATTGAGAGAGGAAAGACGAGGCGACTGCTCTATAAGGCGAGCCATAAACCGAGCGCCAAAATCTTTGAATGCCAATGTCGGGCCATGGAAAAGTTCGAGAACATAAATGTTACGTTCAACATTATTGACAACCACAGGAAAATTCAGCACCGAGTTTACGATTTGTTTTAATGCCGCTGAGTCTATATCCTGCCCAAATAAACTATTGCTGATGACGTAGGCAATTTCTGCCGGCGACATCTCTTTAAAATTATTAAAAAAAGCTTCGGGTAATTGAGGTATCGCCTCGGGGAGGTAAACACCCCCATCGGCTGCCGAAGTGTTTAGTATGGCGTCGAGTAGGCTGACGGATGGCGAGCTGTGTCGTGTGCTGATATATCGCATGACCATTTTCTTTTCGTGTATGCAAAAGTAAAAATAAATCTTTATATTTGCAAGCCCAAACAGAACAATCTTGGTGCGATAAACTATCATTATGTCAAAAATAGATTTAGCTGATCGTCTTGCCGGCAATGGCTTGTCAAGCCTTGGTGACAAGATACGTGTTTTGGCATCGTTGAGTTGGCCGGCGATGATGGCTCAAATGTCAACGATATTGATGGAGTATATCGATGCGTCTATGGTGGGAAGCCTCGGTGAGGTTTCATCGGCGGCAATAGGTTTGGTGGCAACGACAACGTGGCTGTTTGGCGGTCTGTGTACCGCCGCTGTTACCGGTTTTTCGGTTCAGGTGGCTCATCGTGTCGGTGCCGGTGATGATGTCGGCGCTCGTGAGGTGCTCAGGCGCAGCGTTACTTTTGCCGGACTTATTTCGTTGGTTTTAATGGCAGTCGGAATGTCGATATCAAGCGGCTTGCCATATTGGCTTGGAGGCAGAGGAGATGTTTGTGTTGAGAGTACTTCATATTTCTTTGTGTTCTCATTGTCTATGCCTGTGATGTTTATGACCTATCTCGCGGGAGCGATGTTGAGATGTAGCGGAAATATGGTAATTCCCGGTATCGCCAATGTGGTGATGTGTGTGCTTGATGTCGTGTTTAATTTTTTCTTGATTTTTGAAACACGAGATGTCAATGTCTTGGGCTATGTACTGACAATACCGGGTGCCGGATTGGGTGTTACGGGAGCGGCACTGGGGACGATGTGTGCTGTTATTTGTGCCGGTGGTTGGATGGCGCTGTTCTTGAATTATAAATCTCGTCGATTGTCACATCCGTTTGCCTTGTATTATCGTCGTGTCAACAGATCGCGCACAAGCATCATTCATCGGGCAATGACCATAAGTTGGCCTGTGGCATTGGAACGTGTTGTGATGTGTGGTGCCCAGATTTTGATTACGGCGATAGTCGCGCCGTTGGGCAATGTCGCCATTGCTGCGAATGCCTTTGCTGTCACCGCAGAGAGCTTGTGTTATATGCCCGGGTATGGTATTTCGGAAGCGGCGACGACGCTTGTCGGGCAGAGTCTTGGTGCCGGGCGCAAGGATTTGACATTAAGTTTTGGACGAATAGCCGTTGTCAGCGGTATGCTGATAATGGGCATATTGGGCGTTGTTATGTGGCTGTTCGCGCCTGAAATGATGTCTCTGTTCACGCCTGATGAACGTATATGTGATTTGGGTATTATGGCTTTGCGCACAGAGGCTTGGGCAGAACCGATGTTTGGTGCAGCCATTGTGGCGTATGGTGTTTTTGTCGGTGCCGGATATACCCTTGTGCCTGCGACAATCAACTTTACATCTATTTGGGTTGTCAGATTGACATTGTCGGCATTGTTGGCGCCATCATTAGGACTGTTTGGAGTGTGGTTGGCAATGTGCATAGAACTATGTGTGAGAGGACTCTCATTTATCATCGTGTTTATCAGCAAGCGATGGCTCAAAGCGCGAGCATCATACGCCGACAACTGATATCACACAAAACAAAAAAGGCTGTGCCGCAAAGTCACGACACAGCCCCCTTATGTTCAACAGGAATTTCAATTATTTACGCGGAGTTCGTATTGTTTGCCATCGTATTCTTCGTCAACATCAAAATGTGTCCAACCAGAAGAAGTTGACCCAGCTGAAATGGTAACGATCAGACTTTTTACGCGTTTGTTGTCTATGTATAGAAAAATGGTGGGGCTCACATCTTTGTCTTGAGGACAATTTAGCTGAGCACAAAAATTGTTGGTATGGGATCCTTTAATTGTTCCAGTATAAGATGATAGGGAAATTTGGCATACTTGGAGTGAGTATGAGACTTCGGTTGTCGATGGTAGTTCAGAAGTGACTTCCGTGTTAGAAGCGGTTGCTGTGAGACACATAGTTACTACCAGCATGAGTGTAAATAAACATTTCATATTTAGTTTTTTGGAGTGTATATTTCAATTTGTGTGAAAATTGTTAATAGGGCATTTCTAAAAGAAATTATTTTGCATAAACGGCACCATTAACAGAATCCCATATGCAGTCGTTGTAACCTTTATTTTTTGCAAGTTGTACAGCCTCTTCGTTGGATGATGCTCTTCCTATTATATTGTAGCCATTATAGCCGGCGACACCACCAACGGCGGCACCGCGCCAATCAATGTCGCTTGCAGATTTACTTGAACCGCTTGCTGCCGCCATTATCGCGAAGACGATAAGTCCGGCTACTTGAAAAAAGATTTTTGATTTATTTCTTTTCATTTTGTGAATTTTAATTGTTAATTTAGATAATACATAGATTGATAGAACAATGAAATAACTCATCAAGTCCATAGGATCAAATGTACCCGGCACAAAATTTATATTCTGCATGAGTTCCCAAGCGAATGGTAATGCAGCGGACGACCAAAAGATGATTTTACTCTCATGTGATTTGCCGGCAAAAGCGTCTTGGAAAAGCAACAATGCTCCATACCACAATCCGTCAGGCAAACAATAAGAAATCAGATAACCGATAGTAGAGTTTGTATTAATGTCTGAAACTCTTAGCGTTTCAACAACCTGCATCGGTATCAGTTCTATGAATATTATATTGTTGCGTGAAATGATATAAATCCAAGCTCCGACAATCAGCATTAGAGCTGCCGCGGTCAATTTGAATATCAAGGACCGATTAGGCTTAACCCGGTTATTCACGTTCTTGACGAAAGTGTTGATAAGGTTTTGCTGTGAAATTTATTCATTGGCATTATTATCATTGGTGGTCTTACAGTCCTCTCGACCTGTTATAGATAAAGAAACGCGGACTGACTTTACCATATCTCCAAAAGATGGTCCTGAGAAAACCTGTACGCGAGATATGAAAACAGCAGCCCACGCTATAGCGTGAGAACCGTCTTGTTACCTCTTGCGTACGTGAAAATTTCTCAGGTTTTCTTTTGCAAGATAAGCAAAACGCCTCTTCAATAATTAGTATGTCACAAACACTCCGGAGTGTTCTGCGCAAAGTTATATGTTTTTTCTGAAATTCTCGGAAACAACTCTTAAAAAGCACGGCAACCGCATCAAAATTTAAAAGAAAAGTCATAAAATCAACCACGATACTC
>CAVCBR010000068.1:0-10169 GCA_963600695.1 bacterium
AGCTTGCGCCACAAGGGACATGAGTGCCGCCATCATAAGCAGCAGGCTCATTCGTAAGTTTTGTTTTGGTTTCATGGGCGAAATTTTTAAGAGTTTGTAATATATTGCTTATAATCAATAGATTATTGTCTAAGATGAGTGTCGTTTTTGCGTAGGCGATAAGGCATAGGCTTGCCCTTGTGAAATCGTTCGCCCCAAAGTTAGTGTAAAAATCGTTAAAATGCAAGAAAATATATGATTTTTTTTGATACAAAAATGCAATTTCAATGAAGGTGTTGCCGATAGCTTAAATTATAACCATTTATTGATGATTATGACACATTTTTGAAACATATTTGGTGGTACTTTGCACCGAGAAAAAAGTTTTGAAGATTAATAGACAAAAAAGACGCTTTTATGGAAATGTTTTTTTTCGCTGTGATGATTTTCTTGTTTGTGCTCGCCATTTTTGATTTATCGGTGGGTGTCAGCAACGATGCAGTGAATTTTTTAAATTCGGCGCTTGGTTCTAAAGCCGCACCTTTTAAACGAGTGTTAACGGTAGCCGCAATCGGTGTGTTCATCGGCGCGGCAATGAGTAACGGTATGATGGATATTGCTCGGCATGGAATTTTCCACCCCGAGCATTTTTCGTTTTATGAGTTGCTGTGTATTTTTATGGCTGTGATGGTCACAGATATCATCATGCTCGACATGTTTAATAATTTAGGGTTGCCGACCTCAACAACAGTGTCGTTGGTGTTTGAACTTTTGGGTGCGACGTTTGTGGTATCGCTGATCAAAATGGCTTCGATACACGGTGCTTTCGGTCTTGGTGATTTGATAAACACCGAAAAGGCGTTCACGATTATTCTCGGCATATTTCTATCAGTGGCAATAGCCTTTATATTCGGTATAATCGTGCAATTTATTGCCCGTGCCATTTTCTCGTTCAATTATCGTCGCAATTTGAAATGGAAGATAGGTTTGTTTGGTGGCGTATGTCTCACGGCGATAGTATATTTCTTGTTAATCAAGGGACTTAAGGATATGGCTTTCATGACGCCTGAGGCAAAGACGTGGATACATGACCATACGGCGATATTGATGGTGGGTTGTTTTGTGGTGTTTACGCTCGCGATGCAACTATTGCACGTGTTACGTATCAATGTGCTTAAAATTGTCGTGCTCAGTGGCACGTTTGCGTTGGCAATGGCTTTTGCCGGCAACGACCTCGTGAACTTTATAGGTGTGCCACTGTCAACGTTGTCTGCATATCAAGATTATACGGCTAACGGATTGGGAGATGCCCACGGCTATCTGATGGGGTCACTAAATGCGCCTGCCGACACCTCGATATGGTTTCTTATCGGAGCCGGTGCGGTGATGGTAATAGCGCTCGCAACATCAAAGAAGGCGTTAAAGGTGTCAAAAACCGAAATATCATTGGGAGCCGCCGGTGGTGATGAAATGTTTGGCACATCGCGCACGGCTCGCCGTCTTGTCAAATGGGCATTAAATTTTGCATCGTTGTTGGCGAGGATAACTCCGGTTAAGGTCAGAGTGTGGCTCAATCGTCGTTTTGATGACTCACAGGCTATAATGGAGAAGGGCGCGGCTTTTGACCTTGTTCGCGGTTCTGTCAATCTTGTCTTGGCAGGTGCTTTGATTGCTGTCGGCACATCGTTGAAGTTGCCTCTATCCACGACATTTGTGACGTTTATGGTTGCTATGGGCACTTCGTTGTCTGACCGCGCTTGGGGCAAAGAGAGTGCTGTGTTTCGTATCACGGGCGTCATCTCGGTTATCGGTGGGTGGTTTGTGACTGCCGGCGTAGCTTTTATGGGTGCGGCATTGATAGTGTCGGGCATGTATTATGGCGGTCCGTGGGCAATGATGGCACTGAGCTTGCTGACGGTTATTCTCATTGTCAGATCTAATCGCAAGTTTGCCCGTAAGCAACAGGAAGATGTTGCCGATGAGCGTTTCAATAAATTGTTGTCGACAACTGATAATAATGTATCACGTGAGCTTTTTGTGGATTATGTTGTTGACTCTCAGTTTAAGTATCTGACATTCGCAACAGATACATACGACACCGTGATGGATTCTTTTGAGGTACAAAATCTCTCGGCGCTTGACAAAGTGGAGCGTGCGCTTAAAAAAGAAAAAGCAAAATTCAAGAACGTGAGACGCAAACAGACTTTATGCCTGCGTCATGTGCCAAAAGCGACGGCAATACAAATGAGTCCATGGTTCCATTTGTCAAACGATTGTTGTATGTCGTTGCTTTACAATTTACGTCGTATCGATGAGGTTTGCCGCGAACATCTTGTGAGCAACTTTATGGCTCTGCCACCGGAATATCACGATGATTATAATTATGTGCGCAAGCAGATCAACAGTTTATTGTCTCAAACGACAACCATTCTCGAAAATCAAGATATAGCGGCTGTCGCCGGGTTGCGTCGTGACTGTGACCGTATGAAGGACGATTTGTCTCGTCGTTATCACAGTCTGTATGGAACTCTTCATGAGGGTGATGAAGCCAATATGTCTGTGGTATATGTTTATCTCAACACTTTACAAGAAACACGCGAGCTAGTATCGGCGTTGCGCAAATATCTGCGTGCGTTTGCCAAGCTCAAAGAGCCGTCATATAGCGATCGCAATACAAACGTTAACACAAAATAGGTACAGCGTCCAACATCTTCAAGACGAAATAATTAGAACCCAATGGCAGAGAGCGAGCTTGAGACAAGTGCGCTCTCTGTGTTTTGATATGTTGACAATCAGAAGTTTTCGGCTTTAAGCGTCATTGTAAACACAAGACCATGCTGTGGTGATTGGCGGTTAGAAACCGCTATTGTTCCACCATGGAATAAAACAGCATTTTTGACGATAGACAAGCCCAAACCGGTGCCACCGAGTTGACGCGAACGACCTTTATCCACACGATAGAAGCGTTCGAAAAGACGTGGCAGGTGTTGCTCGGCGACACCCACGCCATCATCGGCGACAACGATTGTTATCGATGACTGACTTATCGATGTAGTGTCAATGGAAATATTTGTGCCGCCTGAATGCAGTATCGCATTGTCGATGAGATTGCGGAATATTGAAAACAGCAAGTCGCTGTTGCCGTCAATAAAAAAATCGCCTATGACATGATTGGTAATAGTAATGTTGTTTTCCGTGGCACGCAGTTCGAGGTCTGTGCATACTTCATCAATGATTGTGCGCAAATTGACACTATGGTGAGATATTGCCGTGCCTCCATCATCCATACGTGTAATGGTGGCGACGTCATCGAGCAGGCTTTTAAGGCGTTGCGAATTATTCCAACAGCGCTCTATAAAAT
This sequence comes from bacterium, assembly GCA_963600695.1. Taxonomy (GTDB): domain Bacteria; phylum Bacteroidota; class Bacteroidia; order Bacteroidales; family Muribaculaceae; genus CAG-873. Next base: position 3,341 of record CAVCBR010000068.1, read on the forward strand.
CACGACGTTTTTCATCAGGCAGTTCCGGATGCGAGATAAGTGTTTCGAGACATACTTGTATGGAGGCAAGCGGCGTTTTAAGTTCGTGATTTATGTTGTTTGTCAGCTGTCGTTTTAATGCCGTTCGTTCGTCCTCTTGGTGCTGCCCGAGTCGCTTGGTCACAAAGTAACCGCCGATACACATCAGCAATGTGACACTTGACATAAACCATACAAAACCATAGTCCACGCCAAGCATTTGCAACAAAGATCCGGAGTAAGGAACGGCGGTGCGCACGATATAATTTTTGCCGGCGAGAGCCGAGTAGAAGTATGTGTCGCCCGTTGACGAGCTGTGGCGACGTGTGTCATAGCCTCCGCCGTTGTTGAGGGCGGCGACAATCTCGGGACGATCAAGATGAGAGTCTGACGTTGTGTCAATTGTATTGTCATAGACGAGCTTTCCATCGCGATTCATTATTGTGACGCGAATGTCGTCAAACGGATACCATCCGAGGTCTAAGTCGGGTATTGATGCATCGGACTGCGTGTCGATTTGGCGCAATATTTGCGAGTTGATTGTTTGCAGTGTTGCATTCAGTTCTTCGGCTTTGAATGTCTTTTCGCGGTGATACTGAAAAAGCGTCAATGCCGCCACCAATATCCATGAGTATATCAGTAGACCGATAAAAAGTTTGAGATGATAAGACAAACGTGGGCGTTTCATCATAGATGGTTGGGGTCAAAACAATATCCGTATCCTTGCCTGGTCACGATAGCGCCGGAGTATGGTTTGATTTTGGCGCGCAAACGCGTTATGTGCACGTCTATGGCTCGGTCAAGGACTATCACGCTGCCCGGCCATACGGTGTTGAGGAGTTTGTCTCGCGAGAACACTACGCCCGGCTTTGACATCAATGTTGCCAAAATCTCAAACTCTTTGCGCGGAAGTTTTATTTCAGATCCGTTCACTTGACACGTTTTACGGTCGAGGTTGACTTCAAGTCCTTTGAATGTTAGTGTGTTGCTATTTGTCGAAGACTCGGCAGCAGAGTCGCTTTTGACGGTTTTCGCCGACCCGGCTCTGCGTAAAACGGTTTTGACGCGAGCTAAGACGTTGCGTATCGAGTATGGCTTGGTGATGTAGTCATCTGCCCCAAGTTCGAGTCCGGCAATCATGTCATCTTCACGATCTTTGGCGGTGAGGAAAATAATCGGAATGTTGCGAGTGACCTCGGCGCGTTTGAGAATGTGAGCCATTTGCAATCCGTCGATCTCGTCAAGCATAATGTCAAGCAAGATGAGGTCATAATGCGCCGGTCCGAGAGCCAATGCCTCCTCTGCCGAATATGCGACATCAACGATATATCCTTCGGCTTCAAGGTTAAATCGCAATGCTTCACACAGAGTTTCTTCGTCATCGACAACGAGTATGCGCCGGGGTTGGTTTGTGTCACTTGTTTGTTGAGCCATATCTGGGTTGCGGTTATTTTAATGCATATATGTTTTGACTACATAACAAATAAAAATGAGAGGACGCCTTCACAGGTGCCCTCTCAAAGCGATTGGCCACCGGAGGGGTAAATAGTGACCAATCTGCGGAGTCTGTTTTTAGTGGTGGTGAAAACAGACTCCATGTGGGGCGTCGATATTGTGGTTGGAGGGACGATCGACGCCCCGGGGGGTTGGGGAAATTATTTTTTGAAATATCTGTTATACAAGCCTTGAAATCCGCGACCGTGACGAGCTTCGTCTTTTGCCATTTCGTGCACGGTGTCGTGTATGGCATCAAGATTTAGCTGTTTTGCACGAGCGGCGATGCGCATTTTATCTTCGTTGGCTCCGGCTTCGGCTGCCATACGCTTTTCGAGATTTGTTTTTGTGTCCCAAACAACTTCTCCGAGGAGTTCGGCAAATTTTGCAGCATGCTCGGCTTCTTCAAACGCATAGCGTTTAAAAGCCTCGGCAATCTCGGGATAGCCTTCGCGGTCTGCTTGTCGCGACATAGCCAAGTACATACCGACTTCGCCACATTCGCCGTTGAAATGAGCCGTGAGATCATCAATCATTTGCTTGTCACACCCTTTCGCAACGCCAATTTCGTGCTCGGTGACAAATTTCAACTCTTCGTCTTGAACGAGCTCTTTGAACTTTGATGCGGGAGCACCACATACGGGGCATTTCTCAGGAGCAGCATCACCTTCGTGAACGTAGCCGCAAACGGTACAAATAAATTTTTTCTTCATTTTATCTAACTGGTTAAGTCAACACAACGTTGACAATTAATGATTAATCTGTCACGCATATAACGTTTGACGCCTCATCAATGTTCAACGTTGCAAATTTAATAATTAGGTATCAATTGACAAATATTTTAATGCAAAAATATTGTCGCTGAAACATAGTGTTAGGGTTGATGCTTTGTAATTTGTTGATATTTATAGTATTAGTTGGTAAGTAACAAGTGCGGATAATTTTATTGATTGAAGAGTGATGCGATATTGGGTTATTCTTTGTATTTTTGCCGTATGCTTTGTGTTTTCTCAGGTACAAGCCGGTCGAACAGAGGGCAAAGATTTTATTAATTGTGTTACCTATATACTTGTATTATAATGGCAAATTGGTTTGAATGTAAAGTGCGCTATGATAAAATGACAGAGAATGGCTCTGTGAAAAAAGTGACTGAGCCTTATCTTGTTGACGCGCTATCATTCACAGAAGCAGAAGCTCGCATCATCGAAGAGCAAACGCCGTATATTTCAGGCGAATTTTCGGTGTCGGCAGTGAAGAGAAGTAAAATATCCGAAATCTTTTATGATGAAACCGGCGATAAATGGTATCTTGTCAAGGTGGCTTTCATTACCATTGATGAGAAGACCGGCGTCGAAAAACGTTCTATATCGCAGTTGCTGGTGCAGGCAAAGGATTTTCGCTCGGCTTTCGAAAATTTTGTCGAGGGTATGAAATCGACACTTGCCGATTATGAGATAGTATCAATCAATGAGACTCCGATTATGGACGTCTATAAAGTCAAATTGTCTGCGCCAAAAACAGATAATGCCTGACAATCACCGGTTAAAGACAATGATGACTGATGTCGACAGCAATGCGGCAGAGTGCATTTCTGCCGGTGATATAGTTGCCAATCTGCAACGAATAAGGGCATCGCTCGCTCAGGGCGTTGAACTCGTTGCCGTTTCAAAATTTCACCCGATAGATGCTCTTATGGCAGCATACAATGGCGGGCAACGTTTGTTCGGCGAAAGTCGCGTGCAAGAGCTTGTGGCAAAAGCACCTCAGATGCCGGCAGACGTAAAATGGCATTTCATCGGACACTTGCAACGAAACAAAGTCAAACCGCTCATCGGGCACGTGGCTCTCATCGAAAGTATTGACTCTGAACGCTTGCTCGATGCTGTGGATTGTGCCTCTTATGACGCCGGAGTCGTGACACGTGTTCTGATGCAAGTGCATGTCGCCGCCGAAGAAACCAAGTTCGGATTTGCACCCGACGAATTGTTGGCTTATTTTGCCGACCGCAAGTTTGAAAATCTTAAAGCCACGCATATTTGCGGCATTATGGGTATGGCGACAAACACCGATGACTTAGAGCGCATAACCCAAGATTTTTGTGCCATACGTGCTACTTTTGACAGGATACGTCTGATGTGCCCTGACTTGCGCGGATTTGACACTGTCTCTATGGGTATGAGTGACGATTATCACATCGCTATGTCTCATGGCTCGACACTTGTGCGTGTCGGCACGGCAATTTTCGGCCCGCGACAATACTAAATTATTAACAATATCATAAACCTAAGCTATTAATATCATGGCTAAAAACGTTGAAACTACAAACAAACGCAACCATGCATTGCCAATCGCAATCATGTTTGCCCTGTTCTTTATGATCGCATTTGTCACCGGATATCAAAATCCGCTCGGCGATGTGATAAAAAAAATGACCGGAGATAATCAAGTGATGTCTCAGCTGGGCAATCTCGCCAACTTTATCGCTTATCTCATTATGGGTATTCCGGCAGGAATGCTTCTGAATAATCAAGGCTATCGTCGCACGGCGCTCTCTGCCGTTAGTGTCGGTTTTATCGGTGTTCTGATTACTTTTGCGTCAGGCATTATCACTGACACATCGATGTCGTTGATTGTATATATTATCGGCGCCCTTGTTGCCGGTTTCTCGATGTGTATGCTCAACACCGTTGTCAATCCTATGCTCAACTCGTTGGGGCGCACACAAAACCAAGGTAACCAACTCGTGCAATTTGGCGGTACGTGCAACTCACTCGGAGCAACACTCGCCCCCATTATTGTCGGCGGACTTATCGGTGGCGAGGCAAGCTCCATAGCATCGGCAAATCCGGTGTTCTTCCTCGCAATGGGCATCTTTGCCGTTGCGTTTCTGGTGTTATACTTTTCAAAATTGCCCGAGTCACCCGAAATTGGCAAAAATAAAGCACAACGAGAAAAAGTCTCACTTGCCGGTGCTCTTAAACATTCTCATTTTTTGTTTGGCATCATTGCCATCTTTTGCTATGTCGGCATCGAAGTCGGTATTGCAAATTGGACATATCAATATCTATCAGGTTCGAGTCTTGTCGCCGGTGCCAACACATTGCTAAAAACGACAGCCATTGCCGGGTCGGTATGTGGCATCTATTGGTTGCTGATGCTCGTGGGGCGTCTTGTAGGCGGTCTCGTGGGTAAGTACGTATCATCTCGCGCTATGCTCTCTGTTACGGCTACCGTTGCATCGATGTTGCTCATCGCCGGCATTCTCACGACCGAGAGTGTTGTGTCGTTCTTTGGCTTTGATTCCTCGACATTGAGCTTCTCTATCGCAAACATTCCGTTAAACGCCATATTCTTTATCCTCTGTGGTCTGTGTACCTCGGTGATGTGGGGCGCGATATACAATCTTGCCGTTGTCGGACTCGGCAAATACACAGCCGTTGCTTCGGGACTGTTTATGATGATGGTGTGTGGCGGAGGTGTGCTGCCGATGCTGCAAGGCGTTATCGCCGACTACTCCGTGCTCGCCGGATTCTGGTTGCCGGTTGGCTTGTGTCTGTATCTGTTGCTGTATGCCACAGTGTTGTCAAGACCGAGACATATCGAAAAATAATCATCTGTCAATTTGATGTATAATTTGGTGCGCTCTCACGTTGTGAGTTGGGAGCGCACCTTTTTATGTCATTGCTGTGAATTATTATGCTTTTTTGGAAAAAATGGGGAGAAAATGTAAAAAACACTCCAAAAATTAATGTTAGTTAAAAACAAAGTTGTAACTTTGGGGCGTGAAAACGCGCGGTCAAATCTAAGATATTACTAATCAGATGGTAATATCGAGGAGAATGATTGTGCCGATACTTGGTATTAATAGCCGGCAGCAATGATTTGAAACGATTAGCACTACCGTCTACATTAATGTCCGGTGTTCACGCACGTTGCGCGCATTCGTAAGAGGCGTGCTACAAATGATAAAACGAAACAATTATTTTTACTAAAATTTCAAATAGATCTATGAAAAAATTTACTCTTTTGGCTCTGGCTCTGACCATTGTGTCAGGTGGCAATCTTTTGGCCCAAGATACCACGCAGGAGACCACTTATGTTGAAGATCCTTCTCAGGGTTATCTTTTCAACAGAATGAAAGACAATTGGTTTATCACCGCTGAGGGTGGTGCTAACGTTTACTTTTCGCATGGTGACAGCGAGCGTTATCTCAAAGATCGCTTCGCTCCCAACGCCGGTTTGTATGTCGGCAAATGGTTCTCACCTGTGATTGGTGCTCGCGTTGGTGCTCACTGGCTCTCTTGCAAAGGTATGTCTGACATACCCACCCAAGATTGTTACCTTAACGAGCCCGACATCAACGGCAAGTACAAACAAAAATTCAACGAAGTTGGTCCCGCATTTGACGTTATGTTCAACCTCACCAACTGGTTCTGCGGTTATCACCCCGGACGCAAATACAACTTTGTGTTCTATGCCGGTGGTGGCGGTTTCTGGTCATTCTCTCGCGAGATGATACAAGACGCAAACGGCGGATACTCTCGTGGCAGCTGGCATCGCAACAACGACCGCGTGCTCACATTCCGCGCCGGTATCATCAACTCGTTTAACGTGTCAAAACAAGTGCAACTCGCCCTTGATATTCGTTACAACGGTATTGACAACCACCGTGACGAAGCCGGTGACGCTTGGAACCGCACATCTCACGACCTCTCGGCTCAACTGTCAGTGACATACCTGTTCAAAAAACGCGAATGGAATGCTCCGGTTGTTCCCGTATGCCCGCCGGCAGAAAACTGCGACGCCCTCCGTGCACGCCTCGAAGCTGCCGAAGGTCGCATTGCCGATCTCGAAAACCAACTCAAAGACTGCTTGAACAAACCGGCAGAAAAAGTTGTTGAGAAAGCTCCTCTCGCCACCGTTTACTTCCCCATCAACATCTACAAACTCACCAAGAAAGATGTTACCCTCCTCGAAGGCGTTGCCGACGTTATGAAAGACAACCCCTCAAAACAATACATCCTCACCGGTTGGGCAGACAACTACACCGGTAACGACCAAATCAACACACGCTTGCGTCAAAACCGCGTGAACAGCGTTAAAAAACGCCTCGTGAAATTTGGTGTTCCCGAATCACAAATCACTGCCACAATCAATGCCGGCAACCTCTGTGACCTTGGCGAAAAATACGTCGCTCTCGACCGCGCCGTGACCATCGAAGAAGCTGAATAATCACTACCGGATTATCAATACACAACGAGGGGCTGTGTCAAAATAGGCGCAGCCCCTTTCTACAACCTGTTGTAAAACATAAAAC
>CAVCBR010000069.1:0-9246 GCA_963600695.1 bacterium
CCCGACCCTCTGCTTGTAAGGCAGATGCTCTGAACCAGCTGAGCTAAGCGCCCTTTCTCGCCGAAAGCGTTGCAAAGGTACAAACTTTTTTTCATCTGCCAAACATTTCTTGTAAAAAATTTTTCAAACCACATTTTTTAACAAGCCTTATAGATGTCGTTAATCTCTTTATCATTAATTTTGTGCCTATAAATCACCGATTTCATCGCCAACACAATGCATCTTGACCAACTCACAGCAATTTCGCCAATCGATGGCCGCTATCGCTCCAAGACACAATCTCTTGATGATTTTTTTTCGGAATATGCACTGATACGCTATCGCATAAAAGTCGAGATTTTATATTTCATCGCTCTCGCACGAAGAGCACGACTGCCACAACTTGCCAACTTATCAGATGGCGACATCGTCAAGCTCAAAAGCATCTATACAGATTTCACCACCGATGATGCCGCCCGGATCAAGCACATCGAAGAGCGCACGAACCACGATGTAAAAGCGGTGGAATACTTTATCAAAGAGCATTTTGATATCTTAGGGTTATCACAATACAAAGAATTTGTCCATTTCGGGCTCACTTCACAAGATATTAACAACACCGCTTTGCCGATGTCTGTAAAAGATGCTCTTAAATTTGTCATCCGCCCGGCAATAATCAAACTTATCGCCAAGCTCGCCACAATGGCACAAGAGTATGCCGACACACCAATGCTCGCGCGCACTCACGGACAACCAGCATCGCCAACCAAACTCGGCAAAGAAATTGCCGTCTTTGCATATCGCTTAAAGACACAGCTGTCATCGCTCGATGCAACGCCCATCACCGGCAAATTTGGTGGCGCCACCGGTAATTTCAATGCCCACCTCACAGCATATCCGACAATAGATTGGCGTGCGTTTGCCGACACCTTTCTCAACGAAGACCTCGGCATCGGTCGCGAAAGCTTCACCACACAAATATCAAACTATGACAACACCGCCGCGCTGTTTGATGCCTTGCGACGCATAAACACCATCATCATTGACCTTGACCGCGACTTTTGGTCATACATCTCGATGAAATATTTCAATCAAAAAATACGTCCGGGCGAAGTCGGCTCTTCTGCTATGCCTCACAAAGTCAACCCCATAGACTTTGAAAATTCCGAAGGCAACCTCGGCATCGCCAACGCCCTACTCACCCATCTATCCACAAAGCTACCCATTTCACGACTTCAACGTGATCTCACCGACTCAACTGTCACTCGCAATATCGGCGTGCCTTTTGCTCACACCCTGATTGCAATAGAATCGACAATAAAAGGGCTCGACAAACTCATCATCAATCGTCAAGCCATAGACGATGACCTCAACTCAATGTGGGCAGTCGTTGCCGAAGGCATACAAACCATATTGCGCCGCGAAGGTTTTGCCAACCCATACGAAACGCTTAAAGCCCTGACACGCACCAACACCGCCATCACCGGTGACACAATTGCCAAATTTATTGACAATCTTGACATTGATGATAATATCAAAGACGAACTGCGAGCATTATCCCCAATGACATACACCGGATATTAAACCGAAAACAAATTGCAAAGTCTAACAAAATAAAACAATAAAACAATGAAGAAAATCATTTTATCCACACTTGTCGTTATCCTCGGCTCTTTTGTCGCCGGAGCACAAACCATTGATGATTTTATCGCAAAAGCAAAAGCCTCCGAAGCATTTTCGTTTACAGAATTACCCAAGGAACAAGCAAAGCAACAAGGTTTTGACGCTTTTGAGATCGGCATCAGCGAAACAGTTTCCACCGCTGTCTTTAACGATGTTGACGCACAGTTGAAACTCATTCCCCAAGACCAACAATTGGTAACAATGAACGAAAACGGTCAATACGTTGCCATCTTCTTTACGCCAATTGATGCAAAAAAATCTCAAATACTCATCGTTGCGCTCACCAAACCACAAAATGCCACAACCGATGATGTCCCTATGCAGGGAGCTATAATAAAAGGTATCTGTGACACAAAAGACGCCGTCAATAATATTCAAAATTTAAAATTAGATGACATCTTTGGCGAATAACCAAAGTGCTCTTTCACTCTCGTATCTGTTTTAAAACACAAGTTCAATAAAAATTTGGCATAGAAACGTATCTATGCCAAATTTTTTTCGTAAATTCGGGCATTGAAACCGAGGCATCTTCAACGGCGTGTTTTCACTCGCAAACATATACCGTTAAGGCCATAAAATACAAGCCCTTATGAGCTATTTAAAATTTGATAAAAATCTACTCATAAATCTTGAGCAATCGCTGCCCAAAGAAATGTTGCGCACCAACCGTGCCGGGGCATACCACTGCACAACACTCGTTGGTTGTAATACTCGCAAACAACACGGATTACTCGTTGTACCCGTTCCCGAACTTGGCAACAAGCCTCACGTATTGCTATCGACTCTTGACGAGACCGTAATACAGCACGGCGCCCCTTTCAACCTTGGCATTCACCGCTATCGCGGAGGTGTTTACAGCCCTAACGGACATAAATACATACGCGAATTTGATTGCGAATCAGTGCCACGCACGACGTATCGTGTCGGAGGTGTAATTCTCACAAAAGAAAAAATATTTATCACCCACGAAAACCGTCTGTTGATACGCTACACCTTGGTCGATGCACACTCAGCCACCGAATTGAGACTGCGTCCCTTCCTCGCCTTTCGCGAATCAAACTCTTTGGTTATTGCCAACGATGCTCTCGACAAAACCATAACTCCGGTAACCGGCGGCATTGCCACGCGCCTCTATGATCGCTACCCGACACTATACCTGCAATCATCACACAAAGCGACATGGACCGATGACCCTAATTGGTACAACGGCATAGAATATGTGCGTGATATGGAACGTGGCGAGCCATATACCGAAGACCTTTGGGTGCCCGGTTATTTATCGATACCCATCAAAAAAGGCGAGAGTGTAATAATCTCTGCCGGCATAACGCCCGCAAGTCCGCGTTCGCTGACAAAGATGTATCAGGCAGAAATTGCACGTCGCACACCGCGAACATCGTTTTTCAACTGTCTGAAAAACGCCGCCAAACAATTTTATCTCAAAGACGGCGACAACAACTATGTCATCTCGGGATATCCATGGGGAGTAATTCTCGCCCGCAACACCTTTATGGCTGTGCCGGGGCTGACACTCGCCATAGACCATAACGATGACTTTCTGAAAATCATGGATACCGCTCTCAAAGCTCTCGACAAATATCTTTCTGACGGCATCACCGATGAGCGCATAAGTGGCATAGACCTCCCCGACATTCCATTGTGGGCGGTGTGGGCGATACAACAATATGCCAAAGTAAACGGCATTGACGCCGCGCGCAAAATATACGGAATCGAGTTAACGAAAATCATCAACCACATTGCCCAAGGATTGCACCCGGCACTAAAAATCAATCACACCAACGCAATGCTCAGCGTTGACGGCACGCAAACCCCGGCATCGTGGATGAACTCCGTGCTAAATGGTCGCCCGGTCATACCTCGCACGGGGTATCTTGTCGAAATCAATGCCCTATGGTACAACGCCCTGCGTTTTGCCGGTGAGATGTTTGCCGACAGTCCCGAGCATAGTGGCGACATAGAGTTGTGGTCAACACTCGCCGACACTCTCAGCCCGGCGTTCGTCACAACATTCCTCAATGAAAACAAATATCTCTATGACTATGTCAACGGCAATTACGCCGACCCCTCGGTGCGTCCGAACATGGTTGTCGCCATCGGTCTCGACTACTCTCCGCTCGATCGCCGTCAACGCAAAGGGGTGCTCGATGTTGCCACTCGTGAGCTACTGACAACCAAAGGATTGCGCACATTATCACCTAAAAGCTACGGATACCACCCATTCTATGCCGGCAATCCCCAAGAGCGCGAAATTGCCCTACATCAAGGTCCGGCACGCCCATGGCTTATGGGATTTTATGCTCGCGCCTATCTCAACATATTCGGCTATTCAGGCGCAAGCTACATCGACCGCATACTCATCGGCTTTGAAGAAGAAATGTCTTGGGGTTGCATAGGCTCACTATCTCAGCTATACGATGCCAATCCCCCATTCCTCGGACAAGGAGCCATCTCTCACGCCACAAACGTTGCCGAGATACTCCACACTCTCGTAAATCTCAAAAAATTCACCGACTAACCTCACACGCTACAAAAATATGAAAGCCCTAATGTTCGGTTGGGAATTTCCCCCTCACATTCTCGGTGGTCTCGGCACTGCCAGCTATGGTCTCACCAAAGGCATGTGGGAATGTGGCAATATCGACATAACATTCGTCATTCCCAAACCACAAGGTGATGAAGACCGCACTTTTGCCCACATCATAGGCGCATCACAAGTGCCGGTCGCTTGGCGCGATGTCAATCGCGAATATATCGAGCAACGCATAGGACGATTGATGTCTCCCGACCTCTACTATCAACTGCGCGACCACATATATGCCGACTTCAACTATATGCGCACAAATGACATCGGCTCGATAGAATTTTCGGGACGCTATCCCGACAACCTGCTCGAAGAGATCAACAACTACTCTATAACCGCCGGTGTCATTGCTCGCACGCTTGATTTTGACATCATTCACTCTCACGATTGGCTGACATATCCCGCCGGCATACACGCCAAACAAGTCACCGGGCGTCCGTTGGTGATACACGTGCACGCCACAGACTATGACCGCTCGCGCGGCAACGTTAACCCTACGGTTTTCAACATAGAGCGCGACGGTATGATTCACGCCGACCACATAATCACGGTCAGCAACCTCACACGTCAGACTGTAATCGACAAATACGGCATCAACCCTGAAAAAGTCACCACCGTGCATAACGCCGTTGTCCCACTCAGCCCCGACATACTCAACATTCAGGTCAAAAAGCCAAAAGAAAAAATCGTAACGTTTCTCGGACGCATAACAATGCAAAAAGGTCCCGAATACTTTGTTGAAGCAGCTGCCAAAGTGCTCAAGAACAATCACAACGTGAGATTTGTCATGGCAGGCTCGGGCGATATGATGGACAAGATGATACTCCTCGCCGCCAAACGCGGCATTGCCGACCGCTTTCACTTCCCGGGATTTCAAAAAGGACGGCAGGTTTACGAAATGCTTAAAGCCTCAGACGTGTATATCATGCCTTCCGTGTCAGAACCGTTTGGCATCTCTCCGCTCGAAGCGATGCAGATGGGTGTGCCATCTATCATCTCAAAACAATCGGGGTGTGCCGAGATACTCAACAACGTCATCAAAACCGACTATTGGGACATTGACGCTATGGCTGATGCCATACACTCGATAATATCATACCCGGCAATGCACAGACAATTACAACAAGAAGGGCTTAAAGAAGTAGCCCAAATCACATGGGACAAAGCCGGAGCAAAAGTCATCAACATTTATAATAAAGTACTAAACAAATAATCTCTAAGATATGAAAGCCATCAGCTTCAACTTCGCCATACACCAACCGATGCGTCTCAAAAGATATCGTTTTTTTGACATCGGCAACGACCATTACTATTATGACGACTTTCTGAACGACGACATTATCACTTCGCTCGCCGAACGTGCATACATTCCCGCAGCACGCACACTTCTTGACATGCTCAGCGACAAGCAAAATCCGTTTAAATGCTCAATAACCATCTCGGGTATTGCCATCGAACAATTTGAGCAATATGTGCCGGAGATGATTGACCTGCTCAAAAAAATGGCGCAAACAAAAAATGTCGAGTTCATAGCCCAACCATATGCTCACTCTCTCGCCTCACTCACAGATCCTCAAGAATTTGCGACACAAGTCAAGCTGCAATGCGACAAGTTGCACGCACTGTTTGGAGTGAAGCCCAAAACCCTGCAAAACACCGAATTTATCTATGATGATGACCTCGCGCCACAGATCACTGCGCTCGGCTTTAAGACAGTGCTCACCGAGGGCGCAAAACATATTCTCGGTTGGAAATCACCCAACTATGTGTATGCCGCGGCATCTGCGCCCAAACTCAACATTTTGATGCGTAATGCAAAACTCTCAGACGACATCTGCTTCCGTTTTGCCGACACCGCATGGGATTCTTACCCACTCACAGCCGACAAATATATGGATTGGATCGCTCAAACTCCCGATGAAGAGCCGGTCATAAACCTTTCGATGAACCTCGACACCTTTGGAGGCATTCACCCGGCAAACACCGGCATCTTCGACTTTCTGAAAGCCCTGCCACGTTTTGCCGCCGATCAAGGTATAATCTTCCTCACACCGAGCGAAATCGTCTCGCGCATCAAGCCCGTTGACACAATCACCATCACCCACCCCATTTCGGCTGCCGACGAAGCTCGTGATACATCAGCATGGCTAGGCAATCAACTGCAAAATGAGGCATTCAATAAGCTATATTCGGTCGCCGAGCGTGTGCGCCTATGTGACGATCGTCGTCTCAAACAAGACTGGATATACCTCCAAGCCTCAGACCATCTTTATTACATGTCGACAAAACATCTTGCCGATGGCTCGGTGCATTCACCGTTCTCGCCTTACGAGACGCCATTCCAAGCATTCACCAATTATATGAATGTCCTCGCCGATTTTATCGTGCGCGTAGAGGAACAATACCCCCTAACCATCGACAATGAAGAGTTGAACTCGTTGCTCACCACCATACGCAATCAAGCTCGCGAAATCGAGACCCTCAACAAAGAAGTTAGCTCTATGCGCAAAAACATCGAGCATTACAACGAGGAGCACAACCTGCGTAAAACAGAGTCTGCATCAAAACCCGCAACAAAAAAGAGCAAAGCAACTAAAACTGCCAAAAACAAAGCATCAAAATAGAGATTAACAGAGATTAAAAAATATGTGTGCAGCTAACGATAGGCATCAAGAACATCATCACGAGCATCACCACGCCATCAGCGCCACGCGTGCCGAGGCGTTGGGCAAAACCCTCGTGTGGGCAATGGTACTCAATATGGTCTATGTCTTTGCCGAGGCTGCTTATGGCATCATTTACGATTCTATGGGTTTGGTATCGGATGCCGGACACAATCTCAGCGATGTCGCTTCGCTACTCATCAGTTTCATTGCACTACGAGCCTCGCGACGCAAACCTGATGCACGTCACACTTATGGATACGCTCGTCTGACCATAGACGCCTCATTGGTGAATGCCATCATTCTCTATGGTGCAGTGTTCGCAATTCTATATCAATCAGTAGCTAAAATCATCAACCCACCGACTGACATCGATGGTAACACCATAGCAATCGTTGCCGGCATAGGTGTTGTTGTCAATGGCATCACCGCACGTATGTTGATGAGCCATGCCCACGATGACCTTAATGCCAAAGGTTCTTACCTGCATATGGTTGCCGACACATTAGTGTCTGTCGGCGTCGTGATTGCCGGCATTGTCATCACATATACCGGAGCAACAATCATCGACCCGATAATAGCCATAGTCATCGCTATGATCATTGCCATAACATCATTTTCGCTTTTGCGCGATTCTTCACATCTGGCGATCAATGGCGTGCCTAAAAACATTGACCCCGACAAAGTCGCCGATGCCATTTTGTCACTGCCGACAGTCAAATCCATGCATCACATGCACATTTGGCCTATCTCTACAACCACGGCTGCGCTCACGGTGCATGTCATCTGTGAAAGTCCGACACTTATAGACAAAACCATCGCCGATGTACGTCACGCCGTTGAACCATTAGGCATAACCCACTCCACAATCGAAGCAGAGACTACAACTCACGAATGTCAAGAAACCCCACTAACATAATTTTTTTACAATGAAAATCAAACCGATCCTTCTTGCCACAGCATTTTTAACCATTGCCTCAACAGCTTGTAAAAACGCTGCCGGCGACAATAATGTCGAATCACAAGACACTATTATTACACCCGAGTATTGCTTTGTCGACACTACCGAGCAGGGCAAAAAAATCACCGCTCAACACGAGGCTGCAGCAAAATGGCAACTCCGTGCACAAAATCTGCTCGATTTTATGGCTGACAATTCACACAACATTTGGCGCGAATATGAAAATGCCATCGACAACGCGGTGCCAAACGCCGAGCTCACAAAAATTCGTGATACCGCCAATAAAGAACAACAAGATTTTTATGACAAATATCACGAACAATTTATAGAGAAAGCAAACAAAATTCTTGCCGGCTTCAACAAAGAATGCCCCGATATTGCCCAACCCGATGCTCTCAACCAAATCGAGCAAGTCGTCAACATGATGGAAGAAGACGCCGGTATGATATTTCCTAACAATAACCCCGAAATATCAGACTAAACATTTATCGACCACAACTTAACAAAACAAAATATATCACATGAAACTAAAACCGATTTTTGCAACAGCCGTCATCGCGCTCATCGCGCTTGTAGGCTGCAAATCAAACGGTGGCGATGACGATGCCACTGAGGAGAATTATTACAACGAAAAATATTGTTTTAATGACTCCATTACCGAAAAATGTAAACAAACAAAAGTTTGGGACAAACGCGCCGAGAACGTTCTCGAACACTTTCAGGCACATATTCAAATGGCGATGAAAGAGTTTATCAACGCCGACCCCTACTCAATGGATGTGGCTCAACGTCAGGCTTTCCAAGAAAAAGCCGAAAAGGCACAAAATGATTTCTTGAAAGAAAACGGCAAGACGTATCTCACAAAAATGGAGAACATCCTCACCGACTTTGACAAAAAGCTGCCCGGCGTGGCAAAAACCGAGAAACTGCAACAACTCGAAATGATGAAAAATCAAATCGAGCAAGCTCTCAATTCGCTCAACAACTCTCCGGCACCCGAAACTGTCGAATCTGCTCCTGTTGACACTCCGGCAATAGTAGCAGAATAACACAGTCTCAACAGATCAATAGCATAGCCGTTTGGCTTACTATTGTATAACGCTACAAAACAAAGCAAGTGCAAAATCTCTACCGGTTTTGCACTTGTTTTTTGTTTACAGCTAAAAGAGAGGGTGTGTCGTAATTGAGTTTTACGGCACGCCCTCTGCTTTTTTGTTCCGCGACTCTGATAATTTATCAAGCGGCGGATTTTTGCGGATTTTTTTCAAGAAATCGGTTTGCAGGCAATAAAAACCAAGATAGGCACAAAAGCAGGTCAAAAAGGGGCGTATTTCCTCCGTTTTTGGACTGTTTCGCCA
>CAVCBR010000070.1:0-9007 GCA_963600695.1 bacterium
GCAAAGTTCGCTATCAAAAAAGCCATATAAAAGTCGGCTCCTTTCGGATGGTTACAACAAATTAACATATATACAAAAAATCGGGGCGGCGGTTGTGTCGTCCCGATTTTTGTATTGGAGGTATCAGCGTGTATCAGTTTTCGAGGTTAACGGCATAGTATGCTTGTTTTCCTGTCGGATATACGCCTTTTATAAACATCACTTTATCGTCATCGCCTTTGGCTATGGTATTGTAGATAGATTCTACTTCGTCGGGCGTAGTGATGCGTTTGCCATTAATCGAGAGGATGATAAAGCCTTCGCGTATACCGGCAGCCTTCATGGGACCGTCTTCGAGTCCGACAACGCTGACGCCATGGCTGATTTCAAGTTGTTTGAGTTTGTCTTCGCTGACCGAGGCAAATGTGCAACCGAGGTCTGTCACCGAGCCGGCACGAGTGACACCGGTGTCGCCTTTTGAGTTTCGCAGGACAACAGATTTTGTCATTTCTTTGCCGTTGCGCCACAGTTTGATTTCAACAGTGTCACCGGGGCTGAATTTTGTCATTGCTTCTTGCATTTGTGCGGTGTTTGTCGTGGGGTGTCCGCCAAGCGAAACAATAACGTCTCCGACTTGGATGTCTGCTTCGCGTGCTGCCGAACGATCCATAACTGAGGCTACGTACACACCTGAGTTAACGCCTTTGATGTTTTTCTCTTTAATCAACTCGGGACGCACTTCGGTAAACGAGATACCGAGATATGCACGTTGCACTGCACCAAAACTTTTGAGGTCGCTGACGACTTTATTTACGATAGATGTCGGTATTGCAAACGAGCAACCCACATACGAGCCGTTTTGTGAATAAATGGCGGTATTGATACCGACAAGTTCACCGGCAAGGTTGACAAGTGCGCCGCCGGAATTGCCTTGATTAACGGCGGCATCTGTTTGTATGTAGGACTCTATGCCTCCGGTTGCTCGCGCACCTGTTGCCGATGATATGTTACGTGCCTTTGCACTAACGATACCTGTGGTCACCGATGATGTGAAGCCAAAGGGGTTGCCCACGGCAAGCACCCATTCGCCGACTTTAAGTTTTTCGCTGTCTCCCATCGGGATAACATGTAGATTGGGGGCATCAATTTTAATGAGAGCCAAATCGGTGTTTGAGTCTGCGCCTATAACCGTGGCATTAAAATTACGATTGTCGTTCAAGGTCACCTCCAAACGCTCGGCGCCATCAATCACGTGGTTATTTGTGACGATATAGCCGTCTTCACTGATGATCACACCCGATCCCAACCCGAGTTGGCGTTGAGATGGCTCTTCGTCTTGTTGACGGGGTTTCTGCTGTGAGAACGGATTACCAAAGAAGAAGTCAAAAAACGGGTCGTCAAACCCACCACTGCTGAATGAACGAGTTGTGCGTGGCGTGCCATAGCTTTTAATTGATACGACACCGTTGACCGTAGACTCTGCTGCTCTCGTAAAGTCGTCTTGTGACAAAAGATGAGAGTTTTGTGCTACAGCACTCGTCGTGAGTGCCAGCATTATTGCCGGAATAAGAATACTTTTCATAGTCAGTGTTGTAATATGTTTTATGTTCTATTTTTGTATTTAAGTACGCGAATTTACTCATAATATTATATTGATAGTATCCGTGTGTGATAAACTTTATACTATTTTTGCATAACATCATCAATGTTTCACAGATATTTAGAATTGATGCACAGATTTATAGCAAAACTAAAAAATTATCGCTAACTTCGCAGTCGTGAGTCGCCGTCAACCGATTTTGCGGCAGTTTAATCAGATGATTATGCGTTTAACCATTGTCTGTCGTTTAAAACATACGTTATATACACTGCTGACAGTTATGTTATTGTCTGGCAGCTTGGCGTCTTGCAAGTCATCGAGCCACACAGCGACACGTCCTTATGCACCGGGAACAACAACGTCCGATAAAGACAAGCCGACAAAGCCAAAAGCCGACAATTCTGTACAGAAAGCATTGATAAATGAGGCTTATGATTGGTTGGGGACACCATACAAGTGGGGTGGCAATGACAAAGCCGGTGTCGATTGTTCGGGTTTTGTGATGATGGTTTTCCACAATGCCGTAGGCATAGACCTGCCACGCGTGTCTCGCGAGCAAGACAAATATTGCATAACCTTAGACCGTTCGCAGCTTGAAATCGGTGATTTGTTATTCTTCTCTTCGGCGCGCTCGGGGGGAAAGGTAGCACATGTGGGCATGTATGTGGGTAATAATATGATGATACACTCATCGTCTTCGCGCGGAGTCATAGTCAGCGACCTCGGATTGAATTATTATCAAAAGTATTATCATAGTGCCGGACGTGTGCCGGCAATAGCAAAAAAAATGCCGATAAAAACCGCCCAAAAGCAAAGCGAGGCTCAAAATAACAACACCAATTCTGACAAGACTCAAACACAGGCAACCACAGCACCTCGCTCCACGCAATCGATGGAAACAAAGGTCAGCATTGATAAGCCAAACAATATGGTTCAGAGTAACGCAAAAATCTCCACCACAAAAACATCAGTATCATCAGAAACGCCTGACAGAGCAAATAATACCACTCAAAATATCGATCCCGAATCACGCGTCGCAAACGCGTTTTCCAACTCCGACAAATGAGCAAACAAACGTTGAAATATCAATATGTCCACATCACAAAAATCAAAAATATCAACACTTTACGCCAAAATTAAAATGCGCGTGACATTGCTTTGGGATTATCTCAGCAATGGCATTTGGCGTGACACCCGCAACGTTTGGTGGGTGAACATACTCAAGACGCTTAACTTGTCTATCAAATCATTCTTAGACACCGAGTTACAAGCCAAGGCACGTGCACTGACATATCGCACCATGTTGGCGATTGTTCCGGCATTGGCGATGCTTTTTGCCATTGGTCGCGGGTTTGGCGCACAAACAGTCATACACGATCAACTGCTACAATTTTTTCCGGCACAAGAAGACACTATAAATCAAGGTTTGACATTTGCCGACTCCTACCTAAATCAAACCGGCAAGGGGTTATTTGTGGGCATTGGCATTGCGTTTCTTTTGTGGACATTGATTTCGCTTGTCAGCAGCGTCGAGGACTCGTTCAACAAAATCTGGGCTGTCAAACAGGGACGCTCACTATGGCGCAAAATCACAGACTACACGGCTATGTTTATGATACTGCCGGTATTGATGGTTTGTGCCGGTGGTTTATCCTTATTTGTTCACTCAGCGCTTCATGAATTGCTGTCCGTAGAATTTTCTCCCCTTGTTCACTTCGTTTTGCAAGCCGGAGCATGGGTGTTTACGTGGCTGTTTTTCACGGCTGTTTACATATTAATACCAAACACACGGGTTAAGAAGACCAACGCTTTAATCGCCGGTATAATTGCCGGTAGCGGCTTCCGTTTGCTGCAATGGCTGTTCATATCAGGTCAGGTTTATGTATCACGATATAATGCTATATATGGCAGCTTCGCTTTTCTTCCTCTATTGTTGATATGGGTGCAACTGACC
Organism: bacterium; assembly: GCA_963600695.1. Lineage (GTDB taxonomy): Bacteria > Bacteroidota > Bacteroidia > Bacteroidales > Muribaculaceae > CAG-873. The sequence continues at coordinate 3,534 of CAVCBR010000070.1, forward strand.
TGGGTTATCACGCTTGGCGGTTCGGTTATTTGCTATGCCTCGCAAAATATTTTCAGATTTTCATTCCAATCCGAAATCAACAGCATATCTCAGGCATATCATCGAAAAGTTGCCTTGGCATTAGCGGCGTCTGTCGTTCAAAACTATGTCAATGGTAAACCTGCACCGACCCCACTCTCTCTATCTGCGGCGTATGGAATGCCTTCGCAGCTGGTTTCAATGACAACAGACATATTAATTGACGCGAAGATATTGACTCGCGTGGTCATAAATGACAAAGATGACAACTTTGGTTTGCAACCTGCCATAGACCCAAAATCACTCACGATCGGTTATGTGTTAACACGTCTTGATACTTTTGGGCGCAACAATTTCATCGACAATTTTGACTCGAATTTTAAAGGTGTAAACAGCGTCGTTGACAACATATCACGGCAGGTATCACAAACTGCCGACAATGTCTTGCTGTCTGAGCTTGACATTACCTCTGACCCGGCGATCAACAGGTAATAATACCGGTAACAAATACAACTCATTTCAATCTTTAACATAAAACATTATACAAATGAAAAAAGTCATTTCAACAACAGCAGCTCCCGGAGCCATCGGTCCTTACAGCCAAGCCATTGATACCGGCACATTCGTGTATGCATCCGGTCAAATACCATTAAATCCTGCCACCGGTGAAATTCCCGATGGTATCACAGCACAAACCGAGCAATCTCTCGCCAACGTTGTCGCCATACTGAAAGCCGCCGGACTGACAGTTGATAATGTTGTAAAAACCACTGTTTTCCTCTCTGATATGGATAACTTTGGCGCGATGAACGAAGTTTACGGACGTGTGTTTACCGAGCCCTACCCCGCTCGCTCGGCTGTCGCCGTCAAAACTTTGCCCAAGAACGTGCTTGTCGAAATCGAAGTTATTGCCGTTCGTTGACATACGACAAGAAGTCGGCAACGACAAACGTGCTCCCGCCGACAAAGACCATACCGCTCTCGCCGACATCGGCGAGAGCTTTTTTATAGCCATCTATTACTAAACCATCAACTCCTCGCACATCAAGGTTCTCTCGACGAGCCGCATCTGCGACAGTCTCTGCATCAGCGGCACGAGACACACTCGGTGAGACTATGTAATAATGTGCTTTATGCGGCATCAATACCATTATATGTCGATAGTCCTTATCACTGACAAAACCTATGACAATTGCCAATGATTTATGTGTAGAACAAGCGCCAAGTTGAGACCCTAAATATTGCCAAGCACCGACATTATGCCCGGTATCACACACCACAAGCGGATTGTGAGATACTGTCATCCATCTTCCCATAAGCCCCGTCAGCCGGCACACATCAGACAGTCCCTGTTTCACGGCATGTGCCGAAATTTTGAAACCTCTGTCACTCAATATGTTTAAAGCGGTGAGTATAGTAGCGGTGTTCTGTTCTTGGCATTCTCCGGTCAGACAACAAGCGACGTTTCCCCAACGCGTTCCGTTGTAGATAAAAGTATTGGGTTCATGAATAACATGTGTAAACGGCACACAATCGCCGGCAAACACAAGCGGTGTCGACACTTCACGTGCTTTTGCCACAAAAACTTCACGCAAATCGGGGTTACTATCTCCGACCACTGCCGGTACTCCCGGCTTGAAAATTCCAGCCTTTTCGGTCGCTATTTCGCCAAGAGTATTGCCAAGGATTGCCGTATGGTCAAGTGAGATATTGGTAATGATGCTAAGCTCGGGCATTATGATGTTTGTCGTATCGAGGCGACCGCCCAAACCAACTTCGATAACTGCCACGTCAACTTTTTGGCGAGCGAAATAGTCAAAAGCCATGATTGTCGTCAGCTCAAAAAACGAAGGATCGCAGTCAACAGACATAGCCTTATAGCGTGAAACAAAGTCCAAAACCGCGGTATGTTCGATTTTTTTGCCATCAACGCGTATGCGTTCGGCAAAATCGACAAGATGAGGCGAAGTGTAAAGACCTGTCTTATATCCGGCGGCTGTCAACACGGCAGCGAGAGAATGTGCTGTCGAACCTTTGCCATTCGTTCCGCCGACATGTATGGTTTTAAACTTATTTTGAGGATTATCAAACGCCGCGGCAAGCGTTCTCGCCGTTCCCAATCCGGGCTTGTATGCCGAGCTACCGACACGATGAAAAGCTTGTAACCGTCCGTAAAGTTCTTCGAGTGTCTGATTATACTTTATCTCAATGTCGTTATTATCACAAGACATAATACTTTGCTAATAAATTAATAAACCTACCAGTCCGGCGGCAACAATCACCCATATAGGATGTATTTTGGTGAAAAATACGGCACAGAATGATGCCACACATATCAAAACAGATTTTATGACATCGGCTGTCTCAGTGCCAAAATTCGCCTCATTCATAAGCAGCAATGCCGCCGAGGCTATCAAGCCTACCACCACCGGACGCAGTCCGAGGAATATGCCACGCACAACGACGCTCTGACGATGGCGCGATATATAGTGACTCGTATATGTCACCAACAAAAACGAAGGTATAATAACCACCAATGTGCACACCACCGAGCCGAGAATACCCCACCACCAGCCATCAAAATCGGCAGACATCGGTGCCGTATAACCGATATATGTCGCCGAGTTGATGCCTATCGGACCGGGGGTCATCTGTGATATTGCCACAATGTCTGTGAATGTATTCTCAGAGATCCAGCCCGGTTCGACAATTTCGCTCTGTATCAGCGACAACATAGCATAACCGCCACCGAACCCGAATAATCCTATTTTTAGGTAGCTCCAAATCAATTTAAGAAAAATCATACCTCACCCTCCTCTCTTGTCATAGTAGTATCGTCAGGGCGCACATTTTTCAATGACCGGTGCAAAACCAACCAACCGCCAAATGCGCCGAGAACTATCCACAATATGGGATTGGACACGACCGGCAATCGTGACCATATCAACGCAGCCACGGCTATCGGAATGATCACCGTCTTGATGTTAATCTTAGCGGTCTTTGCCGCCGAAATCACCGGGGCGATAATCAATGCAACAACTGCCGGGCGAATGCCCATAAATATTTTGCTCAAAATCGTGTTCGACTTAATCAGTTCGGGAGTCAGGAATAAGGCTATCGCCAGTATTATCAAGAACGAAGGCATTATCGTGCCTAACGATGCAATGATACTGCCTCGCCGTCCGCGCAGCTTATCTCCGACAGCCACCGAGATATTAACTGCAAGAATACCCGGCAATGATTGAGCCACGGCGAGCAAATCTAAAAACTCCTCGCGAGCGAGCCATCGATGCTTATCTACAATTTCACGTTCTATAATCGAAATCATAGCCCAACCGCCACCAAAAGTGAAAGCGCCGATTTTAAAGAACGTGGTGAATAACACCCACAGACGTGCAAAAGTGCAACTATCAGAGTGTTCTATATCATTTGTCAATTTCATTTGTGACATATCTGCGTTTTAGTTGCCACAAAATTACTTTTTATTTCAATGCTTTGCCCTGCCTGGCGTCAAAAACTTTTCCACTCACCCTCAATTTTGCCATATTATCCTGCCACGTTGACAATTTCATTCCGCTTAGCGTAACTATCCACTGCTATTTGGTTAAAAAAAACTAACCGGGCAGTAAGTCTGTTATAAATATTGTAAATTTGTAAGCAACAAAAATCTAACACATGGTAGACGACATTTCACTATACTTACAGAGCAACTGGGTGTATTATGGTCTGATGGCTATATACGCGCTGACGGTCATAGTGATTTTGTGTGTCATTGTGTCCGAGAACCGCAACCCGGTCAAGTCTTTGGCTTGGGTAACAGTGTTGATGCTGATGCCCGGTGTCGGACTTGTGTTATATCTGTTTTTTGGCAGGTCTATAAAAAACACACGTATGATCTCGCGTCGCAATCGTCGCCGGCTGCAACGTTCAGAGCACATACGCCACATAGATCCGGAACGCACCGGGCTGACCGACAACTCCATATTACAAATAAAGCTTGCACGCTCTCTAACCGATGCCATCTATCATCAAGACAATGATATCGAAATATTCACCGATGGACGGTCAAAATTTGAGGCTTTCAAACGTGATCTGAGCGAAGCCACGGAATATATCAATTTACAATATTATATTTTTGCCGATGACACGATAGGCACTCAGATTGCCGACATATTGATAGAAAAAGCCCAAGCCGGCGTCAAAGTCAGGGTTATATATGATCACGTAGGGTCATTCCACACTTCGCGTCGTTTTTTCAAACGTATGCTCAAAGCCGGAATTCAAACATATCCGTTCTTCAAAGTGTCGTTTCCTCCTTTTGGCACTCGCATAAATTGGCGCAATCACCGCAAGCTGTGCATGATCGACGGACGTATAGGATATATCGGAGGCATGAATATTGCCGATCGCTATGTCTATGGCAATCAGCTCGGCATGTGGCGCGACACACACCTGCGCGTAACGGGTAGCGCCGTGGCATCATTGCAATATTCATTTGCCGTCGATTGGCACTTTATGGGACAACCTCTGATTGAAGACACAGTTGCCGCACCGCCTGTCACGTTAGGCAATATGGGCGTGCAACTCATCACATCGGGGCCGACATCTCAGTGGAGCAATGTAGCGATGATGTTTCACCGCGCGATAGCCAATGCCCGTGAGCACATATACATACAGACTCCCTATTTTTTACCCACCGAGGGTCTGCTCAAAGCCTTGCAAAATGCGGCATTGTCACGCATCGATGTGCGCATAATGTTGCCACGGGTCTCAGACTCCACCCTATTGAGATATGCGTCAAACTCATATATAAACGAATGTCTGCAAGCCGGCATCAAGATATACTTCTATGACAATGGTATGTTGCACGCCAAAACCATCATCGTTGATGATGAACTCGTATCGGTCGGCTCGACAAACTTTGATTTCCGCAGTTTTGAGTATAATTTCGAGTCGAACTTGTTTGTATATTCAAAAGAATTCAATGCAAAGATGACTGACATCTTCTTTGTCGATGTTTCAAAATCAACACGCATACTGTCCACGGATTGGCGCAAACGTCCGGCATCAAAAAAAATCGCCGAATCCGTATTGAGACTATTATCTCCAATCTTATAAAAACATAATTTAAAACCAATTATTCCATGAAACGACTACTATCATTATTTATCGTCATCATCTGCACATCAACGCATGGACGATATTTGACGACATCGGTCAATATCAATCATCATAAATAAGATTTTAAAAGAGGCAGCAAAATTTATCATTGTTGCCTCTTTTTGATTTTCAACAGATTACAAATTGCACAAAAATTTTTCGCAAAAAAACATCTAAAAAGGCTTGCCAATTCAAAAATAATGCCTACCTTTGCAACGCAAACGCAAAAAGCGCCCTTTGAAATGCGAAAATAGCTCAGTTGGTAGAGCACGACCTTGCCAAGGTCGGGGTCGCGG
>CAVCBR010000071.1:0-497 GCA_963600695.1 bacterium
TAATGGCTCTATACTTGTTATTGAGGAATTGGACGCAAAAATGCACCCACTAATTTCTCAATACATTATAGAACTATTTAACAACTCAGAGACTAATCCCAATAATGCTCAATTGATATTCACCACTCACGACACACATCTTTTATCTCAAAAAATACTGAGACGAGACCAAATTTGGTTCACTGAAAAAGATTCAAAAGAACAAACAGATTTGTACAGCTTGATGGATATTATACTTCCTGATGGTTCTAAGCCTCGTAATGACGCGAACTATGAAAAAAATTATATCGCCGGTCGTTATGGCGCAATACCTTATATTTTAAACGATTAAATTGTTGCAACTTATGGCTAAGAAAATCAAACTGGATAATGTCTCAACTAAATTCAAAAGACAATCTCAGAAAAGAGTTTCAAAAGTGATTCGATGCTCAATTCTTATTGTTTGTGAGGGAACTAAAACAGAGCCAAATTATTTTGAAGCATTTGCAGAGAAACAA
>CAVCBR010000071.1:507-8789 GCA_963600695.1 bacterium
TAATGATGCAATAGCCTTAGGTAAGCAAAATGGAATTGAAGTAGCATGGAGCAATGAAGCCTTTGAATTATGGTATTTATATCATTTCCATAATGTGACGACAGGCGTATCAAGAAAGCAATATGAAGAGAAAATTTCTGTTGCTGTAAACTCATCACCTAAATACAAATCCCAAAAGAAGTATAGGTATGCGAAGAAAGATCCAAACAATTATGAGATAATGACAACCTATGGATCTATGGATACTGCTATTAAATATGCTGAGGCGAAACATCGAGAATACACAGATACACGTTATGCAAACCATAATCCGTGTACCACAGTTTATCGTCTTGTACGGCAACTAATAGGTAAAGACGAGAAATTAAACAAAGAATTAATTAAAAAGATGGAGGAATAAATCTTTATACGGATGTGCTATTAACACGAGTGATATTGATATTTGAATAGAATTACCCGGGTGAATGGAAATGAACAGTATAACCACTCAAAATGGAATGGTCGATCGGGATTACTCCGAAGCGTAAAAATACAATACTATGATTATGTTGCCGTCATTAGATAAAACATGAGTTTGAGACAAGAACAGTTGATTGAAATCTTCGATAGGGACTATCGGATATTTCAATTATAAATGCTTTTGGGGGATTTTTTGCACTTGTACCTTTGCACCGTCAAAAACAAAAAGCATTATGGTACATGTAGTAATTCAAAATACAATCAGTGTGTGGCTCATTTGGGGCAGTTTGTTATTCGTTGTTCTCGTTGCGTTTGGCAGCAAGTTGTTTCATTGGTTTAAAAGCTACAACAAGAAGCATCACATCATAGCTATGGACGATCGTGTGATTGACAATAACTATGATTGGGACGATGATGATGATTTATGATTGAAAACAAAGATGATATCGGCGTATTCCTGACAGATTATGCCGCAAAGATGTTGGAATGTGGCGCAACGACCGCACGCATAGAGAAAAACGTGTTGCGTATGGCTGAGGCTTATGGTTTTCGCTCGGCGGTGAATATCTTTCCGCTACATGTTGAAGTGGTGTTGAGCGACGGCGACAGCAAAGGGCGTGACATAGTCGATGACCACAACCCCGGTGCCGAGCGCGAACAAATAAAGACGGCGGCGAGTGCCGATGCCGTTATCAGAACAAAAGCCATTCGTGATAGCAATATCAATTACAATACAATCAGCGAATTAAGCAAACTGAGTTGGAACTGCTTTGACTGCCGACTCAGTCTTGAAGAGACGCGCCAACGCTATCAAAAGATTGTCAGCGCCACGCGCATTCCGTTTGGCGTGGTGACACTGTTGACGGCGTGTGCCAATCTCTCTTTTTGTCGCCTGTTTGGCGGTGACTTTGCCGCTATGGGAGTGGTGTTTGTTGCCACGCTGTGTGGCTTTTATGTTAAAGGCGAATTGTGTCGCAAATGGCACATAGATTCGCGTTTGGCAATTATAATCGCAAGTCTCTTGTCGGCGATTATCTCGTGTTCGTGCTATGTATATTCGTGGGGCGAGACCCCTGATATTGCTCTTGCTACGAGCGTTTTGTATTTGGTGCCCGGCATTCCGTATCTGAACGCCGTCAGTGACCTTATCGGCGGGCATTATATATGCGCGATGAGCCGTTTGGTGCATGCGTTGGTGATCACCGTATGCCTTGGCATGGGATTATATTTGGCATTATTGTTGATGAATGCACAGATGATTTAAAAAAAGGAGGGAAAAAATGTTACCAATAATTGAAGATTGTTTCTTTGCAGCGATAGCCGCTATCGGATTTGGCAGTATCAGCAATGTTCCGTACAAGGCATTTTCAGGTTGCGCCATCTTGGCAGCTGCCGGACATGGCACACGCACACTGATGATGGGTGCCGGCGACATGTCAATAGTGTGGGCAAGTTTTATAGGTGCGCTTGTCATCGGTGTTTTGTCAATACCGGTGTCAACACATTGGAAAGCCCCGGCCGAGAGTATGTCATTCCCGGCATTGTTGCCGATGATACCCGGTATGTATGCCTATCGCATAGTTCAGGCGTTTATGCTCTGTGTCGAGCATCATTCGGAGGACGAATTTATGCACTATCTTTATCAACTGAACTATAACGGCTTTATCTGTGTTATGGTGATACTGCTGATGTTTATAGGTGTCACCGTGCCGATATTCTGCTTCAAACGCTATGCCTATTCGGCGACACGTTAGTTGAGAGTAGGGCTGAGCGCGAAAGTTGGGAGTAAGGTTGGTTGAAAAATTAGCCGTGCCTAAATTTTGGGCGTGTAACTAAAAACGTGTAAATTTGCACCTGCATAGCGGCAGTATGTGGCTATGCACCGGGTTATGGTGATGCTTTGGCGCTATCGTGACTTCGGATTGTTGATGTAATGCAAAATTGAACTACGCGCTATGCTTCATTTTCTCAAAAACCTGTTGCAACTGATACTCTCGCCCGAGCATGGGTGGGAGGAAATCTCATTTGATGGTAAAGAGCCTGACAAACTCGCTTCAGAGGGCATGTATCCGCTGTTTGCAATAATGGGAGCGACGTCTTTTGTGCAAGGCTTTTATGAGCCGACATTTGACGTCGGACAACAATTGCAGAGCGCAATGGTGAAATTTGTCGCATTGTTGGTGGCATACTTTGCCGGTATGGCTTTGATGGAGATATTTGTCGGCAAAATGGCGACAAAAGATGTTTCGATCAAAAATACAAAAACAGTGGCTTTGTATATCATATCTTTGCTTGCCGTGATACAAATAATCGAGAACTTTGTGCCCGTTGATTTCACGGTAATTAAAGCGTTGCCGCTGTTTTTAATTATTGTGGTATATCACTCTATGTCATACCTCTCGATTGACACATCTCGTGCCGCGCATTATGTGCTCGCGACTATGGCTGCCTTGATTTTGCCATGGTTCTTGTTGGTGACTTTTATGGGAATGATATTATGAACTTTAAAGAAGTAAATATAAAAAATCGCCGTGCCACGTTTGACTATGCCATAGGTGAGACTTTCACAGCCGGCATCGTTTTGACCGGCACAGAAATTAAATCCATAAGGTTGGGAAAGGCTTCGCTTGTCGACACGTTTTGTTTCATCGTCAATGGTGAAGTGTGGGTAAAAAATATGTATATCGCCGAGTATTTTTATGGCACATATAATAATCACACCGATCGGCGAGATCGTAAGTTATTGTTGACGTCACGCGAAATATCGCGTTTGGAAAAAGCCAATAAAGAAGCAGGCGTGACCATCGTGCCCTTGCGCCTGTTTATCAACAACCGTGGACTCGCCAAACTGGTGATTGCCATTGCTCGCGGTAAGCATCAATATGACAAACGCCAAGCCATAAAAGAACGTGAAGACAAACGCTCGCTGGCACGAGTGATGATGAAACGCTGACGGTTATTTTGTGACGAGCAGCAATTTTGATCCGTTGCCATCGGTGATAGCGATTATGCGTGTGTCGCCACCGGGTTTGATGTTTAGTTTTGATTGAAGGGCATCGGCTGACATTCCGAAATTTTTTGTCGTCACCCACGCCTTGGGGTATTGTTTTTTGAGTCTCTTGATGTTTTTCGATTGCCACACAACGACCTCGGATATTTTGTGAATATGTCCCGGAAGTCGGTGCACATCAATATCTTCATTGTCAGGCAACAAGTATAGATGAGTGTTGGGGGCGACTTTTGTTAATTTGTATGTGACTGCGACAGACTTGAATGCCCCTGATTTAATGACTGCCGGATAGGGTATTAGCAACGTGTCTCCGACTGTTGGCGTGATATATGACACCTCGGCAGTGCGTTCATCGCGGGCGGTGAATGACATAGCCTGTTCCGTGTCTTTAAACAGAGTCACGGCATGCAGGGTGGGGCGATCGTTGATATAGGGATTTTTAAGATCAATGACAACGACAAGCTCTTTGCACTCGGTGGCTGTTCCCAAACAATATATATCTGTGATACCCGGCATAGCTGCCGCCGTTGCCGAAATATCAAGCATTGGCGACAACTTAATAATGAGACGCTCAAAATGCTCGGATAAATTTTTCAGTATATTGAGAACGTCAGGCTCGCAGTCACCGATCGAGAACACGCGCGACCCGTCCGAAGCACGGCGCGCCGGGTCTATAAATGCGGTTTGAGCCGTCAATTTGCCTTCGTTTAGAGCTTTAACACTGTCGGTATGTATCACAGTGAGGCAATCGCTGACACCATATGATTGTGAGTTGACAGATAATATTTCGGCGCGAAGTTCATTGAGTTCGCAAGCGGTGACAGTGACTCCGGCTTTTGCCAAATGTAAAACATCGATGCCCAACCCGGCGGTAAAATCGACCACGCTTGTTGTTGGCAAGACCAGTCGGGTGTGAAAACGAGACAGGCTGTCAGACGTCGATTGTTCACCTGCCAGAGTGTCGGGAAAAATGAAGTTTTCACAGGCGGCGAGCGTTTCGTTAAGCTTTGACGCGTATTTGTGTCGGCATTCTATTTGGGTGATAGCCAACGCATAAAATTCAGCCTCATCTGAATTGTGATATTTCAGACGCAGGCGTGACACATCATCATTAATGTGACTGTTAACGAAGTCCTTAAACCGGGGCGATAAGACAATGTCGGTGATTTGTGACATTTTAATCGAGGTGGTATGGTTTGCTTTGCAAAATTAACGATTTTTTGTCGGTAACGAAAAAAAGACTACTTTTGCCAACCCATCATTACAAAATGTTTATCCGAAAGACAATGGCAAAACAAAAATACCAAGCTCCGGAGATTGAGAAAGATCGCCGCATTCTTGAATTGTTGGCGCAAAACTTTCCGACAATACAAGCTGCGAGTACCGAGATAATTAATCTCGAAGCAATTCTAAACCTTCCGAAAGGAACAGAGCACTTTGTCGCCGATATACATGGCGAATATGAGGCATTCAGGCATATCCTTAAAAATGCTTCGGGAAACATCAAACGCAAGGTTAAAGAATTGTTTTCGGCGACTATGCGTGAAAGCGAGATACGCGAACTATGCTCACTTATATATTATCCGCGCCCTAAGCTTGAAATTGTCAAATCTCAAGAGAGTGACCTCTCAAATTTTTATCAAATCACACTTAATCAACTGGTTAAAGTTTGTCGTTCGGTGTCATCAAAATACACTCGCTCAAAGGTGCGCAAAGCTCTGCCAAAAGCGTTTGCATACATTATCGAGGAATTATTACATGAGACTCCCGATGACATCAAAAAACAAGCATATTTTAATCGTATCGTTGAGACTATCATAATCACCGGTCAGGCTGATGAGTTTATTGTCACGTTGTGTAACGTAATACAACGACTTTCGATAGACCAGTTACACATACTCGGTGATATCTATGATCGTGGTCCCGGAGCGCACCTTATTATGGAGATGCTCGCCGAATATCCCAATTTTGACATCGAATGGGGCAATCATGATATACTTTGGATGGGAGCGGCAGCCGGCAATATGCAGTGTATAGCAAATGTCTTGCGCGTGTCATTGAGATATGCCAATATGACGACCCTCGAAGAAGGCTATGGCATAAATTTGGTGCCCCTCGTGACGTTTGCCATCGAGACTTACGGCGATGACCCCTGTGAATGTTTCGAGGCAAAACTTGACACCGAAGACCCTGCTCGCACCGAGAAAACGCGACGCATACTTGCTCGGATGCACAAGGCCATCTCCATTATCCAATTCAAGCTCGAAGGCGCATTAATTAAAGCTCACCCCGAATGGCATATGGAAGACCGGCTGTTGCTCGACAAAATAGACTTTGAGACGATGACTGTCGAGATAGACGGAGTGAACTATAAGTTGCGAGACAAAAACTTCCCGACCATAGACCCGGCAGATCCATACAAACTCACGCACGAAGAGGCAGACCTCGCTGATAAACTGCGTCACTCGTTTATGGTTAGCGAAAAATTGCAACAACATATCGGCATATTGTTATCACGAGGTTCATTGTTCGGTATATATAACGGCAACTTGTTATATCATGCCTCCATGCCCTTAAACAATGACGGCACGTTGAAAGATGTAACCATTCAAGGCGAAATGTATCATGGGCGATCATTATTGAAGCATATTAATATGATGATACGCTCGGCGTTTTCACGCGATACCGAAGACGATGTCCGCAGGTATGCCGTTGACTATTTTTGGTATTTGTGGTGCGGTCCCGAATCTCCATTGTTTGATAAATCAAAGATGGCAACCTTTGAGCGATACTTCATTGACGATAAAGCCACACATGTCGAAATCAAAGGCAACTATTATGCCATGCGTGATAAGCCCGAAGTGTGTGATATGATACTCGATGAATTTGGTGTCTCCGGAGAGCATCGACACATCATCAACGGTCATGTGCCGGTCAAAGCATCGAGAGGGGAAAATCCCATAAAAGCCGATGGGCGATTGATGGTGATAGACGGTGGGTTTGCGCGTGCTTATCACAATACCACCGGTATTGCCGGATATACGTTGGTGTTTCACTCCCGTGGTTTTGAATTGGTGCAACACGAACCGTTCACATCGGCTGAAAATGCCATTGTCAATGGCACGGATATAGTGTCAACAAACCAAATTGTAGAAATGAGTGCCCACCGAATGCGTGTGCGAGACACGGACAAGGGTCGCGAATTGCAGATGCAAATAGATGAGCTTATGGAACTATTATATGCTTATCGCAATGGTCTTGTCAGTGAACGCACGGCACGCTTTTAAATGTCACTGAAACAAAATTAATCGTGGTGATATGGTTCGCCTCGCATAATGGTCATTGCGCGGTAAAGCTGCTCGACAAAAAACAGCCTCACCATCTCATGAGTCAGCGTCATCGGCGTGAGCGATAGCTGTTCGTTTGCGCGAGAATACATTTTAGGCGCAAAGCCATAAGGACCGCCGATGGCAAAAACAACATCATGTTGAGCTTTCATCATCAAACCTTGAAGATGGCAGGCAAAATCTCGCGATGTTCTCATACGCCCTCGCTCATCGAGCAAAATCAGATAATCTGATGGCGCAATGCGTGTCAGCATTTTTTCGCATTCAAGCTCTTTTTGTTTATCCTCGGTCATCGACTTCGCGGTTTTGACATCATCGATAGCGATGAACTCAAAACGCACATAATGCCCCAAACGACTGACATAACGTTCGACAGCCGAATGCATTGTCTTATCGGCAGTTTTGCCTATTGCCAACAACTTTACTTTCATAGAGCACAAATATACATCTATTTTTCAAAATAATTGGTTAACTTTGCAAAAATCAAAACAAAATAAATCAATATGAAGACAGAGCAACAACTTGTCGATGAACTTATCGATTTGGCTTTTGCCGAAGACATCGGTGATGGTGATCATACCACACTTTCGACTATTCCTGCCGACGCGATCGGACGGCAACAACTCATTATCAAGGAGCCCGGAATTATAGCCGGAGTAGAAGTCGCTCGTGAAGTTTTCAGACGTTTCGACAAAAACCTTAAAATGACGGTTTTTATCAAAGATGGTAGTGCTGTCAAACCGGGCGATATTGCGTTTGTGGTCGAAGGTCCGGTGCGCTCGTTGCTTCAAACAGAGCGACTGATGCTTAATATCATGCAGCGCATGAGTGGTATAGCCACAACGACACATCGTTATCAGAGTTTGCTTGATGGGACCGGTGCACGCGTTCTTGACACACGTAAAACCACTCCCGGTATGCGAATACTTGAAAAACAGGCTGTCGCCATTGGTGGTGGCACAAATCATCGCATCGGTCTTTTTGACATGATACTCATCAAAGATAACCATGTTGATTTTGCCGGTGGTATCCATCAAGCTGTTACCGCCGCCAAGCAATATTGCAAAGAAAAAGGTAAAAATCTAAAAATCGAGCTTGAAGTGAGAAATCTCGACGAAATCGATAAAGCACTTGCCGAAGGCGTTGATCGAATTATGCTTGATAATTTTTCAGTCGAGCGCACGGCAGAAGCTGTTAAACACATTCGCACGAAGAACCCGTCTGTCGAAATAGAATCATCGGGAGGCATCACCTACGACACTATCGCCGACTATGGACGATGTGGCGTGGATTTTATTTCGGTGGGAGCTCTGACTCATTCAGTGAAAAGCCTTGATATGAGTTTTAAGGCAGTAAAATAAATATATTTCTCTAACGAATATTCATATTACAAAAAATGCAACTTGAGTTGCATTTTTTTTTGTTTATAATTTTGTCCCACTCAAATTTATAATGTAACTTTGAGG
>CAVCBR010000072.1:0-2580 GCA_963600695.1 bacterium
ACTTTATATCATATGCGATATAATTGTTTGGGTGAAGTTTATATGCCACATTAATGCGCTTGTCAATGATTTGAGCAACACTTTTTGCATAATCGTTCTTGGTTTGATGATTTAACGAAAGCAACTCATCGTGTTTTAGCGGCGGGCAAATCTCGATATGCACATTACCTTTTGGCGCAAGAATACCGGTGATGATACTATGTAAATCTTCGTCAGGCTTTTTTATGTATGGGGCAAATCGAGATTCGTAAAGTTCGAGAGTTTTTAGAATGTCACAGGTTTCCCACTCATAAGAAACAGAAACCGGGACAATATTGAGGCTTTCAAGTGCGTCGATTTTATCATCTGTAGAACTACACATAAACATTTTTATGAGTCCCGGCTCGGTACAATCCACACCATCTTTTGTGCGCCCATTGCGTTGTGCAATCCAAACCGAATGTTTTTCATTTGTTATGGCATGACGAATGTACTTAGAATTCAGTGTGGTTGCGTGGTAAAAATCCATACGATTGCCACCTCGTATAACTTTAAACATTTTATTGGACTTACCAATGTCAACAACAACGGGATGACTCATAAGATTAGAACCAAATGTTATTTCAGACGTCTCAAAGCCATTGGTATACAAGATGTATTGGAGGAGACTTGAATCTAACATTATGTCACGATGATTTGATACAAAAAGGTATTGTTTACCGATGTCAAGTCGATCAATGCCACAATAAGAAAAATTTGTTATACTGCGTTCGATGATTTGCTCTATGGCGGCAGACATTACCTTGTGTTGAAATTGATCAATGGACACAATTGAATTGAACAGATTTTTAATATGCTCTATGTCTTGATTTGGAAAAATGAAAGACGCAAGCAATGGAAATACCTCGCTCGCTGAAATGCGCCGCATCGCTGCATTTATTTCTGCATCAACATATGGTCTGATCTCTTTGAATTCCGTGCACATTATGTCAATTGTGGTTTGTTTCGTTTATCAATAAATTTGATCGGCTTGCGAGTTTTTGCCGGGAAGTTGATTTTGTTAATATCATCGGGCGATAAGATCTCAACGATTGGTGCAACTCTTATGCGAGCTCTGAAACGATCTTTTAAATCCTTGATTATGTCAAAATTTTGAGGCGTTGCGACTCCGATCTTTATAATGACTTCATCTGTGCCGGCATAATTGCTACGCACGACAACTACATAATTGATTACATAAGGAGTGTTGTCGAGCACATCGTTGATGGCAGGCGGATAAATAGTGGTCCCTTTCAGCTTGATCATATTATTCTTACGACCGATAATCGGTGTGAGTCTGTAAGAATTGCGACCACAGCGGCATTGTTCGATGACTTTACTGCTCATATCGCCGGTGCGAAAACGCAGCAAAGGCATACCTTCAACGCCGAGTGTCGTTATGACTACCTCTCCGATTTCGCCATCGGCAACCGGCATATTATCTTCGCCAATGATTTCAACAATAATCAATTCCGGGTGCACGTGTCCGCCACAGCCATAAGGACATTCAGAAAATGTCGCTCCCATTTCGGTTGATGAGTATGTGGCAAAAAGACTGACGTCCCATTTCTCTTTGATACGTTTACCTAAAAGATTTAAACTAAAATCATGCTCTCTCAAACCTTCACCGATACCGATAATTCTTTTGACGCTGGAATGGCGATAGTCAATGTTGTGTTGTTCGGCATACTCCACCAAACGAAGTATAAATGATGGCACACACATAATCGTATCAGGCTGTATGCGAGAAATAGTATCCCATTGTAACTCGGGGACACCATTCCCGACACGTATGATGCTTGCGCCAAGAGCTCTAATGCCGAGAAAGTATGCCAACCCTGCCATAAACCGTTTGTCAAGCGTGGTCATTAGTTGGACAATATTACCGGGTTTGACTCCGGCACATGCAAAAGATTTTTTTTCGTTATACGCGAGCCTGTCCAAATCACGATCTGTGCACCCAAAAGTCACGGGGTCGCCCAATGTGCCCGAAGTTGTGATATAGTCAACGATTTTTTCGGGAGCTACACAGAGAAAATCTTTGTTATATAGTTGCAGGTCTTTTTTGTTGGTAAATGGTATGTTTACAAGGTCTGCCACTGTTTTTATTCGGGTAATGTCAATGTTGTTTTCTTTAAACAGACGTTGATAGAATGCCGAGTGTTGTTGCAGATAACTCAATGCTTCTTGAAGACGAGTGTTTTGATACTCGGCGATTGTGTCAGCCGAGCAAAATTCTATGTCATGAGTTTCTTGTTCCATTATATGCATCATTAATTTTTCTTACTAAATAATTGACACCCAAAATAGCTTCTGAGGTATTGATGGCGGTGAGCGGAACGCCACAAATGCCGTGAAGGTTGATGTTTTGACCGGTAAGAAGAAGGTTTTTTACTTTTGTGTATATTGGTAGTTGTGAAAGAATCAAGTTATCACAATCTTTGCGGTATCCGAAAATAGCTCCGTTTTTCGTGCCGTAAAAATCGCGGATAGTCAAAGGCGAGGCAGCATATATATTGGCGATGCTGTCACTCAGCCCCGGAATGACGTGCTTTAATTTAT
>CAVCBR010000072.1:2590-8056 GCA_963600695.1 bacterium
TTTTTTTCCATGTTTCGTACTCAATGCCACGTTTGCCGACAGATGTGTCTGCCCATTTTTCAACAACAGAATAATCCATGATACAATGCACCAAAAGACGAGTCGCAAATTCGCCTTGGTTTACATCAGGCGGAGTCATATACATAAATCCTTTTGGCCATTCGGTATCGTTGATTTTATGTTGGTTCCACATCAAACCATAATCATCAATATAATAGCAGGTGTGATCAATATATGGGATTGTGTCGGGTTTTAGGTCTATAAAAAGAGTAAATGCGGAGTACGATACCGGTATCTCATTTATTCGATTGATAAAGCCACGAAGAAATGTGCCCGGTGACACCAATGACAATAATGCGACCGGATGTATCGATGAGATATACCAATCACCTGTAAATTTTTGTCCATCTGAGGATTGTACATAGTTAACCGTCTTATTTGTAACATCGATGTATGTAACTTGTTTGTTAGATAAAACAGCACCATCGTTTGTTTCAATAATTGTTTTTAGCGCATTTGCCAACTGCTGACTTCCGGCGACAAATCGTGAACTGCCTTCGATATAAAGTACATTTATCAGAGCGTGAACATAGGCAGGCGTATGACCTTCGACGCCTCCATATAAGGGGTTGAGATAAGCTAAAATATCTCTCAACTTTGGATTTTGCACATAGTGTTTGATTAACCGATCTGCCGACCAGGTGAATTTATCAGAATGCATAACGATGCCATCTGTTGACTCTTTAAGGTAAAATAACGGGACTTCTCGTGTTAGACGATATAACTCATCTACATAACTTTTTAATCCCGTAGCTTCATCAGGGAATAACTCGCAAAAAAAGCTTGTAAACGCTTCTCGCCCTGATGGTATCTTATATGTGTCATTTGACGATGCAAAGTAAACCTCATCCATACAGTCGGCAGGAATGTGTTGAATGGTTAATTTGTCAAGTATGCCTAAATAATGACATATTTTTGACAAGGAGCCCCCTTCTTCAAAACCACCCATTATGTGTATGCCGGTATCAAAAATTTTACCTTTACGAGAGAAACATTGCAAGCCACCACCAATTATGGCGTTTTTTTCAAGAACGGTCACAGATATGCCATTTTTTGCAAGAAAGGCGCCGGTGAAGAGACCGCCGATACCGCCACCGATAATAACTACTTGTTGTTTCATTGATTACTTGCTATGATTTGTTGATAGATGGTTTCAGAGGTTATCAATTCCGAGCAAGTGACGATACTGCCGACCAATACACCGAGCATACCATGTGAATTGATATTCTGCCCTGATAAGAATAAATTAGGCACTCTTGTTTTGTGTGGAACTCTGCACGCCGCACCGGCAGAGATATCTTTGGCGACACCATACATAGAGCCGTCTTGTGTCCCGGTATAATCTAAATATGTCAGGGGTGTAGCCGTATAGAACATATCAACGTTGTCCCTTATCCCGGGAAAATCGTTTTCTAATTGATCTAAAAGCAACATAGCTTTTGATTGTTTAAATTGTTGGTATGATATGCCCCGTTTCCCGAGTTTAGTTCCAAACCACGGCATAACGTCTTTAATATTCATATAAGACAATATTACACCGCTTTTAGCAAAACGCGGATTATCTTTGTGGCAAAAATGCATATACAGATACCCTTTGGGCCATGTTGACTCGGTATATTGTTCACAATCCCAAGGTGAGCCTGATTTAAAACTATAAAAGTTTGAATTGAGATAAGGCACCTTGTCGGGTTTAAATTTTAAGAATACAGAAAATACCCCGATTGTATTTTTTAGTGACGCCATACGTTCTCTAAATGCCGGTCTGATTAATTTTGTATCAAGCATTTCCATTATGCGGGCAGGGTGTATGGCAGCAATAATGACATCTGCCGCGAGAAATTCACAAGAATTTACCTCTACACCGGTGGCGTGTGTCGCATCACAAATTATTTTTGTGACTTTACTGTTTGTGCGTATGATACCATCATTCAGTTGTATGTCTTTAGATATAGCATTTGCAATTTGATCACTGCCGCCGATGATGCGATATGAACTTTGATTGTAAAAATTCATAATGAAGGCATGTTGCGAGAACGGCGTCTTGTTTTTTTCTCCGGCATAAAGAGGGAGATCGCCAACTAACACGTTTTTTAGCATGTCATCATCAAACAAAGCATCAAGAACGGCATTGATGCTCACGGTTTGATAATAGGTATTGACGGCAATGTCGCTCTGAGCATTGCGTAAAGAGTGTAATGAGGAGGCTTGCGCAATTTTTTCGATAATGTCATAATAAGCGACAAGATTGTCTCTTTGATGAGGGAAATATGTCGAAAATTGATTAATAAACGCTTCACGGCCATTGGCAAAGGCAAATCGGTTGCCGGCAAGTGAAACGATGTTATATGCTTCACGGTCAAGCTGGCTTAATTTGATGTCTTTTAAATTGAGATAATTCATTAGCTTGTTGAGCGTTTGTCCCGGAGCTGCACTGCCGATAAAGTGCATGCCGGTTTCAAAACGAGCACCACCGCGATTGAAGCATTGCAGACATCCTCCGATTTGGGCACCCTGTTCAAGTATAGTCACGTCATATCCATTGCGAGATAGTATCGAACCACAAGCCAAGCCACCTAAGCCACTGCCTATTATTATACATTTTGTTTTCATAAATTAAGCGCTTGTTAAGATTTTGATGCTTCTGATACAATAATTTCTTTGGAGTCTCTGATGGTAATGGTCTTGTCAAAAGATACACCATCAATCATATAATCATTTGACCAGACAGGATGAATATAATGGAGATTGTCAGGAAGGCCTCCGGTAGATTTGGCAATGACGTAATCTTTGAGATTTTCTTCAAAAGCATATACTTGAACTGTTTTGTTTACTAATGCATATAGCAGTGCAAAAATGCCGATGCCACTATTTAAAACTCTGATGGTTTTAATGTCTGGCGACTCACTATCAATAAATGTACTGAGATATGCTATGTTAGCAAGCGCTTTTTTGCAACGATTTACGACAGGCCACCCTCTGTAAGCATATTTGTACAGCACAAGAGCTTTGAAGTATTGACTCTTCTCGGTTATTGATGCGATATCGTTGTAGCCGGAACGGATTAACTTGCGATAATGTGCAGCTATGTGCATAAACGATGCTCCCGGATCATGTGGAGTATAATTCACACGATTGAGAACGCGCAAAGTGATAATCCCCTTACGGAACATAAAATCTTTTTTTGGCAGATAGTGGCCGGCTCCGTGGATAATCATTGGCACAATATCCATTTTCAGCTCATTTGCCAAATGGAAAGCACCTTGATGAAATCTTAGGACGTCGCAATTTTCCGATCTGGTACCTTCGGGAAAAACGACGATAGAGTAGCCTCGGTCTCTAAGATCTTTAAGCTGAGGCATAATAGCGTCTATGCCATTTGATATTGGCATATATTCTGCCTTGTGAATGATGTGTCCGTAAAAGGGATTGTGCCATACCCAGTCTTTTGTGAGAAAAATCATTTTGGGGTGTAAAGCCATAATCACCGGTAAATCCAAGTGTGATTGATGATTACAAATGATTATCGCCGGGGTCTCGAAATTCTCGTTTTGGGGAACATCATAGATGGTTTTTGCTCCGGGAAAATGCTTTGTCAAAAACACAGAAATATGTTGCAACAACTTATGAAATCTCAATTTTTTTTGTTCGGTAGTTTTGCCAAAAGCAAAAAATATGAATGTGGTTGGTGTAAATATGAACACAGACCAAATAATAAAAAAAGAGATGCCAAATATGGAACGACCGAGTCTGCCCAATGTTATTGATGCCTCCTTGCGAATGCCGTTCTTTTGTGTAAAGCACTTAAATTCATGTGTGAAAAGTTTTCTGTGATATAGAGTGTGATATGTGCGCAGAGGAATACCACAAATAATTGTGCAAACGCATAAGATGGTATTTAATAAAAAAATACGGGCAAAATCTGTGGCGGGCCTGAAGTGTGATACTCTCTGAGAACGAGGCGGATAGTATACATTTATTTTGATGGATTTAATCTCCACGCCACTCCACGCCGCGAACACTAACAGTGCAAGCTCGGCTTCATATCTGCCGGTTAGTAGAGACAATCCATTTAGTTTGTCCAAGGGGTAAGCTCGAAATCCGGTTTGCGTATCTTTAAGCACAGTGCCGGTTTGGAGGGCAAACCAAAAATTTGAAAATTTATTTGCAAAAGTGCTTTTGCCATTAATATCAACACCGGTTAAATCACGTTGGCCAACAATCAATGCTCCGGGATGTTCGATTATGGCTTTTACAAAATATTCAATGTCAGATGGATAATGCTGACCATCGGCATCAATGGTTATGGCATACTTAAAATTGCGTTTGACAGCATATTTGAAGCCTTGTTTAAGTGCTGCTCCCTTACCCTTGTTCTGTGAATATGAAATGAGGTCGATTTGTGAAATATTCGCCAAAATATCGCTTGTTGCATCGGTGCTGCCATCGTTAACCACAATGACGTCATTACAATATTTTAGCGTGTCATGGACAACACGTTCTATTGTCCCGGCGTTGTTGTACGTCGGAATAATCACGCATATGCCATGTCGTTGCATGGTTGTTTTGAGAGTGTCAGTATCTGTGTATTTCATACAGGTCTGTAGCACAGCGATAACTTTGCACAAATAGTTGAACCTGACGACACAATGACAGTGGCTCTTATCAAACAGTCAATATCATCGGTTATGATGCGTTGAAATGCATAAGTAATTTGAGGCATAACGATTGGATCTATTACCGAAACAAATTTTGCATTTTTGACTTCGACTAAGGATAGCGACTTGTTGAGAATCTTTTCTAAAAGCTCTGACGCCATCTGTATTATGCACACACCGGGAGTTATGGGCTGCTCGGGAAAGTGAGCTTTATAAATTATGTTGTCAGCGCATAATTCTAAGGTGATTATGTTTTTATCCGTGTCAACGGATTGTATTTTGTATAGATTATTCTCCTGTCTCATAGTCTTGCCGGTATTTAATAGGTGAATAATGATATGTTATATGTCTTTGAGTATTTGTAATTGTTGTCGTGTCGTTTGTTTGCGCCACTACATATTTGTGCTTTTTTTTATAAGGAATATCATAGAGAATATGTATGCCAAATTTAAGATCAGACGCCAAGACCTTTTTAATATACCATTTATTAATGAAACTTATGGTGTGGGTGAGCTTCATATTATCAGTGCTCGGTTTATAGACAAAATCAATGGCTGATATACCAAAGTCGTTGACAATGCTGCCCATAATGGTGTCAGTCAGGCATCGTGTGACTAATATGCCTGAGATGGTAGAATTGTCAATGTTAACAGATATGGCATATTTGTCAAGAGACTGAGTTTGATAGTTGTCAATATGGTTATTATCTGTCGTTTGGCAAAATGCCGTATAAACAAACAGACTGCTAAGG
>CAVCBR010000073.1:0-7519 GCA_963600695.1 bacterium
GCCCTTGTGAAATCGTTCGCCCCAAAGTTAGTGTAAAAATCGTTAAAATGCAAGAGGTTGTCAAAAAAAAGTTGAAAAATCTGTAGAAATATGATTAGGGTGCATATTTGTTCCTGCCAAGATATGTGAAATCGTTTAAAATAAGATGGATAGAGCGTTTGTTTTTAATGTTCACAATCTTTAATCTATGGTGAGGCTTGGCGCGTCCGAAAAATTTGTATCTTTGCAAGTTGCAAGTTGTTGCCAATGTCACAATGTGGGCGTTATGCCGACAATAATATTGCCAATGATTAATAAAATTATAAACTCATGAAATGTAAATTATTATCACTTATAGCTTTATCATTGATTGTAACCGGTATCACTCCCTTTGTGTCGGCACAGACACAAGCCGAAGATGACACAGATGATGGCGTGGAATTGCTCGTGCCCATTCCCGAGCCTCCAAAGTCCATTGTGCGCCTCGACGAACGTTGCAATTATATCCTTGACCATTTTTGGGATAATTATAACTTCAAAAATGCTTTTTCATCGCGCAAACGCTTCGATAAAACATTCGGACAATATATGTCGTTTATGCCTTATGCCACGGCTGACACCGTGCATATGTCGATAAATCGTATGATCAAGGGCGTTGAAAAAGCCAAACCGCAATATCTGCTCGATTTGTGCGAAATGGCTGAAAAATGGACTTATACCGACTCGGCAGAATATCAGAGCGAGGAGATATATATGCCGTTTTTGGAGGCTGTGGCTACAAACAAAAAGGTAAAAGGACCTGAAAAGGCTCGCTATGAGGCGCAATATAAAAAACTGTCATACTCGCGAGTCGGCGCGAATGTCGGCGATTTCGCCTTCACTTGTCCCGATGGCACGAGCAAGGCGATTAAAGACGTTGAGACGCCTCATATCTTGCTGATGTTTGTAGACCCCGACTGCATAGATTGCCGGCTGGCAAAGGCGCGTTTGGACGCCGACTATGTCATCAAGGCATTCATCGACAACAAATTGCTGACAATCGTAGCGATATATGTCGGTGAGCCGACTGACGCCGATTGGCAGGCAGAGGCAGCCTCTATGCCCGAGCATTGGGTGGTGGGTGCTGCGCCTGATGCCGATATGTTGTTTGATATAAAGGGTTCGCCGTCGGTGTATTATATTGACAGCAACCACGATGTCAAAGTGAAGAATGTTGCCGTCGACAATATCCTCGCGGCGTTCCGCTCGCTACTGCAACAACAATAAGTATACTAACCGATTACAATGTCTTGAAGATGAAAATTGCAGCACTTATATCGGGTGGCGTGGACAGCGCGGTGGCGGTATATCGTTTGCTCGAACAGGGACACGACCTGCACTTGTTCTACATACGCATAGGGCTTGATACCGACGAGGGCGATTGCTCGGCAGAGGAAGACATCGAGATGTGCAGTCTGATAGCCCGGCGATACGGTTTGCCGTTTGACGTCGTCTCGTTGCACCAAGAGTATTGGGACAATGTCATGGAATATGCTTTGCGCACCGTCAAGCAGGGATTGACGCCAAACCCCGATATGATGTGCAACAAGATGATAAAATTCGGATATTTTGAGCAACGCTGGGGGCATGAGTTCGACCTCACAGCGACGGGACATTATGCCACGACAATCGAGCGTGACGGACTCAAATGGCTCGCCACGGCAGTCGACCCGGTCAAGGACCAAACAGACTTCCTCGCGCAAATTACATATGATCAACTGAAACATCTCACATTCCCCATCGGTGACATACCCAAGAGCCGTGTGCGCGAGATTGCTGCCGAAACAAAGATGCCCAACGCCCTGCGCAAGGACTCGCAGGGGATATGCTTCCTCGGAAAAATCAATTACAACGACTTTATACGCCGCCACCTCGGCGAGCGTCCGGGACCGATTATCGAAATTGAAACCGGGCGCAAGATTGGCACTCACCGTGGCTTTTGGTTCCACACCATAGGTCAACGCAAAGGCTTGGGACTCAGTGGCGGTCCGTGGTATGTCGTCAAGAAAAATGTACACGACAACGTCGTCTATGTTTCGGGGGGCTTTGACACCTCGCGACAATATGGCAAGCGTGTGCATCTCGCCGAAATGCACTTCATTACCGCCGACCCATGGGGCGATGACTGCTCGGACGTTGAGATTATGTTTAAAAATCGACATACTCCCGAATTTATTCCCGCGCGCATCTCACGTGTCGACGACGGCGAATATGTTGTCGATGCCGACCGTCTTATTCAAGGCATTGCCCCCGGACAATTCGGCGTCATATATGATCGCGAAGCCAAAATATGCTATGGCTCGGGAATAATCACCGGCAGAAATGTCGTCTGACATCAACTCAAAGTCATTGTCATCATGGACGAGAAAAGGGTAAAACTCAGAGTCGCAGGCTTGTCTGTAAAGTCTATCAAAAGCGAGGTGTATATCTTGCTGTTGGCTGACGAGTGCGGACACGTATATCTGCCAATGGCAATAGGTGCCGCCGAGGCTCGGGCAATAGCCATGAAGCTCGAAGGCAAACACCCCTCGCGTTCTATGATGTGTGACTTGTTTAACAGCTTCGCTCACGCGTTTGGCGTGCGCCTTGACGAGGTATTCATTCACGACTACGAACAAGGCGTTTTTCACACCGAGATGACATTTACCGACGGCGAGCGACAGGTGGTGCTCGATGCTCGCACGTCTGATGCCATTGCCGTGGCTCTGCGTGCCGGCGCACCAATATATATCGACCGCGCATTGCTTGATGTCGTGGGATATGAGATGGATGCCGCGCCCTCCTACCTCGATAATATAGACATAAACACCTATGATGTCGAGAAAAACAAAGAATTTGTCGAGCAGCTCTCTGTCTCGGAGTTGAATATGCTCATGGAGGCATTTGTCGACAACGAAAAGTATGAACAGGCGGCGCGTCTTGACGAGATTATCGCCCGCAAAGGCAAACCCGGCGACAACCCCGACATAAAACGTTAAACGACACTCGCCTAAAAAATTGAAATATTTGAAACAATAAACAAAAATAATAAACTCATTATCACCCTCCTTATTCAACATGAATAACTCAGTATTAAAAATCAGACTCATAGGAATGAACTTCCTCGAGTATGCGGTGTGGGGAGCTTATCTCACATCGTTGGGAACATTTCTCTATAACCACGGCTTAGGCACAGAAATAGGCTGGTTCTATGCCGTGCAGGGCATCGTATCGATATTTATGCCCGGCATCATCGGCATTATTGCCGATAAGTGGGTGCCGGCACAAAAGATGCTCAGCCTTTGCCATTCGTTGGCAGGCATCTTTATGCTCGCTGCCGGATATTATGCCATGACTGCCGGCGACGTTGTCGACTTCTCGACATTGTTCAGCCTGTACACAGTGTCGGTGGCATTCTTCATGCCGACCATCGGTCTGACAAACTCGGTGGCATATTCGGCATTGAGTCGTGCCGGACTTGACACCATCAAACACTTTCCCCCGATACGGGTGTTCGGCACCATCGGTTTTATCATTGCTATGCTTACTACCAACTTTGCCGATTTCCAAGACAATTATCACCAAATGACATTCTCAGGCATATTGAGCATTGTTTTGGCAGCGTATGCTTTGACATTGCCGGCATGTCCCACGGATAGCACGAAAAAGTCCGGAGGTTTGGTTGACGCTCTGGGTCTGCGTGCTTTTGCCCTGTTTAAAAACCGCCGCATGGCAACATTCTTCATCTTCTCGATGTTGCTGGGCGTGTCGCTGCAAATCACCAACGGCTTTGCAAATCCGTTTATTTCGGGCTTTGCAAACATTAAGGAGTTTGCCGACACATGGGGTTCGCAAAATGCAAATGCCCTGATATCGCTGTCACAAATGTCAGAGACCCTTTGCATATTGCTTATTCCGTTCTTCCTCAAACGCTTCGGCATCAAGATTGTGATGCTTATGGCGATGTTGGCATGGGTGTTCCGCTTCGGCTTCTTCGGCTTGGGACACACCGGTTGGCCTGATGTCACATGGCTCATCTTGTCGATGATTGTATATGGCGTGGCATTCGACTTCTTCAACGTCTCAGGCTCACTGTATGTTGACCAGCAGACAGACAAATCGATACGCTCATCGGCTCAGGGCTTGTTTATGATTATGACGAACGGCATCGGTGCCACCGTCGGCACGCTCAGCGCGCAAGCCGTCATCGACAAAGTGGTGTTCGTCACCGAAGAGACATCTATGGCTCGCGCCGAGGCGTGGAGCGAGGCATGGTTTATCTTTGCCGCTTATGCGCTTGTCGTTGCCGTGCTGTTTGCCCTCCTCTTTAAAAATCCAAACAAAGATCCCCGACTTAAAAGAGCATGATACAGTTTTTCGCTCCTGACATTGCCCACGATATGACGCTGCCGCCGAGCGACAGCGCCCACGTCGTGCGCGTGCTCAGGATGCGCGTCGGTGACACCCTCTATATCGTTGACGGCAGGGGCACGCGCTATCGCTGTGCCCTCACCGTCGATGACCCGCGCCGCGCCGTGGTGACGGTGCTCGACTCCGAGCCGGTCGCAAAAGTTTGGCATAACGACATCACAATCGCCGTGGCGCCGACAAAACACCTCGACCGCATGGAGTGGCTCGTCGAAAAGCTCGTCGAGATCGGTGTCGACCGCTTTGTGCCGATACGCTGTGCCCGCAGCGAGCGCAAAGAGCTGAAAACCGAAAGACTCGAAAAAATTGCCGTCTCGGCGATGAAGCAATCGCTAAAAGCGACACTGCCCCTCATCACCGAGATGACACCCCTGAAACAATTTCTCGCCGGCTGTGACGCCGCACAACGCTTTGTGGGCTATTGCGACAAGGACACCCCGCGACGACTGCTCGCCGGCACACTGCGCCCGGGATTGTCCACGGCAATACTCATAGGACCCGAGGGCGACTTCACTCCCGACGAAATCGCCGACTGCCTCGCCGCCGACTTCATACCCGTCACGATGGGCGACAATCGCTTGCGCACCGAGACCGCGGCTCTCGTGGGCTGTGACACCTTTCACATCATCAACCAACTCAAACAATGATCAACGACAAAAATCTTTACGACTATCTGATGCCGTCTGACGATGCCAACTTCTTCCTCTTGGCAGGTCCCTGTGTCATCGAGGGCGAACAAATGGCACTCGACATCGCCGGCACGGTCAGAGAGATAACAGACAGTTTCAAAATACCCTACGTCTTCAAAGGCAGCTATCGCAAGGCTAACCGCAGCCGCCTCGACTCATTTCGAGGTATAGGCGATGAGAAAGCTCTCGAAATTCTTGCCAAGGTGCGCAGCACACTCGATGTCCCCGTGGTCACAGACATACACGAGTCTCACGAAGCCGCCATTGCCGCCGCCTATGTCGACGTGTTACAGATACCGGCATTCCTCTGCCGGCAGACAGACCTCCTTGTTGCTGCCGCCAAAACCGGACGCATGGTGAACATCAAAAAGGGGCAGTTCCTCTCACCCGAGTCCATGCGCTTTGCCGTTGACAAAGTGCGCCAAGCAGGTGGCGAGTGTGTCGCAGTCACCGATCGCGGCACGACATTCGGCTATGGCGACCTCGTTGTCGATATGCGCGGCATACCCACGATGCAAAAGGAGTGTCGCTGCCCCGTGATTATGGACGTCACCCACTCGCTGCAACAGCCAAACACCGCCGGCGGAGTCACCGGCGGACGCCCCGACATGATCGAGACCATAGCTCGCGCCGCCATCGCCGTCGGTGCCGACGGACTCTTCATCGAGACACACCCCGAGCCGGCTGTCGCCAAGAGCGATGGCGCAAATATGCTGCGCCTCGATCTCCTCAGACCGCTGCTCGAAAGGCTCACCGAGCTGCGTCATGTCGTCACACGCTTCAAACACTAATCTCCCCTAAAACGTTTAAACAAAAACACATCAACACCCACTCACAATGAACACCATCTGTCGATACATACTCGTGGCAACTGCCACCTTGGCACTGACAACACCTCAGACACTCAACGCCTCGTCTGACGACCAAATGACCCGCGCCGTCTTCGCCGCCTATGACAAACTGCTGCGCGAAGACCCCAAAGACTACGAGACGTGGTATCACCGTGCCCTCGAGTATTATCGACATAACGAGTATATGCGCGCCATGAACGACGTCGACCAAGCTCTCAAACTCATTCCCGAGAAAGAGAAAGACCTGCGACAACAAGCCTACATGCTCCGCGCCAACATCTATGAACAAACCGGACGCCACTCACAAGCCCTCGACGACCTCAACTCGGTGCTCGCCATCGCCCCCGGCTCGTATGTCGCCACATACCAACGCGCAAACGTGCTCTACGAACTCGGCGAATACTCACGAGCCAAAGCCGACTACCAACGCCTGCAACGCACAAATCCGCGCAGTGTTGAGGCATTCATCGGACTCGCACGCGTCGCCGTCAAAGAAAACAACCTCGGCGTCGCCAACGAATGCCTCGACAACGCCGTGGCAACCGAACCCAACAACGCCGACCTATACGTGCGCCGAGCCTCCGTGCGCCGCCTCATGCACAACGACCGCGGAGCCGTCGACGACCTCATCCTCGCCCTCTCGACCGACTCACGCAACACCCGCGCCACCAACGACCTCATAACACTATCAAACGACAACTACCCCGTGGTCATCGAAGGACTGACCTCAGCCATAGCACAGGCGCCAAACGTCGCCATGTTTGTCTACCTCCGAGCCTTCATCGCCCAAGCACACTACCGCTACACCGCCGCCCTCGCCGACTACCGCCAAATCATCGACCGCAACCTCTACAACTACAGCGGCATATACGCCTCGATGGCAGAATGTGAGTACGCCCTCGGCGACTATACTGCCGCCCTCACCGATGCCGACAAAGCCATAGCTATGGACCGCAACAACGCCGCCCACCTCGTCGTCCGCGCAAAAATACACCGCGCCCTCGGCAACTACGACCAAGCCAAAGCCGACTGCGCCTCAGCCCTCGCCATCAAAAAAGACGACAAAGACGCCCTCAACCAAATGGCACTCACATACGTCTCACTCAAAAACTACCGCGAAGCGGCAAACCTCTTTGGCGAACTCGCCCTCAGCGACACACAAACCCCTATGCTCTACATCAACCGCGCATGGCTCCTCGCCACATACCTCAACGAACCCGTGGCTGCCGCCGGCTTCTACAACCACATCATCGACAACACCACCGCCGACGATGGCGACATACACTCACTGCGCGGCTTCGCCCTCCTGTTCAACGGGCGCAAAACCGACGCCATACAATGGATAGAACACATACTCGCCACACACACCGACAACGACGGCTACCTCAACTACATGGCAGCATGCCTCTATGCCCAAGCCGACGAGAGCGACAAAGCCCTCGCATGCGTCGAGTGCGCCCTCGCCAACGGCTATGCTGACACCCACAACTGGACAGCCAACACCGACTCCCGCATCAACGTCGCCCCCCTCCGCTCCCTCCCCCGCTTCCAATC
>CAVCBR010000074.1:0-6924 GCA_963600695.1 bacterium
ACCCTGGCGACTCCACTCTCATTTGATTTTTCAAAGGCAAAAACTTCACAGCCAATAAGAGTGTCAATGTTTGTTTTATACTCTGCCGTTTCTGTTGATTGAATATGTTTGCGAATTAGAGATTTAAAACAAATAAAAGTCAATATAGAACCTATACATAAACCTATGAGTTGAGCAACCATCGAACACTCAAAACAACTGAGTACTAACGCCACCAAACTACCACCGGCAATGGCAAACATGGCAAATGTATTTGTTAGCAGTTCAAGCACTATGCAAACAGCTGCCACTATAAGCCAAAATTCCCACGAGACGACAAATTCTAACATAAGAGTTATTTGTACAATTCAATTTTTTTCATCACAAATATACGCATAACTCACGAGAGTGTCACAACGATAGAATAAAAAAATCAAAATGGCTACGTTTTTTATTTCGATAAGAGGTTACTATATCAAGCAAAAGGAAGGCGATTTACTATCATAGTTTTCTGTTTCACAACAACAGAGTATTTCAATTAGGTTTAAAACAGAGTGTGTTTGTGGCAATTATATCATATTTCTCTCAGCGTCTCAATTTAATTGTCAGATGTGGTCAACTCGGTGAGTTGTTTCATCTCATCATATTCAGCCCAAATGGGATCATTTTCACAATATATCGAAATAGGCAATAATGGTAAAACAGACAAGGCTTCGTTTAACTTGCGTCCAAAAATATTTGTTGACAACGTATAGAAAATCCAATCACGACGGCCATCACCTGTATATATCCCGGTCATTACCGCAATAGGATCCTTGTCAAATGTCGCAAATAAAAGATCCGTGACATGCTCCATCATTTGAGACTCCTCCAATGTCGGCATACCACTATCGTCTGACGTCGTTCGATAATTCCATGTTACTTCGACTCTGATGCCAAATTTTTTGTTATTTCGAAACTTGTCAACATCTCGTCGACCGGTAACCATTATCAATTTACCGGTTTCACTCTCTGTCGGACATGTCCACCAATCTCCTTTTTGCGTCATCACCAACTACTGTTTTACACAAAATTTCTACAACAATCTCCTAAGACATAAATAAAAAGCGCGGTCGGGTATAAGCCGGGTTATGTAGCATTGGCGGTTTCTGTTAAGGACCTGCCTCATACTCCTCGTCATTTATCTGAACGCATTGTTGCCAATACGCTTTAGCAGTCTACCCCCCGACAATGGACGAGCAATCCTTAAATGTCGGTATACTTGACCTTGCAACCCATAAGACGTGCGGCACATAATGTCACCATCATGTCCGGTGAGCTTTTACCTCACCTTTTCACCCTTACCACCACAAAGGTGGCGGTTATTTTCTGTCACGTTACTCTACCCTTTCGGGTAGCTTGCCGTTAACAAGTATGGTGCTCTATGTTGCCCGGACTTTCCTCTCACCCCTCATTCGTAGGCGAGCGACGAAGTCCCGACCGACGCTAAATATCTCTGAATGTCAATTATTAGACATAACCTCTGATTATGCCTCGTTTTGCATTACGAATAAACAATATTATTTCATCTCGTTCGGGTGTTGCCGGCAATTCTGCCTCAATGCGAGCAACCGCATCCGACACATTCAATCCCGAAAGATATAAATATCTATAAGTATCTTGAATGTCTCTAATTGTCTCTGATGAGAAATTGCGTCGACGTAATCCGATAGAATTTATTCCGGCATAGCTGATTGGCTCACGAGCCGCTTTGACATACGGCGGTATATCTTTGTTTATAAGTGCTCCACCTTGAATCATTACATGCGCTCCAAGATGGCAAAACTGATGTACCAATGTACCTCCTCCAATGACAGCATAATCATCAACTTGCACTTCACCGGCAAGTTGTGTGGCATTTGATATAATAACATTATTGCCAACTACACAATCGTGTGCGACATGACTATAAGCCATTATTAAACAATTATCGCCAATAACCGTCTTTTGTTTTGATGCTGTGCCTCTATTTACTGTTACACATTCCCTAATTGTCGTGTTATCTCCAATAATAGCCAACGTATCTTCACCTTGAAATTTTAAATCTTGGGGAATCGCGCCAATTACGGCTCCTGGGAAAATTTTGCAGTTACGACCGATGCGAGCACCTTCAAGTATAGTAACATTACTACCAATACGCGTGCCTTCACCAATTTCTACATTTTGGTCAATGGTTACAAACGGATCTATCACTACACCGGGTGCCACTTTCGCAGCAGGGTGAATATATGCCAAAGGTTGCTTCATTTGTATTATTATAGGTGCGGTTTACTTATTTTTAATTATCTGTGCCATAAATTCACATTCGGTCACAAGTTTTTCGCCAACAAAAGCGCGACCTTTCATTACGGCACAACCTCGTCTCAATTCGGTCATAAATGACACGTGAAACAAAACCGTGTCTCCGGGAACGACCTTCTGTCGGAATTTGACATTATCTATCTTCATAAAGTATGTTGAATAGCGTTCAGGATCTTCTACCGTGCCCAACACCAACAGTCCTCCCGTTTGAGCCATCGCTTCAACAAGAAGAACTCCGGGCATTACAGGTTCTTGTGGAAAGTGTCCCTGGAAGAAAGGTTCATTTGTTGTCACATTTTTAACACCCACGATATAGCTATCACTCTTGTCTATAATTTTATCTACAAGCAGAAATGGATAGCGATGAGGTAAAAGCTTGCGTATATCATTGTTATCAAGCAACGGAGCTATATTAGGATTATATACCGGTGCTATAACATCCATTCTCTTGACATCACGACGAAGTTGTTTTGTGAGTTTTGAGTTTATGGAATGTCCCGGTCTCACTGCCAAAACCCGTCCCTTTAATGGACGCCCTATCAATGCAAGATCGCCAAGCAAATCGAGAAGTTTATGTCTTGCAGGCTCATTATCATGAGTCAATGGCGTTTCGTTTATAAAACCAAACTCTGTAACATGCTTATGGGGAGCCTTCATCAAATCGGCAATATGATCCAATCTTTCTTGTGACAATGGTGAATCATAGATTACAATCGCATTATCAAGATCTCCGCCTTTTATAAGATTTGCGTTCAAAAGACCTTCTATCTCACGCACAAAAACAAATGTGCGGCTTGATGCTATTTCTTTTTCAAAATCACAAATATGGTCCAACGTGGCATATTGATTGGCAAGAACCGGGGAATCATAATTGATTTTAACGTCCAACGACAATTCCTCATCGGGAAGAACAACAATCTTTGCCCCCGAGTCTTCATCACAAACTTCAATCTTATGACGTACTACAAAAAACTCTTTATCAAACTTTTGTTCTTCAAGACCGACACGAGCTATATTCTCGGCATACGCAGATGCACTACCATCAAGTATAGGCAACTCCGGTGCATTCACCTCAATTAAAACATTGTCTATCCCGGCAGCATAAAGTGCAGCCATAGCGTGTTCAATTGTTGACACCATAACTTCACCTTGACCAATAACCGTACCTCTGGTTGTAGCCACAATATTCTCAGCAACAGCATCTATGACAGGTTGAGCTTCAAGATCCACACGTTTGATCTTATATCCATAATTATCCGGTGCCGGCTTAAAGCAAGCAACAATATCAAGACCTGTATGCAAGCCTTTCCCTTTTATTTCAAAGGAGTTCTTGAGGGTTAATTGCTTCATTTATAAAGAATTTATTTGTTTTGTTATTTATTATCATTATTAGATACAATTCTATCTACTTCTTGTTTCAACGATGATACATCATCAAACAAAGCTGCAAGACGTCTCAAATATGCAACTTGTCGCATAAAATCGCCGGCAGGAATTGCCGGATAACCCATAATACGAGAGCCGTCCTTAACATTGTTGGGTATGCCCGACTGTGCGCCAACCGAAACCATATTCCCGACTGATATATGACCGGCAATGCCCACCTGACCGCCAATCATACAATTATCACCAACCTTCGCAGAACCTGCAACTCCGGCTTGCGCTGCCATCACTGTATTCTTGCCAATCTCGACATTGTGAGCAACCTGAATAAGATTATCAAGCTTTGTGCCCTGCCCTACCCGCGTTGAGCCCATTGTCGCACGATCTATTGTTGTATTAGCACCAATCTCGACATCATCAGCAATCTCCACAATACCCATCTGTGGTATTTTATGATAAGATCCATCTTGCTTGGGTGCAAATCCAAAGCCATCAGCTCCGATAACAACGCCCGAGTGTAATATCACTCTTGCTCCAATGCGACAGCCTTTATATATTTTCACTCCGGGATAGATAATTGTGTCATCTCCGATAGTGACACCCTGACCTATATATGATTGAGGATAAATTTTGACACCTTTACCAATATGAGCATTCTCTCCAATATATGCAAATGCGCCAACATAAATATCCTCGCCCAACACCGCATTTTGAGCGACGTACGAAGGGCTTTCGATGCCCGAAGGGTGTTGTTGCGTAACCTTCGCAACCATCTCCATAAGCTCAGAGACTGTCTCATAAGGATTGGGAACACGTATAAGTGTCGCTGTTACAGGTCGCTCGGCGACAAAACTGTCTGCTACCAATACTATTGATGACTTTGTATCGTATATATAATGTGTATATTTTGGATTTGCCAAAAACGAAATTGCTCCGGGGCGACCTTCCTCTATTTTGGCAAATGAAGACACTTTCGCTTCTCCATCACCCTCAACCTTGCCTCTAACAAGCGAGGCTATCATATTGGCTGTAAATTCCATTACTATCTGTCTAATAATCTGCTATTATAGCGCTAAAATGTCATCAGTCACCAAATATGCGTTTTTACAACAATTTGGCACAGTCATTTTTACTGACAACCAAGAGATTAAAAATATGTTGTTTGTTTTTATATGTGCAAAGTTCGGTAAAAAAAATCAATAATACACAATCTGTAACCAAAAACGCCACATATAAAGACTTAAACGCCTATCATTCATCTTCATCGTCCCAATCAAGGAACCAATCATTTTCAAATGCCTCAGATGTGAAACGCTTCAATTCTCGCCCATCACGTTTTGTCGGTCGTCCTAATCCCTTTCGACGATCCACAAAACCGGATATTCGCACCACATCGAGCAAATCATATTGTGACTGTGGCGTAATGTTTTCAAGATACTCAGGTACGAGTCTTGCGCCTAATCTGTTTTCAGTTAATGCCTTAACACGGAAAGAATAAGTTATTGGCGGTTTACGCACATTAATTATATCTCCCACCTTGATCAAACGAGATGGCTTTGCTATAATCTCGGGCTCCACACCCAACGACACGCGCCCCTTTTTGCACGCATCAGTTGCAATGGTACGTGTTTTAAACACGCGCATCGCCCACAGCCACTTATCTATTCTAACCTCATCTTTCGGCATCGCTAATAACAAGTGTATTCATTTATTGTTAAAATTGCACATCGCATGCTGAATGCCGGCAAGCACACAATCTTTTATGGCTTCAACCGCAATTGAAATACGATCTTCCAAAACCTTTTGTTCCTCAACCGGAAACCGACCCAAGACATAATCAATTTGCCCGCCTCGCGGATAATCATTCCCTATTCCAAACCTAAGGCGAGCATACGCCTGCGTGCCAAGCATCTGGGCAATATGCTTCAAGCCATTATGCCCGGCATCACTACCTGACGGCTTTATGCGCAATGCACCAACCGGAAGTGCAAGATCATCAACAACAATCAGTATATTATTGATGTCTATATTTTCTTTTTCGCGCCAATATCGCACAGCATTCCCGCTCAAATTCATATAGGTCGACGGCTTCAACAACACCAACTGCTTGTTTTTAAGGCGACAACGAGCGACATCCCCATATCGTTCGATTTGAAAAGAAATATTGGACGCCTCAGCAAAGGCGTCCAATATCATAAATCCGATGTTGTGACGAGTATTTCGATATTCTTCACCGATATTACCCAATCCAACAATAAGGTACTTCATATCCGGAAGTAAAAAATTCTCTATCAGTTAGCAGCTGTAGCTTGGGCGCCGCGTGCAGCACGTGTAAGCTGAACAGCACAAACAACAGCATTCTTAGCATTGACCAGTTCGAGACCTTCAAAGTGTAGGTCGCCAACAGCAAGTGTCTTACCAAGACCGAGATTGTCAACATTGATGACGAGACGTTCGGGGACGTTGGTATAAATAGCTTTAACTTTAAGCTTTTTCATCGAAAGCGACAACTTACCACCGGCTTTAACACCCTCGGCGTGACCTTCAAGTTTAACCGGAACTTCAATGACAACAGGTTTTGTCTCATTTACCTCGAGGAAATCAAGGTGGAGAATTGAGTCCTTAACCGGGTGAAATTGAATATCTTTGAGAACAGCCATTTTTTTGCCACCATTAAATTCGAGTTCTACGGCAAAAATGTCAGGAGTATAAATAAGTTTGCGAACAGCATCTTGCGACACTACCAAATCAGTAGTGATAAGACCTTTACCATTACCAATAGAAACAACTTTTTGCCCGGCTGCCAATGTACCGTTAAAAGGCATTTCTACAATTTCGCCACCGTTGAGAACAACAGGAATTTTACCCTCTGCGCGGAGAGCTTTGGTTGCTTTTTTGCCGAGATCAATACGCGGCTCGGCTGCCAATTTAAATGTTTTCATCAATAAAAAATTTTGTGTTACTAAAAATTAAGAATGCTTCTTAATTTCCCATCACACGGGATAGAGACAACAAGCCTCCTTAAAAAGCGTTGCAAAGGTACAAAATTTTTTTCAATCCCAATACTTTTTTGACAGCAATCGCCAATACGTCCCACGGCAACCGCATCAAAAAGTAAAATTTTGGCTTATATGCCAAAAAGGGAGATGAAATAGGGGTGAACCCGTCTTATATGCCAAAAAAGGAGATAAAACGGCTGTAATATTCACATTCTCTTTGGGT
>CAVCBR010000075.1:0-5991 GCA_963600695.1 bacterium
CAAAGTTCGCTATCAAAAAAGCCATATAAAAGTCGGCTCCTTTCGGATGGTTACTTATTTTATTACGCTGTTTGTGTGGTTTATTGGGCAAGAGCCGGGACAAAGGCTGTGCCGTCAAACACAAACGTTATCACGCCGAGCACCGTGAGCTGTGTTACCATTTCGGTGACAGCCGCCATCGAACTGTGAGTCTTTATCGCCAAAGTGTGTATGTCGGTTTTTCCCTCGGCAAGAATGTCCATAATGTTTCGAGATAAAGCATTATCGTCAAAACTGATTAATGCCGAAGAATTGCCGTTTTGCCGCCGCCAAGCCTCGACCATGATTGTGTGTGCAACAATATTTTCGTCTTTAACACGATAATATGCACGCAGTCGTCCTTCTCCCTCATCGACCATTACCGGGCGTTGTGATGCACGTGGCACGGTGGCGCGAATGACGACAATGCCCGGCTCTATATTGAATGCGGTGAACTCGACATGCTGTGCCGGGTGACAATACATCTCGGCAGCCTGTTCGACGACATAGATGTCTTCTTCGTTGCGCACGCCGGCAATGACACCATTGTCCTTGATGCCGATGAGCAACTGCCCGCCGGCATTATTGGCAAAAGCCGAGATGGAACGTGCTATCTTGCGGGCATCGCCGACGGCAAACTTGAAATCTTGTGTCTCATTCTCGCCACGCTCTACACACTCGTTTATGTAATAGCGACCGCGTATTGCTTTTAAATCCTTCATTACTCGGGATAAATCATATGTGCATCATCAATGTCTCGCAACGTGTTGTCGAGGAAATGTTTTGCGGCACAACGGGCTGCCTCCAAATCATTAAAAAGATAGTTGCCACAATCGCGCGCCGTGGCTCCGGGAATGTCACCCTGAAACTCTGATATGAACTTAAACATATCACACATTAACGGCACGATGTCTTTTGGCTCGTATTCACCGTTGACGATAAAATAATTGCCTGTGCAACAACCCATAGGACCCCAATATATGGTGCGTGATGACCACAGCGGGTAATTGCGCAACCAAGTCGCCGCCAGATGTTCGATAGTGTGCAATGCTTGTGGCGGTAGTGCCGGCTCACGATTAGGTGCGGTCATGCGCACGTCAAAAGTCGTTAGCACATCACCTGCCGGTGTGACATCACGGCGCGAAACATATATGCCCGGTTCGAGCACAAGGTGGTTGATAGTGAAACTGGGTATTTTTTTCATGTTTTTTCTTGAAAACTATCAGTCGAAATTGTTGATTATAAACCGGCGATGAGTCGGCACAAAACATCAAATGTGTGTAGCGGCGCATCTTCCCAAAAAGACTCATATTGGCTTATGTTGTCAGCAGCCCCCGGCGTATCGCTAATTACGCGCACACAAACCATGAGCACGTTTTTCAGATAACAAACATGGGCAATAGCCGCCGACTCCATGTCAACGGCAACCGCTTCGGGATAGAGAGCTGTTATGCGCTTTATGTCAGAGATGCGTGACACAAAAATATCACCCGAGACAACAAGTCCGGTTTTTACGACATTGCTCAACCCTAAGGCGGCGAGCATTTCACCGGTTAATGCACCGGGGAAACGAGGAGGACAACCGGCAGCCTGTCCCTCGACTGTGCCGGGACCGCACCATACGTCATGATATGCTATTTGGGATGCGACAACGACATCGAGTATTGATGCTCCGTGCCCTGTGCCGCCGGCGACACCTGTGTTTATAATAAGCGAGGGGTGAAAATTCTCAATTAATGTCAACGTGCCAATGGCGGCATTAACTTTGCCAATGCCACATTTCATAGCCACAACATCACGCTCTCCGATCTTCCCGACATGAAACGTCACATCATTTATGGTGACATCGCTACAATTATCTATTTTGGGCAGCAATAGAGATAATTCTTTGTCCATTGCCACGATAATACCAATCTTCATATTACTTGATGAAAATGTTGTTTTTTTAATACATCACAAAGGTAATACTTTTTTGTCAACCGTTGAGGACACGACAAGTTCTCATCGTCAGTCTCAGCAGCGAAAAGACCCTTGGCTGGTACGCGATAATTTTATAACTTTGCAGACGTGAAAACGTCCATAGACAATCGCGACAAAGATATATGTGTCAATGTCTCCCGAGACATCGACACGTTGAGTGATATGCCGATTGTAAAAGACCTTGTGCTTGCGCTGTACCTGATACCCAGCACATTGTCAAATGGTGATCCACGCGAGGTGTTGCCTAATCGCAATATTGAAATCATAAAAAACATTCGCTGTTTTGTTGTTGAAAATTTGCGCACTGCGCGTCGTTTTCTCAAACGCTGTGATCGCGACATCGACATCGATAAATTGACGATGGTTGAACTCAGTGAACATACACCGGGCGATGAAGTCGCCGGTATGCTCGACCCATTGCTCAAGGAGCATCAACCGATAGGCGTTATCTCAGAAGCCGGTTGCCCGGCTGTCGCCGATCCCGGAGCCGACCTTGTTGCCATCGCTCAACGCAAGGGCTTGCGAGTGGTGCCGCTTGTCGGACCGTCATCAATACTGCTAAGCCTTATGGCTTCGGGATTTAACGGACAAAGTTTTGCATTTCTCGGCTACTTGCCGATAGATGCCGGTGCTCGAGCGTCAGCCATTAAACAGATGCAACGTCGCATTGTCAACGAACATCAGACACAGATATTTATAGAAACCCCATATCGCAACAACCGTCTTATCGAAGAGCTGACACGAACCCTGCCGCCACAGATGCGATTGTGTGTGGCAGCCGATATTACCGGCGAGAGTGAAACAATCATCACTGACACCATTGCCCGATGGCGACAACGTAAATACAATTACACTAAAACGCCTGCTATATTTTTGCTGTTTAGCTAATTAATTAATAACAAACTAAAACCGACGAAACAAAACCAATGTCTTCACAACACCCCAATCGCAAACGCCGTTCTACCCGCCAACTCGAACAACTGCCAAGCCTCTTTGACAGTGTCGATATCGATTTTGGGCGCGAAGACATTGCCGGAGACATTATTGCCGAGCATAAACGAGAAGTCGCCGAGATTACAAACACGAAACAAACAATAGAGATAGACACAAAAGCCTTGAATTTGACGGCAAAAATGCGTTTTATCTCGTTTGGCTCAGGGTCGTCGGGGAACTGTGCATTTATCGGCACCGAAAAAGGTGGCGTGTTGATAGATGCCGGTGTGGACGCAGATCATGTGATGAAGAGCTTGAAGGAGAATGGTATTGACCCGCAAACAATAGCCGGCATCATACTCACGCATGATCATTCTGACCACCTGAGATACGCTTACACATTATTGCGCAACAATCGCCATATGCTGTTGTTTTGCACACCGAGGTGCTTGAACGGCATATTCCGTCGCTCATCAATATCTCGCCGTATAAAAGATTACCACAAAGCAATATACAAAGAGATACCATTTACGGTCGCCGGTTTGCAAATCACAGCGTTCGAAACATCTCACGATGGCACTGATAATGTTGGCTTTGCTATTGATTATGAAGATAACCACTTTGTTATAACTACCGATACCGGATATATCACCGAGCGCGCCGATTATTATATGCGTCAAGCCAATTATATTATGATAGAGTCCAACTATGATTCACAAATGCTTGACGAAGGACCATATCCAAACTATCTCAAGGCGCGCATACGCTCAGAGCGCGGACATCTTGACAATGCCGACACGGCATCATACATAGCTTCAATTATACGTCCCGAGCTTACACATGTGTTTTTGTGCCATTTATCCAACGACAACAATACCCCCAATATTGCAATAGCCACCATGTCCAAGGCTGTTACGGCGACCGGGCATACCATTGGAGCTGCCACCGGATCAATGCTTACTGCCGGCGTCGACCTGCAGCTTACAGCTTTGCCACGATTTGAGGATTCACCCTTATATATCTTGCGCCGCAAGTAAAAATACAAATTGCTGCTGTGAACAAAGCATGCTTTGAGAGCGTTAATTAATTAGTATAGTACAAAAAGACAAAAGGTTGTTTGTTAGGTTGTTATCTATATTAAGAAAATTTAATACGGAAAAATTTCCATAATTAAGTCGACATATATAATTATCTCAAAAAACTTTTCGTAACTTTGCAGTCGAAAAAGGAGAAAAAGGCAACAATATAGATTTAATAATAATCTTTATTTGTTGATATAGAGAATATTAGAACCAATAGTACAATTTATAAACATATAACAAAAAAACAACAATGAGCAAACTCGAAGAAATCAAAGCCGGTCGCGTTGCCGGTATCAAAGCCGATCTCGTTAAATACGGTATCAACGGCACAACAGAAGTTGTTTACAATCCCACTTACGAACAGCTCTTCGCCGAGGAAACACGCCCTGAGCTTGAAGGCTATGAAAAAGGTGTCGTAACCGAGCTTGGCGCTGTCGATGTCATGACCGGCGTTTATACCGGTCGCTCGCCCAAAGATAAATTTATCGTTCTTGACGAAAACTCAAAGGACACCGTGTGGTGGACAACCGAGGGTTACAAGAACGACAATAAACCCGCTTCACAAGAGGCATGGTCGGCATGCAAAACACTTGCCATTAACGAACTTTCGAATAAAAAATTATATGTTGTCGATGGCTTCTGTGGTGCCAACAAAGACTCACGTATGGCAGTGCGCTTTATCGTTGAAGTTGCTTGGCAAGCACACTTTGTGACCAATATGTTTATCCGCCCCACAGCTGATGAACTCGCAGACTTCACACCTGACTTCATCGTTTACAACGCATCAAAAGCAAAACTCACCAACTATAAAGAGCTCGGTCTTAACTCAGAGACAGCAGTTGTGTTTAACATCACATCTCGCGAGCAAGTCATCATCAACACTTGGTATGGCGGTGAAATGAAAAAAGGTATGTTCTCGATGATGAACTACTTCCTCCCGCTCAAAGGTATGGCATCGATGCACTGCTCAGCCAATACAGACCTCAATGGCAAGAACACAGCCATCTTCTTCGGACTCAGCGGCACCGGTAAAACCACACTTTCGACAGATCCCAAACGCTTGCTCATCGGTGATGACGAACATG
This sequence comes from bacterium, assembly GCA_963600695.1. Lineage (GTDB taxonomy): Bacteria > Bacteroidota > Bacteroidia > Bacteroidales > Muribaculaceae > CAG-873. Next base: position 5,099 of record CAVCBR010000075.1, read on the forward strand.
GTTGGGACGACAATGGCGTCTTTAACTTTGAAGGCGGTTGCTATGCCAAAGTCATCAACCTCGACAAAGAGTCAGAGCCCGACATCTACAACGCCATCAAACGTAATGCCCTTCTCGAGAATGTTACTGTTGACGGCGAAGGCAAGATTGACTTCGCTGACAAATCAGTGACAGAAAACACTCGTGTGTCATATCCCATCGACCACATCGAGAAAATCGTACGTCCCGTGTCGGCAGGTCCCGATGCCAAAAACGTTATCTTCCTCTCGGCAGATGCATTCGGCGTTCTTCCTCCCGTATCAATCTTGACTCCCGAACAAACAAAATACTACTTCCTCAGCGGTTTCACAGCTAAACTTGCCGGCACCGAACGAGGCATCACCGAGCCCACACCGACATTCTCGGCATGCTTTGGTCAGGCATTCCTCGAACTCCACCCGACAAAATATGCTGAAGAACTCGTTAAGAAAATGGAAAAATCAGGAGCAAAAGCATACCTCGTTAACACCGGTTGGAACGGTAGCGGCAAACGTATCTCAATACGTGACACTCGCGGCATCATTGACGCTATCCTCGATGGCTCGATACTCAGCGCGCCCACCAAGAAACTCCCGATCTTCGATTTCGAAGTTCCCACGGCACTTCCCGGTGTAGATCCCGCAATTCTTGATCCTCGTGACACTTATGCCGATGCCGCAACATGGACGGCAAAAGCTCAGGATCTTGCAGCGCGTTTCATCAAAAACTTCGCAAAATACGAGAACAATGCTGCCGGTAAAGCACTTGTTGCCGCCGGTCCTCAACTCTGATAAACACAAACGCCCATCCCTCATAACACGCGGCTGTGTCAAAATAGGCGCAGCCCCTTTCTACAACCTGTTGTAAAACATAAA
>CAVCBR010000076.1:0-5716 GCA_963600695.1 bacterium
ATAATCCCGCGAGTTTTTTTTAATCCTACAAGTCGGCGCCTTTCGGATGGTTACTTTTATGTAAATAAGTTTGTATGATTTAGCTATGAGTATTTGGGGCAGATATGACAAAATCGGCAGGCGGATGGCATCCGCTTGCCGATTTTGTTGTGCTGGAAGTTGTATTAAGGAGGGGTTATTTGAGGAGAGCAAGATTTGATTGCTCGGCAAGTTCTTGATATGCAAACAGTCCGTCTTGTGAAACTTCAAAAACGCGATAGTCACCGGCAGGTGTCGGCAATTTCACATGGTTGTCATCGATAAATGTGAGGAACACAACTTTTTCGCCATTAATGTCTGTTGACCATGAGCGTGAGTCTTGATCGAAGTCGAGGCGCACTACCGAGCCGTCATTTTCTGAGGTTATGGTATAACCGCGACCGTCACATTCCACGAGATAACGTCCGTCTTTGCCATCAATAACTTTTTTACCTTTGGCAACGGGATTTGAGCCGCTCCAAAATTCGATAGAGTTAAGAACGAGGATGTCGGCAAGCCCCGAAACTTCATAAACAGGCAAAATCCAAAATGCCACGAAAACGAGTTCGTTCACAAATTTGTTACCGATGCTTTTGTTCCATGTCATAAGTTTGTTTGTCAGAGCAAAGTTGCCAATGCATGACGTGAGGAGCATTGATGATGCCAGTGCGAGCACCGTGGTTACGGTAATAACAGATTTTTTCATACTGATAATGTTTTATGAGGGGTTAAACAATAATGCCACTGCTTTGGGGTTGATTATTTCTTTACGGCATGTGTCGCGCGTTTGTAAAAATTGAGAACTTGGTCGACATATTCAACGGTTTGTCGCCCACGAAAGTATCCGTTACGACACACGGGGTCGTTGTAGTAATCGGCATGTGATTTCAGTAGTAACGCTTCGGCAACATTGCCGTGCCACAATGTGGGGTTATGGTCATACTTACGAGCCAGAGCTATCGCATCATATATGTGTGCCGGACCTGCGTTATATGCTGCAAGAACAAATTTTATGCGTTCTTCGGGATTTGCAACGTATTTTTTGAATGCCTTTTCGAGTATTTCGATGATGCGCACGGCAGTAGCCACCGATGTTTCAGGATCGGTCATTTGTTCCGCAGTGACGCCATATAATCGAGCCGTCGATGGCATGATTTGCATTATTCCGCGAGCACCTGCCCACGAGACAACATTTGAATCGAATCGGCTCTCAACGAAGGCTTGCGAAGCGAGCATACGCCAATCCCATCCTATTTTTGTAGCATAGCGTTTGAAAATATCATCATAAGGTGAGATATGCCCTTTTTTAAAGCGATAATTAGCGGCAACAGGCATATTTTTTGACAATTCAAAATAACGCTTCAACAACATATCATTCTCTCGCCGCGGATATTCGCCACCGAGCCATGTGTCTATTGAATCTGCAAGCCATTCCCGATTTTTGGCAACAGCCCAACGTGCTCGTTGTGGAAAACTGACCTCAAGCGTAATGTCAAGGTCTCGGTAGTATGTTTTGTTAAGATGGGCTATGTCGCTATCTACAACGGTCAGCGGAATTTTACGCGACGACACCATATCGATAAGGTCTTCGGCATTAAGCGAATCGGGGTCAATGCTATGTATGCGCAGTCCCCCGCCAAGTTCCGAATCAAGGTTGCGCATGCGTTGTTCGTATTTTGAGTCAGCCTCAATGTAGATGTCACGATTTACCATCTGTGTCACATCTGTAATTACCGAATCGTGAGGAGTTAAGCGTTGCACAAGTACTTGTGTAGTGGACACTTCGGGTCCGCAATGTTTCACGGCTTTTACATATTCAGCGGTCACCGGCACACGAGAGGCGAGTATATCGGCATTGTTGTCATTTAGCATTTTAATGGCGCTTGCCAACGATGTCGCCACTTCTATTTCCAACTTCATACCTTTTTCCTGAGCCAATGCGGCAATAAGGCTGTAATCATAGCCCATAGGTTCGTCTCTGTAAATAAAGTATGATGTCGGGCTATACAGCGTCACGACTTTAAGCGTATCAGGCAGGTGATGTCCGGATACCGAATCGGAGTCTGATGCCGATGTTGTCTTGTCACCCGACCCGCCACAAGCGACAACAGACAAGCACATCACGCATAAAAACATGATTACACCAACAGTTGTCGTATGCTTGTTGCTCTTATCCATCAACGCTTATTACTTGTGAACAATAAATGTTTATCAATACTCTATCACACCATCAGATGTCACTAACGTCAGATGATTGCCTGATGGCGAATCACATACTCGACCGATGACTTGCACTTCTATGCCAAATTGGCGCGCAATGTCGATCACATCAGTGGCACAGTCTGCCGGGACATAAATTTCGAGTCGATGTCCCATATTGAACACTTTATACATCTCTGCCGCCGAGGTGTGACTTTCGTCCTGTATCATTTTAAATAACGGCGGCACGGGCAAAAAGTTGTCTTTGATGATGTGTTTGTTAGTGACAAAATTCATTACCTTTGTTTGAGCACCACCCGAACAATGCACCATGCCATGTATATGCGTGCGCATAATATCAAGCACCTTACGAACCACCGGAGCAAATGTGCGTGTTGGAGAAAGCACAAGGCGACCGGCATCCATGCCGGTATCACTGACCGGGTCTGTCAAGTGTTTGGTGCCGGCATAAACAAGTGCTTCGGGCACTCCGGGGTCATAACTTTCGGGATATTTGGCGGCATATTCATGACAAAAGACATCATGGCGTGCCGATGTGAGTCCGTTTGACCCCATACCGCCATTGTATGTGTTTTCGTATGTCGCTTTGCCGTATGATGCCAAACCTATGATGACATCGCCGGTGGCAATATTGCCATTATCTATGACATCACGTCGCAGCATACGACATGTCACTGTCGAATCAACGATGATTGTGCGCACGAGGTCTCCGACATCGGCAGTTTCGCCACCGGTCGACCATATACCAACGCCCTGGTCGCGTAAGTCAGAGAGCAACTCTTCTGTACCGTTGATGATTGCAGATATTACTTCACCGGGGATCAAACGTTTGTTGCGACCTATTGTTGACGAGACCAAAATGTTGTTTGTTGCTCCAACGCAAATCAGATCATCGATATTCATAATCAGTGCATCTTGAGCAATTCCTTTCCACACCGAGAGATCACCGGTTTCACGCCAATAGATATATGCCAACGAGGATTTAGTGCCGGCACCATCAGCATGCATAATATTGCACCAAGCATCATCACCGCACAATATGTCGGGAATGATTTTGCAAAAAGCATTAGGAAAAATACCCTTATCTATATTTTTAATAGCGTTATGAACATCTTCTTTTGATGCTGAAACGCCGCGCAGATCATAACGTTGTTGTGTCATTTGGTTCTTTTTGAATGTATCTATTCACAAAGGTACAAATAAATTGTGTAACTTTGTGACGAAATCAGGTTCTTAAAACATTCTTTGCCGATAACTCAGGTATCTGCAAAATAAAGGGCTTGACATTGTCGGTACATATTTTTTTGCAATTTTATAATGCCTGTTATACTCAACATAGAAACCTCGACAGCAGTGTGCTCGACTGCACTCACTGCCGAAGGTATGATTTTAAAACATTTTGAGAATTATGAGGGGCGCAACCATGCATCCTTGCTTAGTGATTACATCAAAGGGTGTCTCGACTATGCGGCAGAAAAAGAACTTAAACTTGATGCTGTTGCAGTTTCCATCGGTCCCGGCAGTTACACCGGTCTGCGCATAGGCTTGTCGGAGGCAAAAGGCTTGGCATATGCACTTTCGATTCCACTCATCGGTATCAACACCTTGGAGTTGATGGCATCTCGTGTGATGTTCTCATCTGATGAAATTGACCCGGATACATTGTTCGTTCCCATGATAGACGCACGTCGCATGGAGGTTTATACAGCAGTTTATGATTTTGGGTTGATACCTCACCTTGAACCGCAACCGGTGGTTGTTGACAAAGACTCAAAACAACTTCTAAACCCGAACAAACGCCCAATGCTGTTTTTTGGTGACGGCGCCGCCAAAACTCGTGATATACTCGAAGATAATAATAATCACTTTGTCGACAGTGTCACACCTTTGGCTGTCGATATGATAGCACTCGCCGAGAAAGCCCATGCCCGACGTGAATTTCTAGACTTGGCTTACAGCGTGCCTCTATATCTAAAAAACTTCCAAGCAACAAAACCCAAACCAATGTTTTAACCATTGTCAGATTCAGCAATATGTCGACTAACGAAAACTCTAAAAATGCTCTTCAAGCAGGCACAATCTTAACTTCGCCAAACCAGACATATATAATACGTCGCGTTTTGGGGCGTGGCGGATTTGGCATTACTTACTTGGCAGAATGTCAGGTTATGATGGGTAATATATCACGTCCTTTCCCGGTATGTATCAAAGAGTTTTTTCCAAAAGATGCCGGAGAGCGCATGGGTGACACATCGACAATGACATATTCTAATGCCATCAAGGATAAGGTGCAAATTGCGCTTAAAGACTTTATGGGTGAGGCACGTCGCCTATCGGCTCTTGCCGGTAAACACACCAACATCGTTGCCGTAAACGAAGTTTTTGAGGCAAACAATACGGCATACTATGTTATGGAATATCTCGAAGGCAGCACCTTGCAAACTCTGATTGACAAGAATGGAGCATTATCACAAGATAAGATGCTCTCAATCATGACTCCGATAGTAGATGCCGTTGCTTTTTTACATCGCGAACATCTCACCCACTTGGATATTAAGCCGGCAAATATCATGATTGTTGACACGGCTGACGGCAAGCAACGTCCCGTTCTTATTGATTTTGGTCTTTCAAAACATTATAATGACGATGGTTCTGCCACTTCGACGATAGCACAAGGAGGCTTCTCAGAGGGTTTCTCGCCACGCGAACAATATGGATTAATCAAAACTTTCACTCCGACCGCCGATGTTTATGCCATTGGCGCAACTATGTTATATTGTTTGACGGCAAAACGTTTGGAATCATCATTAACTCTTACCGATGAGGATATTGTCAATGCGATACCGACAACAGTGTCACCCAAATTGCACGAGGCTTTGATTGGTGCGCTTGCTCTTCATCATAAAAATCGCACGGCTGATGCCGGCGCATTGTTGTCAACACTGCCATCAATCAAAGCGGATACTGATAATGACGCAAAAACCAAGTTAATAACCGACAACAAACGCACAAAAAACGATGAGATAAGCAAAGTCAATCCTGACATACCTGTCGTCAACAACGAGCAAGGAAACAATAAACGTACCATATTAAACAAACCGCTTGTGTTATGTATGATTGGTGTGATTGTGGCAGCCGTCGCTTTTATCGTTGTATTCTTGTTGGTAAATACAAAATCATCAGTTGATGATGAATATGATGATCACGACTATGAGACTATGGACGATGGTGAATATAACACTGGCTATTATGATTATAATGACCCTGTCGCATATAGTTCGGATACGACGGAATATGCATACCCCACCGAAGAAGTAGAGGCAATAGACACTACATATTACGTGGAAGAGGTTCCGGCTGAAGCGGTAGCATATTAAGCTCAGTTACTTGAAATGTGCAACATACAAGAGGACAAATAATAGATAAATTATTATTTATACATTTTTAACTATTAGTTTATTACAACAACCACATATCA
>CAVCBR010000077.1:0-5644 GCA_963600695.1 bacterium
CCGCCAACCGCTCGGCGGCATTCAACTCATACACCAACCGCACGCTAAGCAGCATCCTCGGCGATGACTACGTCACCAACCCTACCACCGAAAGCACCGATGATGTTGCAACACAAGCCGGCATTATTCTTCCACCACAACCGTTTGTTTCAAATGATATGACCGAGGATTATCTGATTATCTCAAGCGGCCCCGGCGGTTCTATTGCACCAAATGTAAACAGACTGAAAGAGTGGAAGAAAAATATGGGCTATAATGTTCACATTGCCGAAAGCTGGTCTTGGACCGAGCATAAAATAGACTCAGTCATAAAAGCCAACTATAACACGCTGCCAAATCTCACCAATGTTCTTATTTTCGGAACACAAGGACCTGATCCGAATGTAAACGGATCTATTCAGGGAGCTTCGATCAAGGAACATTTTCCATATCTTAAAAATCAAGTCTTGTATCCCGATTTAAAGGATTCCCCAACCGATTTCTATTATATGTGCATGGATGGTCCTGAGGACAAAATGCCTGATGTCGCCTATGGACGTATCTGCGTCACTTGCGAAAAAGATGCAAAATCTGCCGTTGACAAAATAATCAAGTATGAAAAAGGCTTGTTTAATGATGCCTCCGTTTACCGCAGAGCTTTTGTTGCCGGTGAGTATGGAACGGATACCGCTACTTTGAGGAAAGCAGATGATCGGTTCATTCCAACATTAGAAGATGCAAGAAATATCTTGATTAAATCCGAAGTTGACACAAAACGCATTTACAATGCACGATGGGAGCCTAATCCTATGTATTGGTATTATGATTATGTAAATAATTTTATGTATCCCAATCAAAAGACACGGCTTCCATCTTACTTGGTAAAGCCCAATTATATGTGGGACGGAACACAACAAACTATTGTTGACGAATTTAACCGCGGTGTCAATCTCGGCATTTATAATGGTCATGGTTGTATGAACGGTTGGATAGAATATGATTTTGACGTCTATGCTTGTCAAAAGCTAAACTTCACAAATGCCGCGCCGTTGGTTTTGAGCATATCGTGTGCCACGGCAAACCACACATATTCAAACTGTCTCACTGCCGAGCTGTCTCGCCGAGAATCCGGGGCAATAGCAATGTTCGCTTCGTCAAATATAACATATCTGGGCTGGAGTGATGCCCTATTGTTAGGTATTGTCGATGCCATTTGGCCAAACAAATACACTTATAATGGTTGGACAGATCCGGTAATCAGAAAACCGATTTACAGACTATATGACATACTGTCTGCCGCGCATAATCGATTGGATGAAAATCAAGGCGGCGGATATTGGAATTTGCAAGAACTCGGAGGTATTGATAACGACATAGAGAAACGATATTTTCAAAGAGTAAATTTTCACGTTTTCGGTGATCCTTCATTGAACTACAACGCTTATTGTCCCACTGCGTTTGAAACAGTCGAAAAGACATTAAGCGACAAAAACATCTTGACAGTCAATATCGCCGACAGCGAACTGCCTGCTAAGGTCGTTGTTAAAAAGATTGGCTCCGATGAAATGGTAACACGCCACCTGACGACTCAATCGACAAGCTCTGACCACACATTCAATCTCGACAATGCCGACACATACGAAATAATCATTTCAGCTCCCAACAAAATTCCGTACGTGGACAGTCTGACAATCGTACCTCGACAAATAGCCACCCCAAAAATAACGAGCGTATCTTATGACCAAGCGACGAGAACAGCCGTTGTGACATACGACCCCGGCGAAGGGTGGAATTACACGTTTAACGTTTATGACTTGAACAAAGTTAAATACGATGTGCCACAAGAGGCATATCCCGAAGAAAACAAATCGGTATTACATTTTGACAACGTGCCAAACGGCTACTACATCATTGCAATTGGCAGTTTGATATTTATAGACACATACAAAATTAGAATATTATGAAAACAAGAGCAAAGATTACAATCTTAATATTAATCACCGCTTTGTCATGTCTGTTTATTAAAGCAGAATTAGAGCCGTTAAAGAAATATGATGTTGACGGAATAAAATATATTCTCATTGACAGTTTATACAAAGACCACGATTTCAGTAAATATATCGGAAGTGCATTTGTTGCCGGTAATGATGAATACAAAGTGTATTCCGGTAAAATTACGATTCCATCGGAAGTCACCATAAATGGTCAAACATATCCGGTCTGGGGATATGAAAAATTATCAGATAAATGGCAGAATGAAACAGAAGATCTCGAAGTAACCGTACCTGATTGCATTAAAATCTTTTGTGCCGGGCAAGCTACAATTAGGTCAAGAATTAAAAGCATCAATATCCCGGCAGATCTCGAATATATATTGGGGTGGCCATACACCGGTTTAGATTCCGTATATCTACATAAAGGCATCATCGGTCTAGCCACCCGGAGTCTTTTTAATGCCAATCATGTGACCATCGAAGATGGCTTCGGCGTTTTTAGCTTTATGTCATTCTATTGTGATAATGACACGTTGGTTTTGCCCGGCTCAGTCTCTTGTATGTCATATTCTATGAGTGATGAAAATTTGAAATGCCTGCATATCACCAAGTCCAAAACAGGTAAATCACCCATATTTAAAAACCACTTTTTTACAGATTGTTTCAAGATCGAGAGTGTGATTTGTGAATATGAGGTACCACCGACAGCCGAGACCAATGCCTTTATGAATGAAGGTGATAACGAGGAGTTGGGCATCACCGGGCGTGCCACGCTCTATGTGCCGGCAGAGGCTATCGAGGCTTATCGCGCCCACCCTGAGTGGGGCAAATTTAAAGAGATATTGCCCATAACAAACGGCGTCACTGATGTCACCGCCGATGAGGCTGCCGAGGTCATCGCCACCGAATATTACGATCTGTCGGGACGCCGACTGCAAGCCCCGGCTGAGAGCGGCATCACTATCGTCGCCACCCGATATAGCGACGGCTCACGCCGCACAACCAAACTCGCGAAGTAAATATGTGATCTTTATGCAGTAGGCGTGAAACATATCAAATGAGCTAACGACATACTGCCAACTTTTTTTCAGAGCGCGTCAATGGCGATGCGCTCTGATTGTGTGTTTATCAATGTTCATCTGTAATGCTATCGTAACTTTTTTTATTGACAAAATGTTATAAAACAAAAAAAAACAAAGAAACATTAGCAAAAAACATTGTGATTAGCAAAAAAAGTCGTAAATTGCGCCCTCGTATGAGAAAAACCAACCCCTCATACTCTTATCAGATAATTTTTATAAACATTATAATTCTCTAATAACATGAAGATTTATAAATCTAACGAAATTAAAAACATATCCCTGCTCGGTAGCAAGGGATCAGGTAAAACCACGCTCGCTGAAGCTATGCTCTTCGAGTGTGGGGTGATAAAACGCCGTGGCACTGTCGAAGCCAAAAACACCGTCTGCGACTATTTTCCCGTCGAGAAGGAATATGGCTCATCGGTGTTCTCAACAGTGTTTTATGCCGAGTTCTTAAACAAAAAGCTCAATGTCATTGACTGCCCGGGAGCTGACGACTTTGTTGGCAATGCCATCACGGCGCTCAATGTCACCGACACCGGCGTTATTGTTGTCAATGCCCAATATGGCGTTGAGGTCGGCACGCAAAACATCTTCCGCACCGCCGCCTCGATCAACAAGCCCGTTATGTTTGCTATGAACCAACTCGACGGCGAAAAAGCTGACTTTGACAACGTTTTGGAACAAATGAAAGAGATCTTCGGTCCCAAAGTCGTTCCCATTCAGTATCCCTTGGCATGTGGCGCAGGCTTCAATGCTATGATCGACGTATTGTTGATGAAGAAATACTCTTGGGGACCCGATGGCGGTGTGCCCAAAATCGAAGATATCCCCGCCGAGGAACTTGACCGCGCAACAGAGATGCACCGCGCTCTCGTTGAGGCAGCCGCCGAAAATGACGAGTCGCTGATGGAAAAATTCTTTGAAGAAGAACATCTCACCGAAGACGAAATGCGCGAAGGCATACGCAAAGGTCTTGCCACTCGCTCGATCTACCCCATATTCTGCGTATCAGCAGGCAAAGATATGGGTGTGCGCCGCATGATGGAGTTCTTGGGCAACGTTGTGCCGTTTGCCACCGATATGCCGGCTCCCATTGACACCGCCGGCGATGAAATCAAGCCCGATTCGAACGGTCCGTTATCAATCTTCATGTTTAAAACGACCGTTGAACCTCACATCGGTGAAGTCAGCTACTTTAAAGTGATGTCAGGCACACTCAAAATCGGTGCAGACCTTGACAATATCACTCGTGGCACAAAAGAACGCATCGCCCAACTATATTGCGTATGCGGTCAAATCAAGACTTCGGTTGACGAATTGCACGCCGGAGACCTCGGCGCCACCGTTAAACTCAAAGACGTGCGCACCGGTAACACACTCAACGAAAAAGGCTGTGATATCGAATTTGACTTCATCAAATACCCCGCGCCCAAGTACCAACGCGCCGTGCGTCCTGTAACCGAAAGCGATGCAGAGAAACTCTCAGCCATCCTCACACGTATGCACGAAGAAGATCCCACGTGGGTCATCGAGCAATCCAAAGAACTCAAACAAACAATTCTCTCGGGTCAAGGCGAGTTCCACCTCCGCACTCTCAAATGGCGTGTAGAGAACAACGACAAACTCCCAATTCTCTTTGAGGAACCCAAAATTCCTTATCGCGAGACCATCACCAAAGCTGCTCGCGCCGACTATCGTCACAAAAAACAATCGGGTGGTGCCGGTCAATTCGGTGAAGTGCACATCATCATCGAGCCTTACACAGAGGGTATGCCTGCTCCCGACACTTATCGCTTTGGCAACCAAGAGTTCAAGATGAACGTGCGTGACACTCAAGAGATACCTCTGCAATGGGGAGGCAAACTCGTTGTTTGCAACTGTATCGTCGGTGGTGCTATCGATGCTCGCTTTATCCCGGCTATCGTCAAAGGTCTTATGGATCGCATGGAACAAGGTCCGCTCACAGGCTCATACGCTCGTGACGTGCGCGTTTGCATCTATGATGGTAAAATGCACCCCGTTGATTCAAACGAAATATCATTCCGTCTCGCCGGTCGTAACGCATTTTCTGAGGCATTCCGCAACGCCAACCCCAAAGTCCTCGAACCGGTATATGACGTTGAGGTATTCGTGCCCGGCGATGTTATGGGTGATGTTATGAGTGACCTCCAAGGTCGTCGCGCGATCATTATGGGTATGTCGTCAGAGAACGGCTTTGAAAAGCTCTCTGCCAAAGTACCTCTCAAAGAGATGTCAAGCTACTCCACAGCCCTCAGCTCTATCACCGGCGGTCGCTCGTCATTCTCAATGAAATTTGCGTCATACGAACTCGTTCCCGGCGATGTTCAAGAGAAACTTCTCAAAGAATACGCAGAAAAGAACACCGAAGAATAACAACTACGCGATACGCGCTTTTCAAATTTTTCATAATTTTGTACTGCCGGACATTCGGATCACACCGAATGTCCGGTTTTTATCATTAATAAGATGTCGACTTTGTGAGTAACCATCCGAAAGGAGCCGACTTTTATATGGCTTTTTTGATAGCGAACTTTGCGTCAAAAAAGCCATGTTTAATTTAAATGA
>CAVCBR010000078.1:0-5163 GCA_963600695.1 bacterium
ATCATCGTAAAATCGGTCAAGTAAAATATTCTCTAATTTAATTCAACCAACAGGTTAATGGTTATTATTTCTTGGCGGCGTTAAAGCAGCGGTCGAAGTATAAGAGTTGATATAGTATGGAGTTCGCCCAATAGGTCTGGCTGTGACCGCCGGGGCGCGAGATGTAGTCGTGTGGTATTTTGGCGTTGAGAAGAATGGTGTGGAGAGTGGCGTTGACTTTATGGAAGAAGTCTGATGCGCCACAATCGAAGATGATGTTGTTGGCTCCGGGTTTGAGACTTTTGGCGAGTGTCGTCACAGAGTGGCTTGCAATGGTTTTTGCTGAGGGCGTTTTGCCGAGGGCAAGGGGTATTTTCCATCGTTGAGTGAAGGGCGTGATGTCTACGCCGCCGGAGGTTGAACCACAGTTTTTCCATATGTCGGGGTGACGCATAGCGAGCCATAGTGCGCCGTGACCGCCCATACTCAATCCGGTGATGGCACGTTGTGCCGGGTCTTTGATTGTCGGGAAGTGCTCATCGACATATTTTACAAGCTCGGTGGTGAAGAATGTCTCCATTTTCATCTTGGGGTTGGCGGGAGCGTCCCAATACCATGAGTCCATGCCATCGGGTGCAATGATGACAACTTCGTACAAGTCAGCGAGTCGAGGCAGGTCGGGGCGCAATGTTATCCATGAAAGGTGGTCGCCGCCATATCCGTTGAGCAGGTAGACTGTCGGGCAGTGTTTGGCAGCACCGGCAGCATCGGGAGTGATAGCAAGAACGTGCATAGGTTCGGGCAACAGCTTTGTTTTGATGACAACGGTGTCAACGGTGGCAGCCGAGAGATTGAGTGCAAAGAAGATGGTGGCGAGTAACGCCGTGAATTTGTTAAGTTTCATATGTTTTGTGTAGTGATTGATTGGCATATTTCGCAAATTAGAGAGATGGAGAATGAGTAAGCGGTTTTAGATTGACTGATTTCACATCACCGTCGTGAGTTTGATGTCGCTATTTGGCGGCGAAGTATCGTTTCACGAAGTCTATGACGATGTCGGCGAGATCTTCGAGCGGCATACGTGAAGAGTTGAGCGTGAGGTCATAGCCGGCGGCTTCGCCCCAATGTTTGTCGGTGAAGAAGTTATAGAACGCGGCGCGCGATTTGTTGGTTTTTGTCATAATGTCGCGAGCTTGTTTTGGTGTTGTGCCGGCTTTGCGTGAGATGATGCGCTTGATGCAAGATTCTTCGTCGGCATGCACAAAGATGTTGACAACGTTGTAATGGTCGCGGAGCACGTAGTCGGCGGTGCGTCCGACGATGACGCAAGGACCGTTGTCGGCTACGTGGCGTATGTAGTCACATTGCACACGATAGAGCATTTCACCGGCAGACGTGGCGATGCCGTCAAAATATGTGAGTGGTTTGAGGTCGGGAGCAAAGGAGAGCATACTGCTCATAAGGTTTGGACGGCGCTCATCGTTTTGCTCGAAGAATTGGGGACTGAGCCCGGCTTCGCGTGCGGCTTGCAGCAGTAGCTCTTTGTCATAATAGGCGATAGCGAGACGATCGGCAATAAGTCGACCGAGACGACGTCCACCGCTGCCCATTTGGCGTCCTACGGTGATGACGAATTTTTCAGGTAGTGATTGCATAGTATATTTTGCCAACTAAACAGTGGTTAGGTTTGAAGGCACTACAAATTTAAGAATTATTTTCGCGTCTGTCAATATGAGACTTTGTTTTTTGGATGAAATGTGGCGAATAATTTACATAGAGGAGGCTTTTTGCGTTTGTGGTTTTCGGACAAAACCGGAAGATAGAGTTATGATGATAAATCAAAAGCCGCTCCACGATGGTGAAGCGACTTTTGTTATCGTCAGGCGCGAGTCAGACTCGGTAACCTGTAATGTCGGCGATGCCGACGATTGTCATCAATTGTTAGAGAGTTTCTCCTTGAGAGCGGCGAGAGCTTCGAGATCACCGAGAGTGGTTTTTTCGATGGCGGGAGCTGCTGTTTGCTCGGCTTCGGCTTTGGGAGCGCGTTGGCGTTTGGCTTTACGCTCGGCAGTTTTTTCAGCGCGTTCGGCATCTTCAAAGATGCGGCTGTGGCTGAGAATGATGCGTTTTGAGTCTTTGTTGAACTCAATAACTTTGAAGTCGAGTTTTTCGTCAACTTTGGCTTGTGTGCCGTCTTCTTTTTGGAGGTGTTTGGGAGTAGCAAAGCCTTCAACACCATAGGGAAGTGCTACGACAGCACCTTTGTCAAAGAGCTCGACGATAGTGCCTTCGTGAACAGAACCAACGGTGAAGATTGTTTCAAATACGTCCCAAGGATTTTCTTCGAGTTGTTTGTGACCGAGGCTGAGGCGACGGTTTTCTTTATCGATGGCGAGAACTTCGACTTCGATGTCAGCACCGATTTGTGTAAACTCGCTGGGGTGTTTGATTTTCTTTGTCCAAGAAAGGTCAGAGATGTGAATCAAGCCGTCAACGCCTTCTTCGATTTCAACAAACACACCGAAGTTGGTGAAGTTGCGCACTTTTGCAGTGTGGCGAGAACCGATGGGGTATTTGGTTTCGATGTTTTCCCACGGGTCGTTTTTGAGTTGTTTGATGCCGAGAGACATTTTGCGCTCATCGCGGTCGAGGGTGAGGATCACGGCTTCGACTTCGTCGCCGACTTTCATGAACTCTTGTGCTGAACGCAGGTGTTGGCTCCAAGACATTTCGCTGACGTGAATGAGACCTTCTACGCCGGGAGCGATTTCGAGGAATGCGCCATAGTCTGCCATAACGACAACTTTACCTTTGACATGGTCACCGACTTTGAGGTTGGGGTCGAGGGCATCCCATGGATGAGGTTTGAGTTGTTTGAGACCGAGGGCGATGCGTTTTTTCTCATCGTCAAAGTCGAGGATAACGACATTGAGTTTTTGGTCGAGTTCGACAACTTCGCTGGGGTGATTTACGCGACCCCACGAAAGGTCTGTGATATGGATAAGACCGTCGACACCACCGAGGTCGATAAATACGCCGTAAGAGGTGATGTTTTTGACGGTGCCTTCGAGCACTTGACCTTTTTCGAGTTTCGAGATGATCTCTTTCTTTTGTTGTTCGAGTTCGGCTTCAATGAGAGCTTTGTGTGAAACAACAACGTTTTTGAACTCTTCGTTGATTTTAACAACTTTGAATTCCATAGTCTTGCCGACATACATATCGTAGTCGCGTATGGGTTTGACGTCGATTTGCGATCCGGGGAGGAATGCCTCGATGCCGAATACGTCAACAATCATACCGCCTTTGGTGCGACATTTGATAAAGCCTTTGATGATCTCATCGTTGGCGAGAGCAGCGTTGACACGTTCCCAAGAACGTGAAGCGCGAGCCTTGCGGTGTGAGAGGATGAGTTGGCCTTTTTTGTCTTCTTGGTTTTCGATGAATACCTCGACAACGTCACCGACTTTGATGTCGGGGTTGTAGCGGAATTCGTTCATAGGAATGATGCCATCGCTCTTGTAGCCGATGTTAACCACTGCTTCGCGTTTGTTGAGGGCGATGATGGTACCTTCGATTACATCTTTGTCCTTGACGGTGTTGAGCGATTCGTCATAGGTTTTGGTGAGCTCTTCACGAGATTTTTCACCTTGTGTTTCGCCTTTCTCGTAGGCTTCCCAATCGAAGTCTTCGATAGGGGTGTTTTTAAGTTCTGTCATTAAAAAGTTAATAATAAAGTTAATTAAATCAAGCGCTTGGCACACACCACAACGGCAAGGCAAATCTGCCTCGTCGCTACGATGATAAGCCAAACTCGCGGTCATTTGTCAGCCGCCCCTTGGCGAAGCGACTTCGTGCCGTCCGTTATTAGCGCGACAAAGGTAGTGATAATTTTCAGTATGTCAAAACCTTTTGCCAATATTTTAAAGAATTATTTTTTTGGGGGGGTATGATGTTGCCGGTTGGAGACAAAAATCGAGTATTGCGAAAGAAAAACGGTTTATTTTCGCTTTTTACACGGATACTTCTTTTTGACGTGGTTGCAATACAGCGAGAACACCCGTTGAATGAGTGCTCTTGTTTTGGCTTATGTTTAAGTCTTTTATTTGGCGAGCTTGGCGGTGCGGCGCGAACCATCGCTGTATCGGGTGGCAACAATGGTGATGCCACTCTCTGCCGGGGCTTGCAGGCGTCGTCCCGACAGGTCGTAGTATTCGGTGGCGATGACCTCGGCAGCCTCATCGGCGGTGACATCAGTGACGCCGTTTGTGATTGGCAATATCTCTTTGAATTTGCCCCACTCGGGGTGGGCACGATAAGCCTCGATAGCCTCTGCCGGCACATAGAGCGTGGCGCGCCCGGTGATGCCCAATTCCTCATTATCACCCTCGTTTTGGAAGGCATTGGTCGCGGCAGTCGGCGGCACCTCATATTCACAAATCACACTCTCAATCTTGAAACAATTTGTAAAAAAGTGGTTTTTGAATATGGGCGATTTACCGGTCTTGGATTTTGTGATATGCAGGCATTTCAAATTTGCATCACTCATAGAATATGACATACAAGAGACTGAACCGGGGAGTTTCAAAGTGTCGTTGTCACAATATAATGACATAAACACAAATCCAGCAAATCCGTCTTCAATAGTCACATATTTTACAGAAAATCCGGATCGTACGCCTAAACTTATTTCTTTCCTGAGAAAAAAAGTATCAACACCGGTATAAGGCCATCGTTCAATTCTTTCGAGAGTTGAAGGAACATTAAACTTTTTAATCTTTGATGGCATCAGGCTTTGATATCCACAAAATGTTTTAAGACTTTCGGGTAGTGTTACTTCAAGATCTTCTGTCTCATTATCCTTATAAGCCGACAATTTTTCATAACCCAACACGGGATATTCTTTATCCTCAATCGTTACTGATGGCGGAATAACGATTTTGCCTGAGTATATTTTAGTTTCATCGGAATTGGCATATACATAGGCTCCACCATAGTATCTTGACTGTTGATCAAAAAGCTTATACATCACCCCATCGATGTCATATAAGTCAAATACATCGTATTGAGCGTTTATATAGGCAGAGCCAAGTATATAAGTAGCTATTACTGCTACAAATTTAATCAAAAGTTTCATTCGAAAATATTTTGGTTGTGAAGTGCTGATTTACAACGCTTCGTGTTAAG
>CAVCBR010000079.1:0-4409 GCA_963600695.1 bacterium
ACTTGTCACAGAGATTAGCGATGGTGTTTTCTTGTACAAATTAGGAATATTATATGGATCTAATGCTTCCGGAAAATCCAATATGTTAATTGCGTTGAATGAAGTTTTCCGATTGTTGGTGACACCAAAATTTGATGCAAGCCAAGGACTAAACGGCAGCATACCTTTCGCTCTCACAAAAGATGAACCAACTCAAATGCATATATCATTTTATGCAAATGGCATTAGATATGACTATGATATCACATTCAATGATAAATATATTCAGAACGAGTGTCTATATTACTATCCGAACAAAACAAAGTCTTTATTCTATGAGCGTACGTTCATAGGAGATAATGTTCAGGCAGAAATCAAGTTTGGAACAAGCCTAAAACTGCTTGTAAAAACACAAGAAAGCGTTCGTGAGAATACTTTAAATAATCATAGTGTCTTATCTGTTTGCAGAAAAGCTGCTTTAAAAGATGACATCGCCCCATTCAATATCCTCCATAGTTGGATTATGGAAAATTGTCACGAAGTAGATGGTGATGACGAAAAGGGACTTGTTGAAATTCTGAAAGAAGCTTATACCAATCCCCAAAAGCGTAAATTCTACAACACTATGCTTCAAAAGGCAGACTTGAACATTTTAGAGTACAAGCCTATTGTCGAAGACCGCTTTGTATCTGCCAAATTTCGTGAGTACATTCAAAAAGAAAACATTCCAGAAGAATTAAAAGAGATGATGCTTAAACCAACTACCGATTCTATTTCCTTCCGAAACTATTCTGGCAATGGCGGTTTTGACATTCCACTGCAATGGCAGTCAAAAGGTACACAAAAATACATTCGTATTCTTGACGCGCTGTATGATATGATTTCAAGTTCTCATGTGTTTTTCCTTGACGAATTAGGAGAGGATTTACATAATGATTTATTATACTACTATCTCAATGTCTTCATTTTCAACTCCGAAAAATCTCAGTTAATTATTACGAGTCAAGAAACAACGCTTCTTTCGCAGGATTTGATTAACGAAAACAGAGGAGTCGTATGGTTTGTAGAAAAAAACAAAGAGACGGCTTCTTCCGAGTATTCTCGTGGTGATTCCTTCGGTTTACACAAAAATATGTCTCTCTACAACTCTTACCGAATTGGTCGTTTGGGCGCAAAACCAGAATTAGGCAGTATATTCATTAATCTGGAGGATTAACATGAGCAAGTTACGACAAACCGCACTCATTCTGGGTGAAGGACCAACAGAATTTTTCTATTTCAAGTCATTGTGTGATGTATTCAACCATTTGACTATCAAGCCTGATTCTCCAAAGCATACGAATATTAAAGGGCTAGGGACTAAAATTGCAGATGGTATAGCAATGGGTTATAGCCACATCTTATGCATTATTGATATGGACACAAAGGAAAAAGAGCCAGAGCGCACTCAATATCACAAATTAAAGGCAAAGTATGCCAAACCTATCAACAAACCTAGGAAAGGTATATTTTGTAAAGTCGATTTTTTTGAGACCCACCGCTGTACGGAACTATTCTTCCTCTACTATTTTAAATACACATCACGTCCCTACGATACGCAAGAATCACTACTAAAAGACATCAATCAATTTGTTAAGTATGAAAAAAACATTGATTTTTTCATAAAAGCAAAAGGACTTCATAACTATTTTGAACGAAATGGAGGTAGTCTTACTTCTGCTATTGCCAATGCCAATTACTCTATAGATGATAAACAAAAAAATGGTAGAGATTATACTTATTCCGAACTTGGAAGATTGATAAAGGCATTGGAAGAACTATAAATAGTTTGCTTTGATGGAAGATAAAGATAAAATAAGGGTGCGCGGTTTTGGTCGCGCACCCTTGGTGTATAGAGAGATTTATCTAATCTTGCGATGTAATTAATCCTGATGAGAGAGGATTAGGCATTTCAGTCCGTCTGAATGGGAGGAGAGGTCAGACGCGTCGAGCTTAGTCTTCGTGGTGGTCGTGGCGCTCGCGGCGTTGGGGGCGGTCACCACCTTCGCGACGGGGACGGTCGCCGTCACGGCGTGGACGACGTTCGCCACGCGGTGCACGTTGCGGCTCTACATAGCCTTCGGGCTTTTCTTGGAGGGCGCGCATCGAGAGGCGGAATTTGCCGGTTTTTTTGTCAATCTCAAGGAGTTTGACGTCAACTTCGTCGCCTTCTTTCAAGCCTGAGGCTTCCATATCGGGCAGGCGTCCCCAAGAGATTTCGCTGATGTGGAGGAGTCCGTCGCGGTTGGGCATAAATTCTACAAACGCACCAAATTCCATAATCGAGCGCACTTTGCCGTGGTAGACTTTGCCTTCTTCGGGCAGCTCGACGATGGCGTTGATGAGTTCGAGGGCTTTGTCGATAGAGGCTTTGTTGGCAGCGGCAACTTCGATGTATCCGCCTTCGTCGATTTCGTCGATAGAGACGGTGGCACCTGATGCTTCTTGTATGCCTTGGATAACTTTTCCGCCCGGGCCAATGACTGCGCCAATGAGTTCTTTGGGTATTGTCATTGTCACGATGCGAGGCACATGAGGTTTGTAGTCTTCGCGAGGAGCGGGTATGGTTTTCTCGATGATGTCAAGTATGTGGAGGCGTCCGTCGCGAGCCTGATTGAGGGCGCGCTCGAGGATTTCGTATGAGAGTCCGTCGCACTTGATGTCCATCTGTGTGGCGGTGATACCGTCGCGTGTGCCGGTTACTTTGAAGTCCATGTCGCCGAGGTGATCTTCGTCGCCAAGGATGTCAGAGAGTATGGCATATTTGGGTGACTCGGTGTCGGTGATCAAGCCCATAGCGATGCCGCTGACCGGTTTTTTCATCTTGACGCCTGCATCGAGGAGGGCGAGGGTGCCGGCACAAACCGTTGCCATAGATGATGAGCCGTTAGACTCGAGAATGTCGCTGACAACGCGGCATACGTAGGGGAAGTCATCGGGGAACATACGTTTGAGGGCGCGGTGGGCGAGGTTGCCATGACCGATCTCGCGACGACCTACGCCACGTTGGGCTTTGGCTTCGCCTGTCGAGAAGGGTGGAAAGTTGTAGTGGAGGAGGAAACGCTCGCGACCTTGGTTGAGCACGTCGTCGAGTATTTTTTCGTCGAGCTTTGTGCCGAGGGTGACTGTTGACAGTGATTGTGTCTCACCGCGAGTGAACACTGCCGATCCGTGAGGTCCGGGCAGGTAGTCGACCTCGCACCAGATGGGTCGTATTTCGGTAGTCTTACGACCGTCGAGGCGCACGCCTTCGTCGAGTATGCAGCGACGCACTGCTTCTTTCTCGACATCGTGGTAGTAACGTTTTACGAGCGGAGTTTTCTCGTCACGTTCTTCTTCGGGAAGAGCATCGATATATTCTTGGCAAATGGCATCGAATTGATCTTGACGCCAGTGTTTGTCAGCGCAACCGGCTTGTGCGATTTTGTATGCTTTGTCATAGCATTTGGCTTTGACGTCGGCACGCAGGTCTTCGTCGTTGACCTCGTGGCAATATTCGCGTTTGGTGTCGGCACCGGCTTCGTGGGCGAGTTCTTCTTGTATTTTGCATTGCACTTTGATGGCTTCGTGGGCAGTTTTGAGAGCTTCGAGGAGTTCAGCCTCCGAGACTTCGTTCATCTCGCCTTCGACCATCATTATGTTGTCATATGTGGCGCCGACCATAAGTTCCATGTCGGCTTTTTCGAGTTGCTCGAATGTGGGGTTGATGACGAACTTGCTGTCAATGCGAGCCACGCGCACCTCTGAGATGGGACCGTGGAATGGTATATCGCTCACGGCGATGGCTGCCGAGGCAGCGAGTCCGGCGAGAGCATCGGGCATATCGACACCGTCAGATGAGTACATCGTGATGTTGACAAAGGTGTCAGCATGATAGTTATCGGGGAACAGCGGGCGCAAAACGCGGTCAACGAGACGTGAGGTCAAAATCTCATAGTCTGTGGCGCGACCTTCGCGTTTGAGGAAACCGCCGGGGAAACGTCCGGCAGCAGAGAATTTTTCTTTGTATTCGACTTGCAAGGGCATAAAGTCAACGCCCTCGCCGGCCTCTTTGGCCGAAACAACAGTTGCGAGGAGCATCGTGCCTCCCATACGCAACTCAACCGCTCCGTCAGCTTGCTTTGCTAATTTGCCGGTCTCGAGAGTGATCTCGCGACCGTCGGGCAGCGTGACGGTTTTTTTAATTACATTCATAAATTGTTGCTAATGACTATTTTGTAAAATTTCTTTATTGCACACAAAAATTCTTGCAAATGTAGGCATATTTTTTAACATTCGGTGTGTTTTCTCATCTAAAAATCGTTAACACTCAACAAAAAAAACACCCAAAAGCAAGAGAGGGTGTGTCGTAATTGAGTTTTACGGCACGCCCTCTGCTTTTTTGTCCCGTG
>CAVCBR010000080.1:0-3937 GCA_963600695.1 bacterium
ACTTTCGCGGAGCAATACAAACTGACGGATATGGCGTTTATGACTATTTTGAATTACAAGACAATGTGACCCTATTGGGCTGCATGGCACACGTGCGCCGCAAATTCATCGATGCTCAAAACTCATATCCACAATTAGCGGCACAAGCCATAAAGTGGATTGAATTACTCTACACGCTCGAAAGCAATTTGCGAGAACGCGGAGCCTCAGCCGAAGAAATAGCTACCGAACGACAAGCCAACGCCCTCCCCATCATGGACGCCATGGAAAACTGGATGCAGGCAGTGCACACACAATGCACACCCTCTGACCCCATGGGCAAAGCCTTGGATTACGCCTACAAACTATGGCCCCGACTACGTCGTTATGCAACAGACGGACGATATCAAATTGACAACAATCCCGTTGAACGCAGTCAACGCCCATCGGTAATGGGACGCAAAAACTACCTTTTCAGCAAAAACGACTCCGGAGCCGTAGACAATGCCATCTTCTACTCATTAATCGGCAGTTGCGACACCCTCGACATCAATCCGCAGGAATGGCTGACCTATGTACTAAACCATCTTCACGATGACACGCCACCGGAACAAATAAAGCAAATGCTGCCGTTCTACTACAAAAAAACTCGCGAATAATCCCGCGAGTTTTTTTTAATCCTACAAGTCGGCGCCTTTCGGATGGTTACTAAAATAAAACGGCACATAAAGTCAACGTAACGTTGAGCTATGTGCCGTTAATGTCTTGTAAACCGGAGTGCCGACTATCCGTTCATCGTGCGCAGGAGTTCATCATTGTCGCGCGTACGCTCCATTTGTTCTTTGATAAATTCCATTGCTTCGACCGATGTGCGATCTCCAAGGAAACGGCGCAATACCCACATGCGCTGCAAGTTTTCGGGACGCACCAACAAGTCATCGCGACGCGTAGACGATGCGATGATGTCGACAGCCGGGAATATGCGTTTGTTTGACAACTTGCGGTCAAGTTGTAATTCCATATTGCCGGTACCCTTGAATTCTTCAAAAATCACTTCGTCCATCTTTGACGATGTCTCGGTGAGTGCCGTGGCAATGATCGTCAACGACCCACCGTTTTCGATGTTACGCGCCGCACCAAAAAATCTTTTTGGCTTTTGCAAAGCATTCGCATCGACACCTCCGGAGAGTATTTTACCCGAAGCCGGGGCACAAGTGTTGTATGCGCGCGCCAAACGTGTTATCGAGTCAAGGAGAATGACAACGTCGTGACCGCATTCGACCATACGTTTTGCTTTGTCGAGGACTATCGAGGCGATGCGCACGTGGCGTTCGGCAGGTTCGTCAAACGTCGATGCGATAACCTCGGCTCGCACACTGCGACGCATATCCGTAACCTCTTCGGGACGTTCATCGATAAGCAGTATCATAATGTATGTCTCAGGGTGATTGAGTGCTATGGCGTTGGCAATATCTTTAAGCAACAGTGTTTTACCGGTTTTAGGTGGTGCCACGATTAGTCCGCGTTGTCCTTTGCCGATAGGTGCGAACATATCTACGACACGTGTCGACAGGCTCGCGGCACGACCCGACGTAATATCAAACTTCTCATCAGGGAAAAGGGGCGTGAGATGCTCGAAAAGCACGCGGTCACGCACAAAGCGCGGCGAACGGCCATTAACACTGAGCACGGAAGTCAGCGGATAGTACTTCTCGTTCTCGCGCGGTGGGCGTATGGTGCATTCCACGACATCTCCGGGACGCAGGCTGTATTGCTTAATCTGTTGTTGTGTGAGGTAAATATCATCGGGCGAGGGCAAGTAGTTATAGTCCGGCGAGCGCAAAAAGCCAAATCCTTGACTTTCAACCTCGAGTACACCCTGAGCTTGCAGTATATCGCCAAATTCAAAGCGCATATCGGTCAGGCGCATAGATTGATTTTGTCGATTTTTCTTATTTTTCTTGCCCTGCCCGGGTGCCGGTGGCTGTATCTGTGTCGTGGCATTTGGCTCGCCAACCATAATCGGTGCACGCGCGGCGGCGAGATATTGCTCTTGGGCTTGTGCCTGCCGGCGTTCTTGTTCTATGAGGTCTTTCTCGGCTTGTTGTTGCTGCTGTTGTTGCTGTTGTTGCTGTTGTATTTGTTGTTGAGCGGCAGCCTCGGCACGCGCCTTGGCGGCAGCTTCCTTTTCACGCTGTGAACGTGGAACAAACGTGCGTTTGCCGGTGCCAAAGAACGACGAGAAAGAGTCATCGGTTTTTTGTGCCGGACGCTCCGTTTCAGGAGTTACAACGTCGACTTTTTGCGCGGTGCTATCTGTTGTTTGATTGTCCGTCTCTATGTTTGTCGGTTTTGTTTCATCTGGCGCAGGCGATGTAATCGTCTCGACTTGCTCGGTCTGAGCACTGAACAAATCGGGAGTCTGTGCATCAGTCGCTTGTTGTTTGCGAGGACGACCGCGACGAGGTTTCTCAACATCTGACGATTGTTGTGTCTGCTCATCCGGTACAGCATCAACAGCCATCGCCTTATCGTCTGTTGAGGGTGCGGCATCCTGAACGGCGTCAGACTTCTTCTTGCGTCCGCGTTTCTTGGGAGCGGCATCATCTTTTATCGTGTCTGTGGGTTGCGAAGATGCTTCAGCCGTTTGTGCTTTATTTTCATCTTTCGGTCGATCTGCTTTTGGTCGCCCCCGCTTGCGCATCGGTTTCGCCGCATCGGCAGCAGCCTTATTTATGGCTTGTTGATCGAGAATATTATAGACGAGTTCTTCGCGTTTGTTGAGATCGATTTTCTTTATGCCGAGTTCTTCGGCAACGCCTTTAAGGCGTTCGTCCGGCATACTTTCCAGGTCTGAAATATTATACATATAAATAGTGTTGGGAGGAAGGGGATAGTCTAACCTTTTTAAGTCGTTGTTATGGCAGCGAGTCATTACCACCGGTTACGTGTCACCACACATACCGATTATGGCAAGTTTTAAACTCGAAGCATTTTTAATAGAAAATTTTATTGAAATATAGTCATTGGGAGTGGGGCAGCGGCTAATATTGTGGACTCTGTTTTTACCACCTTGTAAGTTTGACTTTTTGTCTTAAATTGCCTTTATGAACCCCGGTTTTCTGAGACAAAATTACAATACTTTTCCAAAACAGCAAAATTAAGCCCCGACAACTTGATTTTTTTGTAACTTTTTTAGTGTTAAATAATCAAAATATATGTTTGCCATAATAACAACATCTATACTTATTGGCTATTTTTGTACGAAGACATTGCGGTGCCTTTGTCACAACCTTTCAGCATACATAACAACCAAAAACATCACTATTTATGATACTTCCCACAATTATCCCCGGGCGACATCGCCTTGATATTCAAATCAGATTTAACGACTACGATCTCTTCGGTCATCTCAACAACAACGCCTATCTGCAATACTTTGACTTAGCCAAGACAGATTACTTTGCCACCGTTCTCGGCGCCCCCATTACTCCCGAACGGCTCAGCGTTGTCATCGCAAACATCAATGTAACATTTTACAACGCCACGCTCCCGGGCGAAAATCTGTCAGTCATCACACACCTGAAAGCTCTCGGCAAAAGCTCACTGACCCTCGAACAACAAATTATCAACACCCAAACCGGCTCTTTGAAATGCGGAGCCGAGACCGTTATGGTCGGCTTCGATGCCAAAGCATTGAGTTCAACACCCATCACCGAAGGCTTGCGCACCGCCCTCACCCTGTACGAAGAACATCTCTAACCCTACTCTCCGAAGTTTCAAACGATTACAATCTCGCACCCCTGCCGAAGGTTTTTTTGAAAAAACTTTGCGGTCTCTTGCATTTTAACGATTTTTATACTAACTTTGGGGCGGATAACAAACCTAACACAAACAAACCTCTAACCATCACCAACAAAACTGACGCCTAAAACGACATTAATCACTTAAATATTAA
>CAVCBR010000081.1:0-3872 GCA_963600695.1 bacterium
TATGTGCAACTTTTTCATTATAAATATTTTAAAAATTTAATTCAACCAACAGGTATAGTAACACAATCAATCATTGAAACAATATGAAAAAGTATTTCCGTCTATTGCTCATTCCACTTCTTTTGACAGCGTTGAACAGCTGTGAAGAAGATGAGGCTCCGATTAGGTTTTCGTTTTCCAACGAATCGATTACCAACGCTGACAATGTGAGAATTGATTATTATTCTCCCGATCCCTCTTGCTTAGCCAAGATGTATCATATTAACACCAACAGATTTGATGGTGAGATAACCATCAAATGCACTAATGCTTCTGCCGTCTATTTCAATAATACCAAAGATTACCCACAAGATTTAGCACAGATTGATGCAACCCATTGGGTTTGCGAGAGAGCCAAGTGGTCGGCTACGTTTATTGATGCCACGACTATCAAATTTGTTTTTGATGAATTGCCTACAGATGCAAGATTTGAAAACGGATATGAGGTATATTTCGGATACTTTCCTTTAAAAGCGACCATTAATGGCAAAGAGGTCACCGATGCCATACAGATCACCCGATACGTTATCGAAAACTCTCTTGCAGACTACAACTACTAACTTCACCTCGTTTATAATTGGTAACCCTCCGGAAGTCGACTTCTTTCGGAGGGTTACTAATTATTGCCACCAAAAATAGAGCGAGGCGCACTCAACCCGAATGCGCCTCGCTATTTTTATGATATGGAAGAAACGAATTATTACATCATAACTTTAAATGTCTTGACATCTTTGCCGGCAACAACTTTCACGATATAGAGACCGTGAGAGAGTCCTTCAAAAGCGACTTCGTCTTTGGCGTTGTCAACGGCATTGACGAGAGCGCCGGTAGCTGTGTAGAGAGCAACGTTTGCTGATGCGTCTGACAAGTAAACGTTGAGCACGTCGCCTGATTTGACTGCATATACGTTGGCATTTTCGACAACGCTCACACCGGCACCTTTGGCGTAATGAACGATGATCTGTTTGTTGTAAACATATGATGCGTCACGGAATGCGCCTTGGTCAACAACAAAGTAATAGTCTTTGTCTGCTTCAAGCGTAATCGGGCAAAGGAACAAGTCATAATCGCAGGGGAAGATTTGTACTTTGGTGTCGCTTAGGTTGATATGCCACTCGTCAGCCGAGCCCATAACTTCTGTTCCAACAGGTACACCATCAACGAGCGAGCCTTGGATCAGTTTGATTTTATTCTCGGCACCATAAGCTTTTGATACTTTTGACTCGAATGTGAGGTATATGTTTTCGATTTTCTCTAATTCCGAGCCATCGGCGGGGTCTATCGACACGGGCATAAATTGAGGTTCTACCCATGTGCCGACATAGTGGAGAGTGATCTCTTGGTTGAGGGCACCATCAGCGTTTTTGAATGTTCCGGCAGGAATGATAACGAAGTATTCTTTGCCTTTTTCCATGTTGATGGGATTGCCGTCTTCGCCATATTCGTCAAGAGGAACAATTTGAGGTGCTTTTTTATCGCTACCGATCACGCTCCACATACCGACGCTAACTTCCGAACCCATAGGAATATTACCTACATAGTTACCACAAAGCACTTTGATTTTGGGATTGCGTGAAACAACGGTGATATCTTCGGCGAAAGTCACTGTGAGTTTGTCGAGAGTGGTAACCTCGGCATTGTTGGCAGGGCTGAATTCGGTAGGAACGAGGACTGCGGTCTCGGTATCGCTGTACGTGCCGATGGCATCGCATGAGAATTCGTTTTTGTAGAGCGTCGAGAGTCCTTTGGGGCAATAGAGTGTCACTTGTTTTGCCGGCACACCATAGAAGGGTGCTTCGCGAGTGTATTCCCAATAACCTATCGAGGGAACGTTCGCGCTCTTGAAGTGAAGTTCTTTGAGCGCAGTGCACTCGTAGAATTGACGTATGCCAAAGTTTTCGAGGTTGGTGCCGAATGTGACAGATGTCAGGCTTGTGCAGCCGGCAAATGTGGCGTCTGCCAAGTTACGCAGACCTTGCGGAAGTACGACAGATGTGAGTTTTGTGGCAGCAAATGCCTGCTCACCGATATAAACAAGATTGTCTGTATAGTTGATTGTGGAGAGTGCCGATTGGCAGAAAGCAAATTCGTCAACGGCAACAACCGAAGCCGGAAGTGTGACAGATGTCACACCGGCGGTTTGGAATGCACCACCGGCAATACCCACGCAACCATCGGCAACCGTAAAGTTTGTTGTTGCTGATTTGGGTGGGAATGCAACAAGAAGTCGTTTGTCGGCAGTGTAAAGCGCTTCGTCAATGATTTTGTAGTTTGCATTGCTGCCAATAGAGAATTTTTCGATCGGCGTGCAGGCAAAAGCGCGTGAGCCGACATTTTCAAGGCTGTTGGGAATGGCAAATTCAGTGAAGGCACAATCAAAGAAACCTTCTTCACCGATAGATTTGATGTTGCTGAAGTTTCCGTTAAAGATAGCTAATGATTTGCAACCGCCAAAAGCACCGTCGCCGATTGTTTCGAGAGTCGAGGGGAGGGTAATGGTTTTCAGGGCTTCACAAGTGTTAAATGCCACGCGACGTATCTCGGTAACGCCTTCGGGAATTACTACCGATTCCAATGCTTTACAGTTGTAGAATGACGAGGGGGCGATGTATTTAATTTTAGCCGGGAACTTAATCTCTTTGAGGGCATAGCATGTCGAGAATACACAGCCCTTGTCGGGACCGATGACGCTGACATTGTCGGGAATGTCTATTTTGGTCATATTGCGACAAGCATAAAATGCATAATCACCAATGGTTTCCAAACCTTCAGGAAGTGTGATGTTTGTCAGCGAGCTACTGCCAAAAGCATAATAGCCGATGGTTTTTACCGTTGACGGTAGTGTGACGTCTGTGGCTTTGCTGTAATAAAAAGCTTGGTCTCCGACAGATACAACAGTATACTCAACACCATCGTTTGTCACTTTGTCTGACAATGTGACGGCAGTCAGTTTTGAATCTACCTTTTTGATACCTACTGTGTTGTCACTTTCGACAACATAGGTGACGCCATCAATGGCAAAAGTGTCACCCACCGCAGCATTAGCACCTGCATATAATGCTAAAGCCGAAAACAGAAGTAAAACTTTTTTCATTTACTTAATTTTTCTTTTAACAGCCCCTGCAACCTTAAAGCTATACGACAGTGGGGCTTTCCCGCCATATGCCCTTACACTAAAAAAAATACAATAAGCATATTTTCAACGGCAAAATTAATCAACTTTTGCTATTTAACAAACAAAAATCGTGTTTTTAGTGATAATATTTTACATTTAGTCATTTTAGAGACTGTATTTTCGGCTTACAAACTGCTTCTGTACAGCCTTACAGCTTCTGTGACTTTTTGTTTGACATCAGCCATATTATAAACAGGCAGAAAAGCGTGTATTTTCACATTGTCTTTTACTATTGACCAATATTCAGGTTCGAGAAATGTAACGTTGGCAAACCTGATTTCCAAATATTTCTGCACCAAAGATTGTGAAATGCGTTGCTTATTGTTTGTGTACCACAGTTTTAATATTGATGCCTGTTGTTGTGTCAGTGTGTATGTTTGTTTTACGTTAATCTGCTTCATGCGTGACAAATCGTCCATCGGCACTTCCATATAATCGCCGAGTATATTGTAGTGAGGAAAAACATTGCCGGGTAAATCACAAACGAGAGTGAAGAAACTCAGCATTTCCACTTCGTCTCGTGAAAGCGTTATTTGTTTTTGTTCGCCGGCAAAAGCGTTGATAATCTTGTCAACCGCATCATCAAGGCGCGCCGACGAATAATCTAAATTCGCAATTTCCACATCGAGTGCGTCTGACTGTTCACGTTGTTCTACCA
>CAVCBR010000082.1:0-3709 GCA_963600695.1 bacterium
TCGGCGATGAGGTAGTGGGGGCGGAGGTTGGCGTCAAAATATCCGCCGTCGAAGCACAACATCTCTAAGGAGTCGGCGACGGAGTTGCCGGCACCGCCGCGCAAGATGTGCCCGTCGCCGAAGTACGCGCGCAGGTACGTGCGGCGCGTGCGCCCGGCGATCTGCCCTGCCGCCGGCGGTGTCACAGCCGTCTCATACGACGTCGAGAGATGATTGCCGAGACCGTCCCACCGCAGACAATGGCTGTGTCCGCCGTCAAGGTCATAACGCAGGGGACGCCCGTCGGCACTCCACGAGCAGCGCAACACTCCGCGCGAAGTGTCGCGCACGAGGTCGCCGGCGGCATTGTAAGCCATATCAAAACTGCCATTGCAATGCAAGCCCGCGATGCCGTCAAACGGCAAAAATTCCCAAGAATAATTATGACTATTCAAAATAAATTCCATTAATATTTTGATATGATTGTAACTAATTATGATGCTAAACTTATTTAATGTTTTTTACAATTAATCATTCGTCGTCATCATCATCAATAGATATACGTTGTAGGCTGATGTCTATTTGTTTCTTTGGATGCTTGCGATGAGAGTATTTCACGGGCAGATATTTGATACGAATTGTATCAAGTAATTTTGATATGCTATCTCTTACAGGTTTAGGATATTTGTGATAATCCCAATTCGACATTTTATTGATGCACAAACTATACTTCACACCCTCATACTCAATACTATCAAAAAAAACTTCTACCGGTAACAATCTTCTAAATACGTCGATGCTACCATCTTTTTGACGAACGTATATTCTTGGACAATCCGCATAATTGAAAGATGTTGAATCTGTTATCGGGTATACTCCAATCTTCATAGTGCACGGGACGTCTTCGTCAAAATATGGAAGAGTATCATTCTGTTCTATACAGCCTTCAAATTCAATCAAAACTTGTGGGTATGTGATGATTGTATCTCCAAATTCTTTGTAATAGCCATAATGATTGACACATGCAGGCTGTCTGTATGTGAATTGCTTTTCGTGAGGGTACAATGTTAATATAGTTATGCCATTATCAGCAACGTTGCCATAACCAACATGGAGAGGAGTGGTGCGGAAGTAAATTTCGGCATCACGATTTAGATGATTGATATCGCTGTAGATATTCTTGAATTTATGCGAACAACTTACGACAGAGATTATCGTTACTCCCAGCACAACACACAATAGTAATTTAAATAAGATTTTCATTTTTTATTACTTGGTATAAAAATTTTTCCATGAGCATTTATTTCACCCAAGTTTTAGGATATATAACTTTGTAACCATCTTTTAAACGAATGATTTTTATTTCTGCCGGATCAAATTCCACACTATGGACTATTTTTGCATTTAAGTATTTGATGGTGATGAATTTTCCATTTTTCTTCTTTTTAATATAAGGTACATCTGTTTCTCGGAAGAAGATTATTTTAGTGCCCAGTTTGCAGAAGCCTTTTGGCGTAATAAATAGATTTGGGTTATTGACCCTTTGATTTTCAATTGCCCACACGGCTCCCACTAAATTAGCGGTTGTGTCTCCAGCATAAATTGACCGCGGAGAAAACATCATCCAACTAAATGGTTTATACGCATTTGAGTCAAGTGCAGGAATAACCTCTTGTAACAGCACTTTACTCATTGTCGAATCTATTGCTACTTCCGGGATTCTGTATGTTATATATTTGGGTTTTGCAACAACCGATATGCTGCACACAATCACCACAACTATAACTATACAATTGAAACGCAATCTGTTTTTCGGGTAATTTGCCATTATCAAAATAAACATAAGATGTTGATTTATATGCAACTAATGCTATTATTGCAAATTTACCCAACACTTTTTAATCACAGCAGTTTTGCGCTGTTAAAAATGTTTAATAGAAAGCGGTCACCGGCGGCATCCTGCACCGGCTCGCCTGCATAGACGCGTTCCAACGACAGGATATTTGAGTTGCGGTCGTACGCGAAGATCTCGCCCAAGGCGCAGTCCGTGGCGGAACAGTCTGCCGTATAATAGTATCTAATCTTCTAATCATTTCTCTGACTTGAATAATGAATCTAAGACCGGTTTAAAGAAGCTATATGCAACTGAATCCTTCAGGATGCTACGATGGGCAAATAGCGGCCACATCTTTAAATTACCTGTCTCTTCATTTAACATGAACACAAATTGATACCCGGTAAGATCCAAGTATATCATGCATGGATAACTATGATAACGAATATTTACACTGTCAGAAGTCTTTGATATCCCAAAATAATCGTATTCTTCGGGACTAATCCGTATTAGCATCAGACGATTGCGCAAACTGTCTATATATACTCCTGTGGTTGACGCTATTGCTACTGAATCGATAATATCATATTCCAAAATATAATAATCTTCGATTGTACTATCTCTTCGAATCATTTGATCTTTGTGAAGAGCTATGACCTCAAAATAATCATATTTGAGCATCGTATCAACAATTTGCTTCATAGCCCGGTTATTGATTATGATCCTTGGCACTTTCACAAAAGCCGTGTATTTTACTGTATCACCGGCATATTGGAATAATGCAAATGTATCAAAATTCTTGGAATGCCAAACACGTGGCTCCCTCCAAGAATCACCTTTACGATCCACATATGATGATGCCGATATGCATACTGCAATTAGGACCATGATAAATAAATGTATTTTTTTCATACGCATTTGATACTAATGATTAATTCCTTTTACCCACCACTTCTAAAGTAGGTAGTTCCTGTATCTCAGTCAAGTCCACTCCTTTGGATTTGCCATTGTATTGGTGAAATAGATTGAAATCCTTTGAATAGAATACACGGAACTTTGCGTTTGGCGCAAAACTTTCGATGTTTTTTACCAAATTGACATCTGCCTCAGATTGTTCGTCTGTGCTGGGGTGTGTGTGATCAAAAACTTGTATAAGTTTCTTCCGTTCAGGATTATTATCTATAAACTCTCCACATGTTCCATCCTTGCCTTCTATATGGGAATTTCCAATTATAGTACTGCCGTCAGACAATTCCAATCTTGACCATTCTACATTTGTGTTATTTGCAAAGAACTCGAACAATTCCATGCCGTCTCCGGATACTTCATAGTAGTTGTATTGAAAATCTACTAATTTAGAAACACCCGATTCTTCATCAGTTTCTTTCATCTTGCCCGTCCCTGTTTTCTCGCTACTAAAAAAAGATTTGGCAACTTCGATGCTTTTGCCACTTTCTGCGACAATAGTATCAAAGTTATCGTCAGTTTTCGTCGATAGGACAAAGGTTCCATCCTGATTAAGCGAATATATATCCATCCCTGATGGGTCTACGTAGCGGATGGGGTTTGCGGCACAGAAGGCGTATGGGGAGAGGTGGTAGTATTTTTCGCAAAGGGGGTCGATGGAGGAGAAGCGGGTGGCGGCTGGGAGGTAGGTTCGTGCGCCGTAGAGGTATTCGTTGAGGGCGTCTTGCGTCATCAGCTCTTTGCCGCCAAAGAGGTAGGGGTTTGTGGTGGGAGAGGGTGAGGCGGTGCTTGCCGACACGGAGGGGAGTGCCGTGGCGGAGGTATTTGCCGCCGATGCTGCTGATGTTGATAATGAGGTGGGAGAGGAGGAGGCGGTGAGGTTTTTGGGGCTGCGGTGGGGAGTGCCGTAGGGGTAGTAGGAGGTGGATT
>CAVCBR010000083.1:0-3456 GCA_963600695.1 bacterium
TATCGTTTCGCCGTCTATTGTTTTTGATTTTTAACTTTTATTTAACAGTTAACCGTCTCCCCCGTGGTATGCCAGCCTTAAGTTTCACAAGCATTATTAGCCTTGTATCAGATTGTTATGTTACTATTAACGCTAACACTCTCCAAATCACCGACACATCCGGTGGCTTGGAGAGCGTTAGCGTAGATATATGCTTTTTTTGGGGAGGGAGGAGGATGGGGAGCGCTTATTATGATATGATGCGATAACCATTAATGTATATTTCGGACAGGTTGTGTGGAAGTTTAAGATTGCGCAATGAGTCTTGTAGCCCGCGCAAAGAGCGTGATAGTTGTCGCAGTTCTCTTATTGTTGCATCATCTAACGTGTTTATAGCCACCGGGGGCATCATCGGTGGGCGACGGAAGCGTTTTTCGCATCGATATAGGGTGTCTATTTGTTTTGCCGTCAAAATTTTGGAGAATTTTTTGTAATACTTCTCTCGCACACTAAGGATAGCACGTGCAACGTCAAAGCGTATGTCGTTGTTCTTGTGGTATTCGTCATCAGTGGTGGGCTTGTCTATAAGGGGGTGTTCTTTGAATACTTTGTCGAGGGCCGAGCAGTATTCGATGTAGACGGTAACGAATTTTGAACTGACATCATCAGAGAGTTTCATCGCTGATGATAGTTTTGCT
Source organism: bacterium (assembly GCA_963600695.1). Lineage (GTDB taxonomy): Bacteria > Bacteroidota > Bacteroidia > Bacteroidales > Muribaculaceae > CAG-873. The sequence continues at coordinate 678 of CAVCBR010000083.1, forward strand.
GCCTGTTCAACCGGAGCAAGTCGTTTCTCGTGACGATCGTGGCGCGGACCTTTGGAGCGTGCCGTTGCAGATCCGATAGTAAGAAGGAGGGAGAGAAGGAGAATGATCGAATGTTTCATTGTTTGTATGTGTTTGGTTGTTATTTGTTTCGAGATTACCTTATTTTATCAGTACAGCCACATAAGAAGATCGGCAGACTCTACTTCATCAACATCGTTCCATGATGTTGTGCTCGTTTGTGGGATAACGGGAATGTCTGATGCGACACCAACTTTTGGTTTTGCAGCTTTTTTGTTCGTTGTGGCAACGTCCAACGATTGAGCGATAGGCGATGTCGCTGTCGGATTGACGGTCGAATCTGTCTTAAATAATGACAATGCTGTCAAGGACAAAGCCACGACAATAGCAGCAGCTGCGCCAATAGATATTTGACGTATCAAGCGCATACGTTTATTTTTCAGTTGCTCAATTTGAGCAAGCGATATGATGTGTTGTTTCTCTTGGGCAAAGAAGCCGTCAGGAACTTTGTAGTACTCTTCGCGCGGTAATGTTACGTCAATATCGCTAATCGAGTTGTTGGGTTTATCTACAAAAGATTTCATCATATAATAATGTGTAAATATTTATACTGTCAACTTATATTGTTTGCGAGGAGAAAATGTTTGAGTTTTTCTTTTGCCTGAAAGTAAACGACACGGGCTGTTTCGGGTGTTGAATTTATGATTTGTGCGATGTCGTTGTATGAGAGTTCATCATAATGTCTCAGGTTGAAGATTGTGCGCTGAGCAGCTGTCAGTGTCAATAATGCTTCATTGAATTTCAACAAGCGCGGATCCGGAGAGTTTTGAGGGGCATCAGCGACGAGTGTCGCCGTCAAAGTTTCTGTAATTTGCTCATCACCGAGGCGTTGTGAAGATAGAAAGCGCATAGCCTCGTTGGTCGCAATGCGGTAAAGCCATGGGCGCAAAGCTTCGGCATTCTTCAACTTATGTAGCGATCGTAAGGCTTTAAGAAATGTTTCTTGGCATACATCGCAAGCGTCATCATGACTGACGACAAGTCGTCGTATGTGATGATATATCGGCTCGTAATATCGGGCGACGACATCATCGGCTTGTATGGTTTGAGGATTGCTATGTTTACCAAAAATATTCATTATTGTTTTGCTTACACCTTTAAGACATCATTTGGGTCATTGTATTTAGTCGCATCCCAAAATATTAAGTCTTTTTAACATCGTCGTTTGACATTAAAGACGATAAAACCCGGATTTGTTGTCCGGGTTCAATCTATATTTCACTAAAATCAAAATGTTTACATATCAGCAAGGCGACGCGAAAAATCTACCATTGCGATTGCGGCGTTCGCTGCTTCGGCTCCTTTATCTCCGACCGAGCCCCCGGCACGATCGAGAGCATCTTGTTCATTATCAACGGTCAGCACACCAAAAATTACAGGGATATCGCATTCGGCGTTGAGGTGAGTGATGCCTTGAGTGACTGACTGACACACATAATCAAAATGTGGAGTACCGCCACGTATCACACAGCCAAAGACAATCACGGCATCATAGAGTCCGCTTTCGATTATTTGCGATGCTGCAAAAGTAAGTTCGACTGCACCCGGCACATCAAAGGTATCAACATCTTTCTTAATATCTATACCGGCACCATCAAATGTGGCGAGAGCCGAGTCTCGCAAACGATGTGTAATTTTACTATTCCATTGTGCTGTCACTATGGCAACACGTATATTGTCAACGACCGGCGATTGCAACACCGGTGCCGCGCCTTTAATTTTTGTAGACATAACGAATAATTTTATCGGATTATTATTGTGATATTTTGGTCATCAGCAGATTTTATCGTCACCGCGAGCGGCGCCACCGAGGTATCCGCCATGATGACGACGTGCATAGTCCTCTCGGGTAAAACCGATAGCTTGCATAACGTTGACGACAAGTATGTCACCAATGACGGTCATCACTGTTGTCGACGTTGTAGGTGTCAGTCCCAAGGGACATACCTCGGGAGCTCCGCCGGTGGCTATGCAAACATCGGCAGCCTCGGCAAGCGGTGATCGAGGGTTGCCTGTAATTACGATTAGCGGCAACTGCGGATACAGACCATGTGCAAGATGTACGAGATCTACGATTTCGCGCGTTTTGCCGGAGTTTGAGATAAGCAGTAGCACGTCGTTGGGCTGCACGACCCCAAGGTCGCCATGCTGTGCTTCACCGGGGTGAAGATAGATTGCAGGCGTGCCGGTCGAAGAGAACGTAGTGGCAATGTTTTGAGCTATCTGTCCGGCTTTACCCATACCTGATGTGACAAGTTTACCACCTTGATGGTTAACATGTTCAACTATCATGCATACAGCACGTTCATAGCTGTCTGTAATCGGGATTTGGGCAATGGCACGACTCTCTGCCAAGAGTATCTCGTGTATAGAATCTGTGATATTCATCAATATTTTATGAAGATTATGCCACAAAGGTAATAAAAAAATGACAATAAAAAATGCCGGCACAAAGGGTCTCAGTCGTATATTAACGACAAAAGTCAAGCAGTTGCTTGACTTTTGTCGTTTTGGCGGAGAGGACGAGATTCGAACTCGTGGTAGGATTGCTCCTACGTCAGTTTAGCAAACTGGTGGTTTCAGCCACTCACCCACCTCTCCGTGCTGACTTGTGACAACGTAAAAAGACGTGCCGTTACAGAGTGCAAAGTTAGCGCATTTTTCATTAACTCCCAAAATTTAATGATAATATTTTTGCTAA
>CAVCBR010000084.1:0-3041 GCA_963600695.1 bacterium
GTGGAGTATATGTCTATCCGAATACTGACCCTAACAAAATCTATTCCGGTCGGGTTGTAATTCCACAGAAAGTGACTATTAAAGGTAAGGTCTATCCGGTCATCGGTTTTGAAAAACTATCGGCTATTAAAGAAAACAACAAGAGCGACCTTGAAATAATATTGCCCGAAGGAGTCGTAAATATAACGGGCGAGTGTACGCCAACACCGGCGGAAGATATTGATTTTTGGACGGTAAAGCCTAACATCAAAAAGCTGAATATTCCATCAATAGTTAAAATTATAGATGGCTTTGAATATGCCATCAATGATACTCTAAATCTCCCGAGCACGTTAGCCGTTATAACACCATATTCTCGTATTGTTGCCAAATATGTTACCATTGAAGATGGAATGCCCGGCATAGGTTTTGAATGTCTTGTTTGTAACAATGATACCATAATTGCTCCAGGTTCGACAAGTTTGGACTGTTGGTCTATATGTGACAAATATTTAAAATGTTTGCACATCACAAAGTCAAAAACCGATAAGTCTCCAACATTGGGTTGGGCAATATTAAAAGATCCCGATAATCTCGAATCGATTATTTGCGAATATGAAACACCCCCTTATTCAAATTATTCTTTTGAATTGGTTAAAAATGAAGATCGTATTTTGTATAAAAAAGTTACGCTTTATGTTCCGGCTTCATCTGTTGACCTCTATAAGAACACTTGGGGATGGACACCATTCGAGAAGATATTGCCCATAACCAACGGCGTCACAGATGTCACTGCCGATGAGGCTGCCGAGGTCATCGCCACCGAGTACTACGACCTGTCGGGACGGCGACTGCAAGCCCCGGCTGAGAGTGGCATCACCATCGTTGCCACCCGATACAGCGACGGCTCACGCAGTACCGCCAAACTCGCAAGGTAGCAGCCTAATTGCTACTGCAACGACATAAATGATGACAGCGAATGCCGGGTGCGTTTGCTGTCATCGGTATTTTTATGTGGCAAGAAAAATGCGATATGTAAAGCAGTTGTTGTAAATGATATGTGTCGGACAAAAAATATTTTGTATTTTCCCGAGTTTGACAGTTTGGCTTGTAAATAATAGATACACAAAGAGTTACCACGATAGTAATGTTGCTATATGGTAACTCTTTAAATATTTAACAGTAATTTAACTTTTGCGAGCGACCCGATAGCTGGCGCGTAGTTGAGCAGGCGTGTTTATTTGTCTGTTGATGTGGATGTTGGCAGTTTGTTGAATGGCATCGGAGAGAGTGGTGTTGGAAAACGCGGGGATATAGCCGAAGCCTTCAAGTTTTACGAGGTTCATGCCTGCCAATGTTTTTCTGATTTGCCCAACAGGGAATAGGCATTCGTGTTGTTTTTGCATTATTTTCAGTATCAACAAAGCAAGAAAGCATATAAAGAAATGAGCTGTGATGCGTTTGGGGTTACGCACAAAAACGGGACGCATATCAAGGTCTGATTTTTCTATTCTGAAACAGTCTTCGATTTCCCAACGCCAAGAGTTTACGCGTATTATCGTGCATGGGTCATCGTCGAGGCTTGTCGCAAGGGCACAGAACCCATCAAAGCGTGCTTCCGAGTCAATCTGCTCTTTGTCAAGTGTGGCTGAGGTTTTTATGTCAATGGTGTCACCATTCTCGTTGATATACATGTCTTTAATAAACCTCCGGCAATCGTTGGGCGATTTGGGTTTGCGTATTTCGCCACGGTTTATTTTTGTTATGGCTCGTTGTACTTGTTGTGCACGCAATAATTTTTGATATTTGTCATACTTGTGGCAATAGGTGACGATGAGGTGCTCTTCAAAGGCTTTTTCATCTGTGAGGCATTCTTTATAGAATACGTCGTCTTCGTATTCGTCAAGATTTATTGTCCCGAGGTCGTATATTTTTGTACAGCGAGTGTTAATGTCGTTTTCCAAACGCGGGCGCAGATGCCAACCCTCAGGCGCAGTCGCCCAGTCTTGATAGTGTGCGCTTAACTTTTTGAGCGACTGCACGGTGATGAAGTTGCGGTCTTCGGTGACGTTAAACTTGCGATTGTCCTTTGAACCCAAACCGCCATCGGTGCACACAACAAAACGACTCAAGCCAAACTTCTCTGCAAGTATTTCTTCGAGTGGTTGCAGGGTCTTTTGCTCTGAGGTGTTGCCCGGATATACACAAAGTGCCAACGGCAGGCCGTCCATATCCATAAACAATCCGATCTGAACAATGGGATTGGGGCGATTTTCTTTTGAATGTCCATACTTGCGAAATTCGTCATCTGTCTCTGCTTCAAAAAACACATTGGTGCAGTCATAATAAATCACCCCGGTGTTGCGTCCGATGCTTTTTGTCGTATACTTGTATATTTCTCCCTGCATAGCATTCATTTCGTCGGCAATGACATCAAGGCTACGATAAAAGTTTTCAAGTTTAAGCTCTTTGTGCTCTATATATCGCGAGCCGTTGACAAAGTCTGAGAATTTAGACCCCGGATGAAGTATGCGACTGCTAACCATACGCATAAGATAATCCCCCAAGTCAAATCGTGTTCTGTGCGACTCATTGACGCGATCACATATTCGCCTGAGATTGAGCATTGTCGCTATTTTTTCAATAAAAATGTCTCCACCATTGTAAATGCGGTCGGCATTATCGGTCAATCGGTCAGGATGCAACTCTACGATCAAACCTTGCTTTTGTTCCCTTGCTGCCTGCCGCATACGTTCAAGTTCACCACGCGCCCATGCCTCTGCATCAGTGACACCATAATTTTCTATGATAAACTTCTCGTTGCCAAGTTTTTTGACGGTTTTTGTTGACAATTTGCCGTCTTTCTTTCGATAGGTGGTTTGAATGTAGAAGCATTTTGCAAACTTCGATTTCGTAATGGTGAGCTTATAGTTCATAAGATGATATAACAAGACGTAATGTGCTAAAATATAGCAACGAAGGTATGAAAAATTTTTGACTCCACCAAATTGTGAGTCAATTATTTTCAAAAAAAATTATCTCAAAACTGTCAAACTCCCGAC
>CAVCBR010000085.1:0-831 GCA_963600695.1 bacterium
TAACAGTGATAACAGCAGCCATGTTTATGTTGTTAATTGTTACGTATCGCAATTCGCTGTTTAATTATATATGGTTTGCAATTCCGGTCATAGGGCTTCCTCTACACTTTTTTATGGATAGGAATAATAAAAAGGCAAAAGCCACAACAATAATAGATAAAATCAGATGTAAGCTCTGGAAAATTGTTGGCACTGTGGCAATTATATTGACCGTAATCTGTATTACATTCAGCCTGTATGGATATCATCAAGTATGGTTGATAATGCTTTACTATGCGTTCATAATTGTTGGATTTGGTGTAGCGGTGACCGGTATCGTTTATAAGGAGTCTGCATATATTATTGGAGGTGTGTTTTCAATAATTATGGGATTTGTTGTTGTGGCATTGACACTATGCAATGTGCCACTGCTTGTTACGTGGCTCATTCCAGTTTACATTTTGAGCTTTTTGTTGATGTTCATACTCCCGGCTTTTATAATTAGGCGCAAACTTAATAAGTCCATTCGATGAAAGAATTAAATCCTTTGTTGCATCCACAACTAAGATTGGCAGTTATGTCAATTTTAATGAATGTTGAAGATGCTGATTTTGTTTATCTACGAGAAAAGACAGAATCTACGGCAGGAAATTTAAGTGTGCAACTTGATAAACTATCGCGTGTTGGATATATTTCGATAGAAAAGGGGTTCGTCGGTAAGAAGCCGAGAACGATATGCAAAATAACCCCCCAAGGGCTAAGGGCTTTTGAAGAATATGTCGAAACGTTAAAGCAATATATTTATATTAAAAGATAAAGTACGGGCTGTGTCAAGCTAAGCTATTATGACAC
>CAVCBR010000085.1:852-2858 GCA_963600695.1 bacterium
GCCCGTATTGTGTGGCAAAGAACATTTTTACCGGACGGCAGATAGTGTCATTTTACAAATATTTTTGTTGTATCGGTATTTGTTTGCCGAATATATATACCCGGTAGAGAAGGGCGGTTATTGCCAATATATGAGCCTTGTAATGTATAGTATTTTTCAAAAAGAAGCTCTTTATTTGCGCTGATATCTCCATATCCGGTAACAGTTTTATTTGTTATAGATAGAGTAGGGGTATCGCCGGATGTATCCAAAATTAGCAGGGCTGCATTCAGTTGTCCGCATTGCCCGATTGCTTCGTTGCTATTAGTTGTGAAGTATGTTAACTGTTGAGGATTTTTCACGAGGGGATATGTGGCGTCGTGATGTCCAATGAACAATTCGTTAGACTCTTCTCTATACAATGCTCCGGCATAGACATATGCATTGTCACCGGTGTATGATGAAGGGTCAAAACCATAATAAGTGCCAGTTAAATCTGCTTTGCCATCGCGGATTATGAAACGGCCTTGAATGGGTGCAGAGAGTGACATAGAATATTTGCCATTACCTTCAGATGTGAAGCGTTGAGCAAATGGTTGAGCGGGAAATTGATAACAATTATTGTCAAGGGTTAGATACATACCGCAGTCATCGGAGTTTGACGTTGACGAGTCGTCAAGTTTTAACATTACGGGTGTTATGTAATTTGCGCTGTTAGTTGTGTTCATCGTACCCCAAGCATCGTTTGCACCATTCACTTGTAAAATTTTACAGCATAAATAGGCTGCGCTATTTTTAAATTGAACAGAGGAGAGTACGTTGTTTTTAAATGTAAGTGTAGTCAAGGCATTTGCTATGGGTTTACCATTTGCGTCCGGATCTGTTAATTTCATAAACATGAAATAGTCTTTTTCGCATGTCAAATATTTTTCATCTTGTGTGTAGAATGCATATGATGCTCCGGATCTTTTTATGGTTAGAATATTTGGTTGTTCATTTAGAATTTCAATATTGTTGTTGTCAATAACCGATATTGGGATTGCGTTATATGAGTAAGTTTTTGAATCGTAATCTGTTCCTATGGCGTATTTAAAGTATTGCTTTTCTTCATTTGTATAACCATAGTTTCCCCATATGGCAAATGTTACTTTATCGCCATCTTTGATTTGATTTTTGGCGGTCACGCGTGTAAAATGGAAGCGAGAACTTTCAAAACGATAAGACGCGCTGCCATAGACAGCGATATCATCATCATTGGTCGCATATACGTTGATGGTTATTGGAGATTCAAGCAAATTATCGGTTATAAGAATCTCTCCGTTGTTGTTAATTTCATAACTTGATGTGGTCGGTTTGGAGCCGTCAATAGTATAAAATAAACGAGTATCAATTAAACTACCATTAACATCAACGCAGCTAATGTTTACTTTAAGTTGAGTCCCTGTCGGATATGTTCCTTCTGGCTTATCAAAATAAATGGTTGGTATATTTTGTCCCAAAAGATTAAATCGGCAATTCAACAAAAGAAACAAGAGCAATGTTGATATAAATAGCCGAGCAAGAATTGGACTTTTCATATTTCTGTAGAAAGATATTTGTTGTTCGTGGATATTAAATAAATATCACTTAGAGGTTTTAAAAGTTTCAAATGTATTATCGCTATAAAAAGCAACAATAGACAATATTTTTTTCCCTTTTGTGGGGGTAGAAAATTGTGTCAGAGGTTGAGTGGCTGGAGTTGCCTCTGTTTTTGAGCTTACATTTGTGGAGACATTTGTTTCAGTTACATTTTCTTCATCATTACTTGGGGCGTGATCACCGGTATTTATATTCGGATTATCATCACCGGGAGCATCAAATATGAGTTCACCCTGTAATGCTTTATTGTTAGATGGCGCAGATTGTGAAACAGAATTGCGATTGTCATTATTTGTTTTTAGCGAAACTGTTGCTTGATCCAAATTACTATGCTGTATGTCTGTTGCTATTTCTCCTTCGCCGAACATTAGCCATAGAATATTTAAAGT
>CAVCBR010000086.1:0-1562 GCA_963600695.1 bacterium
ATCGAACCGGGGACACAAGGATTTTCAGTCCTTTGCTCTACCAACTGAGCTATGACACCATACCTATGTTGTGCAACGCACTTTCGTGTTTTGCATTGCAAAGGTAGTGTTTTTTTTGAAGTTTGCAAACTTTTTTGACTTTTATTTTTACGCAATCATTATTACGTGTTATTATACAGTGATTTAGCACGCACAATCTTTTTTTTTACAGACTGTCATAAAAAGCAACGAGGCGTATCGTATTTTGATACGTCTCGCGACAAACAAACTATCTTTGTTTTGTGACCCCGGAGGGGCTCGAACCCTCGACCCACTGATTAAGAGTCAGTTGCTCTACCAACTGAGCTACGGAGTCATCACGCGCTTCTCACCTTGGGCTTAAAGCGTTGCAAAGTTACTTTGTTTTTTTTGTTTGAGCAAATTTTTTACTCTTCATTTTTAAATTGGGAAAATCCTCATACATTGTCTCTATAAGAAATCCGCGCCGGCAATATGTATCATATGCCATAGACCACGGCAGGCATGACACCTGCCGTCACCATATCATCAATCAAACGGCTTGGTTTATCTGTTCAAGCGCTGAGTTTGAGTTCTTTTAGCGTTTGTCTGACGCCGTGCCATTAATAAGCTACGGTGTTACCGGTGAGGTTGTTAACATGATCTATAAACTTCTCTCCCGAGGTAACGTAATCAGGAAGCACAATGCCGAGTTCGGCGATTTTTGGCAGACGTTCACCAATGATGGTGTCCATCTTCTCAGCCTTGTTATTATCGTAGCCTTCATAAATGGGGTACAACAAATCGACCAACATTGTTAGCGCCGCCTTTTGTGCCTGCTCCTTCTCGCCGATAAGAATGAGATAGGTAATCTTGGGGTTTGCGTGCGTAATATGCTGTCTGATAGCCCTCACATCAGCAGTCATCCTAAACCACCTGACGAGAATGATTATCGACAAAACAATGTAGCCGACAGGCACGATTAGCAAGAATATTTCAAGTCCCGTAAGCGTGTGTGAAAAACTTGAATAAGCAAAGGCGCTCGCTGAGACAGACAACGCGCCGATAAGTAAGATTAGCTTTTTCATATCAGGTTATATTTTATTGAGTATATAATTAATGGATATCATTTTTGGTATGGAAATCGGAAACTTGCTCCTCCTAAATTCACATTAACCGTTACTGCGTTTCCCTTCTTATGTTTGATATTAATGTATCCGGCAATACTTTCGCCGGGCGATATGGTAGTTCTTTTAAGATATCCCTCGTTTTTACTCTGCCTTATCTGTGAACAACTATCACTAAAAGATGCCATTGATTGAGATGCGGCAACCTGAGCACGATATGCCGCACTAGCATCATACGTCTCTGTTGTCGACACACTGTTTCCGGAAAAACGATTATTCCCGCCCACGCCATAAGTCATACCTGAATAATTAGACGTAGTGGTACTTGTAGAATAACCTGCATTAGACGCGGCAAGACCATTTGAAAATCCTAAAAATGCACTTTCCCAAAGATGAGTCCGCTTAATTCGTTTCTGATAATCTTGTGCCGACTGTATT
>CAVCBR010000086.1:1715-2370 GCA_963600695.1 bacterium
GGTCAAACTCTATCGGATAAAAGGATTTATTTGTAATACTTAAAAATACGCGATAATATTTACCATAATCTTTTGTCTCTTTTATTAAAGATATCACCATCAGACCATCGCAACGATAGTATGAAATTTTTTCGCCATCCCTGTATACACATTCTCTGCTCGACAGGTCAGGCGTAGAGTATATAGGCTTTTGGTCAGATAAACGCAACTTTGAATAAAAGCCATCTTTATTTGTAACAATCATATAGTCATTTACGGGATCTCCATGTCGCATATCAACTTGTGTACAGTTGTCATTTTTATCAAACAACATAAATACGCCATGGAGTTCCCCCTCACTATAATTTGCCTGCATGGTTATTCTTCCGTCTTCATCATATTCAACATATTTGCCATCACGTTTACCATCCACAAACGAGCATTTGACATTTATCCCACCGGATCTATAATATTGAATCATTCCCCCAACCATCTTCGACTTGTGATCATCTTGCACATCTAAATATGTGCAATGCCCCACACGAAATAGTTCTCCGGTTGCATAGTAATCTCTAAACGACCTTGACGATCCAATAGATGGTTGCTGCTCAATTACCCTATAATAAGAAGCATCTACAACATTATCAATACCATAGAATTTATCATCATAATATAC
>CAVCBR010000087.1:0-2330 GCA_963600695.1 bacterium
CCGAGACCGTAATTTCTTTATTTTCCGCCTCGTCAAACTTTACGCCTAATTTTTAACACTAAAAATCTATCTTCTTATCCCCATGCACCGCTTTTTCGGCTTGTGCCGGACAATGACGAACTTAGCGGTGGCAAGCCGCTGTTAAGATGCAAATTCAACCGCTGGCGCGAACAGATACTTTTGCAATATGGCGTAGACATCGTTTGTGAGTCGGGAGGCAGCTATCGCTATTCGATAGCCAATCCCGAGTGCATCGATGAGGACAAGATAAGCAAATGGATGCTCGACTCGCTATCTGTCAGCAACACGCTCTCCGCCAACAAATGTTTGAGCAACCGCATCATTGTCGACGAGATCCCGTCGGGGCGCGATCACCTGATGCCTATCTTGTCGGCGATGAGAGAAAATCGCATCTTGTCTGTGACTTATCAGTCATTTGGCAAGACGCCACACACTTTTAACCTTGCGCCATATTGCGTAAAACTTTATCAAAGTCGTTGGTACCTGCTCGCCAAGGGTGGTAACGGACATCTATGGCTGTATGGTCTTGACCGCATTAAGGATTTGAAAATCACCACCGATCGCTTCAAGTTGCCCGATGATTTTGACGCCGAAAGGTTTTTCAGCCTCTTGTTTGGCGTCGTGCTTGGCGACAAACGGGCAGCATGCCCGATCGTCCTGCGCGCCTATGAACGCCATGCCGATTTCATCCGCTCGCTACCACTCCACAAATCTCAAGAGGAACTGCCCGGTGGCAGTGATGCCTACACCGACTTCAAGTATTTCATGGCTCCGACATACGATTTCATCATGAAGGTGCTGAGCATGGGCAGCATGGTTGAAGTGATAAAGCCCCAATCGTTGCGTGATGAAGTGGCAGCGTGGGTAAACCGTCTTGCCGAGATGTATTTACATAATAAATAACGACAAGCATCGTCGCCACAGGCAGCCATAACGGCGTTTTTCACCGTCAGACACGCGCCGCCCCATCATCTCAGCACAATTCGACACGCTTCGACACCACGTCACAGCCCTCACAAAAACAACTCGCCCCGAGTCATAAGACCCGGGGCGATATTGTTTAATTGATGTCTGTTAATGTCAATTATTTAGCTTCTTCGATTGTGCAAATCGATACGCGGTTCCATGAGTCTTCTTGGAACATTTTGCCAATACCTTCGCCTTCGGCTGAGATGCGGTTAGCGTCGATTTTGTAGTTTTTAACGAGAGAAGTCTTAACGGCTTCGGCACGGTTTTGAGCGAGTTTGGTGTTAACGTCGATGGGACCGTCTTGTGATGCATAACCTTTAACAATGACTTTGGCGTCTTTGTGGTTTTTGAGGTATGCGGCGATCATCTCTACGTTGGGTTTTTGATCGGCTGTGATAACCGATGAACCGATGCGGAAGAAGACGTAACGTACAGAGTTGAGGTTGTTGCTGACTTCTTTAACAACTTCGGGTTTGCGGCTCATGCAAGCGGCGAGTTGGTTAGCGAGGTCTTCAGCTTTTGCTTTCCAAGCAGCGGCGTTAGCGTTGCAAGCGTCGAGTTGGCTGCGGAGGTCGTTGATTTGACCGTTGAGAGCGTCAATTTCGGCTTGGTCATAAGGTTTAACACATGTGAAGCCGGGGCCAAAGTGGTATGTGAGACCGGCTTGGAGGTTAAACGCTGCGTGGTTGGCATTGTAGTTTGTGGGCGATTGAGCGGCACGTTGACCGTTCATATTCCAAGCTACATAAGGTTTGATGGCGATGGTAACTTTCTTTGAAACGTTGAAGTTGAAGTTAAGACCGGCTTTGGTAACGAAGTAGTTGGCATCGGCACCGGCAGCGTGGTTAACGTAATCGTGACCCCAACCTGCACCGGCTACTGCCTCGATGGTGAAGGGACGACCTTCGCATTTGTAACCGCCAAAGAAGTTGAAGAGGTCAACAGCACCATATGTGCCTACATATGAGTTGTCAAATGCTGTTGTGCTGTGAGGACCTGCCCAGCTTGAAGTGTTGATACCAAACTGACCTTCAACACCAAGTTTGAATGCGGGAGTGATTTGCTTGTCTACGTGGAGACCTACAAGACCGCGCATCGAACCGAAAAATGCATGATGTGTGAGGGGAGTTGTAACACCACCGTCAAGACCTATTGACCAATTGTCAAAGAATTTGGGCTGCTCAAGAGCTTGAGCAGAAGCAGTCATGGCACCAAGTGCCAGAGCAGCTAAAATAATAGTCTTTTTCATTTTTTTGTAGATAACGTTTATTAAAATCTGAGCGCAAAATTAACACATTTATTCAAACGTGCAAAATCTTTTTCAGGTTTTTTGATATAAT